>JAKQQP010000181.1 GCA_029564115.1 Candidatus Rifleibacteriota bacterium | reverse complement strand
AATTTTAAGACATGCAGCCATTTTTCAAACCGGGTGCGGCAACTTTTGAATTTGTAAATACTCGATAAACTTTTCTGGCCTGTTCCGGGTATAATGGTAAAAAATGCCGGAGGTGGCAGTATGTTCAGAAAGTTTTCATTTCTGCTGATGATCGCTTTGTTTCTTTGCGCCTTTTCAATAGCCCACGCGAACCCATTTGCCGTAGATCAGGTGACCATGCCGGTGAAAGGCGAAAGCAAGCCTGTCGAGACAACGGCAACGCCAGCATCTGATGAAACCGCTGTCGCGAACTCAGCAACCGAAGAGCCTTCACTCATAAAAGACCTGAGCCGTATCTACCGCACCCTCGGCCCCTGGAAAGGCCAGCGCAGCGTCACCAGAGCCGAGAATGCCAGAGAGCACCATCTTAATGGCTACGACAGCCTTGATATCAATATTGACGGCGACAACTACTGCGGCCAGTTTGCGATGAGCACGCTTCTGAAAGGCATGGGTATCGAAGCTGACCCGCAGAAGGTTTACCAGGAATCCAACCCGAGAGGCATTTTCACTGCACCTCCGACGATTGCTGAATATCTGCGCGCGAACGGCATCGATGCACGCATGAAAAACCGCGCCGGCATTAAAGACATTACCAGAAGAATAGATGAAGGAAAACCAGTGATCGTTCTGGTTGAATCGAGCGGCGGCGTGCCCCACTGGGTTTGTATAACTGGTTATGACACAGACGCAAATGGCAATGTCGTCTCGATGCGCATGCGCGATTCATACTGGGGCGACGAAGGCCCGCACACCATGCCGATCGACAAATTCATAACTTCCTGGAACAAACCATTCGGAAAAAGCGTTCTCGGTGGTCTGGTGAGCTATTCAAACGTCCTTATCGACAATAATGGCACCTGTGAGCCGACCTCGAGCCCCTACCCCGGAACCTTTGAAACCGCGACCGAAGACAACATGGCATCCGGCATCAATGATGTCGTAAACGGCTGGAACAACCGCTCGGTCACTCAGACTATCGGTGGCGCCACCAAGTTGATTCTTGGTCTGCCCGGCGCGATTGTTGGCGTCGCTTCGAACTTTGCGAAGAATTCCGGCAGAGATATGAGCAACTGGGGTCAGGAACGCTGGAACCAGGGCGGCTTATGGAACCGCATCAGCGGCGGTGCGGCCATTGTCGGCGGCAATATCACCAGCAGTGCCGGCTCGGCGGGCAAAGTGGTCGCAGACATCTGGTCAAGCGGTGCATCACTGATCGGTCAGGGCACCAAACGGCTTCGCTCCCTTTTTTCCTGAAACCGCTTCTTAATCGCATTTACGAGAGCCCGCCTGCACAGTCGTTGCCGGCGGGCTTTTTAAATTCATCGGCGGCGTTTTCGACGATGATGGTTTGGGTTACCGGCGAGAGAATAGTTTCTGCAGTTCGGCAGTGGTAAAACCGGTGAAATCGCTGATTTCCTGATCAGACAGGCCGGCGGCGTGCATTCTCAATGCTACCTCAGCCTTGCCTTCGATCTTGCCTTCAATTTTACCTTCAATTTTGCCTTTTTTGTGGCCTCTTTTGTGGCCGCGGGTGAAGGAATCGCCTTTGATGATTTTCAGGGCATCGCGGTTTTTCTCGCGGGCTTCCATCAACTGGCGCTTTTCGGCGTCGGCGTTGATTTTCTTTAATTCACTGACCATATCAGAGACTCCTTCTTCGGTTTGCAACTCTTCATCGAGTTCGGTTTCCATTTTACCATACAGATGCCCGAATTTTAATACATGCAGCCATTTTTCAAACCGGGTGCGGCAACTTCTCGGCTTGTCCTTGTTGAATCTGGTTAAATCGAGATAATGCAGTTCCAGCGTTTTGTCGAGCTTGATGGTGCCTTCCTGGTTGATAAGGTTAAAAATTTCCTGAATGCGTTCTGACCGTTTGAAGAGGTTGAAGCCCAGAATCGAAATGGCGGTTACCGGCTGCA
>JAKQQP010000175.1 GCA_029564115.1 Candidatus Rifleibacteriota bacterium | reverse complement strand
CGGAACTTTTTCCCGATTCAAAGTCCGTTAATGAAGCCCTGAAATACCTGGCGAAACTGGTTCGCCAGACACGGAAAAAAGCTGCTAAAGCAGCTTGAGCTGACTGCTGCTCCTGGCAAAAAAAGATCATTTCATTCGAATAATTGTTGACAAAAAGTTGACAAAGACGGGCGGACTGCAAGGCAACTGTTGGCCTAGCTCTGACTCGGGTCGGGTCGGGTCGGTGATTTTACAATAGCGGGGTGTTTGGAGTAGAATGCTATAAATTGCTTGCTGATATTTTTTAACAGCATATATGAAGCAAAACTTACGGGAGGAACACATGAAACAGAAGCTTGTCATTACATTCGACGAAAAGACCACAGCAAAATATCTCGAACTGGCCAGCGGCAAGACCACGGACGAGGTGAACGCCGACTGCTGCCCGAGCGGAGCTTCGATCAGGATTGACATCGGCGGGCCGTGGGGTTGCTCTGCTTCTTTTATTTCGGGCAACCGAAATATCGAAATCGGCGATGTAGACGTCGATTTAATAGACGTTTGATAAGCATGTTCGATTTTATTGGTGATATTCACGGCCATGCCGATGAACTCGAAGCCCTGTTAAAAAAGCTTGATTACAAAAAGGCTGGCGGCATACAGATTCAGCGGAGAAAAGCTTCTCAACAACGATAATTTTGTTTTTATCGATGCCTTTTCAAAGGCCTGATAGAAACAAAGCCCCGTGTCGCTGTTTTTTTCGTCGGACAGTGTTTCTGCCAGTCGCTTTTTAAGCAGCCGAATATCGCATAACAAGCTCAAGCTGTTAAGATATTTCAAGATCTTTGTCTGGCTCGCTCGATGTCACAATAACGTCCAGTTCAAGCTGCCCACACACTGTGCCGGGTTGCTTTTCTGTGTGCATGAATATCGGGTCATCAGGATCTTCGGGAGTCTCCAGCAGAGTCGATGGCTTTGCCGGTCTTTTCGGGCAATGGCGACAATCCGGGTCCTGGCATGGCTTTTCCAGCCATTCGTCGCAATGAATACAAAAATATGCGTCAAACTCGTAGCTGTAAATCTTGTTTTTATGGCATTTCTGACATAAACCTTCATCAATAAACGCGCAGATCGCCAGGCCATTTATGAATACAAGTCCTTTACCTGCCTCTTCCCGTATATCCATTAATATCCTCTTTTCTATGTTCATAAGCATTTCGAGCTATGCAGACAATTCAATAGAGAACTTTGAAGTTAATTTTTTCAGCTATCAGCAAGCAGTAATCCTATATCTGGCCTGGCTTTCGGCATGTTTTCCATTCTTCTATCAGCCTTGCCAATCTCTCCGTTTTTGCTGATCCAATATCTGAGGTCATAACCGAGTTTTAAACAACAGTTACTGTTTCTGGTTCTGGCCAGTTCCGCAGCGTAAGCAAGCAGATCATGCTGGTCGATAATATTTTCTGGCAGTTCAACCGGCAGGTAAATGCAGGCCATAGCTCTCCAGATAAGAACCGGTTTGAATTTTGGCAGTTTTTCTATTAACCGCCGGCGATACAAGGCCTCCTGTTCAAGGCAATTGTGGCGGTCTTCTGATGTCACTCCCAGGTATGCCATGATTTTTGCAGTCAACTCTGGCTCTATATTCACCGTTTTCAACAGCAGTTATTCTGCGAATTCCTTTGTTGATATTCTGGTAGCCAACCCCGGCAGCAAGTTGAGCGGTCGTTAAACTCAATCTGGTTCTGCGTTCTCTCAGAAATTTTCCAAAAACCATTTCTTGTTCAAGCATAAAAGCCCCTTTTTAGCTGTATTTTTTAAGCACCCGCAATCTGGACAAATCGGTGCTACATACATAATAACACACTGACTTCAGTAACTAAAGCGATAATCCCCGTCAGCGGCCTGCTGATTTACTTGATTCAATGCTTTTCCCAACCTTATTCGCAATGGTTGAAATATGCATGATTCAGATGAATTGTCTTTATAATTCTTCTTTGAGATAAGGTTAGCTTTTGTTTATAATGCAGAACATGAGTTTTTCTGCAAAGTCTGTAAACGGCACAGAATACTCGATTACGAGAGCTGCGCTTTATTTTTGTCTGCTCGCCTTTCCGTTCATCATGCTCTACGCCGGAATGGAGCGTTTTTTTACGCTTGAATTTTCTGATCGCCGCGCTGAACTGTTCGATCAGGCCGGCAAACAACTGCTGAAATTCGGCGAATACGCGGAAGATGAACGCTTTTTTCATCTGTTGCTGCAAAAAAAAATTGCTTCAAGCCACGTTTCGAACAACATCACGCAGCAGCTGAAAAAAAACGAGACGAGCTGCAAAAAGCTTATCCCAACATATTCACCTTCATGTTCTGGGACAAAAAAGGCAACCCAATCAATTCTTTATCAGACGAGACACGGTTCAGTTTCCTTGCCAAAAAACTGAATATCTTTCTTAACACCATAAAAAAAGAAACGACCGCAGGCAAGCATTCAGAGACAGGTTTTTCAGAGAAACACGACCGGGAACTGCGCATGATGCGCCAGTTTCTCGGCCCGTTTGTCACGGTCGAAGAGCTGACAGCTCCATTTCTGAACGACAGCTCGGCACGCTGTTTTCAGATGCATGCCCGGGGCGATCGAGCTCTGGGCTGGTATCATTCAGACAGTGAATTTTCGGTTCTGGTTTTTATTGCAGCAGCCGGGCGCGGGAAACTGGCCGGACCGACGTATCTGAACCGCCAGCTTGCCGGCAAAATCGCTGGCGTGCAGTTTTTCCTTCTTGACGAAAAAGAACAGAAAATTACCCCACCCATATCTGAAAACCTGCAAAGCAGACTGCTGATCAATTTTGGCAAGTTTCGCCAGCTCGCCGCTGCCGAGCAGCTTGAATCAGAAGGTGATTATTACAATTTTCAGAAACTCAATCAGCGATGGTGGGCTGCCGCAGTCATGAAAAAAGAAGCCATCGAAACGGGCAGTTTTAACGCCGGGCATTTTTTTGCCCTTCTTGTAATCGCTCTGATTCTTGTTTCTTTTGTTCTTTACTGCTATTTTCTGGTGCATGAGAACCCCCTGCACTCAGTCAAAACCAGGCTGATTCTGATTTTTGCCTACATTGTGTTTATTCCGTCGCTGATGTTCACTGTCATCGGCCTCGACTTTCTGAAGCAAAAAGAAAGCCAGATCGTGGCCGACAACGCTGTTCAGGCTTTTCAGACGCTTACCTCGATAGACAACCAGTTCAAAAGTTTTTTATATGACAAGGGAACGGCGCTCAACCAGACTCTCGACGATATTTTTCGCGGCATCGGCAGTCTCGACGAAAACTTACTTGCATCAGCCGCAGCACTGGTTCAGAAAAAATTCGCCCCAGATACGTTCATCGTTACGGACGACACTGGCAAAGACATTTTGAAGGGCGCCTACACGGTTACCATCAAAGATGATTTTTTGAGAAAAACCGCAGCAGGTGAGCTTATAAATTATCTCAACTCCAAAGCAGACAAGCTGTATAACCCAAACCAAAGCGTTGCCAGCGGTTTTGCCCTCAGTTTTATAAACAACTATCGCCGCCTCATGCTCTTTGCTCTTAACAACAACACTTTTTTTTCATATCTCAACACTTTAAGAGAGCCTGAAAGCAAAAGATTCACGAATCTCATACAGGTTTTCTGGCAAGAAAAGCAGGTTCACTACGACTATCTGAAAATGATTGTCGATACTGCCGAAATCGGGAACGGCAAACGTTTGTTGTTCTGGCTTCCCGATTCAGGAAAAGCTTACCCGCAGATTGCAGAAATTCAGGCACTACAGCCCTTTTTTGCAAAAGTCGGTCAAAATGGCACTTCTCAACAGATGATCAGCAGCGAAAACGGTCAGACTTTTCTGGCTTTCGGGCAGGCCGGCACAAACCTCAGTTCGACGGTGATGGCCATACTGATGGATGGCAGCGAAATTCAAAAGCAGATGGATAAATTGCGACACAGCATCCTGCTGCTGGCGGGGCTGGGTCTGGTAATGACCCTCAGCCTTTTCAGCCTGTTGCGTTACTATCTGATAGCACCGATCAACGCTCTTGCCACCGGCGTCGAAATGGTAAAAAACCGCAACTACTCCTTTCGTGTCGAATTGCCCTTTGACAATGAGTTCGGCAAACTGGGGGAATCGATCGATAAAACTCTCGAAAATCTTCAAGACCTCGAAATAGCACAAACAGTCCAGGAAAGCCTTCTTCCCCAGGAACAACTCGATTTCGGCAATTTTCAGGTTCTGGCAAGAACCAGAGCTATGACCAGCATGGGTGGCGACTATTATGACTATGTTATCGACGGCGCCAACAATCTGACGATTCTGATGGCAGACGTGGCCGGTCACGGAGTTCAGGCCGCTCTGCTGATGGCGATGGCGAAAAGCGTATTGCTCATGAAAAATACCGGAGTAGTAAACCCGGCCGACGTGATGGAGGGGCTGAACAAGACCTTCTGCACCCTGAGAAAGGCTGAGATCAGCACAATGATGACCGGGCAGATCATTCACATTGCAAGTGACAACAGCCTGAGCTTTTTCAATGGCGGCCATTGCCCACCTCTGACAGTCAGCAGAAACGGCGATACGGTCACGCCTCTGATCAATCAGTCTTTACCATTCGGCTTTCTGGCCCGGCGCAATTTTTCGGGTGTTTCTGCCACACTCAACCCGGGCGAAACGATGATTCTGTATTCAGACGGCATACTCGAGTGTCTCGACAAAAACGAAGAAACACTGGGTGTAACAGGCTTCAATGACCTGATAATAAATTCTCACCACCAGGATCTGGAAGTTTTTATATCAAATCTGTTCAAGGGCTACGAAAAGTGGGCCGCTTCACAGCAGGACGACATAACTTTTGTGCTTATAAGGCGCAAGGAAAACTGATATGAAAAACAACAGACAAAATTCGCAATTCATGTTTGCCCTGGCCATGGTGTTTGTCGGATTTTTACTGCCCGTTACGTCTTTCTGGCTTACCAGAAGTTTTATAGCGGAAAAAGCCAACGCCGATCGGCTGACCAACTTGAGCAGCCTTGCCGACAACGCTGCCCATCAGCTGCAACTTGCTGCAAAAAATGGAGAATTCTGGTGCCATCAGCTCAATCACAGTTTTTCTCTCAGCAAAAACGCCTTTGAATTCGAGCAGAGTCTCAGAAAACTGGCAGAAAAGCACGAACAGAAAATAAGCTGGATTTTGTGGAACAAAAAAAATCGGGTTCTTGCAAAAACTCTTGCAAGCCGCCACCCCGACAAAATATGGGAAAAGGTCGGCGCAATCATGCGCAGAACAGCCAAAACATGGTTTCTAGAATTGAGCACAAAAGAAGACTCTTTTATAAGAGCGGTTCTTGGGGAGCACATGCAAACCAAAACCCACCAGCAGGCCACTTTTAAAACAAACCCGGCTTTGAATGAACTTTCGTTTTTCAGGCCAGCCGGAAGCTTCTGGGCTGATTTTAACAGCAATTATGGAGCTATGGTCGTTTTCCCGACCGGTATAGAGCAAAAAAATCAGGGAATCAAAGCATTTATAAAATCTTTTGCCCCTGAAAACACTCAGATTGCCATAATCAAAGACGGTTTTTTCTTTAGCAGCAGGCCAGGGCTGACCCGCGATCAGGTAATCAACATGCGCCGGGATTTTTCCACCAGGGCGCCAGTCATACATCAGGATGCCACAAGTTTTCATACAGGCAGATACATCGGAGAGAACCTTTTTTTCTGCATTTTCAGTGATAAATTCAATTACCGTTCTCCGATGCGTGATACTATGCTGTTTGCGATATTCACGGCCTTTATCTGGGCTCTGATTCTGGCAGAAGTTCAACACGGAAGATTGAAAGCCGCTGTCAGCATCAAATATGTCGTCGGCGGCATCATAACCTGTTCAAACCTGCTGCCATTACTGATTTTAGGAATTCTCGGTCATCAGTATCTCGAACAAAAGAGGCAGGTTCTCATCGAAGAGCGGCGCGTCGATGCCATCAACTTCTTGAAGCAGGTCGAAGCCGAATTTGTTGCAGAGACCCACAAAATAAAGAATTTTGCGATAGATAACATTCAACAGCTTGGCAAAGTAATTGAGAAAGAGCCATTATCTATCGAAAACACCGTTGAATTCAGAAAAAAAATGGAGAGTGTGGCCGGCAAATTCATGATAGTTGCGAGCAACACTTACCCAACTATCAGCGATGTGGCATTCCTGGGCAAAGAATGGTCGGCTTTGCTTGCAGAAGACGGCCAGGAACCGAAGAAACTGGTAGAAGGAACTGACGTAAATCATCTCGACCGCATCAAGCTCAATCAGACAATGTGTAAATGCGGCGCAGCTTTTATAGCTTTTTTCAATGGCACCAGTCTGGCAGAACAGGTTCTTACAGAAGTTGAGCTCATTATCGAGGCAATTTTTCAGACAAAAATCGGCGCAACGTTTCATCGCTTTCTCAAGTTGCTCGACAGAGTAGAAAATCTGGGCATGGGCAGTGAAAAACACCCGACTTTCATGCATTTTCTCTCTTTCAACCCCGAAAATTTTGCAGACTACCTCTTCATGTTTCACTTCAATCTCGGCATTCATGCCCGCAATTTCATGAGCGCAAAAAACTCGCTTCTGCAGGGGAACTACCACGGTTTCAAAGTTGTTTACGCCCCCGACAACACCCTCAAGAACCTTAAGCTCGGCCAGTTTTCAGAACAACAGCAATTCAGAAATCTTTTCTCCAGACAGACCTATTTTCCGCAACCATCAGCTGAATTGATCAAGCTTAGCGGCAAAACATGGATTGCGACAGGATTTATCAGCCGGATAATATCTGATATATCTCTTGTTGCCCTGTGCCCGGTAGAAGAAATAGATCGCGCCCTGGGTCAGGAGCGCCAGCAGCTTCTTGCGACAATGCTGATCAACATTCTTCTGGTTGCCGGGATCACCCTGCTCTTTGTACAGACGCTTTTAAAGCCGGTATCTCTGCTTCAAGCCGGCACCGAAGCCATCAGACACCGCGATTTCGCTTTTAGAATACCCGAACTTGGTAAAGACGAGTTCGGCAAAATGTCGCGGGTCTTCAACAGCGCACTCGCCGACCTTGAAGAAATGAGCCTGGCCCGAGACGTCCAGCAGCAGCTTTTTCCCAGACAGCAAATAGAAACGGGGCAATACGACCTCTTCAGCAAAACTCTGACCATGGCCGACCTCGGCGGCGACTACCTCGACGTCATACAGCTCGACCCTGACAGATTCATCATGATTCTGGGCGATGTGGCCGGGCACGGTGTCGGAGCGGCAATGATCATGGCAATGGCTAAATCTGCCATGCTGAACTCCAACGATGTTCTCGACAAGCCGACAGAACTTATGGCAAGACTGCACAGCCTGATTTACCGCACTAAAACCAAAAAACAGAAAAAAATCATGACTCTCCAATATATTATGGTAAACATCAGAGAGCATACTGTGACCTATTCGAATGCTGGTGGCTGCAACCCGTTTGTTGTCAGGGCCAGTGGCAGTATCGAAGAAATATCATTGCCCGGCGTGGCACTGGGCTCTTTTAAAAACAGCAAGTTCAACAGCTGCGAAATCAACCTTGAACAGGGTGATTCGCTGGTGCTTTACACAGATGGCCTGGTGGAATCGCGAAATGACAGTGGCGAAGAACTCGGCTACGATCGTTTCAAAGACATGCTGCTCGAGAACCATTGCGATGGCAGTCAGCACTATTACGACAGAATAATGCTGGCAAACAAATTGTGGCGCCAGAACCAGCCGCCCCAGGACGACTTCAGCCTCATGATTCTTGGCCGTTCGCAAGCAGTCTCTTCACCTGAAGCGGCAAACAGCAAAGAGGAAGTATGAAATTAAACGCCCCCGGTCTTCTCAACAAAATTGCAAAAATAATGGCGCCGCCACTCAGTCTGATAGTAGCTAATCCGCTTACCGAGAGACTTTCTCGAACAATCGAAGCTTACTGGTGCATTCTTCTGGGGAAAGGGGCCGGCACCGGCTGGGCAATGAACGCGGAAATCAGCGCTGCCAGATGGGCAATTCGCGATGTCGAGCCGGTAATTCTCGATGTTGGCGCCAATCAGGGTGAGTGGTCGGCGAGGATGCAGCAGAATTACGGTCTGGCTAAAATATTCATGTTCGAACCTCAACCCGCATGCCAAAAAAGCATTCTCGAAAAGAACATACCTGGCACAGTTCTTATTCCATGTGCAGTTGGAGCCACACCCGACGAAAATCTCGAGCTGTTCGTCAGTAATGCAGATTCAGGCATAGCATCGTTTCACAAACGCCGCGACAGCTACTTTGCCGATTATGAGTTCGACAGCATAAAGGTGAACATCGTAACTCTCGATCAATTCATAGAAGAACGAAAGCTGTCGCAGGTGGATTTTGTCAAAATAGATGTCGAGGGGCACGAGCTTGCAGTACTGCGCGGAGCTGAAAAATCCATGAAAAGCGGCACAATAAAAGCGCTATCTTTTGAGTTCGGTTCTGGCAACCTGAATTCGCGCACATTTTTTCATGACTTCTGGGATCTGCTGACACCGCTGGGCTACGTCATATACCGCATATTACCTGCAGGGCAGCTGTTACCGATAAAACAATATTATGAAGACTGCGAATATTTTCGCGGGGTAACCAACTACATCGCTGTTCTGCAAACGGGTGACCAGACCGGGCCTGAACCAGCGTTCAAGCTTTGACTTTGTTGCCTGCTTCAAGAATTTCAAGGGCGGTTTTGAAGCGGTTGTAAACGGCTCGGGCCCGTTGCGAGTAAAACGCTGCCGGGCGCAGCAGGTTAACTTTGTCGTGGCGAGTGCTTAAGTTGCGAGCCATGCTGTTCATACCTTCAAGAAGTACGCCAAGCTGTTCGAACAGCATTGTTTTCAGGCGGGATTCAGAGCTTTCGCAAAGTTTTCTGGTGGTTTCAGAGCGCTCTACCATTGCCGCAAGCATTTTCGTCATTATCTCGGGGCGACGGGTAAAGAATTCTTCAACCTGATGCAGGTGAACGACAATGGCAGTGACATCTGTAGCGCAGATCACATCGTAAGTTCTGCGCATATCAGGAGCAGCCTGGTCGAGATTGAGAAAAACGGCGGTTTCACCAACGACACTACCAGGCTGATCGATGCGGATATTTGGGTTAGCGCCTTCCGTTACCACCTCAGCGGCACCGCTGACTACGATAAAAAGTTTGTCACCGAGTGTGCCAGTTTTACAAAGAAGCGTGCCGGCCTTGAAGTTTTGCATTTTAGCATCGCGGCTGACGTGCCCGAGAACATTGCAGCTCACCGAAGCATTGACAGAAGCTGACAGACCGGCATCCGACTGCTGGACGACGAGTCGGGCCACTTCGTAAGCGGCGTGGCTTCTTCCCCGGAGCAGATCGGGATCGTTAATGGCCGGGCGAACAGCGTTAGCGACTTCATTCATGCCTGCCATGTAGTCGCGGGCGGTCATACGCAAAAAAGCGTCGATTTCGACTTCTTCTTTGGCAACTGCGGCAAAGTGCTCAAAAAAACGCTTCATGTAGCGGGCAAAAGAGACGCAGGCTCTGACCCCGATTTTGGGATCGGTCACAATGTAGTCTTTGAGCTGTTCATGGTCATTTGCCGGTATCGACATAACCGATGAGTGATCGAGAGCAAACACCGAAAAAGTCTGCGGCTGGCCGCGCAGGGCGTCTATTTCCCCGAAGAGCTCATGGTGTGAAACTATACCGACAAGCTCCGATTCGTTGAGAATATGCTTCACGCCGAGTTCTTTAACCGGTTTGTCGGTGTATACTCTGGCGAAACGGCCCGACGTGACCTTATAGAAAGATTTAACGACATCACCCTGCAAAAAAACGCATTCGCCGGGCACAAAGGAGCACGAAGACCTATTTCCAATCATAAAACCCACCGTGTACATCTCGACTTGGTAAAAACTATTTATGCAGGCAATTATACGACAACCTGCCAGAAAAGTTTATTTTTTTTCGAAAATTCTGGCTTCAGTTTTTTTCTGTCGAAATGATGCCATTGCGAACGAGAAGAGAGCCATCAGCACGCAACAGATCTATAATTGCAGAAGTATAGCCGACGGCAGCACGAACTTCGGCAATACGAGCAGCGGTGAGGTCGCGCTGAGCCTGCGCAACCTGAAAAGCTGTAGTTTTGCCGACATTAAACTTCACTTCTTCAACACGCAATTTTTCGAGCTGTTTCTGAGAAGTTGCAGCAGTCGCAGTCATCTGCTGCAAAGTTCTTTCGACTTCAATATAAGCTTTGATCACGTCTTCCTTGATCAACTGCTCGAGATTCAGCATTGCATCACGACGCATGGTGACGCTGGCACGGGAACGGGCAACCTCGGCTCGGGCAGCGCGGCGGTCACGCACGATATCGTAGGTGAGGCCGGCTGAGATGTCGTAGGCGCCATCCTGGCCCAGGCGCGGATTCGAGCCTGAAAAAGACGTTGCATAGCCGGTTTTCCCGAGGTTCATGAAAAAATCCAGGCGTGGCAGCAGGCCGTTACGACTGGCAATAACCTGCAACTCATCACTTGCAAGCTGCAGACGCGCCTGTTTCAGTTCAGGGCGTAATTCAAGCGCAATCTCGATATGTTCTGTGAGCGACTGGCGTTCAGACCTGGTCAAAACTGGTTCGTCACTGAGTTCAGGCCTGACCTGCCAAAACGATGCTGAATCGGGGTTAACCGAACGCAGCAACGAAATTGCCCGCGAAACGGCTTCGCTTTCGGCATTTATGAGATCTTCGGTGCGCAAAGCAACTTCGGCCTCGGCAGCAGCCTCTTCAGATTCAGCAATACTGCCGGCTTCTATGCGCTTTCTGGTCTCATCGAGTTGCTGGCGGGCGAGATCCTGTGATTCCCTGACGATTTCAAGCTGTTTAAGACCAAGATAATATTGCCAATACTGATGCTCGACTTGCGCAATAAAATCAAGCAAAAAAACCTTCAATTCGTATTCAGACCATTCATGGGCAATTTCGGCCTGGCGCAGCGAAACCAGGTTCACTTCACGACCGGCGCCGCGACGCAACGGATGTTGCAGACTGAGACCCAGTCTGGTGGAAAAAAGACTGTCGGTGCTGGCTGAACGGCTGCGATCGACGCTCAACTCGATACCGCTGCGGGTGCCAGATGGCGAGAGCTTTTCGATGCCGACCACCGCGCCGGTATAATTAACAATGCTTTTATTGAGCGTTTTTTGCTGAGTCAGATTGCGACTGTCACGTTCGCCGGCAGAGACCTCGGCACTGATTGCCGTATCGAAGCGGGCCCGCTCTTTTGCAATAACCGTGCGTGCCACTTCTGGTTTTATGCGTTCGATCTGTAGAGCAACATTCTGACTGATCGCTGAAGTTATAGCGTCTTCGAGGGAAAGGGTCAGCGAAGCGCCAGAATTAACGAAAATATTAAAGGCCCCAAAAGTTTTGCAGCCGCTCTGGCCGGCACCTGCAACATCTGCAGCAACTTCCAGCCCGGCAGTCTCTTCTGCCAGAGCACCCGGAAAAAATGAGCCAGAAATAACTACAGCCACAATCGCAATGGTAATTTTATTAAAAATTCCGGTTTTAGACATTTTCAGCGGTTTCCTCTGCAGAAGAATTAGAGTCACGACTTTTGCCACGAAAAGCCAGGTCGAACTCGACATAAATGATTGGAATGATCAACAGAGTAACGAATATTGCCCCGACAAGCCCACCAATAACGGCTCTAGCCATTGGAGCCTGCATTTCGCCACCTTCGCCAAGGCCAATAGCCAGAGGCATCATACCAAGACTCGTAGTCAAAGCAGTCATCAAAATCGGACGACAACGGTCGCGGGCAGCAGAAGTAACGGCTTTGAGAAGATCCGGTTCTGTTTCACGACGAAGGTTTATGTGGTCTACAAGCAGAATCGAGTTGTTGACGACGATACCACCGAGCATGATACAACCAATGAACGACTGAATGTTGAATGTAGTCCCGGTGATGTAAAGAAGCGGAACAACACCTATTATAGCCAGAGGTACGGTAATCATTACGATCACGGGATCATAAAGAGATTCATATTGCACTGCCATTACCATATAAACAAGAACCAGAGCCAGAACAAAGCTGAAGAGCAGCTCGCGAAAAGACTTCTGCTGCTCTTCGTAGTCGCCGGTCATAACGATACTGAAGTTTCCGGGTAAAGGTATCTCGCGCAATTTTTCCTGCACTTCTGAGATAACGAAGCCAAGCGGACGATCTTCGACGTTAGCGGAAACTCCGAGAACTCTTTCCTGGTCGCGCCGCTCGATAAGCGTCGGGCCCAGGTGTTCTTCGACATGAGCCACGTTACGCAGCATCACCTGCTGACCGGCAGAATTGGTGACACTCATGTTCAAAACTTCTTCAAGTTTCATAAATTCAGCATTTCTAGCCTTGACCAGAATACGAAATTCGTCACCGCCATCACGCAGATTGCCTGCGCTCGAGCCTGCCATCATTGTTTCAAGAAATGAGGAAATTTTTGAAATAGTCAACTTCTGGTCAGCAGCCCTGGCTCTGTCTATGACAATAATACGCTCAGGAACACCCTTTTCGCGTGATAGCTTCACGTCGGTTACGCCCTCGATCGTATTGAGCAGGCGCTCAACCTCTACGCCGACAGCATCAGAAGTCTTGAGATCGAAACCACGAATCTGCATTTCGAGTTTATCGCCATCGCCACTGCCCATGCGCATCATGAACATGCCTTGACCGGCTCTGGTTCTGACTTCGGCGCCAGGCAAACCGCTGAGTTTCTGGCGCAATTCAGCGGCAATCTGGGCGCTGCTTTTTTTACGCTGAGGTATTCCTCTGAGGGGAACCCTTATCTGGCCTGAATTGAGAGCACCTCCGCCGCCGCCCATGCCGCCGCCAACGTTAACAAAAACGGTTTCAGCATCGGCAACATTTTTTATAATAATCTCTTCGGCCATAACGAATATTTTTTCAACAAGGCTGAGACGGGTGCCTTCTTCGAGTTCGATAGTAGCCCTGACTTCGCCTTCGTCAGCCGTAGGCATCAACTCGGTGCCAATACCACCGGCGAGCGCAACCGAAAAAGCGATCAGGATTCCCATTGCGAACATTGTTTTTTTGCGGTGGTGCAATACTGCCTCGAGGGCCCGTGAATGCACCGAAACGATAAAACCTATCAGAACTTCAGAAATTCTTCGGAATAGCCCATACTGACCAGCCGAGCTCATTCTCAAAAACCTCGAACTCATCATCGGCACAACCGTAAGAGATATTACCAGCGAACACAGCAACGAAAAAGAAACGATATAAGCAAGTTGTTTGAACATCAACCCGGTCATACCCTCGACAAAAAGCAGTGGCAGAAAGATGACGACTGTAGTCAGAGTGCTGGCCAGAACCGGCATGGCGACTTCAGAAGCGCCTTTGACAGCGGCTTTTGCCATGGCCATACCCTGTTCACGATAACGAAAAATATTTTCGAGAACGACAATCGAGTTATCGACGAGCATACCGATACCAAGAGCCAGACCGCCAAGAGACATTATATTCAGGGTGAACTGGAAATAATACATCAGAGCGAAGGTAGCGATGATTGAAACCGGTATAGCCACGGCAATTATAAGAGTGCTGGTGATGTTACCCAGAAAGATCTGCAAAATGATGACCGCCAGCAAGCCGCCATAAAATGCTGAAGAACTGACGTTATTGATAGCTCTTTCAACGTATTTCGAACTATCAACGATGGCGCTGAGGCGTAACTGAGGAATCTCTTCGTTGATTCGGTCGATCTCTTTCTTGACGGCGGCGGCCACCGCGACTGTGTTGCTGCCGGACTGCTTGTTAACCATTATGCGCACACCGGGTTTACCATTGATTCTGACAATGCTGCGCCGTTTTTCCCAGAGATCGAGAACTTCGGCAACATCACGCAGACGAATCTGTTTGCCGGCAGTTTCACCGATAACAAGACTGGAAATTTCGAAAACATCTCTGAATTCACCCGGAGTTCGCAAACGCAGCTCGTAGTTGCCTGACTCAATCATACCAGCCGGCAGATTGAGGTTTTCGGCGCGAAGCCTGCTGATAATCTGATCGGGCGAGATTCTCAATGCCTTGAGGCGATCAACATCGAGGTTGATCTGTATTTCGCGTTGATTGCCGCCCATAACATCGATGGCAGCCACTCCTGGAATTCTTTCGACGCGGTATTTTACCTGTTCTTCGATCAAATTGAGCATCTGCACGGGGTCGAGATCGCTCGAAGCACCAATAATGAGAATCGGCATGGCTGCCGCATCGAATTTTCTGATGGTCGGCCGATCGACATCTTCGGGCAGACGGTTGAGAATACGGTCGAGACGATCGCGCAAATCGTTGCTGGCCGCATCGAGATCTGTTCCCCAGGCGAACGAGACACGCACTCGACTGCTGCCCTCACGCGATGTCGAATTTATTTCCTCGACGCCGGGCACGGCAGATATGGCCTGCTCGATCGGTCTGGTAATCAGCGTTTCGATTTCTGTCGGGCTGGCATTCGAGTAGGAAGCCGACACGGTGATTGTTGGGTAGGTTATATCCGGCATGAGATCGACCGGCAGCTTATACAGCGACACACCACCGAAAATCATGATTATGCACATGACCATCGTAACGCCGATGGGGCGATTTATGGAAATCTGCGTAAGTCTCATCGCTGCTGACCGCCTTTGCCCTGCCCGTTGCCTTTCTGGGCAGCCGGGCCTTTTTTCGGTGCTTCTGCCTTGCCGGGCAGTCTGATCTGACTGCCATCTTCGAGCAGATGATGGCCTAGAACAACAACATTGCCGGAAATTGTCGGAGAAGCAACCTCGATTTTAGCGCCTTCCCTGAAGCCAACCTGGATCGGCACAAAGTTTGCGAGGTTTTTTTCAAGATCGGCGACAAACACCCCTTCGAGATCATTGCGCCTGACCAGGGCCGAAGCAGGTGCGATCGTCACCTCATCATGCCGCTCGTAGATAAGCCTGGCCTTAATGAACATACCTGGTTTCAACATATGATCAGCATTGCCCAGCTCCAGCTCGATACGGGCCTGACGCGACATTTCATTGAGCAGCGGAGCAATTCTCGAGACTCTGGCCGGGAAAATGCGACCAGGTATCGCAGCCGTTTCAATCTCAGCAAGCATACCGGTTCTGATTTTGAAATAATCGCGCTCAACCACGTCTATTACGGCTGTGAGGGTCGCAATATCGATAACAGAAACGATAGCCGAATTCACATTGATCATGGCTCCTTCGTTCTGAAAACGTTCGGCAATGAAGCGCCGCCCAGAATTACCCGACCATGAAGCATCGACCGTGGCATAGGCCAGTTTCAGTCGTGATGTAGCCAGCGCCGCCTCTTTCTGACTCAACAAAGCTTTGTTCACCTGATGTTTGGCCAGGCGGGTCTTATAGGCTGCGTCGGCATTTTCCACTTCTACTTCAGAAGAAACTTTCTGCTGCCGCATTTTTTTAACACGCTCCAGTTCGCGCTGCGAAATTTCAAGCAAGTCGGCGCTCTCATTGAAGTTGGCGCGGGCAATTTCGAGATCGGCTTCAGCCTGCTTAACCCCGAGAAGGAGTTCTTCATCATCGAGAGTGGCGATAATAGCACCATTGCTGATCTGATCACCAATGTCGACATGCAGCTTCTTGATGCGCCCGGAAATTTTAGGAGCAACCATAAACTTGGTCGCCGACTCTATCGAACCAACAAAACGGCCTTCGTCAACAAGACTGCCAGCAACCAGTGGCGCAACTTCTACGGCAACCACTGCGGCCCCAACCGGCCCACGTCGGGCACCAGCGGATTTCCCCTCTGAGTCGCTGAAAAATGTCGAGACCAGCAACCATACCAGGGCAATACCAGCAATAAAAGATATGACGATTTTTTTCATTTGCTTCCCCCATCATCAGCCTCTCCAGCTGATGTTTCACGCATTTTTTTCACTTCATCTGCAGCGTTGGCTGCAATTTTTACCATCATGTCGATCGCAGAAGCCTTTTCCGGCGGCGAGAAGCCAGACATAAGACGTTCGTTCCAATCTTTGAGAATGGCTCTTATTTCGTCGGCAGCAGCAGCACCTTTCGGCGTTATTTTTACTTCGTATCGCCTGTGGTCTCGATCAGAAATACGCCTGACGACATAGCCATTAACTTCGAGTTTTTTGATCGCTCTGGCGGTAGTCGCCTTATCGAAAAACAAAGCCTGGGAAATTTCTTCCTGGGACGAGCTGCCGACACGATTCAGGTAAGACAGAAACGGAAACTGCCCATAACCGATCCCAAGTTTTTTGAGCTGTTCTGCCATAAATGCATGTGTCGCCCGATAAGACAAGGCTATCCATCTGCCAAGAAATTGCTGCTGCAAAACTTCTCCTTTGAATATCAAACTTCAATTAGTTGCATGCGCAACTAAATTAGCATATTTTTTTGCAGCTGAAAAGCTCTGCCATAAAAAGCAGTTAAACTGTGGTATACTGCCGACATGCAACTTTTCAACAATCGTAAAGGCGTGAGCATCTACGAGATTTTTGCTCTGGCTATTCTGCTGGCAGCAGCGTGGGTCGGCGACAGTATTGGCTCTCAGTATAGCAACATGGCTGGCATTGCCGGCATGGTGATCTTGCCATTGCTGCTGATCTTTGCCATAGAGCGTCTGGCCTGGCTCGAACGCGAAATTTCTCTGGGTCAGAAACCTCTGCCAAAATGCGTTTGCGGCAAAGAAACCATTGACTGCCTGCCCGAAGAGACCCGCGCCGGGAAAAAGGTTTTATGCTGTAACTGTGGCCGGTCTTACGACATTTCGGGGCGCGGCACTGTTAAAATCATTGAAAATGGTGACAGCAGATTGTTTGCCACCTGGAAATCTTTCAAAGGCTGGCAAATCTGCGATCAAAAAGAGAGCAACGACGGCTGAGCGATCTTAGATGCCGCTCTCACCTGTTTTTATTTTGTTCAGATGCCCGGCAATCGAGTCATACATCGGCCCAAAAAAGGCACGGCTGTCGATTTCCGGCTCCAGGCGTTTCCAGACGGCATTGATCGGAAAAACGACGCTGCCGGTATTCTCGTCGATCAGAGCGGGTTCTGAACCATACTGATCAGTTATTGTCTGCCAGTTAAAACCAAAGTCATTTTTGATTATTTCGCCAAAAAGTGCTCCGAGGCCGTTTGCCAGATCTTCGTGTGAAGCACGCCCAGCAGCAGGCAGAGCCGCCCAGGTCTGAAACGCTTCATCGAGCAGGCCGGCGTCCGGTTTCCCTGTTTTTCGGGCGGTCAATACAAGGCATAAATCTCGCCCTACAGCTATATTACGGGCAAGTTTCGTTCTGTCGGTTTCGCTAAAACTGGAAATTTTAGGCTGCATTTGTCTGAACTCTCTTTTATTTTTTTCACAACGGTGTTAAATAATAAGCGATTGCCCCGGCAACCACAAGTTATATGAAACAGCTCTTTATATCAGATTGCAACAATCGCCATGTCAGACCGCAACAATCATCACAATTAGATCAGAAGTTTTTCACAGCTTAAAAAACCATATTTCTTGACACAACGCAGCAAAATAGTTATTACAAGAAAGCACAAGGATTGCAAGGAGAAAATTAGATGATCGATTCAGAAGACGCTGGAAAAATCGTGCTGGTGCTTAATTGCGGCAGCTCTTCCCTGAAGTATGATGTAGTCAGAATGCCGCATCGACAAAGCCTCGGCAAAGGCCTGGTAGAAAGAATAGGCGAAGAAAGAGGCTGTCTCGAACAGAATTCTGGCGACAAAAAACTTGTAATCGAGCAGAAGATAAAAGATCACCGAGAAGCTCTTGGTCTGGTCACAAGAGCTATGACAGACCCTGAAAACGGTATTATTTCGGATATTTCCGAGATTTCTGGTATCGGCCATCGGGTGGTGCATGGTGGCGATAAATATTCGTCTTCGGTAATCATCGACGAAAGTGTCGTTGCTGCAATCGAGGAGTTCATCGAACTGGCGCCGCTGCACAATCCCCCCAACCTCACCGGAATTCAGGTCTCCCGCGAAATTCTCCCCGACATACCACAAGTCGCTGTTTTCGACACGGCATTTCACCAGACAATGCCGCCACACGCCTATCTTTACGGCTTGCCCCGCAAATTTTTTGAAGAATTCAAAATCAGACGTTACGGCTTTCACGGAACCAGTCACCGCTATGTCTCAGCGCGAGCCATCGATCTTTGCAAGCGCCACCCCAGCAATACCAACGTCATTTCCTGCCATCTTGGCAACGGCGGGTCGGTAACCGCCATTTCCAGAGGCAAATCAATAGACACTTCGATGGGCTTCACCCCTCTTGAAGGCATGATTATGGGTACCAGATCAGGCGATCTCGACCCTGCCATACTTGGTTTTCTTATGGAAAGAGGCTTTTCTTCAAAAGATCTGATGAAAATTCTCAACAAAGAAAGCGGATTACTTGGTCTTTCCGGCATTTCCAATGACATGCGCGACCTCGAGAAAGCTGCTGAAGAAGGCAACGAGCGAGCAAAAGAAGCTATAGACTGCTACGCCTACCGGGTGCGCAAGTATATTGGCGCCTACGCCGCCAATCTGATCAAAGTCGATATTCTTGTGTTCACTGGCGGCATCGGCCAGAACGGCTGGCGCATGCGCGAAAGAATCTGTCGCCGTCTTGAAAACCTCGGTATATTCATGGATTTCACCCTGAATAAAGAAATGGGCAACCGCGAAGGCATAGTCTCAAAGGCATATTCACCCATAACCGTGGCGGTAATTCCCACTAATGAAGAGTTGCAGATCGCTATCGACGTCTACGACCTGGTATACGGCAAAGAAAACGGTTTCAGACGCAGACACACCGATTACAATGTCGGTATTAAAAAAAACTGATGGCGCGAACGGTTGAGTATTATGAAGAGAACGCCGATGAGTTGAGCAGGCGATACGAAAGCGCAGCGCTTGATTCTCTGCATCGGCTTCTCAACGAAACTTTCCGACCTGACACAAAGCTTCTGGAAATAGGTTGCGGGTCTGGCCGTGATGCAGCCAGACTCACAGCAGCAGGCTACGACGTCATCGCCACCGATGGCTCGCAGAATCTTTTGCGCAAGGCCAAAAAACTGCATCCTGAGCTGGCAGACCGCCTGCTTCATGTGAGGCTGCCGGCAACGCTGCCTTTTGCTGACCACAGCATCGGCGGATTTTTCAGTATCGCCTGTCTGATGCACTTTTGCGACACCGAACTGGCTGCCATTCTTTCCGAATTGGCCAGAGTCACCAGAAAGTCAGGAAAAGGAGTAGTCTCTGTGCCCGCTGGAAGAAATGACATTGACGGCGATTGCCTCGACCAGCACGGCAGGCATTTTAACATCATGCCAGCAGAAGCCTGGCAGGCTTTTTTCAACCACCACGGCTTCTCGTCTGAAGCAGGACCACCGGAGCCAGACAGCCTCGGTCGCGAAGGCATCAGCTGGGTAACCTTCATCTTGACCAGATTCTGACAAAAAAAGCCATTATTTAGCCCCATCGAGAAGTTACTATATTCAACGGCCGCACCCAAAATTTGCCTGTCTGCTGATCGGCAAACCAATTTTTCAGGCCTACAACCAACCCGACATGTGTGAATTTCCTTTTTGCGTAACGACTTCAACATCTTGACATCTATATCTTATTTGGCTATTATGCCAAATAGCCAATAATAATTGAAGGTAAATATGCTGGAACATCAAAAAAGTCTTATTGAAAGCAAAGCGCTTGTTTTAAAGGCACTGGCTCACACTACGCGCCTGTTTATCGTTGAAGAACTCGCACGTGGAGAAAAGTGCGTCTGCGAATTTGTTGATGCAGTAAAGGTCGATTTCTCGACAATTTCAAAGCACCTGCTGGTATTGAAAAATGCCGGGATCGTTGCAGATGAAAAGCGGGGACAGCAGGTTTTTTACCGACTTAAAATGAAATGCCTGCCGGATTTCATTGCCTGTATAGGCAATGAAATTGCTGCTGCTACGCACGCAAAAGCCAAAATGCTCACAGAACACATTGTCAAACCTGTTGTTAAAACAAACGCGGAGGCCTGAAAATGAACTACTGGAAACAGGAATGGAAAAGCTTTCTCACTATCACAGTTGTATTTCTTATCTGCTACTACCTGCCGGTTGGCACACCAAGATTCGACAATGCAATTCTTGAGGCTTTTCACCTGGTAAAATGGTATGCACAGGAACACGTGCTGCTTTGTCTGATACCAGCATTTTTTATCGCTGGTGCCATTGGTGTTTTTGTCAGTCAGGCTTCAGTCATGAAGTATCTCGGAGCCAAAGCCAACAAAGTTCTTGCCTATGGCGTAGCTGCAGTTTCAGGAACAATTCTTGCCGTTTGCTCCTGCACCATTCTGCCTTTGTTTTCGGGTATTTATAAAATGGGTGCCGGTCTTGGCCCGGCCTGTGCGTTTTTGTATTCAGGGCCGGCAATAAATGTTCTTGCCATTGTTTTGACTGCTCGTATTCTTGGCCCCGAACTGGGCATCGCCCGTGCCGTCGGCGCAGTTATCATGAGCGTTATCATCGGCTATATAATGCACCTTCTGTTTCTCAAAGAAGAAGAAGCAAAAGCAGCAGCTCAGATGATGATGCCTGAGCCGGAAATTAAAAGGGCATTATGGCAGGATTCGCTGTATTTCGCTTCAATGGTTTTTATTCTGGTTTTTGCAAACTGGGGAAAACCATCTGCCACTGAAGGTTTGTGGGCAGCGATTTATGGTGCCAAATGGGCTTTAACATCAATTTCTGCGGTAGCGCTTGGCGTAATGCTCGTCGCCTGGTTTGGCCTCAAGGCATGGAAAGCCATCATAACCGGTGCGGCAGTTGCGATCGCTGGCTATCTTTACCCGTCAGAACCTCTTATCGCTTTTACTGTCGGAACCATGGGCCTCACTCTTTTCACCAGCACGGACGATGGCGAAATGGCCGACTGGTTCTCTTCTTCATATTTCTTTGCCAAGCAGATTCTGCCCCTGTTGTTATTTGGTGTTATCACCGCCGGTGTATTGCTTGGCCGGGTTGGCCATGAAGGCTTGATACCATCAGAATGGATTTCAAGCCTGGTGGGTGGCAACTCTATCGGTGCCAACTTTTTTGCCGCTGTAGTTGGCGCTTTCATGTATTTTGCGACCCTTACCGAAGTGCCTATTCTGCAGGGGCTTATCGGCAGCGGTATGGGCAACGGTCCGGCACTGGCACTACTTCTGGCAGGTCCGGCACTCAGCCTGCCTAATATGCTGGTTATCAACACCGTGCTTGGGCCGAAGAAAACTGCGGCCTTTGTCTCGCTGGTCGTGGTGTTCTCAACGATTTTTGGCATACTTTACGGAACTATTTTTAACTAAACAGGAGAAAGATATATGAAAATTCAAATTCTTGGAACCGGTTGCGCAAAATGTCATAAACTGGCTGAAGAAGCCGAAAAAGCCGCTAAAGAGCTTGGCCTGGATTATGAAATGGTGAAAGTAACTGACATCAACGACATCATGAGTTTTGGCGTCATGCTGACCCCGGCCCTGGCAGTTGACGGCAATGTTAAAGTTGCCGGCAAAGTTCCTTCTGTTGAAGACATCAAGAAACTTCTAAAATAAGGATATTTTCGGTGAAACCGCATATCGACTGGAAAGCCGTATCAGACGATGAAACCGTATGTTTCTGCAGTCAGGTAAAAAAGGGTGAGGTTGTGACGGCAATTTTGGGCGGAGCATCGACCATAGCAAAGTTGCAAAAGGCAACCGGTGCCGGAATTGGCAATCGTTGCGCTGAGCTTAACCCCAAAGGTCGTTGCTGCCACCCTGATCTGGCTGCTTTGATCGGGATATATGCGCCCGATAACAACAAATCGGGAAATGCCGTATGCAAATGTTCCTGTAACAACCATGGAGATTGAAAAATGAGTGGAATTACCTGTGCATGTGGAAGTAGCCCGACATTGATCGTAGCCTGCAGCGGAGCTGCAGACGTTGGCGAACTGGCAGATTTGACCGCCCGCAGACTCAGCAGAGAAAAGAAGGGCGCTATGTTCTGTCTGGCCGGCGTCGGTGCCAGAATAAGCGGTTTCGTAAAGTCGGCAGAAGGTGCCGACAGCATTCTCGTTATCGATGGCTGCCCGCTTAACTGTGCCGCGAAAACCCTGCAGGCCGTATCAGTGAATGAATTCAAACACATAACGATAACCGGGCTTGGTCTCGAAAAAGGCAAGTCGGCGCCAGCAGAAGCAACTCTCAAGATCGTCTATGACAAGGCCTGCGAATTACTCAAATAAGACGGCTGAAATGGAGAAATAATCATGAAAAAAATTGGCCTGTTAATTATGTGCTTTATCGCCATGTTGGTGTTCAGCAACAGCAGCAATTCCTGTTGCGCTTCTAACGATGCCGAAACAGCAGTTGCATCGCAAACGATTCCCGCAGACGCTTCTGCTGATATTTCTGAAGCCGCTTCTGCCACGACTGCTATTTCGTTGCCGAAGCTCATCGATTTCGGATCAAAACAGTGCAAAGCCTGCAAGGCAATGGAACCAGTTCTTGATTCCTGCAAAGAAAAACATGCTGATAAATTTATCACTGAATTTATCGATGTGTGGGTGCAAGAAAATCAGTTGTTTGCGAGAAGTCACAACATTCAGTCAATCCCAACCCAGGTTTTTTTAGACAAAGAAGGCAAAGAAGTTTTTCGCAACGTTGGCTTCATTTCTGAAAATGACATAGTTAATAAGTTCAACGAACTGGGGCTGTTGCCTCAAACGAGCATTGCTGCCAGCGAAACCGAGAAGATTATTGCCCCCACCGACGAACCCACAGCAGCAGCAACCACTACTGACAACGCTTCAGGGGAATAGTTGCAATGACGCTGGCAGAAAAACATAAAAAGCTGATCACAAATCTTTTGCTCGCATTTGTGCTGATAACGATCGGGTTTTCACTCGGCAAGCACAATGCGCTGCCAAAGGTTGCGGTGAATGGCGACACAACGTTAGCCAGCAGCAATAATCTTGCAGATGGTAAAAAGGTTGTAAAAATCTTTTATATGCACAGCACATTCCGCTGTGTTACCTGCAACGACATTGAATCAAGGGCGCAAGAAATCGTAGAAAAAGATTTCGCCGAAGCAAAAAATAACGACACCGTTCTCTGGGAAGACGTAAATTTCCAGGAAAACGAGCTTCTAGCCAGGCAATTTGATGTTGTGGCGAGCTGTATTGTTGTTTCGGTCATGCAGAACAATGAAATAATCGAATTTGAAAAACTTGATGAGGTCTGGACATTGATCGAAAAACCGGCTGAGTTCGATGCTTATGTAAAAGCGGCTTTGAACAAAGCACTGACAAAAGTTACCGGAGCATGAAATGGACTGGATAAGTATTTCTTCTGCAGCCTGGCTTGGCATTATGACCGCGATAAGTCCTTGCCCGCTGGCATCGAACGTTGCGGCAATTTCATTTATTGGCCGGCAAATGCACAGCAAAACCACCGTAATCAGCTCTGGTCTTCTTTATACTGCCGGTCGCACAATTACCTATGTAGTTCTCGGCGCACTTCTATCAGCAGGCTTGCTGGCGAGCGGCGAGTTATCGCGTTTTCTGCAAAAATACCTCAATGAAATTCTCGGGCCGTTGTTGATACTTCTCGGCATGATCCTTCTCGGTCTTATTGGCAGCGGAATCAGCATACATATGGCCGGTGAAAGCATTCAAAAGAAGGCTCAACAACACGGCATGCTCTATGCTTTCCCGCTCGGCATACTTTTTGCGCTATCATTTTGCCCGGTTTCGGCCGGTCTGTTTTTTGGCGGGCTTATTCCACTGGCGGCAAAAAGCGGTTCGACAGCACTTATTCCGCTGGTATATGGTGTTGCTACGGCTATTCCCGTGGTTATTTTCGCCTTTCTCATCGCATTTGGCAGCCAATGGCTTGGAAAAGCCTTTAACAGCCTGAACAAGGTAGAATATTTCGTCAGAACCGCAACCGGAATAATTTTCATTCTGGTCGGTATTTATTACAGCCTCGCTTACGTTTATGGAATCATGCTTCTGGCATAGCAGAGCACTTCAGCCCGTCATGGGCTGACTTCGAAGTTTTGTCAAAGCGAAAATGGCTCTATGAAAAACTGCCTGCGGTATTTTGTGAAACCTCTGGCTACCGAATTATTTTTTTGCTATTATCTAAGTCAGTTAGCTAATTAACTAATTAAGGAATAGTCAAAATGACTCTTGCAAATACTTTGAAAAAGATCAAAGCGCTTTCTGATCTGACCAGATTACGAATCTTTCTTTTGTTGCTCAGTTACGACGAAATCTGTTCGTGTTATTTTGCCGAATTATTTGGATTTTCTGCGCCCACAATTTCAAGACATACATCTATCCTCTGCGAGTCAGGCCTTATCAAAGAGCGAAAAGAAAGCAGGTGGGTTTTCTTTTCACTCAATCGTCAGGACAAAAAAATCAAATACTGGCTGCAATTGTTTGAGAGCAGTCTGAATGAAAAGGACTTAAATTCTGACATCCTCAAAATGAGGCAAATTTTAGGCAATGGCTGTAAAGCCAAGGGGTGCTTAAAAAAATGAAAAAGAAAATCTTATTTCTATGTACAGGCAATTCATGCCGCAGTCAGATGGCTGAGGGCTGGGCAAGACATTTTCATGGCGACTGGCTCGATGCGTCTTCTGCCGGTGTTGAAAAACACGGTATGAATCAGAATGCAATTCAGGTCATGAAAGAAGCCGGTGTTGATATATCTTCACATTCCTCAAAGCTGCTGGGTGAGCTGCCTGATATGCGGTTCGACCTTGTAGTTACCGTATGCGGCAATGCCAACGAACGCTGCCCGATTTTTCCGGGCATAACAAAGGTCGTTCACGTTCCATTCGACGATCCTCCGGCCATGGCAAAAGAACAGAGCGACGTTGATGCAAAACTCGATTGTTATCGAAAAGTTCGTGATCAGATCAGAATGTTCATTGAAAAAGATTTGAAAGGATTATTCCCCAATGCCTGAATTAAAATTTGCTGAAATCAGAAAAAATGTTGCTAAAACCTATGGCTCGATTGCCAAAAATGGTGGCAGCTGTTGTGGCTCAAATAGCGGGTGGTGCACCGAAATTTCTGCAAACCCTTCAATCTCAGAAAAAATGGGTTACACGGCTGATGATCTGGCAACTGTTCCGGAAGGTGCCAATCTCGGCCTGGGCTGCGGCAATCCGCAAACCATTGCAACCCTCAAGCCAGGAGAAACAGTTCTCGATCTTGGCAGTGGCGGCGGTTTTGACTGCTTTCTGGCTGCCAGACAGGTTGGCAGTAACGGGCGAGTCATCGGCGTCGATATGACCCCCGAAATGATCGCAAAAGCCAGAGAAAATGCTGCTAAAGCCAGTTTGACCAACGTGGAATTCAGACTGGGCGAAATCGAGCACCTGCCCGTTGCCGACAACAGCGTCGATGCAATTATTTCCAATTGTGTAATAAATCTTTCTCCTGAAAAGGCTCAGGTGTTTGCCGAGGCCTTTCGTGTTCTCAAAGCGGGTGGCAGAATTGCCATCTCAGATGTCGTCGCTTTGCAGCCATTTCCAGAAGAAATGCTGAACAGCAGTGAAGCATTGTGCAGTTGTGTTGCCGGCGCAGTTTCGGTTGAAACTCTCGAAAAAGCTATCAGAACAGCCGGATTTTCTGAAATCAGAATTGAACTTAAGCCCGAAAGTAGCACGCTTATAAAAACCTGGTTTCCTGATGCTGAAAAATACGTTTGCTCAGCCAATATAAAGGCAACAAAACCCTGAAAACAGGAGAAAAAAATGACAGAAGATATTAAACCCGGCATCGGCTTTTTTGAAAAATACCTGACCCTGTGGGTCGTTTTGTGCATGGCCGCAGGAATCGCTATTGGCAAGTATTTGTCTTTTATCCCGCAGTTTCTCGGTAAACTCGAATACGCCAATGTATCGATACCTGTCGCAGTTCTAATCTGGGTAATGATTTACCCGATGATGATGAAAGTCGATTTTCAGAGCGTCAAGGATATCGGCAAAAACCCGAAAGGCCTGCTTGTAACCTGGGTTACCAACTGGCTGATCAAACCTTTTACCATGTATGGTATTGCTGCGTTCTTTTTTTATGTAGTCTTTAAATCGCTCATTCCAGAAAATCTGGCGAAAGATTATCTGGCTGGCGCGGTGCTTCTCGGTGCAGCTCCATGCACTGCAATGGTATTTGTCTGGAGCTACCTTACCAACGGCAATGCGGCATACACCGTGGTTCAGGTTGCCACTAACGATCTGATCATTCTTGTAGCCTTTACTCCTATCGTGGCTTTTCTTCTAGGAGTAACCGGCGTTTCGGTGCCATGGAACACCCTGATTTTGTCCGTGGTTCTATTCGTGGTCATCCCTTTGACTTTCGGTGTCATTACCCGAATGCGCGTTATCAAAAAGCATGGGCTGGAATACCTCAACGAAACCTTCCTGCCAAAATTCAACAACATAACCATCGCCGGTCTACTGCTGACCCTGGTCATCATCTTCTCTTTCCAGGGTGATGTAATTATCAACAACCCCCTGCATATCCTGCTGATCGCGATTCCTTTAACAATTCAAACCTTTTTTATCTTTTTTATCGCTTATATTGCATCGATGCTTTTAAAGCTGCCGCATAACGTAGCCGCGCCAGCTGGCATGATTGGCGCTTCAAACTTCTTTGAATTGTCGGTGGCAGTTGCGATTGCTCTTTTTGGTCCTACTTCTCCGGTGGCTCTGGCGACAATCGTCGGCGTGCTGGTTGAAGTCCCGGTAATGCTGATGCTGGTGAAGATTGCCAACAGCACAACCCGATGGTTCCCCACGCCCGCTTACAGCAATAACGGCTGACATGTGCCCAACAGCTTCAGTTTTTTTTGCTTAAGGAAATAATATGACGCAGATTCTGCCTTCGAACCGGCAATGTGCTTCATCCGGCTTATGTAGCGCAAATGTCGATAAAAAGCAGGTAGATTTCGCGGCATATTGAATAGTCTCAGCCAGAATCCTGAAGCATTTTCGGGCACTATATGGTTAAAACAGCCGCCGTAAGAACTCAATTACGCCCTCTAGGCGCGGGGTTCAATGGCATGGCGCAACACCTGTTGGGCATTTTTGAGCCACAGAACAAAGTTACACCATAGTTTTACAGGTGTAACGCAACGCGATATCATGCTGTTTTACAAAGTCCGGACAAACAAAAAACCCGCATTTCTGCGGGCTTTGTGGAGTTTATTTTATCCTGTTGAACTCCTGTTCAGTGCCGGAAGTCGGGGTCGAACTATCGCTTATAACAGGCACTGCGACCAACTTTAATATTTAAAATTTATTGAGTTACACCAAAAAGTTACACCATTTTGCTTGCCGCGCCCAATTTTTCCCTGGTCGATTTCTTGCCCGGCAGGTGAATCATTTTTCAGGCTTGAAGCCAATTTGTGGTTTTTTCTTTGCTTTGGGGTTCAGCATCGAGTTGATGGTTGCGAAAATCAGCTTGATGTCGGCGCTGTTGCCTCTGACAGCTTTTTCAAGTTCCTGCAGCTTCTTCGCAATCTCCTGATGACTGGCGATCAGCTTTCTGAGCTTCACAAATGCCCTCGTAATCTGAATGTTCACTTCAATGGCGCGTTCACTTTTCAGAACGCTCGAAAGCATGACAACGCCATGCTCGGTAAAGGCCATAGGCAATACAGAACTGTGTTTCAGAGATTCCCGTAACCGGTCACAATTTGTGACCAGTTCGTCGCGCTCTTCAGCAGACAGCTCAAACATGAAGTCATCGGGAAACCTGCCAATGTTTCTTTTTACCGCCTGCTTCAAAGCCTTTGTCTTGACTTCATAAAGCTCTGCCAGGTCTGAATCCAACATAACGCGGTGACCGCGCACCAAAAAGATTTTACTCTCTATCGCATCAGGCGTTGCTGTTAATACCGTGCTTTTCATTATCGCTTTCCTTGTGCGTATGCAGCAGCAATTTCGGTAAGAATATGCCGCCGATCTGCCGGTCAGTCAAACGCTTTTAACTCAGTGAAACATCTCCATTAAATGGTCTTTGCAGGCCCGGGCGCCGGACCGGCCAGAGAGGCCGATGAGTCGTTCTAGCCGACTGGGTAATACTCTCTCATCAGCTGATATTCTTCTTTCGCCAGTCTCACCGCCGGGTCGCTCAGGTCTTCGCTGTTCAGAAAAAATTTCCGATACATCGCCTTTTCCCTTTGCGACATCTTTAGCCATTCTTCTCTTAATAGAGAAGCGCAGCGGATCCTCCCCGCTTCGTATGAGGGCGACATTTCGTTCAAGGATTTGACGGTATTCGGCTGCTGTTTCTGGGTCGAAGTCTTTTTAGATTCCATAAAGAATTCCTCCTTATAAGCCCCTCATATAAATTATGATCGAGATTTGTTTGCTGGTCAAGGAGATAAGCATTCGCACAAGAACTCCTTGATTTAAGGCGATATCTGGAACACCAACTTTTATGATAACTGCCAGGCGAAAGTTTTGCCGCTTCAGAGCAATTTTCTGAATTTAAGCCCGTTCAAAAAAGTTTACGGGCAAACAACTTTGTGCTAAATTTATCAAACAGTTGAAATTGCCGGTTATATGGCATTTTATACCATTGAGGGCAATCTCAGTTTTAAGCACCGTTGGTGCTTCGGGGTAGCAAAAACTGATTATCGAAAAAGATAACAGATAACGAGGAGAGTGTTATGCGTAGACCGTTTTGTGTTTTGTTCCTTTTGGCTATTTCTGTTTTGCTGTTTGGTTGCGGTGGCGGTAGCAACAGTGCCGGAGTTATGCCACTGACTCCAGACACTGTTAATAACGAAACAAATTAGGTCGTGACTTGGCCACAAGAAAATCACAGGTCGCGATGTATTCAGATTTCTCGCATTTTGTTTTTGAAATTCTGCAGAATGCAGATGATTATTGTGCAACTGAGATTTCTTTTGCTCTTTTTTCATGACCGGTTAGTCATAGAACACAATGGAATCCCATTCAAGGAAGAAAACGTTCGAGCCATCTAGTGTGCAAAAAAGCAAGGTATAAAGCAATGCAAATTCCATGTTTATGCTGTCAGAGAATGTTAAATATTGAACTTGTTGGCAACGCATACAGAAGCGAAGGGCAAATTACTTTGAATTTGCCAGGCGTTCTCTGTGCTGGTAGCTGTATTGATGAAATGCTTGACCGGGTGCCGGATCCACCGGGGTTGATTTCGGTCTACGAACTATCTTGTGAAGACGCATCTGCGGCACTGCTTGAAATATCGCTTCTTACATCCCCGGAATCGGCTGCTGCTTTCTTTTTAAATCTTTTCCCGTCGTCTGCTGATGTAATAAGATCAGCGGCAATTCATCTGCATATAAGTGGCGAGATAGAGCTGGCATACCGAGTTTTGGAGGAATATTGTAAAGGGTCTGACGATCCGCATGGAATTATGCTTGAGCAGGCAGGTTTCTATGGCAGAGACGGCAAGACCAAAGCAGCTCTTTGCCTGCTGGAACAAATTCCTGAAGAAACCACAAGGTATCATGTAATTAAAGGCAATGTTTATCGTCAGGCTGGAGAATGGTCAAAAGCCGCTGAGTGTTGGAAAAAAGCAACTATTACTGATCCATCTGACGAAATCGCCTGGTATTGCCTTGGTCATTACCTGATGCATATCAAAAAAAGCCATTTTGAGGCCGAAAAACACTTTCGCTGTGCCTGCCGGATCTTTCCAGAAGAAAGAAAACTACGAGCCTATGTCGGTGACAGTTTATTTTTTCAAGGAAAAAAAGATGATGCTTATAAAGAATACATGGCCGCCATGGAACTTGAAGAAGAAGATGATGATTTTGAGATCAGTCTGAAAAAGATGATTGAAGCCTGCATCGAATAATCTTGAGTCTGCTTTTTAACTCGCCATGATGAAGTATTCTCTGGCTTTCCGGGAATACTCCGTCACCTAACTGCTCTTCGATTCTTCCAGTTTCGCTTCCCAGTCCATTGCCATTGTAGCATTCTCCTTCTTCTTCTAAATTATGATCAAGATTTGTGCCGGGGTCAAGTTCGTTCCTGAGTTTTAAAGACACTATCGAAACTTGTCTGCGCAAAACCACCCTTAGCCTGCTGAATCTCCTTGACTTTTATGGCGCTGACACCTATTCTGCTGAAAAGGTCTGAACAGGCCGGTTGTCTATTCAAACAGTATCAAAGTATTGCAGAAAATAACTATGAAAGACAAATCAGATATAACAGCAGAAGTGAGACACACTGAACGGGAAAATTCAGATTCAGGCAGCAAACTGACCAGGTTTGGCTTCAGTTTCGAGCGGGGCGGGGCGCATTCATCGCGAACCATAATGCTCGATGAGCTTGAAACCTTGTTTTCCTTTGTTGACAGGCCTGACGCCGGCAAAGCAGAATTTTTGCAGGCCATCAACGAAAGTAACTGCCTTGGTAAACGTTCCGGCAAAACCAGATTACTGACTTACCGACACCTGGTAGACCTTTATGCCCTCGATCCGGGCGTTACCGTCTACCGTGCCATGCGCTTTTTCTGGCAGCGCGACCCGGCCAGCCGACCAATGATCGCGCTTCTCTGCGCCTATGCCAGAGATTCGATTCTCCGCCAGGCCGCCGCCCTGATTCTTAAAACCTCTGAGGGATCAGTCGTAACACGAGAATCGGTCGAAGAATTGATCGATGGCGTTGAGCAGGGCCGCTTCAGCAAGGCAACCCTCAAGTCTACAGCCCAGAATATCAATTCCAGCTTTACCAAATCCGGCCACCTGCATGGCAAGGTAAAGAAAGTCAGAACCAAAGCAGTGCCAACCGCCGCCAGTGTCGCTTTTGCCCTGTTCCTCGCCTATCTCAGCGGCGAACGTGGCGGTTCTCTGTTTTACAGCGAATACGCCAGCTTGCTCGACTGTTCATACGAAAAGGCCGTTGAACTGGCAGAAGAGGCATCGAGAAAGGGCTGGATAGTGTTTAAACGACTCGGCAATGTCATTGAAGCATTGTTTCCGGGCCTCTTGAATCACCAGGAAATGGAGTGGCTGCGTGAGTAAAATTAAACGCCTTCTTGAATCCTACAGCAAATTTATTGCAGTGCCTTGGCGTGATGACGCCGCTGCCGCACAACGCGTCATTTTCTGCGTTTACAGCGAAACTGATGAGCTTAACCTGCGTGCCAGTATCGATGAATTCGAAATTGCTACCACCCAAACCGGCCATAAATGGGCTGTTTTTGACCTTACCGACACATTCCCGGCCTGGCTCAGCACGCAGAGATACGCAGAAAGCTATTTTAAAAAACCGAATCTGCTGCCGAATCTAATGCCAAAGTTCCTGCTTTATATCGTCGAAGAGTTCGTCAAATTCCTTGAGCAGCAGCAGGCAGACAATAATACCGTCGTTGCCCTTCAGGGCGTCGGCGCACTGTTCGGCTTTCTAAAAGTAAAAGAAGTTGTCGAAAAACTGGCTCCGCTGGTGAGCGGGCGCCTGGTGGTTCTTTTCCCGGGGAGTTACGAAAATAACAATTACCGTCTGCTCGACGGTTATGATGGCTGGAACTATCTGGCCGTGCCACTGACTGCTGATAAAAAATTCTGAGCGAGGATAAGTGAATGATCAATCGTGATATTTTTCAGAAGGATCCGTCAACCCGAAAACTTGTCAACGAAGGCGTTGCCAACGTTAACGACGAAAATACCAGCCAGGCGCTCGATGTTTTGCGCTATGAACTCGAAACCTTCGTCTGTGACGGGCAATACGAAAAAGGCCTCGCTCACATTCTCGAAATTTACCTTAAAAACATCGATCAGGCCCAGCAGTCTGCAGTATGGATCAGCGGCTTCTACGGCTCGGGCAAATCACACCTGGTAAAAATGCTGCGCGCGCTCTGGGTTGACACAGTTTTTACCGACGGCGCCACCGCCCGCGGCATCGCCAATTTACCGCGCAACATCAACGATCTACTCAAAGAACTCAGCGTTCAGGGAAAAAGGCATGGCGGGCTGCATGCGGTTTCCGGCACACTCGGGGCCGGTGCCAGCGGCAGCGTGCGACTTGCGCTGCTGCGTCTGATTTTCAAATCTGCCGGTCTGCCCGAACAATACCCGATTGCCCGTTTTATCATGTGGCTCAGACTGGAAGGCATCTATGACAAGGTTCGCCAGGATGTCATCAGCAATGGCTACATATGGGAAGAAGAACTTGATAACTTTTACGTTGCCGAAGGTCTTCATCAGGCATTGGTAAAGGCTAAACCGCAACTTTTCACTTCGCCGGGCGCCTGTCTCGATACCCTTAATAACCTTTACCCCCACGTTAATGATATTTCGAGCGACGAAATGCTCAAAGCCATTAACCAGACCCTGACCCGCGATGTCAAACTGCCGCTTACCCTCATTGTGCTCGACGAAGTTCAGCAATATATCGGCGAAGACAGCCAGCGCTCGATGGATGTTCAGGAAGTGGTCGAAGCCTGCTGTAAAAAATTTGCCGGCAAGCTGCTTTTCATTGGCACCGGTCAGACAGCAATCACCGGCACCAGCAATCTCAAAAAGCTCGAGGGCCGCTTTACCATCAGGGTCGAGCTTTCCGATGCCGACGTCGATGCGGTTATCCGCAAGGTGATTCTGGCCAAAAAACCTGAGGCCAAGTCACAGATCGAGCAGATGATGCAGACCAACCTCGGCGAAATTTCCCGCCACCTGGCTGGCACTACCATCTGCCACCGCCAGGAAGACATCAACTTTTTTCCGCAGGATTACCCGATCCTGCCCGTTCGCCGCCGCTTCTGGGAAAATACCCTGCGTGTTCTTGATCAGACCGGTACCGACAGCCAGCTGCGCAATCAGCTGAGCATGATTCACAAGGTCATTCAAACCAATCTCGATGCCGGCCTCGGCAATGTCGTGGCCGCCGATTATCTCTATTTCGATTCGGCCGACAAGCTATTGCGCACCCGCATTCTACCGCGCAAGGTTCACGAAAAAACCATGACCTGGAACAAGGGCAATGCTGATGAACGCCTCATGGCACGTGCCTGCGGTCTGGTGTTTCTCATCAACAAGATGGCAGCCAGCAACAAGGAAATCGGCATCAGGGCCAACATCGACACACTTGCTGACCTGCTGGTCGAAGATCTCTCGGCCGGTTCCAGCGCACTGCGCAGCAAATTGCCCGGGCTGCTCGAAAAGTGCGAACTGCTAATGCGGGTTGGCGATGAATATCGTATTCAGACCGAAGAAAGCACCGCCT
>JAKQQP010000161.1 GCA_029564115.1 Candidatus Rifleibacteriota bacterium | reverse complement strand
GTTAAAGATCGGAGACAGGCTAACCCAAGAGCGCATTGACGCATTACAGCGCGAAGACGCCATTGAGGTTGCCTACCAGCGCGCGCTGTTGTTGCTCGGGTATCGAGCCAGGAGCGAACAGGAGCTGCGCCGAAAACTGATAGAAAAAAACTTCAGCACTGAACAGGTGGATCAGGTGGTGCGGAAGTTGAAACAGGCGAACCTGATTCATGATGGTAGTTTTGCCCGCGCGTGGGTTGAGAACCGTAATAACTCGCACCCGCGCAGTCAGCGCCTGATGCGTTATGAATTACAGCGAAAAGGGGTCGCTGAAGAGGATATTCAACGAGCTATCAAAACTTCAGCGCCTGATCAAGAACTGGCCCTACGCGCAGCTGAAAACTATTATCGAAGGCTGACCGGGTATGACTTCAAAGTCTTTCGCAATCGATTGAGCGGGTTCCTGGCGCGGCGAGGTTTTTCTTATGAAGTCATCGCACCGGTGGTTGCCGCCCTGTGGGGGCAGCGAAGTGCTAACAATAATACTGACGAAGAAAATGAGGAAGAATAAACATGGGAAAAATTGAAACGGGACTGATCTTACTGCTTGTTTTAGGAGCGTTGTTGCTCGCGGCGCTGCTAACGATTTTGCTGGTAAACATTTACAAATCAAAATTTAAAAAAGAACAAAGTGAAAAAGCAGACGCTGTGATACTTACAGCGGTTGAGAAGGCCAAAACGATTGAACTGGAAGCGCGAGATAAAGCGCTGAAGGTGCTGCAAGAATCTGAGCAGGAAGCGAACCGGCGGCGGCAGGATATTTTAAGAGAAGATGACCGGCAGCAGAAAAGGCGCGCAGAGCTGGACCATCGCCTTGAGAGGCTTGAGCTACGCGAGCAAAATTTGAACAAGCGCCAAAGCGCGCTGGATAAAAGAGCCAATGAAATCGAAAAGTTGTACGCTGACCAGTTGGAGGAATTGCAACGCATCGCTCAAATGACGATGGATGATGCCAAGCAAGTCTTAATGACCGAAGCAGAAAAAGAAGCGCGTAATGATATGGCGCGCATTATTCGTTCCATCGAGGCTGAAGCCCGAACCGAAGGAGATAAAAGAGCCCGCGAGATC
>JAKQQP010000156.1 GCA_029564115.1 Candidatus Rifleibacteriota bacterium | reverse complement strand
CACCATCTTCATGAAAACTTACGGGCACGGTTTTGTTGGCGCTATTCTCCTCGGCCTGATGCTTGCCAACATCTTTGTCGGCAACTCGATCAAAACCCTGGTCAAGGAAAAATCCCGCGACAATCTGCGGCGTTTCCATTTCAGTCTTTTCTACTTCACCCTTGTCTGCTCTGCTTATTCACTTGTTTCCGGGCTGGTTGTGCTGTTCAAGGGCCCAATGAGCTGACTTCCAGAAAAATTCGTCAGAATTCCACGCCTGCCTTTGCATTGCCGGGGCAGGCGTGTTAGTTTTAGGCATATCTGAAGTATGAGGTGGTTTATGAGTCGGCAGACCTTCGTAAAAATCGGAAAACTGGTTTCACTGGCCCTGATCATTTCCGGACATGGGCTGATCAACACAGAACCGGCAGCAGCTGCCACCCGTAGGCCAAAGGTAAAACTGCAGCAGCCGAAGCAGGAAATCAGCGAAGCCTATTATGACAAAGCCTGGCGAACCTGGCAGATTGGTTCTAAAAAAGAGAAAGAAGAAGTTATCAAATCTCTGCGCTCGATTGTCAGAAAATCACCCGAAGAATTCATGGCGCATTATTATCTCGGAATCATGGTCTCGGAAGAAGGCTCGCCCACCCAGGCTCTGCGCCACCTCGAAACCGCGCTGGTCGGCTTCCCTAAATCTGCAGACATTCATGTGCGCATGGGCACGCTTCTCGACAGCAGCAAAAAAAGCGATCAGGCAGTTGAACATTACCGCAAAGCCCTCGAACTCGAACCGGCCAATGCAAAAGCCCTGTCGCGGCTCGGCATTTATGAACTCGAAAACAGCAACCTCGACAAGGCCTACGATCTGCTTTACAAAGCAAGACAGGTGCAGCCTGACAACCCCGACACGCTGAGGGGTCTGGGCTCGATTCTCGTTGAGAAGAACAACCCGAAAGAGGCGCTGCCCATTCTTGAGCAGGCGCTTCTTTTCGACCAGAAGCACGCCGAAACTCACTGGCTGCTCGCGAGGGCTTATGAGCAGGCCGGTCAACCCGAAAAAGCGGCCGAATATTTTGCTCTGGCAAAGAAGCTCGGCCGCCGCGACCCGGAAATGAAGGAACTGATCGGCTATGATATGGCCAGAAGCCTGGTCAAAGCCGGCAAGATGCAGGAAGCTGAAGCTGAATACAAAAAGGAAGTCAAAAAGAATTCTGACGCGGCCACCGGGCATTATGAACTGGCCCAGATTTATCTCGACACCGGCCGTGAAAATGAAGCGATCGCCTCATATAATGAGGCTTACAAAGCCAACAAAAAACTCGGCGACGGTCTGTTGAAAGCTTCAGACATCTACCTGCGCCGCGAAGAATACGATAAGGCCGAAGAGGTTCTCAAACAGCTGAAGAAAGACCCTGAATACAAAGACAAGGCCGAGATGGGGCTTGAAGAGATTAAAGAAACCCGTGAAAAACAGGAAAAACTGCGCCTCGAAGCCGAAATGGCCGATCGCAAGATGAACGATGCCGGAGTTGAAGCCAATTTTCTGCAGATGCTCAGCCTGAACAAAGACGATGCCAGCGCCCTTGAGGGCCTGGTCGAGTTTTACAAAGAACGCGGCTACTACGAGAAGGCTCTGTACTGGTTCAAGCGCTTCAACAAGGTGCGCCCGACTTCTGATGTAAACCGCAAAATGATCGAAAAAGATCTTAAAGACCGCAATGACCAGGACAATTTCAGTCTGTTCGGCCGCAAACTTGTCACCAAGGATTATAAAGACAACAAAGTGCTCGACAATTCGCCAATCTCGGGTAACGATCTGACCAATAAATACACCGGCGAACACACTGTCTGGCTCAAGGCTCTGCCGTTGAAAGATTCGGTAATTCCAGATGACAACCTGATGCAGCTCGCTTTCAACGGTGAAAATGACCGTCTTAAGGAACTGGCGTTCCTGATTCTGCTTACCCGCACCGAGTATAAAAAAGACCGCCGGCTGCATGAAGGGCTGATGGAATTCTACGCTGAGCGCGGCCGCGTCGAAGATGCGGTTAAATGCGTCAACACCCTCAAATCGTTTGGTTATTTTACCGCTGCCGAAGCCACAGAAAAGCGTGGCAAACTGCGCGGCAAATAAAAAACTGCGGCTTACAGCAAAAAAGTCCTTGCAAATTGTTGATTTTTGCTAAAACTATTAGCCTAAGTTGTCGAAAGTTGAA
>JAKQQP010000155.1 GCA_029564115.1 Candidatus Rifleibacteriota bacterium | reverse complement strand
GCGTTGTCCAGTTTATGCAGGTCAACACCATCTTCATGAAAACTTACGGGCACGGTTTTGTTGGCGCTATTCTCCTCGGCCTGATGCTTGCCAACATCTTTGTCGGCAACTCGATCAAAACCCTGGTCAAGGAAAAATCGCGCGACAATCTGCGGCGCTTCCATTTCAGTCTTTTCTACTTCACCCTTGTCTGCTCGGCTTATTCACTTGTTTCCGGGCTGGTTGTGCTGTTCAAGGGCCCAATGAGCTGACTTCCAGAAAAATTCGTCAGAATTCCACGCCTGCCTTTGCATTGCCGGGGCAGGCGTGTTAGTTTTAGGCATATCTGAAGCAAGAGGTGGTTTATGAGTCGGCAGACCTTCGTCAAAATCGGAAAACTGGTTTCACTGTCCCTGATCATTTCGGGGCACGGCTTGATCAACACAGAACCGGCAGCAGCAGCCACCCGCCGGCCAAAAGTAAAACTGCAGCAGCCAAAGCAGGAAATCAGTGAAGCTTATTACGACAAAGCATGGCGAACCTGGCAGATCGGTTCTAAAAAAGAAAAAGAAGAAGTCATCAAGTCGCTGCGCTCGATCGTCAGAAAATCGCCCGAAGAGTTCATGGCCCACTACTATCTCGGAATAATGGTTTCCGAAGAAGGTTCGCCCGCTCAGGCTCTGCGCTACCTCGAAACCGCGCTGGTCGGCTTCCCTAAATCTGCAGACATTCATGTGCGCATGGGCACGCTTCTCGACAGCAGCAAAAAAAGCGATCAGGCGGTTGAACATTACCGCAAAGCGCTTGAACTCGAACCGGCCAATGCAAAAGCCCTGTCGCGGCTCGGTATTTATGAACTCGAAAACAGCAACCTCGACAAGGCCTACGATCTGCTTTACAAGGCAAGACAGGTGCAGCCTGACAACCCCGACACGCTGAGGGGGCTGGGTTCGATTCTTGTCGAGAAGAACAACCCGAAAGAGGCGCTGCCCATTCTTGAACAGGCGCTGCTTTTCGACCAGAAACACGCCGAAACTCACTGGCTGCTTGCAAGAGCTTATGAACAGGCCGGTCAGCCGGAAAAGGCGGCCGAATATTTTGCTCTGGCAAAGAAGCTCGGGCGCCGCGACCCCGAAATGAAAGAACTTATCGGCTACGATATGGCCAGAAGTCTGGTTAAAGCCGGCAAAATGCAGGAAGCGGAAGCGGAGTACAAAAAGGAAATCAAAAAGAATTCTGACGCGGCCACCGGGCATTATGAGCTGGCCCAGATTTATCTCGATACCGGCCGGGAAAATGAAGCGATTGCCTCATACAACGAGGCATATAAGGCTGACAAAAAGTTTGGTGACGGCATGCTGAAAGCTTCAGATATCTACCTGCAGCGCGAAGAATATAATAAAGCCGAAGAGATTCTTAAGCAGCTGAAAAAAGACCCTGAATATAAAGATAAGGCTGAAATGGGGCTTGAGGAAATCAAGGAAACCCGTGAGAAACAGGAAAAATTGCGACTTGAAGCAGAGATGGCCGATCGCAAAATGGATGATGCCGGCGTCGAAGCCAACTTTCTGCAGATGCTCAGCCTTAATAAAGACGATGCCAGCGCCCTTGAGGGTCTGGTCGAGTTTTACAAAGAACGCGGCTATTATGAAAAGGCGCTGTACTGGTTCAAGCGCTTCAACAAGGTGCGACCGACTTCTGATGCAAACCGCAAAATGATCGAAAAAGATCTTAAAGACCGCAACGACCAGGACAATTTCAGTCTGTTCGGCCGCAAACTTGTCACCAAGGATTATAAAGACAACAAAGTGCTCGACAATTCGCCAATCTCGGGCAACGATCTGACCAATAAATACACCGGCGAACACACTGTCTGGCTCAAGGCTCTGCCGTTGAAAGATTCGGTAATTCCAGATGACAACCTGATGCAGCTCGCTTTCAACGGCGAAAATGACCGCCTTAAGGAACTGGCGTTCCTGATTCTGCTTACCCGCACCGAGTATAAAAAAGACCGCCGGCTGCATGAAGGGCTGATGGAATTCTACGCTGAGCGCGGCCGTGTCGAAGATGCGGTTAAATGCGTCAACACTCTTAAATCGCTTGGTTATTTTACCGCTGCCGAAGCCACAGAAAAGCGTGGCAAACTGCGCGGCAAATAAAAAACTGCGGCTTACAGCAAAAAAGTCCTTGCAAATTGTTGATTTTTGCTAAAACTATTAGCCTAAGTTGTCGAAAGTTGAA
>JAKQQP010000148.1 GCA_029564115.1 Candidatus Rifleibacteriota bacterium | reverse complement strand
AGTGGGTTGATGTCAGCTTTCAGAAAGAAGTCGACGCTTTTCTTGCCGGCAAGATACCGGTAAAAGATCTCAAGGCAAAAATAAGCTTCGACAAGCTCTGGGGTTTTTCGTGGGCTGACTACGCCAAAATTCTTTCGGCCGCGAAACAGCTGAAAGTGCCGGTATTGCTGACTGAACGCCTCAAAGGCACCCATTCGCTGAGTGACCGCGACTCATTCATAACCAGCACGGTTGCCGCACACGCGAAACAGAACACCGGCATGCGCTATCTGGTAGTATATGGCGACTATCATATTCTTGGCCCGGATCATCTTTCAGACAAGCTGGCAAAGGCCGGGCTGAAGCCTCAGCTGCAGTTGATCGGCGACGCTCCCGAAGTCTACTGGAAACTGCTCGGCAAAGTGAAAGAGCCCGACAAGATTGGCTTTGCCAGGCTTACTGACAACATATTTTACGTGGTGAACGGCACCCCGGCCGAACGCAGTCTGTCATACCGCAACTATCTGATGAAACTGCTCGGCTACACAAAATCCGATTTCGAAGACTGGGCCGGCCCGGCTGATGTTAAGCCCCAAGTCGGCATCAGCAGAAGTTTCGATGCCCTACATCGCGAATAATCAGACAAAACGAAGGGGCTGTCTCATAGCGATATGAAACAGCCCTTTTTTTTTTGCGCCAGAACAACAGTAAAATCAAATCAATCTCATAAAAAAGGCAAAACTCTGGATTCCGGCTCTGCACCTGGAATAACGCATAACCATTAACCCGGTTGTGAAAAAGAGCCGGCCTTTTCAGAGGCTCGTAGCTTCGCCGCCATTTTCGATAAGTTTCCAGATATCGACAGGCTTTGGCAAAGGCTCTTTAAAGCTTTCGAGAGGTATGAACGGGCCCTTGCCGGCGGTTATGGCAAGATGCCAGCCGGAAATCTTCATGCCATCGACGCTTTTTTCGAAGTCACCCCGGGCAAGACTTTCTGACAAATTGTATTCCGAAGAAAAAACGAAGCTCCAGTTATCAGGCAGATTCTCGCCGGTGGCGAAGTTAGACAATTCA
>JAKQQP010000126.1 GCA_029564115.1 Candidatus Rifleibacteriota bacterium | reverse complement strand
GCTTCTTCTCTTCGTCTTCGTGCTTTTGTTCGAGCTCACGAATCTTGTTTTTGCTGGTTTTGGCAATATCGCCGGCATCGGGAATGAGTTTTTCGTCGAAGTCTGACTGCAGGTTCACATCGAAATAGGTGCGGTGCAGCCAGAAAAGAAAGCTATGCAGCTGCTTGATGACCAGAACGGCATCCTGGGCCAGTATTGCATGTTCGCTGTGTGCGGCCAGGTTGCCGTATTTCTGAATGATGGTAAGACTGCGCTTGGCCTGAATCGGGGCAATCTTCTGGAAACCCGCATCATTGATCAGATTGCTGAGCATGGTGTTATACGGCAGAGACAGTTCGGGATCAGCTTTGAAAATCCATTTAAGAGCGGTTTCTGCCGTCAGTCTGGCCTGAAAGCATGCATACCTGGTATCGAGCCGGCCGCGCAGTTCGGCTTTCTGCGCAAACTCTCTGATCTGCTTCAGCTCGTTATCGATAAAACTGAAGTTACTCTGTCTCTGATTCTGCTGTTTATCGCTCTGTGTATTATCGTTGTTCATCACGCTGCTCTCAATGCTTTATTTTAAGCTTATCCACCTGGACACCCGCCTGCGCGGGTGTGACGGATAAAGGTCATTCCCGCACTTTCTCCCGTCATTCCCGCGGAGGCGGGAATCCATCCCTCTTTCTACTCTGCAATAATAATATCCCACAAATCATGCCACTGCGGGTTTTCTTTTTCAATCAGATTGATCTTCCAGTCACGATTCCACTTTTTCAACTGTTTTTCACGAGTTATCGCTGATTCCATTGTCTCGTGCAACTCATAATAAACCAGAAGGTGTACTTGATACTTTTTTGTGAAGCCTTCAACTTCATTGTTTTTATGCTGCCAGATGCGCTGAACCAGATTGCTGGTTACTCCAACATACAAAGTACCATTTCTCTGACTGGCCAGAATATAAACGCATGGTTGTTTATCCGGTAGACTCATTTTGCCTGTTTTTCTTTACACGTTCACCATATATTCTGCATTATCGTGCTCTATCCTCAACATTTTTCCTTCCTGGACACCCGCCTGCGCGGGTGTGACGCATAAATTCTCATTTCAGTTCCAACTCCCCCTTGAACGCCCGCTGCATGAG
>JAKQQP010000629.1 GCA_029564115.1 Candidatus Rifleibacteriota bacterium | reverse complement strand
GCGATAACGATGATAACTACCATGATTTCCATCAAGGTAAAACCTGCTCTCGTTCTATTCATATTTTTATCTCCTCCGCTGAACTACATGCAATATAGCGGCAAATTATTTATCGTCAAGTCTGTTTTTTTGATTTTTGCTTAGCTGAACCAGAATAAAAATTGTATACTCCCCACATCTGAAAATTCAAGAACTTTATGAACAAAAAAAACAGTAAATCTTTCTTTTCTGTCATCGTTATTCTATCGGCACTTTCTCTCTTCTGGTTAACAGCGCATTTATTTGAAAGTTATCCATGGCTGGGGCAATACCCCCAGCGCGACCCTGATTCAGTTCTCTTTGCCCGCCTGCTTGAGCAATCTATTCTGCGTGGCGAAGTCATCGCCAGGGATAGTTATGGTTGCTTTCCGTATGAGGTTGAACTAAAGTTCGCTCCTTTTTACCGGCATTTTCTTTTTCATGCCACCAGTATTTTTTTTACGATCTTTCCTGATTGCGGCTTTGATCCTATTTCAGTTGCCGGCTGTTTACCGATTGTTTTTGCCTGGCTGACTCTTCTGCTTGTGGTTTTTACTTTCTTTAAAATCGCGCAAAGTCGGAATCTGGTATTAATGATTGCATTTTGTTCTCTGCCCGGTCTGACCGCCTCTTCTTTAAGCTTTTTTATGAAGCTCGATTATGATTTTCTCATTTCGTTTTTCATCTGGTCGTGGGTCTGCGCCGGTGCAATATTTCTGGCATCCCCTTCAGGCATCATAAAAATTACAGCCGGTATAACCGCCGCCATTTTTCTGCCAACCTGGGCGGGAGCGCCGCTTTTTTTCTTTTTTGCAACTGTCTATGGCTGGTTTATATGGTTGGCTCGACTGCCCGAGAGCGAGGCTTACAATGAATTTTCCTCTTCCGGAATGCTTATTGGTGGCTTTGTTAATATTATCTTTCTGTTCAATGCTGGTGGGGCGTATGCGCTCGCCTTATCCCTGTCTGAATACAGTCTGTTTCAACCTCTCTGTCTGATAATTGGTGGCTTTTTTCTTTTTCTTCTGAATTATATGCGGGAATGGAAATACTCCCGTTGTTATTCTGTTTTACTGCCGGTTTTGCTTCTGGTGACGGTTGGTGTTCTTTTTAAAGAGCCGATACTGCAGTCGTCCGGGTTGTTGATGAAGAAAGACCCGATACATCAGAACATCAGCGAGCTTAAAGCACTGATAGATTTTGCCGGTCAGTTTAAGGCCGGTCTTATTCTGTCAGGCCTGTCCGCTTTTTTTAACTGGCCGGCGGCTCTGTTAACCCTGTTTCTGTTTTTGTCACCGGCAGGCTTGCGAAGTGAGCATGGGCGCCTGTTCAGATTCTGGGTTTGTCTCATGCTGGTTCTGGCAACGTATCAGGCACGCTTTCTCAGGTGGATCGGTGCCGGTGGCGGAATTATGCCCGCCCTGGTCTGTTATTCTCTCTGGGTTATGGTGCGCAACTCCCTTCAGGGCGACAGACGTCGGAACCTTAAGCTGGCTGCTGTTTTTCTACCCCTCCTGGTCTTGCTGTCTCACAACAATTTTTATCACATTCATTCAGATAAAGCTCTTGAAAACCCGCAAATACAGGCTTTTAACTGGATTTCTCGCAATACGCCCCCGACTTCAGGTTATTTTGACGACAAAAAGCCCGAATACAGCATTTTGACCTATTGGGATCAGGGCAACCTGCTATCTTATTATACCCGTCGCCCGGTGGTCGTGAATAATGCGATGTTCGGTTATAAAACCATGGCTGATATTTTTTCTTCGACCAGCGAAGAAGACGCCTGGCGCCTGTGCGAAAAAAAAGGTGTGAAATATATCTTTTTAAAAACCACTCACCAGGTCGAGGGAAGTTTATGCGACTTCTGGTTGAATTTTAAAGATCAGCCCGAAAGGCCCGGGTATCAACTGGAGTATAAAGATATCAAGCGTGTCAGCAGTGAAGAATACCGCAACTGGTTTTACTTCTGGCTGCAGGATCACCTGGCTCTTACCCCCAGAGGTAAATTCGGTGCCTCGACCGGTTTTCGTATTATTTATGCAGCAACATCAGCTGCTGATGTTCTTTCGCCCTTTTTTCTATTTGAAAGGGTCAGGGGCGCCCGCCTGAATATTTTGGCAGACCCGGGTTCGGAACTGCTACTTTCGCTTGAACTGAAGGCTGCCAAAATGGATCTTGCCTATAAAACCACAAAAAATGCCGGGGCCGACGGTAAAATCAGCCTGATGCTGCCGTATGCCAATGACTACCATAACGGCAATATCTCGATCGATCCTTTTTATAAGCTGGATTTTCAGAGAAATGGTCGGCGACTGCGGGCAAAACTGGTTATCAGTGACCGGGCCGTTGTCGATGGCAGAACCCTGGGCGAATCCGACCTTGAATTTGTCGATTGATCAACATGCAGGGTATCGTTGAATCTGCGGGAGAGTCTTGAAGAGGCTCCCGGGGCCGCCGTGAATTCTTTACGGAATTGATTTAAGGTTGTGTATCCATTTTTCGATGGCATTAGCAGGCTTTGTCTGGTTTTTACAAGGGAATACCAGAAGCTGTGAGTCTGACGAAATTATCTGGACAGTATTGTCGTGATAGCTGATCGAGCGACTGATCGCATTTGCATCGATCATGTTCTGCCCAAGAAAATGTTGCGATTGACTGCTCCCGGCCAAGTAGCATATCGTCGGTGCCAGATCAAGCTGACAGGACTTTTTTGTAATTTCTAAGGTTGAGAATGCCTCTGGTTTTTTGCTGATAAAAATCAGCGGCAGGCGCCCTGGCAGCGCATATTGACCATCGGGCATCAGTTTTTTATGACCAAAATCAGGCGGCGGATAATGGTCGGCGGTTATGATGAGCAGGGTTTGCTCGTCGAACAAACCCTGCTTCTCAATATCAGCAAGAAATTTTTTCAGAAGGTGATTAGCCCAATATAGACTGCGAACAATTGGCACCTGGTGTCCGGCCACCGAAGCTGGCATTTCTTCCGGTTTAAGCCCGCAGAAGTGCGGCGGCTGATGTTGATCGATCAGCTTGCTGATTATAAAAAAAGGCTTATCGGTATTGTTTTTCATAGTTGCAAGGGTTTTTTCAAGGACGACATCATCGTGAAAGCCCCAGGCAACCATTGCCGGTTCTTTGAACTCGCTTTTAAGCTCTTCGTATGCAATGATTGTGTCGATTCCCATTATCGTTTTAAATAATCTGGCTTCGTTGCTATAATGCTTGCTTGTTCCCTGAATAAGAAATGTCTGCCCGTTTGTTGCTTCTTTGAACATTGCGGCACAACTCTTTTCGCGCCGGGCGAGCGAGAGCTGTTCCTGCCATGGCATGCGGGAGTTGAGTATGGCGTAGATTCCAGGCAGGGTGCCAAGAAGCGAACAGTAAAAATTCTCAGCAGATGGCTGTGAGCGCATTAGAGCGTCGAAACAGTCGCTGGCCTCTGGTGGAATAGCTGGATTTATAGAGTGTAGGTATTCGAGAGCCAGCGATTCAAAAACCAGCAGAATGATTCTTTTGAACCCCGGCTGGCCTGATGTTTGAACAGACTTCGGAGAGGGCAAAAGTCCAATGGCAGTCAGTTGCTCTTTTTCAACTGCATTGTAATCGATGAAGGCCAATCTGTGTTGTTGTTGACCGGTTATAAAAAAATTGGTGAGGCAGCCCCGACCGAGCTGCGCTATCTGAGCATTTTTGCCCTGAATTGTGAGGAGTATGGGGTTGAAGAGGCTTCTAGTCATATAAGGCTGCGGCGGAAATAGAAATCTGAGCAGAATTGTTACAAATAGCAGCCCACCAAGGAGACTTCGGGCATCTGATGAGTTTATTCTGGCAGAAACGCGCCTAAAAAACATTACGCCGGCCACTAATATTGAAGATTGTGTCAGCGCAGGAAACTGTGCCTGATAGAAAAAAGGCGAAAAAATCGTGCCCTTGATGGCATAATAGTTGAGGTCATGCCAGACACTCCAGTTAAAACGGGCGTGCATATAAGAGAAATAAACCAGATCAAATATTGGTAACAGGCAGAAGACTGACACAAAAAGGGTTGGCAGTCGCCCTTCCTGATAAAGAAAAGCCGGAAAAAGGCAGAGAAGATACGCGCCTGCCAGAACAGGTATCATTGAATTGCTTAATCCGGCCATTAAAGTAAAAATGGTGTGTCTATCAAAGGACATTTCGTAGCTTAAAGCTATTGTTAGATGGTTGCCAAGAGTAATGATAAAAAAAAGCAGGATGGCAGCGGAAAGCAGGCTTTTATAGGGTGTGTTCATAGAATCAATCTTTTCCACTGTTACCTGTTATAAGAACACGGATAAAATTATCTGGTTCCGGGGAATTCCATAGCGGCTTTCGCTCTGATTCATACAACATCAGTGGAAAGGGAGCGAGTTCATTCTTGATTTTATCATTTAATGCTACAGCGGGCAGTGCGATCAGTTTACAGTTGCTGAGCACAGCAGCCGCCTTGATGTATTGCATCAGATCATTGTCAAATACTGCCACAGAAGGGTCGTAGTCTGGTCGCCAGACTGTATTCAAGCTTGCCTGACTCAATTCTGCAAGCATATATGGGTCTTTGGCGGCGAAAAGCAGGTTGTTTTTTATTTTTAAACGTTCATGCATACCTAGAAGCTTTTTAATAGCGTTGCGGCCGCTCGAATTGTTCAGCTCTTTCAAATCCAGTAGGATAAAGTGTTCCGGCGAAATCTCCTCTTCAACTGAACTAAGAAAATTTTCCAGTGTTGACAGTTCACGTATGCTGGCAACATCTAAAAAGCTGGTGAGCACAAAGAAGTCCATTTCCTCTTCTGAATAAAGTACCGTTGTCTCTATTCCTTTAAAGCCAGTGGTAAGGGCTATTCTGAATCCTGATAACGAATTAACTTTTTGCATCCAGATTCTGGGAAGTTTTTCAATTATGGAATTGCTGGAGTTTCTTTTTGCCTGGTCAGGAAATCTTTTTAAAGATTCTTCAAAAAATGGGCTCTCGATAAATGTGGCGCTTTCAAAAGCGGTTACTTCATGAACCTGCAGTTGGCAAATTGCCGATAGTGAGCCTACGGCAGGTCTGGCTCTTGTCGAAAAGCTGAAGTTCTGCCAGTAACTTTGCCAGTTGCTGGTGTTGAACTGTATTTCCGGTTTCAGGCTGTTAACCAGCAAAAGCGTCATAGCTGAGAACGTCAGCAGTTTAAGCCTTCCGGGGGATATTGCGCTGCCTTTGCTGAGGCGACAAAAAAGAAGCATTAGAACCATGATGGCACCAGCAAATGCCAGACGCGTTTCCAGGGCAGTAAAAGCCATTATATCCGGGTTAAGTCGAGTTGCATTTGCTCTGGAGCGAAAGCTCACAAAATGAACGAAATCAAAACAGATAAGCACCGCAAATAGATAGTTCAGCCCGTGTGACATTTTGACAAAACCTGTTCTGGCAAAATAAAGTGCCAGCACTACGCCTGCGCAGGGCATTGCAAGATCTGACATTATGCCATGAAGCGCAAGTGATGAAAATTGCCGGAGGGCATTCTCTGATACCAGCATGTAGCAACGATAGAACAAAGACAATGCAAAAATGATGAGCAGCTCAGCAGACAGATTTGGGGTTGACTGCCCTGCGGCATTGGTGAATTCTGCGTTTGTCTTTTTGAAATCCGGATTTTGCATTATTTCTTGCATTTAAGCGTTGATTTTTCAAGCTTCTCCATTTCCTTTTTCATCAGCGCCATCTCCTGGGTAAGGATTCTTATCTTATCATTTTGCGAGCTTATTATCACCGAATAGCTTATCAGAATAAGTATTATGGCTACTATAAGTATCAGAAAAAGCAGCGCCGGAGGGTAATAAATACCGACGAGGCTGGCAAAAAAGTCCAGCCCTTTTTTCCAGCACGAAAATAAAATGAATATGCCCCCAAATAGTAGCCAAAGCAGCGCATAGGCTTCTTTAATTGCTTTCCTGCGGATCATTTCAATAATTC
>JAKQQP010000109.1 GCA_029564115.1 Candidatus Rifleibacteriota bacterium | reverse complement strand
AGTGGTATTCCATAAGGTCTGTGAGGATATTGTTATTTTTATCGTGCTTGATCAGATATTTATTGTAAATCTCTGGTTCAGGCAGGGTCGTTTCACACATTATCCATAAACAGACTGTTTTGTTAAGATCAGCATATTTTGTGCCACGGACGATTTGTCTGGTATAACTTGCTGCAGAGTAGAACAATACTCGCTTTAAGATCTCGGCATGGGCTTTAACCTGAATTTCGACGCAATAGACTTCACCGCTGATGTCACGAGCCTTAACGTCAATTACAGACTGTTTGCCGTTTTTCCACTCAGGAAGATTGATCGGGTTGAGAATTTCAAGCTCTTCGATCTGCTGATTTCCCTTAAGACTGAGCAGGGCATTTAGCATCAAAGCCAGAAGCTTTTCATTGCCTTTGCTGCCAAATACAATCTTAAACAGCAGGTCATTAGTCAGCCCGAAATATTTAACTTCTGAATTATCAACGATATTCATGATTTTTTATTGCCTCTGTAAGTCTTAACAAGACTCTGAACGTCGCGAATAGCCAGCCCTTTATTCTCAGCGCGGTTTGCGCTATGGCCTCTTCTTGACCTTCTTCGCGAGCGGTGTCGATTGAGTTTTTCAGATCGCGACATACTTTCAGGGAACTTTGGTCAGGCGGGTATTTATCGTATGCCAGAATCTTGAAAAGGCTTCTGTCTTGCCGTCGAAATAATCTTCGAAGAACCCGGGAGTTTTCAGGGGTGCGGGATAAGAATAACGCTCGCCGTCTTCGCCGTATTCTGTTACCCAGTTGTCAGGTTCACTTTCGTCGATAACCTCGAAAATCTCCGCCGGATAAAGATATGGCCTGCCCATGTCATTAAGGATGCGGTAATCATCAGCCTCGATACCTATGACAAAATAGGGCTGACGCGGCGAAAGATCTGCGTAATCAACCCTTTTTCTTTTTAGTTTGACAATCATGAGTCCTTTACCTCTTTGGTTTTGACCTCAAATCTGCCAATACCATGCTGCTCATACCAGTGATACTCATAAATTCTGCCTTCCATTTCCAGTGGTGGACTGCTTTTTTTGAGCCACAGCGAGACCTTGCCACCATACATGCTGACAAGCCTTTCGACTTCACGGATCGCTCTGCCTTTGGCAATTACCCTGGAACGGGCAAGCATCTCTTTTGTCAAAATGGTATCAGGCATGAAATAATTATACAACAGGTGATTTCCTATAGTAAATCCGGTGGGTAAATACATTATACCCTTTCGGGATTACCAATCAACCCGGGCTAGTCCTCTGTCACATTTGGTCTTTGCGGGCCTGCGGGGTTTGCGGGTTTGTTAAAACCAGATGCCCGGCTTTGATGTTATTCCTGAAATCTTCGGGCAGTTCGCTCCAGTCGAACAGATCGACACGGAACGGCAGATTGCTTTCGTCGAAAGCTTCCCTGAGGCTGAAGACCTGGAGTTTTTTTTCGGGGCCGGCAAAAACAACCAGATCGAGATCCGATTTCGCATTGGCAGTGCCACGCATGCGCGAGCCATAAGCCCAGACAACTATGCCTGGCAGATGCAGCTGCAGCAGATCCAGAATTATTCTCTGCTGTTCGGGCGACAGGCCGGGCAAAATGGTCACTGCCATGGCTCCCCGCTCATAGTTTGATAGAGATCTATGGCGTTGCTGATAAAGCCACTCATGAGTTCTAATGCCGCTTTGGCTTTTTCCCCGCTGTAATCGTGCGCCGTGCTGGTTCTTGCATCTGCGAATTCAAGCCATCGCTCGACCGGCGCCGCAAAAAGATCGTTCTCGAAGGCCAGGCGGAATACAGGCTTGGGGCTGTTCGGCACCTCGGGTATACCGAGTTCTTCAATCAGATAACGTTTGAGAGTTTTCCACATGCAGTCATAGCATATTTCAAAACGCTGGATCACCGACTCGGCAACCGCTTCCTGAAGCAGTTCCGGTTGTGAAGAATCGAAGGTGCGGTAATTCTCAAACTGCAGCTGCAGATGCTTTAGAGACTTTTGCAACTTATCGTATTCGATCATCTGTCGTTCTCCTGTGTCACGATTATCTGCCGCTGCCTACAATTATAAACAAGCGGAAGAGAAATGCAAACCAATACCGAAAAACCGAAAAATAGCGATGCTATTTTTCGGGCAGGTCGTCAGAATAGCGACTGTAGGCAATAACATGGTATTATTATTAACTATCACCGGGGTTTTCAGCAGGGCTATATTTTGCCGGGGAGGGTAGTTTTCAGGTAGTCGTCGGTTGCTTCGAATATTGGGTCGGTCATA
>JAKQQP010000106.1 GCA_029564115.1 Candidatus Rifleibacteriota bacterium | reverse complement strand
ATCTTTTTGAAGGCAGTTACAAACTCTGCGAATAAGCCGACGATGAACATCGGAACAGTGACAACCGCTTCAACAGGTGTTTTCAAAGTCGACAACAATGCTGCAGTGATTAACTTTGGCGGTACCGTAAATGCCGGCACGGTAGACATCACAGCATCTTCGATCGCCCAGAACGAAAATACCAGTACGATCACGGCCGGAAATTTTAAAGGCACAACCACCGCCGGGCTTGTACTTGACAGCGTCAACAACAAAATTACCAGACTGGACATCGCCAATGTCACCGGAAATATTCTTCTGAAAAACGCAGGAACCCTCAAACTGGGAGACATAGCCTTCTCCGTTGCAAACTCTGCAAATACCCTGACGGTGAGCAATACCGACAAGGTTATTTTTGCCGGAACCGTGGACGTTGAAAACATCGACCTGAATGCAACAAGCGCGATGCAGGAAGCGGCTTCCGTGATTGACACATCAATGCTGAACATGGTTACCAGCGACGGAATCAATCTGGGCAGTACCAATAACATGGTTCGCAAAGCTGCAATCAGCAACACCAGAAGCGGCAACATCACAATCGCCACCAAAGCAGGGGTGAATCTGCAGAAAATAAGCAACCTGGCCACTTCCGGAACTGCTCAATTCGCTATTAACAGCGCCGGAACAGTTAGACTTCAGGGAGATATAACCGCGAAAGACGTTAAAATCGAAGGCTCTTCGATAAATCAGGATGAAGACACCGGCAAAATCGTTGCGAACGCGCTGATGGCAAATTCCACAGGTGGTCTGAGTCTTGCAAGTCTCGACAACGAGATTGGCGCAGTGAGTCTGTACGGCTCGGGAAATATTACGTTCAACAACAAGGGACCCCTGAATATTGGTCTCCTCCAGAATGCATCGAGCCGGGTCAATCACGAAGTTCAGGTCACAAACATCGGCAGCCTTAACCTTAAAGGCACGGTCAGCGGCAAAAACGTCAAACTGACAGCGACTTAGATTACTCAGAATAAAACTGCGAAAATCCTGACCGAAAACCTCACTGTAATTACAAATGAAGGATTGACGATTAACAGTAACCTGAACGAGATTGCCAAAGCCACTCTTACCAACAAAAATTCAGGAAACATCGCGATCTGCAGTAAAACTTCTCTCGAACTTGCGGGTGTAGCCGGTGCTTCTGCAAAATCAGACAACAGCCTCACAGTCGACGGCGGTTCTGAGGTAATATTCGGCGGCAACGTCAGCGCCGCAAATATAAGCGTAACAGCGGGTTCGATTACTCAAAATGAAACTGCCGGCAGCATTATCACAACCAGTCTCGATGCGACAGCAAATTCCGGAATCTCTCTCGACAGCACAAACAATCAGATACGCAAGGCCAGATTGATAAACAAACTTAGCGGCAACATACTGCTGAAGAATAAATCTGTGCTTGAGCTGACCCTGATGGAAAACATCGGAAGATCTGCCAGCATTATCAATGCCGGCAATCTTGTGGTTGGCGGTAATATTTTCGCCAAAGGCTTATCATTGGATTGCACCTCGCTCATCCAGAATGTCTCAACAGGCAAAATCAAGGTGGGCGAACTGACCGTGAATTCGATTAACGGCATGTCTCTCGCAGCGGCGTCCAACGAGATCGATCGTGCCCGCCTGGTCAACATGACCAAGGGCAATATTGAACTCCGAACTTCATCTCACCTGGATCTGGCGGCTGAAAACCGATCGACTTCAGCAGCAGACAAGCTGATCGTAAATTGCTCCGGCGCTTTGAATGCAATCGATGCCCTGACTGCCAGGAATATCGACCTGACTGCCCTTACGTTTACAGCACCGGATCGAATTATCAGCGACAACCTGATGGTGTTTACGACAAATGGCACGTTTCTGAGCAGTCTGGCCAATCAGATCAAAAATGCCACTCTGCAAAACAGTGCAAATGGCGATGTCATTCTCAAAAATTCGGGAAACCTGAATCTTCTCAGCCTCGATAATAATTCGACCGGCAAAACGACGATCATTGCGGAAAATGGCAATATTGATTTTTCCGGCGCCGTGAAGTCAAAAAATCTTGAGGCAACCGGAGTGGCTATCTCTCAGAATGAAGAAACGTCAACCATAACAACTGACAATCTGAAAGTGACTGCAAGAAATGGCCTTTCTCTCGACAGCCGAAAAAATGCAATTACAGCTATAGACTTTGCCAATAATGATGGTTCTACCGTCATTAAAAATGAAAAAAGCCTGAATATGAAGGGGCGGGCCGGCAACGGAAGCCTGACGATCGGGAACAAGGGTTCAATAACCGCCAGTGGTAATATTTCCGGCAATAACGTAAGCATTGATCTTCTGGGCGACCTGAACTCCAATTACAGTCTTACTGCTACCAATAATCTGGTGGTTAATGCCACCGGAAAAATCAATCTGCAGAGGGCGCAGGGCAAAAATGTGACTCTGACCAGCGGCATAGAACAAAGCAAGCTGTTGCTCAATGCCTTTGATATGGCCGGCATAAATCTGAGACTGCAGATTGATGACGAACAGACTGATGAAGATGCCGGCAGCAATGTCAATCAGATCGGCGAAGCAGGCGGAATCAACGTGCACGACCTGCTGGCAGAAGAAGAGG
>JAKQQP010000104.1 GCA_029564115.1 Candidatus Rifleibacteriota bacterium | reverse complement strand
ATCTTTTTGATCTTTTGTTTCTGATAATTGTCGCAGTCGGTATTTTAGCGCCGCAACTGCCACAAAATTTTGCAGCGGAGATGTTTGCAGCACCACAGGCAGTGCATTGCCTTCTGACCGCTGTTATCTGCCGGCAATCGTTCATCTGTTCAGAGATTGTCTCCATATACCAGAAATCGGCATAACTCACCGCGCAGATAATCTTTTTTTTCATCAAACAAGATTTAAAATCGGTACAAAAAAGTCGACAATCTTATAATGCCATGCTAAAATTCTGCCTAAATTAACAGGTTACGGATCTGGAAGGGGTACATTGACAAAATATGACTCCGATTAGGAAACTGATCTTCATACTTGCAGATACCATCTGCATTTCTTTTTCGCTGATTGCGGCCATCTGGCTCAAATTCGACAAGCTCGAGCCACAGCATATCCACTATCTGCTTTTCATCATACCAATGCTGGTGCCGATAGGTCTCGCGTGCTTCTGGGCTCTGGGGCTTTATAACCGCACTCTCAGGTTCACCTCTCTGTCTGATATGGTTGCGGTATTCACAGCCGTAACCGGTTATTCGATTCTCAAATTCTGTTCGATTTTTTTCATGGAGGCTTTTCCGAGTCTCAGCGCGGTGTTTGTCATCGACTGGATGCTGAATCTGATTTTGATCGGTACATTGCGTATCGCGCCAAGAGTTCTTCTCAACGTCGTCGAGATGAGTCCTTTCCGCTGCTGGCTTTTCAATCGCACCAATGAACGGGCAAAACGGGTTTTGATCGTTGGCGCCGGACAGGGTGGCGAAAGCATTCTGCGCGAAATCAAACGCAACATCAATCTACCCATCGATGTGGTCGGCCTGATTGATGACGACCCGAAGAAAAAAGACCAGATAATCCACGGTGTGAAAGTTATCGGTTCAACGGAACACCTCGCCGAGATCGCCGGAAAGTTCATGGCGGATGAGATAATCATTGCGATTCCATCTGCTTCAGGAGCTGAATTGCGAAGAATCGTAAAACTCTGCCAGAATACCAATGTCAGATTTAAAACCCTGCCGGGCCTTCAGGACATCATTGGCGGCAAGCTAGTCAGCCTGCAGCTGCGTGATATCGCAATCGAAGACCTGCTTCGCCGGCCACCTTCCGAAATCAATCTTGCCGAAATTGCCGCCTATGTAACCAACAAAACGGTTCTGGTAACTGGCGCCGGTGGCAGTATCGGCAGTGAAATCTGCCGGCAGATTCTGCCATTTCAGCCAGAAAAACTTCTGCTGCTCGGTCATGGCGAAAACAGTATTTTCAAGACTCACCAGGAACTGCTGAGAAGTGCCAAACTTGGCAACACAGTTCTGATACCTATTATCACCGACATTCAAGATCGCGAAAAGATCGGACACCTTTTTCAGG
>JAKQQP010000098.1 GCA_029564115.1 Candidatus Rifleibacteriota bacterium | reverse complement strand
CATAACGGCTTCACGGTTCCAGAACTTCTTTTCAGGCTGCCACATCATTGCCGCAGGCAGCACTTCTGGGGCGCGTCTGAAGCCGGTATCGGCGACCACTTTTTTTATCAGGGCAAGCTTTTCGCTGATATTTTTTCGTTTTTCAACGATGCGCGGGTTATCGTTCGCATGGGTTTTCTGCCATTCGTGTTCGGGCAGGCTGGCAAACCCGGCCGGCGTAATGCCATCGCAGCGGTTGGCGATGATCAGGCAGCCCACTTCCCGGCGGAAAAGGCCGGAGCAGTGGTCAAGCAATTGTTTGAGAAAGGTCAGTTCACGGTCAAGACCTGCCCGCCCGGCGGCGTCAGCAATGAAAATAATCAGATGAGGTCGCCGCGAGGCCAGTTCTTCGATAAGCTGTTTTTCGGCCGCCACCTGATTAAAGACCTCATTGAGACCGCGCGTATCAACAATTTCGCAAACCGGCTCATTTTGCGGGTAAAAATAAGAATTGGCATACTGCGTTTTCGAAAACACCGCATCGGTGGCCGCAATCGGAAAGTCAATGATATGGTTGATCAGGGTGCTTTTGCCCATACCGGTCGAACCAACGACACAGATGCGCGGCAATTCCTCGAGGTCTTTGATGAACCCCCTGATTATTTCTTCAGCCTCATCAAAACTCTTCTTAAGCGTCGGCAACCGCCCAACCAGCCCCACACTCTCTTCTCTCAGCTGGTCAATAACCTTCTGCAGCTGCCCCGCAAACCCAAGCCGATCAATCGTGCTTTCTCTCATCATATATCTCCATTTAAGTTTAAGACTCTTGAGCAGTCGGCCCCGTTATTATTTTCCATTCGTTTTTCAACCATCCCCAGACGTAGTAAGCTAAACCCGCATCATCTACAAAACCTATAGGAAAAAGAATATCGGGTATAAGATCTGCTGGTGAAATGCAATAGATCAAAAAAGCTACCAGAACAAAAAAGCATCTGATAACCGCCCATATCTTTGATTGCATTGAATAACCGTAATTATTGACTACACCCGGGAAATAAGTCGCTCCTGTATCTGGCAGATAAGATTTTTGCAACAAACCTGAAGTCACAAGTGGAGTCAGCTGATATCTGCCTTCTTCTTCGCTCTCAAAAGGCAG
>JAKQQP010000092.1 GCA_029564115.1 Candidatus Rifleibacteriota bacterium | reverse complement strand
TTCAAAGCCGGCAAAGACATGATCGAAGAACTGAAAAAAGATCTTGAAGCCGCCCGCAAACGCAAAGCCATCAAAGCCATTCTGCTCGAAATCAATTCGCCAGGCGGCGAAGTTACGGCCAGCGACGTTATGTATCACCAGATCAATAAACTGCGCGAACAGACCGGCAAGCCGGTCATTGCACTGATCGGCACCATGGGTGCCTCCGGCGCTTATTATGTAGCCTGCGCCGCCGACCGCATTCTGGCCCACCCGACATCTCTGATCGGCAGTATCGGGGTGCTGATGCAGGCCCTGAATGTTCAGGAACTCGCCGAAAAGGTCGGTCTCAAGGCAATTACCCTAAAGTCAGACAAGACCCCGATGAAAGACGTTCTTTCGCCCTTCAAGCAACTCTCCGAAGAAGAAAAAACCATGCTGATGCATATCATCAACGGCGTCTACGACCGCTTTATCGATATCGTCGCCGCAAGCCGCAAGCTCGACCGAGAAGCGGTGATAAAACTTGCCGACGGCGGCATCTACACTGCCCAGAAAGCCAAAGACAACGGCCTGGTTGATGCCATCGGCTATCGTGAAGAAGCCATGGAAGAAGCCTGCAAACTGGCGAAACTCGAAAGCGCCGCTCTAGTCAAACGCGTTGCCAGAAAATCCTTCTCAGAAGTATGGGGCGAACTCAGCAGCATGAACAGCGACCTGCCCGCTCTGCTCGGCAAACTGCAGACTACCCTCAAATTCGGCAGCACCCCCACCCTGATGTTCAGATAACTCTTTATAAATGAGAACGGGGCGGCTTTTGCCGCCCCGTTCTCATTTAAGCTGTTTATCAAACTGAGAGACAGGCTCCGGAATTGAGATAATTCTTTACATAGTCATCAATAGACTCTTCAAGAGGGCTGGTCGCCCGATCGTACCCTGTTAAACGCAATCTTGTAATATCGCCGCGGGTAAAATACTGATACTGATTGCGAATCGATTCAGGCATGTCGACATAGCTGATCTTCGGCGGAATATTCATTGCCGCAAAAGTAGCTCTGACCAGATCGTTCCAGCTTCTTGCAACCCCGGTAGCGATATTGAAAAGACCACCGGCGTTGTTATCGAGAAAATGCAGGGTCATGGCAACCGCATCTTTGACATAAACGAAGTCGCGCAGCTGTTCACCGTCTTTATAATCAGGGCGATGAGATTTGAACAGATGCACCTGCCCGGTCTCCCTTATCTGCTCGTAGGCCTTGAGAATGAAGCTGCGCATCGAGCCCTTGTGATACTCATTCGGGCCGAAGACATTGAAGTATTTGAGGCCGACAACGCGGTCAAGCATGTCATGACGCTTCAGCCACAGATCGAAAAGCTGCTTTGAATAGCCATACATATTGAGCGGCTGCAGTTTTTCGATATCGGCATTGTTGTCGACAAATCCACTTTCACCATCTCCATAGGTTGCGGCGCTGCTGGCATAGATAAAGCGCGTGCGCCGGCTGTCGGCCCATTTTGCCAGAGACTTGCTGAATTCAAAATTATTCTTGATCAGGTAGGTGGCATCGGTTTCGGTCGTGCTCGAGCAGGCGCCAAGATGCAGCACCGCATCAAAGCTGTGGTCATCAAACAGGCCACATTCAAGCTTTTCAAGAAAATCGTTCTTTTCGCAATAATCAGCAAATCTCAGGTTTCTGAGGTTTTTCCATTTTTCGCCGTTGCCAAGCCGGTCAACCACAAAAATATCGTCGATACCACGCTGATTCAGGCCCCAGATGAGAGCAGAACCAATTAAACCCGCACCACCGGTCACAAGTATTTTCATATTCACCTCAAAACAGATATTTTACCAGCTTGAGAATCCCCTGGCTCCACGGCACCCTGTGCGAAATGCCAGAAGCATTCGCAAAGTTCTTTTTATTCGCCATGTACCATTCGTAATTGCGTATCAGCGCCTGTTTATTGGAAAATTTCGGCGCAAATCCGAGCTTCTTTTCGGCCTTCTCGATCGAAACGAAAGATTCCTGGCAGGCCGTTTCATAAACCCATTTGTAAAGCGGCGAAAGTTTCAGCTTCTCAAGAAGTCTGAGAATTGCGATCGCCGGCCCGGCCGGAAAAGCAACAATGCGTTTACCAAAGCCGGCATGATCGAGAACGGCCTGAAAGTCGTCACGGAAGGTGCCGAATTCTTTTGCGCCGACATTGAAAGTGTCGTTAACCAACTTTTCATCACCGGTCAGGCAGGTGTAGATCACGTCGCAGAGGTCTTCGACATCGAGATACTGATAGAGATTGCGCCCCTTGCCGAGAATCGGAAACCCGTGGCCTTCGCTCGCCCATTCATAAAGCATGGCAAAGACGCCGAGCCGCTCAGGGCCGACAAACGACTTCGGCCTGATGACCGGCACGCACATTCCCCGGTCGCGATATGAGAAGCAGACTTT
>JAKQQP010000091.1 GCA_029564115.1 Candidatus Rifleibacteriota bacterium | reverse complement strand
TATTTTATGATCGTTCCCCCAGCCGGTACCAAAAAAACCCTCTTTGGTTTTTTCCTGTCCCTGCAGCTTCATGAAGTCATCGACATACTTTTTAAGACCTATCCAGGGAACGTCGAACCTGAGATAAAAATTTTCTTGAGCGTTCATCTGAGTCATCAGATTAACATTTGAATTGAGGTTGTCACCAAAAAGGAGCTTGGCACCGTTGGTAGAGCGAACCAGCACCGCCGGGCCAGCCTGCATGAGGCTGTTGAGATCCTGGCCGAGATACACACGCCCTGGCGGAGTCATGGCATTTGTGCCCAGAAGAGAAAGCTGGCGCTCCCAGCTGTCACTGTTGTCGATATCGACAGTCGGGTTGAAATCACGTTTTATGGCGTTCCAGCCATTGTCGAGACGCAGCTGACGCTTCTGCTCGATCGATGACGAAAATGTATTGAAATGAGAACCGCCATAAACACTGCCGTCTTTAACATAAAGAGTAAAATAGTTGAATGGTGGAATGAAAGTCTTGACCACCCTGATGAGAAACTTCAAAGAGACCTTCGCCGTATGCCCGCGATAAACCACCTTGGCTCGCACCTCAAGCTCACCCTGTTTCTCTTTGAGGTCTTTTTTGAGTTTATAGAGCACCTGATCGCCATTAGCGGCCTCGACAGCGTTAATATGCTGCAGCTTGATAGTCGCGTCTACAACAAAATCATTCGATTCTACCAGACCCCGTCCGAATTGAATGCCGTAGATCTGACGGGCTGTTTCGCGGGTATAGGCCGTCAATTTTGCAACCTGAGAAGCTTCGAGGGGAATTTCCTTGCTGACATCGGTATTGTGGGCCCTGAGAACCTTATAAAGCTGATTATTTGGGTCGTCATGATTCAAAGAATTCTTGATGCGGGCAACAAACTCTTCAATAGCCGCTTCAGCAAGGTTAAAAGCGACTTCTGATTCGTATGACATGGCTGAAGCGTAGTCTTCCGTGCCGGTGAAGAAGGTTATCGAGAAGCCAAGAATGAAAAGAACCGTCATTGCGGTAAGGGTCAACAGAAAGATTGAACCTTTCTTATTCTGCATAGCGCCCCTCCCCCTTTTTAACTGCCATGTCTACGAGTTCCTGGCCTATCATTCCATCTTCGTAAGCATTGCGAAACCGCGGGTCCTTTTGCAACTGCTCCATGCTTTCAAGCATCTTGCGCATCGCTCTTTTTCTTCGGCTCGACTTGTCGGTTTTATGATAGATCATCGCAGAAAGATACCAACTCTGCATTTCAAGGTATGGGTCGTTGTCTATTTCGAGCTGCAGCCGCTCGACTTCTCGTAAAGAGCCGTCATAATTCTGAGAGTTATACATGTCAAAGGCATATTCGAGACGACGGTACTGTTCTTTTGTTTTTCGATCCTGAGGGCGAAGAATTCTGGCCGTTTCATTGCCCGAAACCATTACTTCACCATCAGCGGCAGTTGGCGCCGCAACCCTTCCAGTAACTGTCGCCGGGCTTTTTTCGCTGCTGCGTTCGGAAGAAGCTTTACGGCGGTCAACCGCTTTGCGCGTGCAACAACCCGGCAAACTGAGCATTGCCAGAACCAGCAGAAGAGCTCCCCAGCGATAAGAACCGGAAGATTGAGTCATCGTTTCCCATGCAGTACAATTAGAATTATCAGGTTATTTCCCCATGGTACTGTATACTATCGAGAAAGTCAATTACATGCGCCTTGACAAGCATATATTTACGGATTAGAATTTCGAGCATGAATAAGCAAAATCTTTGTTCCAGAACATTAACACTCGTTCTTGCCATAGCTCTTTTCGGCGCAACCACAACCGTGGCTCAAGCTTCCGAAAAACAGAAAACCAAGCCGGCGTCAGCCAACTTCATCGCTTTTGACGATGCTGAATACCATACTTCGCCAGACAAACGCATTGGCGCCAAGATACTGGTTGACCCGGCAAAAGTTGGGCCCTCGATCGCCACTATGGTTCACCTCACCTATCTGCCCGGAGCTCATATCGGCAGTCACAGACATGTCTTCGTCACCGAAATCATCCATGTCCTCGAAGGGAACCTGACCCTGAGAATCAGCGATGAAGTGAAAGTTCTCGGGCCGAACAGTACTGCATACATCCCGGCCAAAGCTTTTCATGAGTATATGAACGATTCGACCGATGTAGTCAAATTTCTGCAATATTACTCTCCTTCAGGGCCAGAAGAAGAATACCGCAACTGGACCAAACCTTCAGCTGAAACAGAAACGGCTGCAGCAGCTGCTAAAAAGGCACAGGACGGCAAAGAAAAAAACACCCATATCGTTTCTCCCCCGATGCCGCCGGTACCTGGCAGCCCGACAAACGTAAAACTCGGTCAGGTAGTAGAAAAAGCCACTGAACCGGCCACCGACAAAACAACCGATGAAGTCACAGACAAACCAGAAACAAGCAAAACCAGGCTTCTCCTCAAAAGCCTCAAAGACAAACACACGAACTCTTCCGCCCAGGAACCCAGATAATGGGAGCCGAAGCACAAAAGTCTTATTACAGTGAAGGTCTGCTCGAAGAGGCTGTCCAGGAGAATCGCCGCAAACTTGAAAGTGAGCCAGAGAATCACATGCTGCGTTGCAGCCTGGCCAACGGCCTGGTAAGACTCGGTCGCTTCGAAGAGGCCATAGATCATTACCAGCAGTGTATCAAGCAGAGCCCCAGCAGCGAATACTGGAACAACCTCGGCAAAGCGCTCCTCAATGCCGGTCGCTACGAAGAGTCTATCGTTGCATTCGAAAAGGTGACCGAAAAACAGCCCTGGCCCGATGCTTTTTTTCATCGAGCACAGGCCTATCGCAGTCTTGGGCAACTCGAAAAAGCATACGAACAACTTTGCGAGGCAATCAGAATCAACCCCAAATATCGTGAAGCTCTTAACGAAAGAGCCCACATTCTCGAGGCGCTGAACCGCAAAGATGAGGCCCTGACAGAATACAAAAAAGTTATCGCTCTGTTTTTCAGTGAGTATCAGGCCCACGATTCAGAAGACTATAACTACGAAACATCTGTGTTGCTCGATAACTCAGAACTTGTCGAAGAACTGATAAGACAGCTGCGTCGCCACATCCAGAAGTTTCCAGGTTTTGCCGACGGTTATTACAAACTTGGGCAGGCCCTCGAAGCCAAGGGTCTGAAAAACGAAGCTATGATGGCTTTTCGTAAAGCCCTTGAAATCAACCCCAGCTATGAAACCGCCAGAAAATGCTTCTGGAAACGTTAACAGGGATCAACAATGTCTGCAAAACCCGGTAATCAGCAACGCAAAAGACTTGGCGACATTTTAGTCGAAGCCGGCCTGATTACCGGCGAACAACTTCAGGAAGCTTTATCCAAACAGAAAGTTTTAGGCAAACGCCTCGGCAAGGTACTTGTAGAAACAGGGCTGACTAATGAAGACAGCATAGCCACAACCCTTGCCAGCCAGATGAACATCCCCTATCTGAACCTCAATGAGATAACCGTCCCCCCTGAAGTTCTCACCACCATCCCTGATGGCATAGTCAGAAGCCATAATCTTATTCCGGTGCGACTCGACGGCAATCGCCTGCAGATAAGCATGGCCGACCCTCTCGATGTTTTCATAATCGACGAAATAACCTATCAGACAGGCTACGAACTCGATATAGCTATCAGCCCGGAATCACAGGTCGAAGCCGCCGTCAGGCACTATTATGGCAACAGCGACAGTCTGCAGAATGCGGTCGACAATATCGCAGCCGAACGCAGCTCAGAGGTCAGACTTGACGAAAGCTTTTTCAACACCTTTGATATCGGCGACGAAGAGCAAAGCGTTCCCATAATCAATCTTGTAAATACGATCATTCAGCAGGCTATCAATGACCGCGCCAGTGACATACACATCGAACCAGACGAAGAGATAATCAGGGTCAGATACAGAATAGACGGCATTCTCAACGAGCTGATGAAAGCCCCCAAGACAATACAGAGTGAGCTGCTTTCAAGGCTTAAAATAATGGCTCAGATGGATATTTCTGAAAAACGCCTGCCACAGGATGGCCGCATCAAGGTAAAAGTTCAGAACAAAAGCATAGATTTGCGCGTTTCGGCGCTGCCAACCGTATTTGGCGAAAAAATCGTCATTCGAATTCTTGATAAAAGCAGAATGCAGCTGACTCTTGATCAGGTGGGCTTCGACGAGAATCTTCTCGATCTTTTCAAGACCCTGTCGTCTTCGCCAAACGGCATCATACTCATGACCGGGCCAACCGGTTCGGGTAAAACCTCAACCCTTTACGCTGCCATAAATTTTATACGAAACAGCCAGATCAACATTACCACTGTTGAAGACCCGGTTGAATACCTTATACCAAGCATAAATCAAGTTCAGGTGCGGCCCGAAATCGGCCTGACCTTCGCCCGCACTCTGCGCTCGATTCTCCGCCAGGACCCCAACGTAATTCTCATCGGAGAAATACGCGACTTTGAAACAGCTCAGATTGCCATTGAATCAGCACTTACCGGGCATCTGGTTTTTTCAACCCTGCATACCAACGACGCCGCTTCTGCGATCACCCGCCTCATAGAAATGGGCGTCGAACCCTATCTTGTTGCTTCTGCCGTTATTGGCGTAGGTGGGCAGCGCCTGGTCAGAAAAATATGCCCCTCCTGCAAGGTCAGCTACAAGCCTGACGGCGATATTCTCGAACTGCTGTCAGAGCATGGGCACGCCGAAGCCAGCCTCTACAGAGGAAAAGGCTGCCTGACCTGTCGCCGCACCGGCTACGCCGGCCGTACCGCTATTCACGAGATCATGACCATAAATGATGAAATTCACAGCCTCGTTCTCAAATCAGCTTCGGCAAGAGACATCAGGCATGCATCCATCAGGGCCGGTATGCGCACCATGCGGCTTGACGGCATTTTTAAAGCCATCAAAGGTGTTACGACCATTGACGAAGTATTGCGACTGACCAGGGGTGAAGAAATCAGAAAAGCTATAACTCCCACGGAGCAAGAATTGTGAGCAAAAGGTTTGCCTACAAAGCTCTCGATGCCAGGGGGAAAACCATGGAAGGCTTCATGGAAGCTGCGAATACAGAAGAAGTCGGTATGTGGCTTGCAGATCGCAATTATTTTGTTCTGGAAATAACTTCTTCATCCCTGCAAAGCATGGTAACTACCAGCAGCAAAGACCTTAAAATCCCGGCGCATGCGATGAACTTTTTTCTGCTGCAACTCTCGAGTCTGATAAACGCAGGTTGCCCGCTCCTCATGAGCCTGCACGCTCTATACAGACAACTGCCGGCCAGCCCCCTGAAAAATCTGTTGAAAGACCTGCGCGAAAAGATAGAGTCGGGCAAATCTTTCTCTGACGCCCTGAAAGCCCACCGAAGCGTATTTTCCAATCTTTTCATAACTATGGTTGAAGTTGGCGAAATAGGCGGTATTCTCGGAGAGATTCTCGAGCGCTACGCCTTCATCCACGATACAATGTACCGTCTGAGAGCAAAAATCATCAAGTCAATGATTTATCCGGCCATACTGCTGCTCAATACAGTTCTGGTGGCGTGGGCACTGCTGGTATATGTCTTTCCCGTATTCATAGAAAAAATTCAATCACACGGCCAGCAACTCCCTCTGCCGACCCGTATTGTCCTGGGCGCTTCCAATCTGCTGACCGAACATTCAATTTTTATTTTTTCGGCGGCAGGCTTGTTGCTGGCCGCCTATTTCATGGCTCGAAGAACTGAAAAGGGCGCCAGAATGCTCGCAAGAATGCAGATAGATCTCCCTGTGCTTGGGGGCGTTTTTCAACAAATGGAGATGTCTCTCTTCGCTAGAATTCTCGGCACTCTTCTCAAATGCGGGGTACCCATTCTGACTTCATTGCAGGCTGTCGAAAAAGCGCTTAACAACGTCATATACAAAGATGCCATAAGCAGTATCCGAGAAGCGGTGAGCAGAGGCGAATCGCTTTCGCAGTCAGTAAGTCGCTATCGCGATCTTTTTCCGGAAAGCGTCATTCTGATGACCGATGTCGGGGAAAGAGGCGGCAACACTGGAGAAATGCTGGAAAAAGCCGGCATCATCTACGAACGGGACCTGGAACTGACTCTGGAAACAGCCGTTTCATTGATTCAACCGGCTCTTGTCATTTTTCTGGCTGTTTTTGTTGTAACTCTTGCGCTTGCCATGTATATGCCATTGTTTGACATAATCAAAACGGTGCGTTAAAGTAACAGAACTGCGTATGACGTGTCGTAAATTTTTCGTGGAGGCTCTATGCGAAGAAAAGGTTTTTCACTCGTTGAACTGTTGATTGTCGTGCTGGTAATCGGTATTCTAGTAGCCATTGCCATACCTCGTTACCAGAGCATTGCCTCCGTTGCGCGTGCCAAGTCATGCCTGTCCAACCAGAAAGGCATCGAAAGTCTTATCTCCCTCTGGGAAGCCAAGAACTTTGAACTTGATACCGGCAAAAACCGCTGGGCATGGGTTGACCGTTCGGGAAACCTGCGCTGGAAGTATTCAAACGCTCTTCTCCAGCTCAATGATATCGCCAAAGACACCAAACTGTTCATCTGCCCGGAAGCAGCCAATCGCTGGGGCTACACCTGGAACGGCTCAAGTTATCGTTTTTACAACACCGATAATACCGGTCTATGGATCATCGGTTCCGATGGCAAAATGGGCGGGCGCGGCGTTGTCTGCGCTCTCAGGCTCGGCACAAGATGGATAGGCATGAACGGTCAGATGGGGCCCGACGGCTCGAAGGACAGTGCTCACCACTACTGGTAAGCTGATGCCTGCCTGCAACGACTTGACAGCCGATGCGGCCCGTAAACGGTTTTTTAAAGGCACACGCCTCCACCAACGCAGTTTCAGTTGTGCCCAAAAGACTTGTTTCAAAGGCTTTTCGCTGATCGAAGTTCTTATCGTTATGCTGGTTGCCGGCATTCTCTTCGGCACCGGGGTTTCTATTTACGCAGGAACCACTCGAGATACGCAAACCAGAGCCCGCACTGACGAACTACGAAGTTTTTTTCAGGCATGCCGACACCGGGCCATGTTACGCAAAACCCCTGTTACAATAATGTTTTACAACCAGACCTTTTTCATTCAGCAGTCCAATGCGCTCAGACTGCGTGTTCCAGAGCTAGAATCAGGCGCGGTTTTTGCAGACATGCATGTCGATACGGCTGGCGTCTTTTTTTATAACGGTCAACCGCTCAAAGAGCTGGCTCTACCATTAAAATTGGCTGGAAACCGCATAGAACACATAACTCTGGAACTTTAAACCGGCAATGACGAATATTTTAAAAAAAATTCAAAAGAACAAAAACGGGTTTTCGTTAATCGAAATCCTGGTTTCGCTTCTTGTTCTTTCAAGCGCTATCGCTACAATGTTTGCCGGGTTCGACACATCGCAGGCTCTCGACATGCACGCTGCTTTCGAAACAGAAGCAGCATTTCTGGCAGAACGAGAACTGGAACTAGTTAAATCGGATCTTCTCAGCGGCAGACTGCCGATTATCGCAGCGGGCCGCCCTGGCCGATTCAGAAACAAACCCGGCTGGAAAGTAGCTACGACAGTTGCTGCCGCCGACGAAGACGGAGCTGTCAGGATACAGGTCTCTGCCAATCTCGGCGACCGGCTTTTTCAGCTGGAATCCTTTGTTTTCGTCGCTGAAAGCGGGGCAAAAAAATGAATCTGCGTCGAGGCTTCTCACTACTTGAAATAACTGTGGTAATGCTGGTCATGGGGATGACAATCACAGCCCTGCTGCAAATGTTCGAATGGAGCCATCTGCGTTACCGCGAAATAAGCCGAGCCTGGCAACTTCGAGCATGCCTGGCCGAAAGCCGCATCTGGCTTCGCAATAAAATTGCCGACGCCGAATTTGCCGCCATAAATACCGCCAATTTGAGCGATTCTCTCAAACTCCCGGAACATTGTTTTGTCAGTGACCTGAAAATTACCGGTCACGACGACTTTACCTGGCTGATAAAACTCGTCATCTGCGACGACCGTAATCAAAACGGGCGCCAGGACCCGGATGAACTGCACAACAGGCTTTTCTGTTTCCGGAGGCGTTCTGCATGAACAGGCGCGGCTTCAGCCTTTACTTAACTTTTCTGGTGACAACCGTCATTTTTATTCTGGTTTCGGGAAGCCAGCAGATCAGCCGGGTTGCCCTGGACCTGGGCAGGTCCGACGCTATCGAGACGGTAGTTTTTCACGCTGCCGATGGTGGGCTTGAGAGAGGGTTGGCCAGACTGAGAAGCAATTTCGCTCCATTTACCATGAATTATTCTTCGAGACAACCGGGCAACCGGGTATTACAGGTAATCGTTACCGCTGACCGACAAAAAAGCAGCATAGACATCAAATCCACCGCCATCCTTCTTGAAGGAAGCCGGGAAGTTTCACGACGTACGCTCGCCAGACTTTCGGTGCAGAACCAGCCTGGGCGCACCGGCAGCGGCAGATTTGTGGAGGCCTCATGAAAAAGAAACTCAAAACCGGCCTGTTTGTCAGCTTTGACATAGGTTCAGTTTCGATCAAAGCAACGGTAGTCGAAGTCAATGAGAAAGGGCGACGCCTTTCCACCACTGAAGAAGAGCTGCTGAAGCCGTTGGCTGCCTACCCGGGAGAAGAAGAATTTCGCGGGCAGATAGTCGATGCCCTGAAAAATCTCGCCTCCAGACTGCCCCTAAAACAATGCTCTGCTGTTACCGCCCTCTATTCTAACCGCGAGCTGCAGGTAAAAATTATCGAGCTGCCCTCCCAGGTGCAGGCTGACCAACTTGACAATCTCCTCAACTGGGAAGCAAAAAAGCTTCTTTCCCCGGCTTTCCGCGAAGAACCTTACGCCTTCTCCTATAAAGTCCTGCGAAAAGCTCCTTATTCAGTAGCTCTGGCGGTTGTTCCGCAAAGGCTACTCGAAAAGTTCACCGAATTGTTTGAACTCGCCAAGATAAACCTCACTGGAACATATACCGAAGTATTTGCTGCACATGAACTCAAAGAAATTATCGACATTTCCGGACTCCCGGCACTTTCGATCGTCAATTTCGGCAACAGTGGCACTCACCTGCAGATCTTCTCGGCCGGGGAACTGAAATTTTACCGTTTCATCCCGTCTGGCCTTTCTGACATGTCGGATCCGCCCACTGAAACTGAGCTTGAAATGTATTCACAGAAGATACGCTTCAGCTTCGACTACTTTCGGGCCGTCAGCAAACTCAATCAGATCGACATACTTTATTTTATGGGCGGCGGAGCATCACAACACGGCGTTCTGCCTTTTGAACGCAATTACTTCAACCCGACAAAAGTAAACATTGTCGATATTTCTTCAGGGCTCGATATCAGCCCGGTACTCTCTGAACTATCACAGAATCAGCCGGCTGAAGAAAAGCAGCGGCGACTGTTGCCCTTCTTGCCCGCCATCGGAGCCTGTCTCGCCGGAATGGCAGAAGATTCCCTCCACATGAATCTTTCCGGCAGGCTGACCTCGCAAAAAAGAGAAGCCCAGATGGCGAAACTCGCAGGAACGCTTCCGTTCTGGACAGGCATGGCAGGAATGCTGATCGCCATTATAGCTCTTCTGGCACTGCATGGGAGCATGCTGGCAGACCAGAAAAGTCTCTACGAGCAGCTTAATCTGGTAAGAATGAATACCGAAGCGGTATCTATAAAATTAAACAAGCATAAAGCCAGCTCAGAAAACAATCTGAAGCTTTCACCGCAGGCCGCAAAACTTCTCAGACCACTGCTGAAGTCACGCAATAAAACTGCTGAAGCTCTTTTTCATATCGTCGCCCAGAAACCGGAAACGCTGAATATTGAAAAAATAATGATTAGAACAGAGCTTGAAGCTGAATCCATAAGCTTCGAAAACGCCGATGCCGAGGCCATACAGACTGAAGACGGGAGCAATGCGCCGCTGCCGGGCATAATCAGAAGCCAGTCTGAAAATGATGATCAGCAATTACGCGAAGGGCTCAAGGGCGAGGTTCTTGTTATCGCAGGCAGCGCTCAGGCAATAGAAAACATCGGCGAATATGCAGAAATCCTGACCAAAAAGCAGGCTGTCAAACGCATTAAAAGCCTGAATACCCGTAAAGGCAAGGCCGGGTTTGAATTTCTTCTGAAGGGAGTCTTACCATGAACCGGGTTACCACGAATTTAGCCGGCACACTCATCGCCGTTATCGTTTTTTTCTTTCTCGGACGCCTGTTCTTCCTTTCTGATCTCCAGGCAGATATCGTCAACACCCGAAAACAGATCGAAGATGGACAGTCCAGATACGAATCTCTGCAAAACGAACTGGCCAGAGTCGTACCCGCGAAATCCGAAATTTCTGGAAGCAAAAATACCCCGACAGCGGCAATTACCCTTTTGAAGCCTGGCGAAGAATCATCTTTGCTTCGCCACATCGCTCAAACCGCTGGCAAAAGTTTCAGAATCAACTCTTTCAACCTGATCGAGTCTTTCATGATCAAACCTGAAATGTCCGAAACCATGAGTTCTTCACAACCGAACTTTATATCTGCAGGCAGTCAGCTGCCGGAGCTCGACGAACACGGCATGCCCGTCGGCCTTCCTGTCGATGACGATGAAGAATGGCCGGGTGTTGAAATAGTGCCGGCTCGGATTGAATTTTCGACAACATACCGCACCCTGGGCAAATTTTTGTCGTACGCCACGCGCAACATGCCGTTAAGTACGGTGAGATCACTGGACATAGCAATGCGTGACAGTGGCCTGATAAAAGGCGTTCTTGTAATGAACTTTCCGCTGACCGATGGTAAGTGAACCCGGCCAGACTCTGATTCAGGAGACAAATAAAAATGCAGACAGCTAACGAAACTTGGAAGTGGGGCGTGGTTCTGATACTTCTGGCCATCTTTCTGGTAACGGCTAATCAGGCTTACCAGCACGTAACCACTCAGGAATATTATGAGCCGCCCGATGACTACAAAATGGGAGATTCATGGGACCTGGAGCACAGCAGCGGCCCGGGCGCCGGGCAGGGGCTGGAATTGCCTCCAGAATCAACCGCTGGCAGCGATATGCCGCCAACAGATCTTCCCGTGGTTCCTGAGGGTGACGAAGACGTTCCCCTTTCTGACGAAATCGACTGGAACCAGCTGGGCGAATCTTCCGGAGACAAATAACAATGAAAAACCGGCCTCGCAGATGGTCTGCTGTCGCCACTCTGCTCGCGCTCTCAATTTCAAGCTCTGCTGCTGCAGCTGAACTGTCTCCTGCAATTCGTGAAGCTGAGCGCCTTTATCAGAGCGGCCGATTCACCGAGGCCGTCACAGCTGCCCACGAAGTTTACAGATATTTTCCTGATGATTTTCAGGCATTGATAATTCTTGGAATGAGCAACTTTCATGCCGGCAATTACCTGAAAGCTTCAGACTGGCTGAAACTGGCAGCTGCAAAGTCACCGCGCCACCCGCTGGTGGTAAGATACTCCGAACTTCTGCGCGAAATAGAGTATAGAAGCGGCCCCTTCAGCAAGAACCCCGATCGTCGCGACCCGGCCGACAAAAAAACTACCGCCGAATTTTATAAAAGGCAGTTCTTTGGGCCTTCTTTTGCGGTACCTTCGGGGCAGAACAACCCCTGGGCCCAGGCCGCTCCTCTCGAACCAGTACTTATCAAAAAGCCCCTACCGGTAGAAACGACTTTTCTGGCAGCCGCACACGACCGACCACCTTCCCGGCTGGCATTGCCAACCCCCTACCCAACCATGGAAAGCATCATTTCCACCGAAGCAATGGCCGAAATGGCAGAAAGAGCCTTGGCACAACGCGATTACCGCAAATCCTACCTGTTTTTTTCGCAGCTGAATGCGACAGAGCCCAACAACCGCCGTTTTGCAATCGGCAAAGCCGAATCAGCGTTTCACATGAAACGTTACCAGCAGGTGCTTGAAATTCTTGGGCCCCTCGCTGCAGCGGGGCAAGCGGCCAATTTTTCTGATCAGCAGCGGCAGAAGGTCGGGCAACTCATGGAAAAATCCAGAAAACAGGTCTTTTCCAACTCACTCAAATAATCATTTCCAGCCACCACAGTGTTTGCGCCTGCTTTATAAGCGGCGAACCTGTTTATTGTTCCCACGAAAAGTCTTTATTCACCTTTTTTTTGTCGCTCAAAATAACGATATCGACCCGGCGGTTGGCTTCGCGGGCCTCGGGTGTGTCATTCTCGATCTTTGGGCGGTTATCGGCATAGCCCTGGGCAGAAAACCGGCCGGGGTCGAGGTTCATTGTTTCGACAAAAAATCTCACCACAGTGCAGGCCCTGGCCGTAGAAAGTTCCCAGTTTGATGGATACGGAGTATTTCGGGCCGGCAGGTCGTCGGTATGACCGTCGACTCTGATATAGTTTTCAATTGTACCGATAATAGGTATAAGAGCGGTCAAAACTTCTTCAGCGCCTTTTTTCATTTCGGCACGACCACTCTCGAAAAGAACATTGGCAGGTATCTGAATTTTTACCACCTGGTCGTCAGACAAGACGAGCAGTCTGTCTGCCAGAGGAACCTTCGCCAATTTGCTTTTTACCGACTTGACGATCAGCGGAACATCACTCTTGCGGGTAGCGGGAGTGAGCACAATACCCTTGCCACCCTGAGTAAGCCATTGGTGAGCACCCTGCGAAACATTTATGCTGAAGACCGCATGAAACAGTTCGTCGCGCGACTCGCTTTCCAGACGTTTTTTAGGAGAGTCGAGCGACGAAAAGGCGAACAACATGACGAAAAAACAGAGCATATTGGTCGCCAGATCGGCATACGAAACGAACCATAATGGCGCCGATACTTCTTCAGCAGGTTTTCGCTTAGCCACTCTTTCCAAGCTCCTCAGAGAGATGCAGTGCGTTAAAGGCAGCGCGTGATTTTTCTGACATGAAGGCCAGAAGTCTTTCCTGAATAATGCGTGGATGAACGCCGGCAGCTATAAACAGACAGCCTCTGGCGATTATTTCCCCATACAACTGCTCTTGCTTACTGCGCTCTTCAGCTTTTTTGGCAAAAGGTATGAACAAAAGATTCGCAGCAACCGAACCGTAAAACGTCGTAATGAGAGCTACCGCCATATTTGGACCAATTGAGGAAGGGTCATCGAGGTTACCAAGCAAGCCGACAAGGCCGATAATCGTACCGATCATACCGAAAGCAGGCACAACCGATGCGAGAAAATCGAGAGCTGCCTTGATGTCGGTATGTCGGTTCGCCCGAGAATCGAGCTCTGTATCGAAAATGTCTTCGATCACCTTTATATCAACGCCATCGATAACCATCTGCAGGCCGCGAGCCATAAAAGGTTCCTCGATCTCACCCATTCGCGAATCGAGAGCAAGAATACCTTCTTTACGGGCCACTTCGGCAGTCATCAATATTGTACTGACCAGTTTCAGGTAGTTGAACTCTCTGGGAGCCTGGTAAACACTTTTAATCATGACGAGAGAGCTCTTGATAGTCTGAAAATTATAAGCAATTCCCATGGCAGAAAGCGCACCACCAAAAACGATCAGAATCGAGGGAATATTGATGAAAATAGCCAGGTCACCGGCAAGTTTGATACCAACGACGATCAGTATAGTACCAAAAATAGTCCCCAGCAGTGTATTGTTATCCAAGGCGAATTCTCCTGACTGACATTCTTGAAATCTGAGCTCAGCCTAACAGATCGAGTTTAAAAACGAGCTCAGAAACGCCTTTTTTGTTTTTAGTCACTTCTTCGACTTTGATAGTGAACTTGTAAGGTGCAACTTCAGCAATACCCAGGATCTGCCCCTTCGTAATCTTCGACGCATTGATCGGAGCTTTGGGGGTTTTCAGACTTCTGACTTTCTGATTGTTTTCCATGACGTCGATTTCAAAACTGATGCCCTGAATATAGCCTTCGTCGTCATTCAAAACCTTCCAGTCTTCATCATATTTGAGAGTGAACCAGTAATTGTTACCGTTCATGGTCAAAGGATTGCTCTTCAACAGTTCTTCAGAAAGGGGGTGCGGCGCGTAATTAAGCAATCTGACCAGAGTAAACAAATTCTCGGGATTGGCCTTTACAGCAGGAGCCTGAGCAGAAGCAACTTTTCTGGTCTTCTTTGTTTTGACTTCGTTATTGGCAGTCATGCCCGACTTTACTGCCGATCCGCTGAGAACCGGTTTTTGTTTCAAAGTCGGTTTTACAGAAGTCATACCAGCCGCAGGAGCGATAGAAGTTACCATGCGACTTGAAGCTGTCGGAAGTTCGCCGGGAGGAGCTACCAGAACGACCCTGCTATCTGCGCTGGCGTCTGCCTGAGACGGTTTCACTGTCGTCGATACATGCCTGGCAACATTGCCGGCGTTATCATGTCTGATTACCTGCAACCCGTTTGCAGCACCGGTTCCTGCAAATGTAGATGAAATAAATACCGTGCCGCCAACAACCAGAAAGCCTGCCACAATTACACCCAGTCTTGCGTTCTTCATTAAAATCTCCTGATATTCCTTGAACAACATTAATTGTTGCGCGCTCCACCATTGATCCAATTAGTTATCAGCCCTTGATCCGAAGTCGAAAGGGAAGGTCTGTCTTTAGGCATTCTCGGTGTTTCGATGCCCTTCATGCGTCTGACGAGCTTGCTGGTCTGCGCATCATAGGGAAGAACAACAGCTCCAGACTTGGAGCCACGCATCAGATTCGAATAACTGTTCAATCTGAGGCCACCGGCAGCCGAACTGTCGTTATGACAACCGACGATGGCGCAGTTAACATTGAGAATCGGCAGAATGTTACGAGAAAAGCTTCCCCCCATCGACACGAGAACAACGTGAGTGGTTGCCGAAAGCCCGCTGTCAACACTTACAGTGAGTGAATTCGAATTGAAATCAGAAGCATGGGCAGTGACCGTATATACGCCCGGGTCCACATCCGCAATGGTGAAGCTGCCGTTGATGTCGGTCAAGGCAGAGACGGTGCTGGGTGAAGTGACAACGGTCGCCCCCGCAATACCTATACCGGTCTGCGAATCGACGACAGTGCCGACGATAGTCCCCCTGAGAGTGCTTTTAGTGCCGCATCCTACCGCTGTCAACAGCGAAAGGCTCAATATCAGCGTCAACATAACCTGAAAGTTTTTAACCATTACCCCGCTCCTTCCTGAGCTATTATTCCTGCCTGTATAATCGACAAAAAACCCCGAAATCTTAATGGGCAGTTACACAAAATCAAAAAAAATCTAACGAAACCAGCCATGCATGATATAATCTTCTGCATGAATCCTGTTTTGTCCTGCACAACTAGAATCAGACGCCCCAAACGCGCAACCAGCCTGATGGAACTGCTGCTGGCGCTTGCCATTCTTTCGGCCGCCATGTATCCGGTGGTCTTCATCTTTCGTATCGGCAGTCCCCCAAAACAAAATAACCAGCAGGAATACATGGCGACCCTGCTGGCCCATCACGTCATTGAAAACATAGTTGCCAGGCACGCGCAAAATCCCTCATATCTTCCGACTATGAGCGACGCCGAACCAGTCGTAGAATCGGTCGAACACGTCGAACCGGTAAGCAGATATTTTCGCGAGCTCTCAGACACCGGAGAAAGTATCACAGAATCTTCAGACCCTCAGCTGTTCTGGTCTCTCAAGCCGTACAAATGTCAGATAGACACTTATTACCTTGCTGACGGGCTTTTCAAGGTCATAGTTTACATAACTTACCAGCGCGAAGGACGAACCATGAAAGTGTTTTTCGAAAGGCTTTTGCCGCTGAGATCCTTCCAGGAAAACGGAGAAGACGAAGAATGAACGAGCGGCGCGGCGAACTTTCCTTTGAAGGCATTCTGGCAACAGCCTTTTTGTCGCTGATTATCGCCACTGTCATTGCAGTGCTGCAATTTTACAATACCCGCAACCCCGCCGCACCCGAAAATCACGACATTACACGCAGCTATAACATCATACTGTCGCGCCTGAGAGAAGATTCTCAAATAACCGCATTTGTCGAAACAGCTTCTGACAGTGCCGTTCTTTTCGACAGCCAAAGCGAAATCGTCAGCAGATATATACTGAATGCCGGCAACCTGCAGAGATTCGCCAAAGACGGCAAAGGAGAGACTCTTCTCAAAGATGTCGAAGCAGCCGTATTCAGAACGACAGAAGAACTGCAAAACCTTCTGACCGTAAAAATATTGCCGGCTGACCGCATGGATATACCGTTTTTTACTTCTTTCGCTCTTCGAGGCGTAAACAATGACCTTAACTGATTCAAGCGCGACCAGAAACCTTGTTCTCTCGGTAATTTTGACGCTGTCGATCATTTCGATCGCCTGGGCTCTGGGCAGCATGAAATCTTCACCCCTGATACCGGCCACCACTCTTCTTTCTGCTGACTATCAGATGGAATCGGCTATAATCATGCAGATGCAGCAGCTCAGACAGTCAGGAGCACGTCAGCCTCAATCGATGCACAAAGAAATAATGCCCGGAATAACAATGCACCTCGAAGTCACCCGTCAAACAGAAAAAAACTGGCTTTTCAAAGCCGAGGTCAAAGGCATGGGAATCGATCGCTCGATGCAGGCAGTCGCCGATAGCAACAACCCTGATAAAATTGTTTTTATACGCTGAGTTTTATGACTCAGGGGCGACGGTGACCTCGAGAGACCTTTTCAATCTGAGCCACAGATACTCACTCTGCCCAACATTATCGACCAGATAACGGCTTCGCCCGAGGCCACACACCAGAAGCACCCTGTCGCCGGCGACCAGTAAAGGGATATGATCTCTGGCAGAAACCGGAACTTTTTTATCTATCAACCAGCGGGCCAGTTTCTTGCCGCCCCGCCCACCAGCCGGATAAAAACGGTCACCGGGTTTTCGATAGCGTATCGACAAATGCCCTGAATATTCAACCGGTATCGCGAATAGCTGTTCTTCAATATCGGGTACACTATTTGCTTCTGAAAGAGCAAAAAGCCAGCCGCCAAATCTTACAGATTCGCCTACAGACAAGCTACAACGAGAACTACGAGGATCTGCCATCTCTACGTTGTTGCGCTTAGCTTTTGCATATTTTTTGTTTTGCCCGCGAACAAAAATAATGCTGTCCGAAGTACGCAAAATCGAAAAATCTCTGTACACCAGAGTGTTTCCGGGTGCATTTTGTCGCCAGAGGTCATCTATGGCTATTATCATTTGCCTGTCCGCTCGTTCTATAGTTCCAATAGAGGCTAGCCACAGACGCACAATCTCTCTTCGCAGGGTACATTTTGGTGTTATGTAAACCTTGAGACCGGTACCCGATGAATACTTCCGAATGTACCGCAAAGCACGCCCGGAAATTTCTGCCCACAGCAGCCTGGCATCGTCACCGAGTTCGGAAAAGTGCCTGCAGGCACCAGGTTGAAGTTCTTCAAGCATTGGCAAGAGCCTGTGGCGAACCCGGTTACGAAAATACACATCTGAAGCGTTGGTAAAATCTTCTCGCCAGTCCTGCCCCGCACTTTCGAGAAATTCGATAAGAGTCGCCCTGGAAACACGCAACAGCGGCCGCCACATCTGTAATTCGCGCCCGTTAAACCGCAACTTTACACGACTCCCGATTCCACACAAGCCCTTCCATGAGCAACCGCGCAAAAGGCGCATCAATATAGTCTCGGTCTGGTCGTTGGCGGTATGCCCGGTAGCAACTGCCTCAGCCCCAGATTCCGCCATCATGTCGGCGAAAGCCGAATAGCGAAACCGACGGGCCCAGGCTTCACTGCCTTTTTTAAATTCAGTATCAGAGACCGGCGCCGGCCGTCTCGAAAAAAAATTCAGGTTGAGACGCTCCGCCAGGTCTTTAACCCATAATGCATCGGCAGAACTGTCATGACGCAGGTCATGGTCAACATGAAAAACGCACAGATTCACGCCGCGCATTCTTGACCAGTGATACAGCAACAGAAGCAGGGCTACCGAATCGCAACCACCAGAAACAGCCACAGCTAAAGTTTTAACTGCCGGCGGGCGCGAAACAGAGGCGAGCAGACGCTGCAGAAGGGGCCGATTCACTGCAAAGAAGCGAAAACACTCATCGCTTGCCGCCCCGACGAATTGTTTTTAAATAATTATTCCAGGCTTCTTCTATGGCGCCAGGTAATTGTGCAGAAGAACGAACCTCATCCGGGCCAATAACTGCAGCCGACGGCGAAGCCGAAAGCCTCGCAATCAGACGATCTTTGCCGTCAACCACATCGATGGTCATGGCCCCCTGGCGGCGATATTTGCGGTAAACACGGCGCACAGGCGGCGGAGGTACTGCCAGTCGACCGCCAATCACGATCGGCGCCGGGGCATGCACAATCAAACCCGAAATATCGGCTGGCGTAATATACGATGGAATGACGTATTCATCACGGTCAGCTACGTAGTCGGAAAGAATCATGCGAAAATCGCGGTTGCCGATATTTTTAAGAAATCTGGCAAGAGAATAATAGCGTGCGTCACGCGCGATACCGTTCAGATCCATGCCCCGAGGGCGGGTTTCCTGAATTACCAGAATGATCGGGCCATACATGCGGGCAACGCCAATCCTGGGGGAAGTAAACAGAAAATGGGTTTCAGGGTCAGGCAAACCCGCTTTGCTGGCCGCAAATTTGCCGGGGCGGTTTTCGTAAAGATCTTTACTGGACTCGAAGGTTTTAAAAATCTTCTGTAAAATTTTCGTATGCTCTTCTCTGGCGGCAAAAAATGCTTCTTCCTGTGGCAGCCCTTTCTGAAGCTTTTCTTCGATGATATTGCGCAGACCGCGTGACTGGTGAGTCATATCAAGAAGAAACCTGAAACCAAGAAGCTCGTCGTTGTCGATTTCGCCAGGCTTTCTTGAACCAAAGCCACGGTAGACAACCGAAAATTCGCCATTTCTGATACGGCTCACCGCAGTCGCCGTATTCATAGTAAACATAGAAATCGTCCGGGCATCATACGAAGTACTGGCAGCCAGACCCATTGCGTGCGGCAAGAAAACAGCCAGACAAATCAGGCCGGCAATAAGTCGAAAGCGGGTGTTCGAAACGGGTCTTTCTACAAGCATAAGATTCAACCCCTGCATTTTGCACTTTTTTACAACATCAGTATTGATGATATTGTGTCAGAGAGCAAACGTCAACGCTAAAACGGCAAACAGGCCACAGCAAAATACAGACTTGCCCGCCTATTCACGTTTCAGTCAGGCACGAGACGCTTGAGTCGGGCGGCGAACACTCCTGCCTGTCTGACCAGCGGCGCCATGAACTTTGAAAAAGGCTATCACCGAACGCATCTGCTCGGCCTGCGACGACATTTCTTCGGCAGTGGAAGCCAGTTCTTCGGAAGCTCCGGCATTATTCTGTATGACCGAATCGAGCTGTTGAATAGCTTTATTTATCTGATCAGCACCGGCATTTTGTTCACGGCAGGCAACACTGATCTCTTGAATGAGCTCAGCAGTCTTTTGAATGTCGGGAACAATCTGCCCCAGCATTTCGCCGGCACGCCCGGCAATCTGCACACTCGAAGCCGAAAGTTTGCTGATTTCGCCTGCGGCAAGCTGACTGCGCTCAGCAAGCTTACGCACTTCGGAGGCGACTACCGCAAAGCCCTTACCGTGCTCACCGGCTCTGGCCGCCTCAATTGCGGCGTTCAAAGCCAGCAGATTGGTTTGTCGGGCTATTTCTTCGATAATTGCAATCTTAGAAGCAATGTCATTCATTGCCGAGACTGTTTCTGCAACCGTTTTTCCGCCAACAATAGCATCTTCAGCGGCTTTTCTCGCAATTTTCTCAGTCTGAGCTGCATTATCGGCATTATGTTGAATGTTCGAGCTCATCTGCTCCATTGAAGAAGAGACTTCTTCGACGGCACTGGCCTGATCATTGGCTCCAGTTGAAAGCTGTTCTGCGCTCGAAGACAGTTCGTTGCTGCCATTAGCGACATTGTCTGCGGCAGTACGCATTTCTACCACCATATTCGAAAGATTCTTCACACAGTTGTTGAGGCTGTTTTTAATATCGTTATATTCGCCATTGAATTGCTGAGTTATTTCAGACGGTATTTCACCGCGGGAAATCTTCTCGACATACTCTGCCTGCACTCTGAGCGGCGCAATGATAGAATCGAGTGACTTATTGACCCCGTCGATGATAGCGCGAAAATCACCCTGGTGTTTATCAGCATTGGCACGAACACTGAGGTTGCCATCGACTGCAGACCTGGCCAGCAGATTGGCATCGGCAACCAGGTTGTTAACATTCTTGATACAGTTGTTCAGATTCATTTTGATTTCGTTGAAATCACCGCTGTAAGTCTCGGTTATCGGCTGCGGAATATCACCATTCGCTATCCGATTGATGTAATCGGCAGCCATCCTCATAGGACCGGTAACGGCATCAAGAAGCTTATTGACGCCTTCGACGATAGAACGGAACTCAAAATTGATCAACTCGGCACGCCCGCGCATAGAAAGCCTGCCACCTACGGCGCCGTCGATAAGCAGCTGCATCTCTGATTTGAGAGCATCGAGAATACCTGCAATATTGCGAGAAAGAAGATAAGCCAGCAAACTCGCAATTAAAAAAGCGCTCACCAGCATAAAAACGATACTGTTGACCACACTGGAAAAAACCGCAGCGGCTTCTTTTTCGGTGGCTTCGATGATATCGTCGTTCAGTTCCTGAAGGTTATCGAGGTTTTCACGCATCGTTTCAAATTTTGCGGCCGCCTCGAATGCCAGGGAAATAGCTTCGTCACGTTTTGCAGCCCCGCCCCGGCACGCTTCAAGCACTTTGCGCGAATCTTTTTCCCAGCTGATCATGTCGGCTCTGAATTTTTCAACGTGCTTACGGCCTTCTAGCTCGGCAACAACGGCAAAAGCCCGTTCTGAACGTTCTTTAGTCTGAGTCAGGTTGTTTTCATAATCTTTGATCAAATTCTGAAAAAGTTCACTGCCCGGCTCAGCGAACAGCAGTGTACGCTCAGAGACAAGAAGCTGCTGCAGATCGCGGTCAGCATTCAAAAGCATGTTGGTGATCAAAATTCTGACCTTGAGAACGTTTTCGAGTTTGTCTCCGATGGTTTTAACACCATAATAACCGCTATAAGCGAGAACCCCCATGAGCATAAAAATAACGAGAAAACTCAATACGAGCTTGACTCCGATAGTGAAGTTTCTGGGCAGTTCCATTGTCCCCCCCTGTTTACGAATTTCTTTTTTTGATCAGCTGACTGTTTGTTCTTTTTGATAAGTTTAATTAAAAGATATAACAAAGCCTTTCAATATAAATATCTCGATAATCATCCCCAAAAATAAGGTCTGGCGGGCATTCAAACGCCTAAATTCTCTAATTCAGGACATTTACACTATTACAGATTGTCGATTGCGACTGCTCATAAGACAGAAAAGCCAACATAGCTTCGATACGAGCTGCTTGTATGTTCAGGATGCACCTGCTATTATCCCAAGCAGTACAAGAATGATCGAAGAAAACGTTTCGGAGAAAAAACATGCACAAAAAACTCATTTTTGGCGTCGTTCTAGCTGGCCTGATGTATGCCGGTGCTCTTTCAGCTGAAACAGGCAAAGTAACAGCCACGACAGCCGGCATCGACGAAAGCATCGAACCCTCTGATTCTTACATATTGGCCGTCAACGGGCATGAACTTCGTATTATCGCTGATAAACCTTTTGAGTTGCCGGCCAATGGCACAAAGATCGAGGCGCTGCTCAAAGTTGAACCCTTAAAAACATTCAGATATGGCGGTATAGAACTGCAATACCCGCGGCACTTCACTTTTGAAGCAGACTTAAGCGACAAAGACGTAAGTTTGTGGAGCCTTTCAGGACCACAGTGTGTTCTGATGATTCAGCGCTACCCTGCTGACATGAATCACAAAACAATGGCCGAAATGCTGTTACCACGTTTTGGCGAAGGCAATTCGCTGATGTCGGAATGCAGCATGAATTTAAACGGCAACGACATAGCAGGTTCAAAAATTATCACGACAATTGGCGAAAGCTCAATTTCACAGGAAATTTTCTCGTTCAAAGTCCAGGACGACTCGTTGCTGCTGATTATTCAAGACACGCTTGGCAACGGCAAGAACCCTTCGGAAGAAACTCTTAAATTCAAAGATCTTCTGAGCAAAACCTTCAAGCTCACCCCAGCCGGCTGAAATAAATTAACTGGCCTGTTACAACATCGACCCAGGCCGGCATCCACAAAAACAAAATTGTCGTCACTCAGGCGCTTTTCGCCATTAAACCAGCAGGCAGCAAGAATGCTTGTCGTAAGGGCTTTATTTATGCAGGAATCAATAAGTTCAGTTTTTTTAACCCGATTGTTTCTGAAAACTACAAAACCGGCAAATTTTGAACATTGTGACGTTTGACGTCCAACACCTTGAAATTGACGCCACCAACAGCATTTACAGACACTTTAAGGCAAATCCAAGCTCTACCAGAGCATCGATTATCGGTTACGGAGTTAACTTTTTCTAAACTTTCATGGCATCGCTATGCCCACTTCTCTGACACAACAAAATCGACCAATCTGTCCAACTTACCAAAATTGCCAGAACAGTTATAATTCAGCGTTTTACAATCAGGGTGAACAAAAGCATTTTCAACTATTTCCATTTTGGAAACAGTTAAACTTCCCTCCAGTTCGCCGCTCTCAAAAATACTGTCAATGTATTCTGAAATTGCCGGGCCGTTAACGCCAAAGAGACCGGCCATAGCTTTTTTCGTCAACCAGAGAAACTCGTTCTACAAACGAACGTCAATTTTGCGTAAAAAACGCCGAACTTCGCCAAATCCAGACAACAAAAAACCCGCTCTGAGAGCGTTTTTTTTGTTGCCCGTACTAACCTGGGTCACTATCGAACACACAACTGCTACCCGCACCTGAAGCTGATTTTATTTTTCGGAATCGAACAAATAACCAAGGTGCAATACCACGGTCAAAAATTTCGTGTTACCGGGTAACTTTTTTTTAATTACCTGATCGGCTGCGCATAAAAACTCGACCGCATCAAGTTACTATCATGAGTCCGTAGAGGTCAAGAAAGCCTTCCCGGCTTCTGTTAACCGATATTTCTGCAGACGACTGTTCGGCTTATCCGGAATAGTCATTTCTATCAAACCGGCCTTCAGAGCAGGCGACAAATACCCGCTGCGAAAATGTTTCCGACTCTTAAGACCAAGCACAAGCATGATTTCATTGCTGCTCATAACATTAACCAGAGCCTGAACAAGCTTTTTTACCGGCATCAAATCTTGGGTGGCGACTTGACTGGTAACTTGACTGGTATCTTGGGTGGCGACTTGAGGGGTAGCGCTTCCCATAGTGCCACGGGTCTTTTTCGGAACTCCGCGCAGAGGCACTTCTTCAGCAAACCTGACGATAAACCTCACCCGCATGCCAATCTCAATAATTTCCGGCATCGGTAAATTCTGTTTTGCAGCTTCACTGAAAATATTACGCACACCGCTGCCCCACTGCTCAATCAGCTTCAGCTCACGAAAGACCCTGGCAATAACCGGGTTACGTATCTTCGAGACACCACTCTTCAACCATGAACCGGTCCGATATCATGCTTTAATTCAGGAAAGGTGTATGACTCTTATTTTTTGCCAGACTGCTTTGTCAGGTCTTTGATGTCGCGTTCGAGTTCTTTGAGGCTTTCTTCGTATTCGAGATATTTTTGGGTTTCTCTGAATTTGTTGTATTCCCGGGATGACTTTTCGAGGGCTTTTTCGTGGCTGATTTTGCCGGCGTGATTGAGCAATTCGCGGCCGTTCATCTGAATGATAGTGTCGAGGCGTTTGATCCAGTCGGCCATATACATTGGCGTTCGCTGCTGTGCCATTGCTTCGGCAAAGGCAAGATATTGTTCGACCAGCAACCCAGAAGTTTGATCTCGTCTTCGGCCAGGTAGTTCTTGGCGATGCTGACATCATTCTTTTTAATCGCAAAGGCGGTTTTGTCATACGACTGCATACCCATCAACGGCAACGAAGCGTCAACCCGCCGGTAAACAAGCTCGGCGGCCGTCTGCTTACTGATTGCCCAGAGCAGCTTGTTCTGAACGATCTTGAAAAACTCTCTGGTCTTCTCGTCATTCGGATCATAATCTATGCTGGTTGTGTAAATGTCTTTTATCTTCTGATAAAAAAATCGCTCTGAGAGTCTGATCTCTCTTATGCGCTCCTGAAGTTCGGCGAAGTAGTTCATCGAACTGCCGGACTTAAAGCGCTCGTCGTTTAAAGCAAAGCCTTTAACAATATATTCCTTGAGCTTTTGCGTCGCCCAGATGCGAAACTCAGTGGCGATTCTGCTTTTTACCCGATAGCCGACAGATATGATCGCATCGAGATTGTAAAATTTCTTTTGCCGCTCAACCTTTCTGGAACCTTCAATTTGAACTTGTAAAAAATCTTTACAAGTTGCTTCTTCGCTTAATTCACCTTCCTCGTAAATGTTTTTCAGATGAATAGTTATACTCTGCGGTGTTATCTGAAACAACCTTGCCATTTCGGCCTGTGTCAGCCAGACAGTTTCATTTTCAAGACGAACGTCAATTTTGATGGCGCCGTCGGGGGCTGAATAGATAAGAATTTCTGAATTGGTGTTCAGTGCTTGTGTCATGGCATTAAAACTGGCTTTCCCGGTTTGTAGAGACATACTTTAACCTGTTTTGTTCATTATAGGGTTTTGTCACTATTTTGTCCCCAAAAACGACAATTTTGAGTAAAAACCGTCGAGCTTCACCGAATCTGGGCAACAAAAAACCCGCTCTGAGAGCGGGTTTTTTGTTGAGTACACTAGCAAGGGTCG
>JAKQQP010000065.1 GCA_029564115.1 Candidatus Rifleibacteriota bacterium | reverse complement strand
GTTTCCGCTGACATGCTCAGCGAGCTCACCGAACCCTTTGACGAGAATAGTCTGAGGGGTTTCGAAAGTGAATTGGACGCCCTGACTACCGTACAAGGTCTGCTGGGCAATGTGGTCATTGTAGATGACGAAGACGACGATTACGATGCCGTTCTCAGCGGCTCCGAACTGCAGACCAATATCATCCTCCGGCAGCTCACCGATGCCAGGGTAGCCCTCGAAAACGAGATACGGCACCCGGGCGAGATGTCGCAACTCAACGACAACATGCAGGAACTTCACCTGGTGAATCGCATCATCGAGAACTTCGAAGATGAAGATGCACGTGATGAAGCCATCAACGATGCCATCAATCAGGGAACCCTGTACGCCAATTTTTACAAGACCATCCGTGTAGGCCTCGATGATGCCGTGAACGGATTGGCCGGCGATGAAGAAGACGATCAGTATTACCTCAAGGTGATGCAGGATTTCAAACTCTACGATGATCTGGAAGGTCTGGGCGCATTGAACAAGCTCAAGGAAAAAGTAAAAGCCGGAGTTCAGAAGCTCAAAGAAAACCACCCGAAACTTGCCAAGGTCGGTCAGGCACTGGTGAAATACAGTCCGGCAACGGTAACCCTGAGAGCTTCGATGCTTGCATTTTTGAAAGCCAATGTATTCCACATGGGAGAAAAACTTGCCGTTGGTTATGCTAGCGAAAGCGAAGCACAAAACCTCGGTTACAGCAAAGCCGAATGGCTGGAGTTTGTGAAAGCCAAAGACCAGGCAGAACAGAAATGGACAGCCTTGGGCGGCGACAAAGACAACTTCAGGAATATGGTTCTCGAAAGCCGTGGTGCCAGGAAAGCCGGACTGAAAGGTGAACTCGGCATTGCTCCGGCAGTGATTGCCGTGGTAGCCAAAGTATTTGGCGGCATCATCGAGATATTCAAAAGGCTGAAGCTGAAGAAAAAAGACGGTAGCTATGCCGATGAAAAAACCGACAGCAACGGAGTTCCCATCACCGACTCAGGATCTTTTCCTGCACCCAACGCAAAATCTCAAACCAAAAGCACAAACAATATGGCACAGAACACAAAACAATATCCGGCTGCTTCCAACGAGACCCAGCCCAATGTGAAAGTTGACGAAAAAAGCGGTGTGAGCACTGAAACCGTAGTTGACGAAAGCGGTAAAGAAACGACAATTTATCGCGACAAAGACGGTAACGAAATCAGCAAATTCAAGGCATTCATGCTCAAGCACAAAACCATGATTATCATTGTAGCCGTTGTGCTGACAGTGGGTATTACTGCCCTGATCATCTGGAAAGTCCGTCAGCGTTCCCTGCATGGCCTGGGTGAAGCCGGACTGTCGCGCAAGCAGGAAAACTTCATCAAACGCCAGGGCTTGAACAACCGGGCTTATGCCTCGCTGGTGCGTGAAGAAATCAAAAAGGACAAAAAACCTTACAATTCGGAGATGCGCCGGAACTACTACAAGAAGATTTTCTCCGATGCGTTCCGCAGGCCCTTATCGAGTTCTCAGGTAGCCGCTGCCAAAAACTACAACAGCATGTACGTGACCGTGAGGAAACTCGCCAAAGCCAAAGGCGGCGGAGCACAAGCCTGGAGGGAAGCATGGGCAGAAGTAAAAAAAAAAAGCGTAGCTAAACAACCCAACCTGTTCAGCGGAATGAAAAAGAGAAAACCCAAATCAGGAGCCAAGCCCAAGAAGTACAAGACACTTTCGGGCAGCAACGAGACTTCGGCACGCTTTAAAATGATTACCGAAAGGGCAAAAAAAATAAGGCAGGCACACCCGAAGATGCAGTGGAAGAGTTGTGTGAAGCAGGCGTCGAGAGAATTGTTCAGGTAAAGTCAGAAGTCAAATGTCAGATGTCAGAAGTAAGGAAATACAGAAGTCAAATGTCAGAAGTCAAATGTCAAAAGTAATGAAATTCAGCCCAACACCAACACATTTGACATCAGACATTTGCCATCAGACATCTGACATGTAAAACAGAGATTCATTAATGTTTAATTAAAATAGAAAGACCAATGAAAGAGTTAACAAGTGAGGAAATCATCCTCAGCGGATTGAGTGGAAAAGTGGAAGCCAAGGCTGACACCAAAAAACAAGAAGGACAGTTTTCGAAACTGGGTGCAAGCCTGTTTCGCAAGCAGATGATCGAACGCATACCGAATCTTCCGGCAAACATGCAAAAGCTGTTGAAAGAAGACCGTGCGCAAATCTCCGACAAAGAATTTTTCGTTATCCGGGAACTGGCCGGTACCAGCACCGATGTAATCAAGAAAAACGAAAAATCGGAAGCCGGACTGCGTAACCTCGACGATGCCGAGCTGGCAGAGAACCAATACTTCCTGCTGTCGGCCATCTCGTTGCAGTACCGCAGCGGTAGCTCGGGACGTTTCGACGAACTGTTCCCCGATTTTCTGGCCAATGCCGTATTCACCTTCAAACTCGGTACCCGCGAGATCATGAGCAAAAACCCCGTGGATATGTTCCAGAGCCCTGTGTTCGGGTACAACAACCACAAAGATTTCGGA
>JAKQQP010000059.1 GCA_029564115.1 Candidatus Rifleibacteriota bacterium | reverse complement strand
TTTTCAAAGCGTCTGGCATTGAGCTGTTTGTCGATCAGCTTTGCCGGGAGTCGTTGCTCTGAATAAAAGACCTGACTCAGGTCCCATGGGTAGTAGTGGATTTCTGTTCTACCGCCTTTTACGGCCTCCGGTGTTTCGAATATCATGTTCTGAAGCCTTACAGTTCCGTCTTTATAGACCCGGCAGTTTCGTTGCTGCATAAACATCGAGTCGATATTTACTGCGGGCGGCAGGTCCCGGCAGGAATTCTCGATATTTGCCCTTTTGATGAACGGACTTTGCATTTCTATGCCGGCATGCGGTGCATTGTGATAAGTCGCAAGCCATTCGTGTAATTTCCGGTTGAGGCCGGGCAGAGTTTTTTCGTCTGTTTTAGCCATCAACTGTTCTCTTACCGTGCGGAAGAATCTTTCGATCTTGCCCCGGCCCTGAGGCGTGTAGGGCGGCGTATGCGGCATGGCAATGTTAAACCGCTGCCCAACCTGCCTGAGAATCTGGCTGCGATAACTTGCCCCATTATCTGTATAAAACCTCATCGGCAGACCAAAGCGCTGTATGGCTGTGCGCAGGTTTATCATAAGGGTTTCGACAGACTCGGCAAGATGAAAATTTGCGGCAACAACATACCGCGATGCATCGTCCAGAATCGCAATCAGGTATGTTTTTCGCTTGCGGCCTTCATGCAGAACTCTCGGGCCATGCATAAAATCACTGACCCACAGTTCCCCAAAGTTCCTGAATTCGAAGGCTCTGACATCTTTGCCGCTCTCATTGCCATTTCTTAGAAGGCCTCTGAACTTGCACCAGCGATAAATAGTCTGCTGACTTGGCTGGCGACCATTCCAGAGCTGTTGCTGCTGCAAAGTTTTTAAGATCAGCTGAATTGTCCAGCGCGGCTTTTCCTGGCGAAGTTTCAGAAATTCCAGCTCTAGTTGTTCTCCTATTTCTGGCCCCTTTGTGCCAGAACTGCGATCTTTTAGACCACCAAGACCACCAGCCCGGAACCGATAGAGCCATTTTCGTATGGTTTCAGAGCTGAGTTCACACATACTGCCGTCCGGGCGACTCCACTTCCTCCCGGCAAGTTCGTTAATGCACTCCGTCAAAGTTCTAGCGT
>JAKQQP010000046.1 GCA_029564115.1 Candidatus Rifleibacteriota bacterium | reverse complement strand
GACTGAGGCCCGACAGCGCCGATACTCGTTTCAAAAATACCGGGCTGCTTCTGAACGGCCATTGCCGGCATGAGACCTTCGGCCTGTGCTTCTTTGAAGGTTGCTTTGGCCTGACCGGCTTCTTCTATGCGGCCTTCGTAGGTTTCACCGGTGCTGTCGGTGAGAGAAAAATTTTGCACCGAAGCTTTCTCATGAATCGGGAACCTGATATTGGGCTGAATAGTGAAGTCGTGCGGGTTGTAAAAAATCATTTCCAGGCGGGTCACTGCGATCTGGTCAGTGATTTTTACGTTGATTTTCTGGTGAACCATGGGCAGGCTCCCTTGTGAGAAAACCAGATAGGCAGCATCGGCCACCACGACCCCGGCGAGCAGGAAAAGAGTAATAATGAAAGATAAACTCAGCTTTTTCATGGTCGCTCTCCCTCGAATAATATTGCCACAGTATACTGCTGCCGTTGTAAAAAGCCCAAATAATAATATAAGGTCAGGTTTGGCAGCGTATGCGAGGCAAAATATATTAAGCAGATTTCGTGCCAGAAACTGAATATAGCATCAATTCACAATTTCATTATTATCATCGGCTTTTACGTGCGACATTTCTGTCGCTGTTGCGACCAAAGAGTCGTTAAGGTATTTTGTGCTTTTTTCAGCGAGCCGGCGGAAAATCAGGGAAAATGAGGTTGTGACTGTAGAGATCCTGGCCAGTTTTGATTCCTTTGCTCTCAAGGCTTTCAAACATCCTGAAGAGTATATCTTTCACGGCGCGGGTATCGTTCATGGCGCGGTGAGCATTCACGAGATCGATCTTGAAATAATCGGCAACACTGCTGAGTTTGTTCGAATTCAGGCCAAGATACTTGCGAGCCAGGCGCAGGGTGCAGAGAGACGGCATGCGCAGAGGTTTGCGCAGATGTTTCCGAAAAGAATAGTCTAAAAACGACCAGTCAAAGGGTACGTTGTGAGCAACAAAAATTTTGTCGCGAAAAAGTTCATCAAGAATGGGTGCCAGCTCGCGAATTGTCGGTTTGCCGCGCACCATATTGTCGGTGATACCGGTAATCTGGGTAATCGATGGTGGAACCGGCATTTCGGGGTCGACGAGAGTTTCAAAAAACTCTTCTTTACCATTGGTCATTGTGATGATAGCAACTTCTGTGATGCCCGACTCTTCTGGTTTAAAGCCGGTGGTCTCAAGATCGAGTATGACGAATGGCAGTTCTCTGATTGGAAGTTTAACAAAGTCAGGCATTAAATTATTCATGGGCATATGTTATAACTAACCTTGAATAAGGTCAAATATTCATGCTTTCTCTGAATTATTGCATACTGCCCAGGCAAGATCGAAACAGTTCGCCAACCCTGGTGCCCCGACTGATCTGCAGTTATATAATTCACCAAAGTTCATAAAGCTCTGGAGGTCTGCCATGCAGATTATACGTTTGAAAGGATTGATAGAAAGCGCCGATTCACAGCGGGTAACGGTTGCCTGCGAAAAAAGCGGCCGTGAATTCAGTTTTTGCCCGGGCGATTTGCCTGAAGCGAGGATTGGCGATAAAATCGACATGCTCATCGCGCCTTCAGAAGAAGAAGGAGACTTTGCCACTGTTATTTCGATCAAGTCGCAAAAGAAGGTCAAGCCTCTTAAAATGCCTAATTTCAGCACCCTCGTAGGGCATATGCTGAAGACACGTGATCGGCTCAAGGCCACTCTTGCAGAATCTGCAGACTCTGAAGTTCACAATGAACTGAACGAAAAAATTGCCTGGCTCGACCGTGGTATCAGCCTTTTTTCGTGAGCAGTCAAAAGCAGACTGCTCGAAACAGGCTCAGATCAGCGCACCGGCGGGCAGATCAGCGGCTCACGAATATCGGCCTGCACCGGAAACATTCGATTCGGAGTCATGACCACAAGATCACCGACTTTGAGGTGGCGCTTGGCCATTTTGCGTGAACGCACGATCAGTTTTTGCAGCAACTGCTCTTTGGTCGGGTCGAGATCTTTGCTGAGAGTTATGTGTGGCTGAAAATTATCGCGATCGGCGTGGGGGAACAGCTCGAATTCACTGAACCTTTCGCAGACTTCGTTGTGCAGTTCCTGCAGAGCCGCGCAGGGCAGAACCTTGAGAAAAACGACCGTAGCCCGCCCTTCGGCATATCTGAAGGTCTCGAAACCGCGCACGTAAATCTTCAGAGGCAGATATTTCGAGGCCATTCGACAAATTTCAGGCAGAAGCTCGATTATACGCTGATCATTCAAAAAATCAGAAGAAAAACCCAGAAACTTGACGGTCAAATGAGCTGTTTCTGGGGGTTCAAATGAATTGCAGACCGCCTTCAGCTTTTGCTGGCAAGCGCTCAAATAGCTGCGAAAGTTCGTCGGAACGCGAAAAGCCAGAGTGTAAGGCAGATTTCTGTTGTTTTCGTCGGCCTGTCTTTTATGCGTCATTCGCTTTTTTTCTGCCCGCCTCTCGATGATTTTGCATGTTTTGGCATCGACAAGATATTTTTACCACAAATAGTTGTCGGCTTCAAAAAAATGCAGGAAACGGCGTAGCCGTTCCCTGCATTTTATGACAACAGAAAAAGATCAGAGATTGTTCAACAGGCCTGTGCGTTCGTTGAAAGCAACGATCATTTCATCCCAGTGCTTGATTACTTCTTCGCTGAACGCGTCTTCCCAGAATTCCGGATCCCAGAGGTCGTTGAGTTCTTCAACGGTTTTACCCTGCTGTTCGATCCAGGTGTAGTATTTGAAGTTGTGCAGACGCTTGCGATCATGATAGCTGAGTTCCATCATGTTCTGAGAGCCTTCGCCGAGCATGAAACGTTCAAAGTCGGCAAGAGCGCGGGCGCTGGTAATCTTGCCATGCTGATGATCGAGTTCACCGAGGCGAGACTGATACATTTCGGCTGAATCGGTCAGACAGGTGAACAGAACGTCGTTTTCATCCATTTCATAGAATTTTGCGGTTTTTACGGCAGAAAGAACGTTACTGATGCTGCTGATGCCCATCAACGCAAGCTTTTTGATGACTTCCTGGCTGACGCCGGCATTTTTAAGCATTTCATGGCCTTCAGGAGTGTTGAACACTCTGAACAGCCTCATGCAGTTTTCGTCATCGACGGCAACGACTGTGTCGGTGTTGCGGGTGTTGTGGATCCAGGGGACGTGCTTGTCGCCGATACCTTCGATGCGATGGCCACCGAAACCGCAGTTCAGCAGAGTGGGGCACTGCAGAGCTTCAGAGGCAACGATTCTGGCGTGTGGATGAGCATGTTTGATGCGATCACCGGCTCCGATGGTGCCGGCTGAGCCGGTAGCAGAGACCCATGCGGCCATGCGGCTGCGTGGCCCTTTGATTTTTTCGAATACTTCGAGCGCGGCATTGCCGGTAAGGTGATAGTGCCAGATGGGGTTGCCGATTTCGGCAAACTGGTTAAAAATTACGATATTGTTGCCGCGTTCTTTGATGAGTTCCCAGCATTTGTCGTAAATTTCTTTAACGTTCGATTCGCAACCGGGGGTGGCGAAAATTTCGCTGGTCCCGATTTCCTTCAGCCAGGCAAAGCGCTCAGGGCTCATATCCTGGGGAAGAATAGCGATCGCGGGTGAGCCAAGCAGAGCGCAGTCATAAGCGCCGCCACGGCAATAGTTGCCGGTGCTCGGCCATACGGCTTTCTGTTTGGTCGGGTCAAATTCACCGCTGACAAGCCGGGGGACCAGACAACTGAAAGCAGCACCAACTTTGTGGGCACCGGTCGGAAAATACTTGCCGACCAGACCGACGATGCGGGCTTTAACGCCGGTAATGGCGCTGGGCAGTTCAACATAATTCACATCGCCATAAAGGCCGGTATCGGTGTTGTTTTTCCAGGAGATGCGGAAAAGGTTGCGGGGGTTTACATCCCACAGGCCGAGTGGCTGCACCTGTTTTTTTATCTTTTCGGGTATCAGGTCGGGGTTTTTCTGCTGAGCAAAAGTCGGAATAATTACGTTGCGCTCTTTGGCTCGATTGACGGTATTCTTGATTACTTCATCATTTACATGAAGTTTGAACCTGTTTAAATATTTAGGCACGATAAGGCTCCTTGATTATGGGTATACGTGAGTGCCGGCTTCGCCTTTAACGGCTTTGGCAAGATTCTCGGGGTTAGTGATGATGGCATGTTTGCCACCGTTTTTGATGAATTTGATGATCGCTTCGCACTTGGGCAGCATCGAACCTGGCTTGAAGTGCCCTTCTTTGCAATACTGTTCGAGTTCAGCGACGGTAACTTTGTCGAGAGCTTTTTGATCGGGCTTGCCGAAGTTCAGGCAGGCTTTTTCGACGGCGGTCGAAACGATGAACATATCAGCTTTGATGTTAGAGGCCAGCAGTGCTGAAGCAAAGTCTTTATCGATAACCGCGGCAGTGCCTTTGAGGTTGCCGTTATCTTCGCGAATTACCGGGATGCCGCCGCCACCGACTGCGACAACGCAGAAACCTTTTTCGGTGAGAGCAGTGATAGCATTCTCTTCGATGATTTCGAGGGGAAGCGGAGAAGCGACGACGCGGCGCCAGCCACGGCCGGCATCTTCCACCATTGCCCAGCCGTCATTCTGCATGCGGTCTTTGGCTTCAGCTTCGGTATAGAACTGGCCGATCGGTTTGGTCGGTTGTTTGAAAGAGGGGTCGTTTTTATCGACAAGAACCTGGGTAACCACGGTCACTACAGGTTTGTTGATGCCGCGCTTTTTAAATTCGTTGCCAAGAGCCATCTGGAAATTGTAGCCGATTGCGCCCTGAGTGTCGGCGCCGCATGAATCGAGCGGAACCGGGTGCAGCTGGCTGCGGGCGATCTCGCTGCGCAGAAGAATGAAACCGACCTGTGGGCCGTTGCCGTGGGTAAGAACTACGTTGTAGCCCTGTTCGATCATATCGGCCACATGAACCATGGTTCGGCATGCTGCATCATACTGATCAGGAACGCTCTGATGTTTGCTGTCCAGGATCAGTGAATTGCCGCCAACTGCGACTACTGCCAGTTTACCGTTTGCTGCCATAAAAAAATAATTCCTCCGTCAGTTTTGACTCGAAATACAAATTATTGGTGTAACGAAGCGCCTTTAGCCTTCATTATGTTGCCTTATTCGACTTTCCCTGCGTTTTTTTTACTATAAAGAGACAAATTTCAGCAGGGATTATAACCGCAATATGAAAAAAAGTAAAAGCAAAACCAAACCAAATAAAGATTTTTCTTTTCAGTAACCCGCAACACCCCGGTAATAGCACCGCCACTGTGATGCCACATCAGAAAATGGTCAGACCATTAAATTTCACAGGCATTTTGGTTGTCTTCTTGAATAGAGAGTACTTTGGCCAATAAAATGTTGCAAGTATACTTCTTTTAACAATATTCGATAAGCTGCATTCTTGCCTGCCGCTTCACTCAGTAGGTTTTGCTTGTTCTGCGCTTAACGTTTGTGAAATTGAGAAGATCCCCTACACGTAAAAATGTAAACATGTTTGCATGTTTGCATTTTAAACTGAACATCGGGGTTTATTAAAAACATGACTGCCCAATGCCTCGAATTCTTTTATAGCGCATGGATTCTCAAGAACCTGACTATTGCTACCGGAAAATTTGCAGTATCAACGACTTTTGATTATATTGGTGGTAGATTGTTGTATATGACGTTTTGTTCCACGCCGTATCCTCAGAAATGATATCTGCCCTGCGTGAGATTTTAGTTTTTAGAGATTGATTTGTATTCAGCCTGGCTGGCTACTCGTGCAATCGGAGGAAGTTCATGAAGACAATAGATCTGAATCTTTCAGATTACACCCTGGCGCAAAAGCTGCAACTGCTTGAAACCCTGTGGGATGACATCGCCAGAGAGGGCAGTTTCGATTCGCCAGAATGGCACGACGCCGTTTTAAAAGATCGCCAGAAGGCCTATGACGCAAACAAACTGACATCCTCAGATTGGCAGCAGGCCAGGAAGCGTATCAAAAAAAATCTCGCATGCGAGTAGAAATCCTTAATACCGCAGAAAACGACCTTGAGGAAGGCTTCCGTTTTTACGAAGCTCAGTCGGTGGGGCTTGGTGCCTATTTTCTTGATTCACTTTTCTCTGATATAGACTCGCTTGCATTTTTCGCAGGCATTCACCAGAAGCATTCAGGTTATTATCGCCTGCTGGCAAAGAAGTTTCCTTTTGCCGTTTATTACACTGTAAAAGAAAACGTTGTTCTGGTTTACGCTGTCCTCGACTGCCGTCGAAAACCCTGCTGGATTCATAATAAGCTCACGAAGTCCTGATTGCGCTTGTTCTTTTGGTTGCTTCTATCAAAGATTGTCATGTATCTGTACATCGATGGCAGCGTCTTCGCTTCTTACCTCATATCGTTTTTCTGGCTTTGAGTAGACGTTGACCAACTGGTGCGAAGTTGAAAAGGCGTTTTCTTCAAGATAATTGCTCTGGCCGAAAATTATGCCTTCAACATTGCTGGCGTGTGTTTCTGAATACTCGCTCGATGCCTTTATAAGTTCTTCTATTTGATTGACTTTATGCAGAAGGTGTATGTTTTCGGTGTTTTCATCGGGCATCAATATGAACAGGTAATCTCTCGCGCGGCTGATGGAGACATTGAGAATGTTCTGCTTGTTCAAAAACATCTTTGATGATGAGGAAATACCCGGTGGTGGGTTGAATACTGTTATAATTATATCGCATTCATCGCCCTGAAACCCATGTATTGTGCCGGTTTGCAGAGAAACATTCGAAGGAACCTGACGCCAGGAAGCTATCAACTTGTCAATCAGGTTGGCCTGGGCGCGATATGGTGCAATGATGCCAATCTTGAATGTCGCTTCACCGGCATGATTTTTCAATATCTGGCCGGCAACATACTTGGTGAACTCAAACGCAAAAAGTGCTGAATAAACATGATAGGGTGTTTTGGCCTGTAGTCGCTTTGATCGATAAATGCTTTCATATTTACTCACAGGGAACTTGATTATGTTCAGCGGTCTGGTTTCTATGTTGTCTATTTTCAACTGTCTCTGGGAATTAGCATTGCGATGATGCTTGAGAATCGCGTCATAGGTAAATCTGCTGAAAATGTCGCCAATAGCCGGGATACTTCTGAATTGAGTTGTCAGTTTTGTTACCGGGAACGCATGTGGGGTTGTAGCCGGCTTGATAAAAGATTTTGGTTGATTGAGCTTTACCATTGAATAGATGTTTTCATCTTTCCAGGTTTCAACTACGGCTATCGGTTCGATCTGAAAAGGGTCGCCCGCAATTATGAACTTCTCCGGCGTCTTTTTATAAATCGGTAAGAGTATATTCACGAGTGGAATCATGGAAGCTTCATCTATGACGATATAATCCCATTGCAATGCCGCCAGGTGCAGACGGGTTTCGCTGTCGGGCATGAAAAAATCATAGGGGAACCTGGCTATGGTTGTAACAGTCACATTACGTCTGAATCTGCGAATGTCGAAAGTCTTGTCCCGATAAACCGGGCTTTGCTCGATAGTTTCATCATTGGTTGTGCCGAAGCGTGCCAGCCAGTTCTCGTAGCTCAGGTCTGTGCCCATAACTTCCATAATGCGCGTTACCAGCACATCAGCAGCTTTATTGGTCGGTGTCAGAACCAGAATTTTGCGATTTTCCTTCTGCTGCATGAACGGAATCAGAACATTTCGGGCAAGGTGTGTCGTTTTACCAGTTCCTGGCGGCCCGAAAACAAATTCAATATTTGCGGGCATATTTTTCTGCATATTGAATTCATCTGCAAGACTCAGGCCTGTAAATTGTTTCCGAAGTTCTTCGAGCAGAAAAGCCGGGTTTTTAACGTCGATTCTGGCTTCTCTGACCAGACTGAGGTCGATTCCATCGATTTCTGCATTGGTTTTCAGTTTGGCGCGCAGTGTATAAGACTTGACGTTAACAACTTCAATGGCGACCTTTTTGGTTTGCCCGCCAAGGTCAAGCACCAGGGGTATGTCTGCCGGATCTTCCATTGATTGCGGAATATAACGATCAGGATGTTTCAGTATCAGAGTCTTGTCTGTTCCGGCCTCTTTTTCAACCCTGGCAAAGCTGATTGAAATCTCTCGATTTCCGGTATTGCCGTTGCTGCTGTGAATGCACTCCAGTTCAAGCAGAGCTTTAAACCAGGCAAAACTGTATTTTTCTGAATTGTTGGCCAGATCATTCAATTCCTGCAGGCGCTCTATCAGGCCAATTTCTGCGGCGTTGCGGCGCATTTCGCGCTCGATCTTTTTGCCGAAATCAATGGGTTGCCTGGTAAAGTCGTCTTCATCGATATCCTGCACTTCTGCTGCCACTGCTTTTTCGGCATTGGCTTTGTCTGTGCTGAATTTGACCACTTTTTTAATAATTTCTTTGGTTATCGGTTTTAATTCAGTATGACCCTCTGAATCAGGGAAAAGGTCATCGTCTGCCTCAGATTTTCCGCTGCCGTTAGTTA
>JAKQQP010000035.1 GCA_029564115.1 Candidatus Rifleibacteriota bacterium | reverse complement strand
ATTCTTAATTCTGAAGCATTTTTTGACCGGCCCCCAAAACTAAAGGCCCTGAGCTCCCCAGCAATAGAGGTGCCTGAGAATGAGTCACACCGGCAGAACAATACCGATGACCTTAGCGATGCCGAGTGGTTTGAAGTGGCTGAAACCCTGAACTGGCTGCATAAAACCAGGCCGGGCATTCTCAATATTGCCGGGCCAAGAAAAAGCGAAAGCTCCCAGGCAGAACTGCTTGCCCGGTCGCTGCTGAAAATGCTTTTCGCCCCATCAAAAACACCTGCGCCTCTCTGGCCACCCAGAAGGCCGATCACCGGAAACTTAAATTTCGCCTAGTCCTTTGTCAAAGTTGAATCTGTAGTTTTAACGTCATCCCGCGAAGCCTGCACTCGTGAAGGCGGGTGGCGAGAATCTAGTCTTAGACAGCTTAGATCCCTGCTTTCGCAGGGATGACGCACAAAATGACGCCTGTTGAATTCAAATGTGACAGAGTACTGGCCCGGCGGCTTGCTCTTGAATAAACGCTATCTGATGATTTTCAGCGAAAAGCCACTCTTTCCGGCAAATTCGCCAAGCTTGTTCTGAAAGGGGTAATCATCCACACTTTGTTCGTTCAAAAAAAACGAATCGGTTGCAGCACTCGTGTCAGTCTGGCTCCAGTCCCAGGTTTTAACCTCGCCGGTGTAAATCTGAAAACTTGAATTAGAAGCCAGATTTACCGAAGCCTGCCAGAACTGCTTGCCAGGGCCCGTACCCCAAAGATGCTTTCTTGTGGTTGGATCATAAACCTCGCTGCTTCTAAGAAACCCTTCGGTTCTGAGAGTTTCGAGAACCTTGGCAATTGAAGCCGGAGCATCAGCATGGTCAGGGTCGAAATTTTCTTCCCATGGTTGCCAGGTCTGGGAGGCCATCTTCATCAGATCAAACGCCTCACGTATCTGGCTGATATCTGTGTTCAAAGAATTTTCAGCCAGGCGGCGGTTAAGCATCTCTTCTGAAGGGCCAATCTGTTGAGCAATAATTGCACCGATCGACAGGATAATCAGAAGAAGAAGAATAATGGTTCCATTCCGGTTCGTTTTTTTCATTTCTAAATAATTCCAGCCGTAAATCAGCAATGCTATTGCTTAAAGACTTTAACAATTGCTACAATTATAACGATTTGCAAAACACGAGGGAAGCCGTATAAAAAAAAGGTAACTGTTCACGTGGTTGAAGTTTAACTGGGTCTTGTACATTTTTGCCAGAAAATTATAATGGAGTTGTGAGTACAAATTGCGAAAACTGCAAACGACTGGAGAAACGAGTAGCCGAGCTGGAACAGCGCTGTCAGGAGTTGGAAAAGCGCAACCAGGAACTCGAGCTTCTCGTGCGGGAACTGTTGTCCCGTTTGAATTCCAACTCCAGCAACAGCCACAAACCTCCATCTTCCGACCCTCCCAAATCAAGCTCTGGTGGATTTCCATCCCGCGCCAAAAGCAAAGGGCGAAAACATCGGCCGGGCGTAGCACGGCAAATGCTTCCTCCGGAGAAAATCACTCAGTTTGTTACGCTTCAGCCAGATACCTGTTGCCGCTGCGGTTTCGATATAAGCAAGATCGCACCAGCTGGAGATCGGGTCAGTCAGCAATTGGACCTTCCCGAAGAAATCCCACTGGTAACACGCGAATTTCATCGCCATGTTGTGACTTGCCCTCATTGTCAGGCCAATACCACTGCCAGCATTCCAGCCGAGTATTCTTCCGGTCTTGTTGGCTCAAAACTGGCGGCTTTCATAAGCACTCTGAGGCCAAAATTTCACATGAGTGTGCGTCAGATTCAGGAGTTGCTGGTTGTGCTTTTTGGTTCAACAGCAAAAATATCAGAAGGAACCATCGTAAATGTCGAAACTGGCACTTCTTGTGCCGCAGCTTCTGTTTATCGGGAAGTTCGCGACCAGATACAGATGAAATCTTCAATCTGGACCGACGAGACAGGATGGTTTTGCCCCGGAAACCGGCCTTGGCTATGGGTAGCCACTTCAGAAGATCTGAGTCTGTTTCAACTTTCATTAAGTCGCAGCAGCAAAGCACTGAAACATCTTCTTGGGAATTATTCAGGCTTTCTAACCTCCGATCGGTGGGGAAGTTATTCTATATATCCTCTTCAGATGCGCCAACTTTGCCTGAGCCATTTGATTCGCGATTTTCAAAAAGTGCACGACCGGGATCTCGGAGCCAAAAA
>JAKQQP010000003.1 GCA_029564115.1 Candidatus Rifleibacteriota bacterium | reverse complement strand
CTGTTAACAATAACCGGAGCCATGATTGTTCCGGGCGTGCAGTTTGGCAGTTATTTTGTCTACCTGAGCCTTTTTCTCGGCTTCGCCACTCTCTACCCGGACTACGAGATTCTTTTCATGTTCATTCTGCCCGTAAAAATGAAATATCTGGCTCTGCTTTCGGGCGGCCTGATGCTTTATCAGCTCGCTTTCGCGGCATGGCCGATAAAAATTGCCGTCGGGCTGGCTCTCGGAAACTATCTGCTCTTCTTCTCGGGCGAAGCCATAGCAGCTGCCCGCAGCAATCGTGTCCGCAGCATCAGAATGAATGAGTTTACCAGAGCTTCGACCCGTCAGGCTGATTTTCGTCATCAATGCAGCGTCTGTGGAAAAACCGACGTCTCCGACCCGGAAATACAGTTTCGTTACTGTACCTGTGAAAAGTGCGGCTCTGATGGAGTTCCCTTCTGCCTTGAGCACCTCCGACTACACAAAGAAAAGCAGGTTGATTTAAATAATCAGCAGTGAGCCAACCTGCAGGAGTCTACCAGGCAATAACCGGTGAAATTCTCTTCTTTACAGGCTGAGCAGCTTAATTTATCATGTATCAATGAAGTGGTTGCATAATCGCCTGACAATATTCGGGTTACTGCTGGTTATAATTGCCGCCGGCTGCAGCCTCGTCCCTGGTGGAAGCGGCTATTCCACGCCTGAGCTGCCAGAAGTTCAGGCGGGTTTTATATTTAACCAAAGCATCGGGCCTGATTCCGAAACACTTTTTACAGCGGGCGATTTTTCCATCAGCATCCCCAGGGGTGCGGTCGAGAAAAACTTTCTGCTGCAGATCAGAAAAACCCCGATCAACTTCACCAGCCTCGGCCTGGAGGAAGATTACGTTCAGATTTCACCTCTCTACAGTCTTCTGACCCCTGAACACGCAAAACTCCTTAAAATGCCGGCCTCAATAACCATTGGCATAGACTCGATTCTTGCAGCCAACCATTTTTTCGTTGCAGAACGGCTGGATGACAAATGGCGTTTTTTACCATGCAACATTGCAAATTCACAGATCAGCATCGACTTTTCTGAATTCTCCGAGTTCGTGGTGCTGAAAAGAAAAAGTCTGGAAACGGTCGCCGACAACGCATTTCCCGAGTTAAAAATCACTCCAGAAGAAGTTGTTATTACCGGAGGAGTCTTCGCCGCTGACAGCGTCAGAATCGAGATATCATGCCGCGATGACAACCTGGCCAATTCATCAACAGAAGATCTGCAGCTTGAGTTTTTGGCTCCATCAGCGTTTGAGCTGTCTTTTATCGCTGACGACGGCCAGATTTCAACGCAAAAGTCGTCGCCGGCACCGCACCGACTGCAGATCGACCTGCAAAACCGCAAGCTGATCAAGGAAATCGCCGGATCCTTTTCAAAAACCTACCTGGTCAGCCTCTCGCTGAAAAATCAGGACAAGAATAAATTTCCTGAGTTCATGCAAATTACGGCCATGATAAAAAACAAAAATGGCAGTGTTTTTGCTGACAAAGCTACCATAAGAAAAAAATATCACCAGGAAACCGGCACTGCCACATCAACTGGCACTTC
>JAKQQP010000614.1 GCA_029564115.1 Candidatus Rifleibacteriota bacterium | reverse complement strand
GATAAGACCGCTGCCAATGAGCCGGTGCGCAATCTTAGAGACTTTGCTCTGATCTTCAATAACGAAACAAGGTTCTGACAGGCCATGGAGGTTGCGATGCTGAATAATAGGAACACCGGCTTTACACTGGTTGAGCTGATGGTCGCTGCGGCGCTCGCGTCTCTGGTTCTTGGCAGCGCGTTCGGTATCTGGAGCTATACCCGTCGCAATCTGGCCAGAACCAGCACCCGACAGATTCTGCAGCAGGATGCCACCCGCATTCTTACGCAGCTTAAGGCTGATCTCAAAGCCGCCAAGGCCGAAACTTTCAAGGCCGGCGAGAACCCCATGAGCCTTGAATTTATTCGCTATGTCGTTGATAAAAACGATAACACCAAGCTTTCGGCCGAGCAGACCGAGCCCGTGAAATATGCTTTTGTGAAGCCGATTCTTCGGCGTTCTGCCGGTGACAAAGGTGCAAAATCCCTTTCCAACAGCGTTGAAAATATCAGAATTTCCAGAAAAAGCCTTTCGGCCGAACAAAAAGAAAAAGACGCTTATCTTGAGTCGAGAGTCGATATCACTCTCGAAATGAAGAGCATGGTGCCCGGTTCGAAGATCGAAGAGAGTTACACCACTGTCTCTTCTGTAGTAATCCGTGATGAATTTTATGCTCTGGTTAACAAAGACCGCCAGGAAATCTTTGAAGTGGCCAAAGAAGTGGCGACCGAGATCAGCAAACCTGGAGACAGCCAGTTTTTCAATGATCAGCTCGATGCCAATGCTCTTAAAAGTCTGACAGACGAGCAACTGACAGACCTTGATAACACCCAGACCACTAACCTGAAAGATGCAAAAGAAGCTGTAAGTCAGATAAACGGCCGAATCGAAGATGTTGAGACCGGTAAAAAATGGTGGCAGGGCTTCTTTTTTGGCCTTGGTGCTAATGAAGAGGGCGCTGCCGTCGAAGCTTTGCGCGATCAACTAATTGGCATCAAATACGACAACGATAATATTCCGGCAAAGGGTTCGGGGAGCCGGGCTTCTGAAAAGGTCGTCGAAATAGGCAAAGAGCTTGACAAGACAGTTGCAAGGCTTGAAAAGACATTTATTGCCGATTCCTACAAGAATACCACCTTTTTCGATATCAACAGTACAGATCCCGAACAGAAGAGAAAGGCCGAAAGTCAGAAACGCGCCTACGATATGAAAGTCATGGACAGGCAGATTGATATGGCCATTGCAAAGATGTCTGAAGAAGAGCTGGCTGCTGCCGAACAGGCAAACGAACTGCCAAAAAAGATGATCGATCAGTATGTCAGAAGCGAAGCTGATATTCGCCGGGAAATAACATCCTCTGGTATTGCTCAGACAAGTTCGGAAATTGACGCTATGGTTGCCAAAGAAGTGGCAGAGATGAATTTTTTGCGCTCACAATATAACAGCTGCGATCTGGCATGGATGGAAGACAGCAGTAAAAAGAATCAGGTTCTGGCTTATGATGCTGCCAAGCAGCTCAAAAACCTTGCTGACAGCAAGAAAGACATGCTGATTCTCCAGGAAATGGCTATAGATAACAAGGCCGAAATCGCCAGGGCCAGGGAACTTAAAAAGGAAGCTCTTGAGAGTGAGTCCTGAGAAGACCTGAACTGTAACAGGGTTTCCCTGTTACAGTTCATTAGAATGCAAGGCCGTCAGACAACCTTTATACTAAAGGATTTCTGGCGGCTTTTTGTATATTTTCTGCCCGCCTGTTTGTCGTTTTGCGCTTTTTTTGTGGATTATAAATCTGTTTTTTTCTCCTTTAAAACCACGAAAATTTCTGCCTTTTTTATAAAATTATGTACCCCGACTCCCTGAAATATTCTTTAAAAAAATTGACCGCTGCGCAAAAAGGGGTTTAGTTTGTGAAAAAATTAGATAAATTGCGCACCGCTGAATTTAAAACCGGCAATTGTGTACA
>JAKQQP010000599.1 GCA_029564115.1 Candidatus Rifleibacteriota bacterium | reverse complement strand
CACTGATTGCGCAGCTGAAAGTAGATCATGAGTATTTCGACTGCCAGCCAGCTGCGACGGTAAAGAGCTTCGATACTGTTGCCGGAAGCACGCTGCAGCATTTTTCTGACCCACTCGATAGAATGCTTGCGCTCTTCTTCGGCAACAGGTGTCGGACCCTTGAGAAATCTTTCATGCAGCCGGTTCAGAAAGGCGCGACCGGTTCCGTCCATGTCCTGAAGGCAGCGCCCATCGTGCAGGCGCAGAAATTCGTCATTATCAGGGCTCATCGACTCGGTCGGGTAAAACCAGGCGTCAAGCGAAAGCCCGTGAAAGCTGCGTGCTTCTTTTTTCAGTTCGGGTTTCTGACAGAAACAGGCGACATCGATGTCGCTGTTTATATCTGCTTCATCGCGTGCGCGTGAGCCATAAAGAATTATTATGTCAGGCTGGAAGCGCAGTTTTAATTCTGTGACGAGAAGTTCTTCGAGATTTTTCATTGCTGTTATTCTGCCGCTCTTTCGCATTAATGCTTGTGTCGCAAGATTGTCGCATGATTGTAATACTGTTTTTTGCCATTTACAACCCTTTCTGTGGTTGCTGAATGGTTGCGTGTGTGGCCACTAGTGGTTGGGCGACTTCATTCAACTGCTGTTCCGCTGCAGCAATGAACTGGTGCAGTTCTGTTTCAAGCTTGAGAAGCGTTTTTCTGGCGTCTTCGATCTGCCCGCCGACGATCGACAGTTCAATTGCCCGCGCCAGGTCTTCAATGATCTTTACTCCAAGATTCCCTGCAATTCCCGCAAGGCTGTGTGCGAGAACTCTTGCCTCATCGTTCTGGCCCGCCTCTAGCGCCTTCTGAATTTTGCCTGTGGTATCGGCATGATTGAAGCAGAATTTTTTCAGCACTTTAACGAGCATGGCAATATTGCCGCCGATGCGTTCGAGACTGGCTTCGGTATCCATGCCAGGAATCCGGGGCATTTCAACTGCTTCTTTGCTGCCTGTCATCGAAGTCTTGCCGGTCATGGCGGTTTCAGTTTTTAAATGGGCCCACTGCAGCAGTTTGCGGAAAAGCTTCTGCGGGTCAATGGGTTTGGTTACGTAATCGTTCATGCCAGCCTGCAGAGCCTTTTCACGATCGCCAGACA
>JAKQQP010000592.1 GCA_029564115.1 Candidatus Rifleibacteriota bacterium | reverse complement strand
CGCCATTTTGAACAGTCTGAAAAGGTTATAGGCCAGAACGCCGATTCTGAAGAACACGGCATTGGCTTTTGTTGTGCCGCAGGGCATATATTCCATTGAGAAACCGATTTTGAGTTCTTTTATGCGATTTTCGCTGGCTTCGCCGCGCTGGTTATACCATCGAACTATCGAGGCAGGCTTCCCTTTTATGTTGGTTGCAACGATCACATATCTTTGGCTGTCATCAGCATTTGGATCAAGTAGATCTGGCTGCCACGGTCGACGGATGATGATGAGATTGAAAGCCTTTTTAGTTTTCTGCATACTGTGGGTAACGCAGGCAATGCACGAGGAATCTTCGTAGGGAAGCCACTGTGACTCATCAAGATCGCTGATAATTTCCTTGACCGACGAGTCTATGCGCCCGCCAACCGCGAATTTGACATTGTTTTTCTCGCACCAGTTAAATATTTCAGCCTGATAACTGGCACTGTCAGCACGAAATCTCGCAATCTTTTTTCCCTTCGGCATTTTTGCGCAACATTGTTTTATAAATGCCATGTTTCCCATGTGCGGGCTGATGTTACCGTCACGGAATTCTTCGTGGATAACCATGCCGGTTTCCTGGATATGACCGACTATTGGCATATAGCCTTGCTCGCCTTTGTATGTGGTTCTGGCGGATTGCTTTTCTGCTATGATCTGGGTTGCATCGATATCAAGAGTGAATTCCTTTTTGCCGGTTCGTTTTAGAGCCTTTCTCAGAATCGCTCGATTGCAGTTTGAAAGGCCGGACATACCGCCTCTGGCATCGCCAATAAAACGCAGCCAGTCGCCGATGGCACTACTGCTGGGAATTGCGGATATCTGTAACAGTTGTAAAAGAGCTTCATCAGCAGAAATTTCACGGATGTCTTCGATATATCGACCGCCGCCATGCAACATTAAAAGCATTGGAACTATATATTCAGAGGGTTTATAGCTGTGGTTGCTTTTGAAACCGCGAATGTTTTCATCAAGAAGCTCTGAAAGCCGCTGGGAATAAAGGAATTCACCGAATAAACCGAGACCGGCGTTTGGGGTGATTTTATCTTCGGTTGAACTGAGCTTGAAAGGAAGAAGTGGAGATGTTATATTTTTCAT
>JAKQQP010000569.1 GCA_029564115.1 Candidatus Rifleibacteriota bacterium | reverse complement strand
TGCGCTGTATGTCGTCGCGCAGGGTTGTCGAGCCGATGAACAACGCGATGAGAAAGCCGAACAGTGAGATTATCGAAAGTCCGACATCCTGAATCATCCGGTATTCAAGGCTCGGGGTTGTCGAGAAATGCCCAAAAAGGTTGAAAAGACCGATGGCAATACATACGAAAACAAGGTGTACGGCCAGCATTTTATGCCTGGCAACGTCAAGAAAGGTATCCCACATGATCAGTCTGATACGTGAAAACATCAGGCGAGCCCCCCTTCGGCGGTGCTTTTCTGACCGGCGAGAACCTTAACGAACAACTGGTCAAGCGTCAACCGCACCGGCGTGACTTCAACGAGCTGGCCGCCTGAACTGATCAGTCTTTGCAGAAATTCATTCAGGCCGGTTGAATCGGCAAAATGGAACTCAGCCCTGTCTGGTTCGACAACTTTGCCTTTGCCTGTTCTTGTTTCTTCGACGAATTTTACGGCTGCTTCACGCCCGGAAAATTGTGCGATTACCATCGTTTCCGGCGTTCTGGTAAGTGCTTCGAGGGAATCGCTGAGAACGACTTTGCCTTTGTTCATGATACAGACGCGGTCGCAGACATCGGCAAGAATGCCAGCTGCGTGCGAATTGACGAGAATGCCGATCTGCTGTTCTTTCAGCATCAGCAGCAGCTTTTTCAGCATTACCTGCCCGCATGGGTCGAGGCCGCTGAACGGCTCGTCAAGAAAAATAAGGCGGGCTTTTCGCAGCAGCAGTCTGGCGATATCAGCACGCTGCCGCATACCTTTCGAGCAATCTTTTAACAGCCGGTGGCGGTGGTCTAACATTTCAACCTGACGTAACTGTTCTTCGATGCTCACTTCACTGTCACTGACGCCGCTGAGTCTGGCATGAAATTTAAGATATTCCTCGACCGAAAGATGGTCGGGGTGCTGAATCGCTTCGGGCAGAAACCCGGCACCGGTTCTTGATGCTGGTGTTGGTACAGGTTTTCCGAACATTCTGGCCTTGCCCGAAGTAATGCTGGTAAGACCGAGAATCATCTTCATGGTCGTGGTTTTTCCGGCACCGTTCGGGCCAAGCAACCCGATGATTTCGCCGGCGTGCAGATTTACGGAAACCCGGTCAACGATCGTTTCCTTTTTCCACCAGCCGATTACCTTGGTTATTTCCTCTGCAGAAAGTAATTCGCTCATGGCAAAAGTTCCTTTTGATCAGGATGTCAGCAAATCTCTGGTTTGCTGTTCTGGCAAAGTACACCGGCCTGTCATGTTTCTTTATGACCGGCCGGTATGCTTAAGTGCTACAGATATTTTATAGCAATTTTTTTTACGCGATTCAACTCGCGTAAAAATCAGTGAGAGCAGGCGTTGGCGCCGGTCTGCAGAGTGCCATTCAGGTAAGCTTCAATAGCGGTTTCTGGAGTCTGGCCGCCCTGAACGCCGGTAATGACCTTGATGCCATTCTGAACAAAAAGTTCCTGGGCACGGTGGCCCATGCCGCCGGCAAGAATCAGGGTCGCTTTCTGTTCTGCGATCCAGCGGGGCAGAACACCGGGTTCGTGTGGCGGCGGCGTCAGCATTTCTTTGTTGGTGATCTGATTTTTGTCGTTGACAGTGAAAAAGCAGAACTGCTGGCAATGGCCAAAATGGGTGCAGAGGGTTCCTTCAGTTACCGGAATTGCGATTTTCATTACGGGTCTCCTTGAT
>JAKQQP010000568.1 GCA_029564115.1 Candidatus Rifleibacteriota bacterium | reverse complement strand
AAAGAGTTTTATGATTTTCCATCGTTTCTGCCTGCCGGCATGATCCGCTGTGAACATGATTTTATGGCGATAAATGGCAATCTTGTGTACATCGGCGCGAAGCCTGACAGTCGCGACAAATGCTGGCAGTGGCTGAGTGATTTAAAAATCAGCCAGGTTCTGCATCTGCCGGTAAAAATCTCGGTGGCCTGCAAAGATGACGCCTACAAGGTCAATTACGAAGATTTTTACGTTACCACAACCGCATCGATTGATTCAGCCCGTGCCCATACCCAGATATGCGTGCCCGAGCTCATCGGCTCTATCGTCGATGACCGGTTCAGCATAGGCTGGGACGGCTGCGTTGCTTTTCAACCTGTAGGAATCAGCAAATCCCTGAGAATCGACCCTCACCATCTGCGCCGACTCGATCGGCAGGTCACTTCAGCAGACAAGGCCAGCAACCTCGACCTCTGGAATCGCCGTGCGATGCTCGCTCAGAAAGAGCTCGGCTGGCAGGGCCTCATTCTCGTCAATGATCAGCTGGTGCAATATGACGGGGCAGTTGAAGAACTCGAAAAGGCAACCCAGAGTCTCAGCCGCGAAGCGAAAAAGAATGCCGCCCCCGCAATGCTGAAAGGTCTTAAAAAAGTCGTCAGACGCAGTCTGGTCGGCATTCTTGAAAGCCCGGCCTCGGAAACAGCCGGCCAGGCGCTCGATATGCTCGAAAAGGCCGTCACTGCCGAAGAACTCTGCGCCGTTAGCGACTTTATTTTTCAGGCTTTCAATCTTGAACCGGCGCCGATAAAGGGCGATAAACAGCAGTTTCCACCCTCAGGTGGCCCGATAAATTTTATCAACGACACAAGTTTGCGGCGCCCAAAACTGCTGCTGCTCTATCAGATTGCCTGCAGAATCAATCACGAGCGCAGATACAGCCGTGCCGAAATAGAAGCGATCGTCAGCGACGAACTTTACAGCGTCAATGAATGTCGGAGAAACGATTGCAGGTTCCAACCCGATGTCGTCATCCGCAACCTCGTCGACGTCGGCTATCTCGACCGCGACCCGCACAAAAACGAATACTGGCTTGCTGTCACGAGAATCGGGTGATTTCCAGTCTGACTATAAATTTCCCCTGATTTAGGGGGTGGAATGAAAAAATGTAACTTATCGGGGGAGACGGGCGTATAATAATTGAGTAAATAAAACCCGGGGATTTCAGAATCTGAAAACCCGGGGAACGGGGTTTGATATCAGGATACGGGTGAGCCTGCTCAAACGGCATTCCAGGCACCCGGGGTACCGGCCCCGAAAAACAATGGAGGAAAGCGTATGAAATTCATGAACAGATCTCTTCTCGCTGCGGCATTTTTTGCTGCAATGACCGTTTGTCCGGTAATTGCCCAGGAAACCGCTGCGGCCCCTGAAGGCGAAACTGCCAGCACCACTAAAGTGGTTATTCCTGACAGCACTGACATGACCCTTGAAGTGAAAGACAGCCCGGTTACCCTGCCCACGAATTTCCGTGGCAAGGAAGCCGAAGAGGGCGATCTGCAGTG
>JAKQQP010000030.1 GCA_029564115.1 Candidatus Rifleibacteriota bacterium | reverse complement strand
TCAATGCTGTCTAAAAGCACATCCAGTTGCCTGAGTGGATGATTTGCTGGTATAGACTCATCAAGCGAAGTCGGGAAAAGAACTAGTTGATGGCGAGGTGAAGGAGCTGATGCCCAGCGCATATAAAACCTCTTAGTGTTCGTACAATATCTGCTGGTTCTTATTATAGCCCAAATTATTTTAAACAGGCAAGGCGTTGATAAATCGACAGACCCCTCCGCGGGAATGACGCAGTTAATACTCGTCATTCCGGGCGTAGACCCGGAATCCGGAAGTTTAAAGCGATCGCCCTGGTATTTTCACGCACAATGCATGCCGGGTAGAACGGCCTTCGCCTCAGATTTGCTCAGGCTGAGAAAATTCTGCCAGAAAAGCCTCTATCGCGTGCGTCTTGCCTTTGACCTGGTTGATCGGCAGTTTTTTAAATACACCGGCACCTGCGGCAAGTTTGGCTGAAGCGCCGGAAACAACGATCCCGCCATGATTGAGGTCTGATGCAGCCGATGCCAGGCGCGCCGCCAGATTCACCGTATCGCCGACCACCGTTCTGGCAAGTCTGACATTTGTCGCACCCATAATGCCTGATACAACCTCGCCTGAATTGACACCGATGGCAACCGGAAGTTTGTGCGACAACCACAAATGATGTTGAATGTAGCGGGCACAGGTTAAGGCTGCTGCTGCAGTTTCTTCGGCACTTTTTTCTTTGCTGTGTGGAAAAACGACCATTACTTTGTCTTCGATCATCTTGTCAATTTCCCCACCAAGATTTACGGCCTTTTCAACTGCAGCGGTAAGATGTGTCTGCATGATCGAAAAAAGTTCGGTTGGTGTGAGCTTTTTCTGCAAACTTTTAAAATCCTTGATACTTGAGAATAAAACGGTTGCATCGATGATCTGTGCCTGTTCATCTTCGCTGCCTGCGGTCATTTCACGGACGCTCTCAGAGACAAAATTCTTGAGCAGTTCGCCCTCGGCCAGGCCACCGGCCATTTTGTTGAAGGCCACAGCTGCTGCGGCAAATTCGTCGGGGTGTCGCTCGTTAATGCGTACAGAATAATCTTCGGCGATGATTTTTCGGGTTGCTTCAGTCAGCTGCCTGATCGGTATAGTGAAATAGAGCGACGACAAAAGCGCCATAAAAAGTGCGGCCAGAACCATCAGGACAAAGTATCTGACAGCCGTGGCAGTAAGCTCCTGACTGATGCTGTCAAGGCTGCGGGTGTTTCTCTGGCCGCAGAGGATGAAATTTGAGTAACGTGCCGGCAGAGTCTCGAAGATAGGTGAACCGCTGGCGCTGACATCCTGCATGACAAGCCTTGCCCCGGTCAGCAGAGATTGCTTGGCGAGCCCCATCAGGCCTGGGAACTTTTGTGATAATGTGTGAAAGCTCCCCGGGTCAGCGGTCAGAAACTCATTGTTGCCATACAGTGTTACCAATACTGGTTTCGCCAGGTCATCTGACAGGCGATTTACAGGAAAATGCCTTCGAATAGTTTCGGAAGAAAAGACGTAGGTGAAAATATATTTTGCCTGGTCGGCAAGCGTTATCGGCAGACTGAGTATGGCGTTTTCGTCAAAGAAGGATTGCAGACGCAGCAGGGTGCCGGGGTCTTCCTGCAGGCTGAAGTAGCTTTGTTCGCCAAAAAGATTGAGCATGATGCTGTCAATTATTTCTGCTTTGATGTCTTCGAATCTGATCTCATCTATTTTTTCATTTTTAGTATCTCTGCCTGATTTTAACTGCTCATTCAGAATATGCTTGAATCTTGGGCTGAATACCTCGTTTGCGAAAGCGTCTGAAGTGGGAAAAATATTAAAATCCTTCTGATTATGCCGATATTCAACTTCGATGAGTTGTCGATCTGTGGCGGTAAGCCAGATTTCGGGGTAACATGGGATTTTCCTCTGCTGCAGAACTTTTTCCGACATTGAAGCCACCAGTTCCGGGTAGTCCGTTGAAACTGCCAGACCGGTAAACGATGCGATCTGCTCAATCGAGTTCATGCCTCTGACAAAATTGACTGAGTTGCGAAAATTTGAATATGTGCTCAGATCGAGGTCTTCAAGCTCGGCCGAAAGATCGCTGGCAGCTTTATTGCGTTGAATCTTGAAATTTGCAACTACATATTCATTGGCCAGATAAAGTCCTGAGGTGAAGGGTACCATGCTGACAAGCGTGAAGACGAGAATGATAAAGTTTCTTAATGACAGTCTGACTTTACGGTCGAAAAGCACATGGTCGACCATGAGTTTCCAGACGGCACAGCCGGCGATGGCAAAGATACAAAGCAGTATTTTTAACCCCGGTTGTTCGGGCAATTTGGGCATCGGCGTCACAATCGCTACCTGCCAGGGGATTTTGGGGTCGAAGGGAGTAAAAAGAACAAGCCATGGGCCAAGCTCCATCCGGCTGGTTCCAGGCTTTTCACGGCCTGTTGCCTCGATGACTTTTTTCTCGAGACCCGGGTGCTTATTGAACCATGCGGAAAAGACCGGTTTGATTGCTTTACTGCCGCCAAAAAAGACAATTCCGGCATTTGTGTCTTTCCACATCAGCACAGCTTTTCTGGCCGCCGTTCTTATCCCTGCCCGTGACAGGTCGATCAGCACGTTCATCAGATAGTCTTTTTTCGAGCGCAGGGTTAACAGCATTCTGGTTGATTCTGTGTCACGTACAATCAGCTGATTAGCCTTGACCCTGTCGCCTGAAGACTTCAGAAAGCCAAGATTAAAGATCAGACCGACGTCAGCCAGTTGTTTTTGCAGTTGTTCTATCGCACCTTGCGGTGGGTCATTATAAAAGGCCATGTCGATAAATTTGAACATCAGGGCGCTTAAATCCGAGATTTTGTTGGCTGATACTTTTCGGGTTCCAGAAAAATGCAGCTGATGTTGCCCTCTTTGGCGATATGAAATGCTTGCTTCCATTGGCAGAAGATATGCCAGTCCGGTTGTTTGTATGAAGTTTTCGAATGCTTCATCTGCAGACTCCGCAAAAGCACCCCAGGTCAGGTTTGTGTAAATCTGTTCCGTCTGAATCAAAAAATAAGAAAAATGTTTGAAGATTTCCTGGGAGATCAGTGCTATCTGGCTTTGAGAGCGAAGCTCATTTTCGAGCCTTGTTTCTATTTGTTTTCTGTGCTCATCAGAAAGAAGTCTTGCTGACGATTCGAGTGAATAGGCTGTCATCAGCGAAGGCAGAGCGAGCAGCAGCGTTGCGGCGAAAAGTATGATTAACTTTTTCATGCTTCGCCAGCCCTTTCCAGAAGCTCAAAAACATCTGTTCCCTTAAGAGGCTTGCAGACGGCTATTGCTTCACGCTCCAGCGGTTCGACAAAATGGTGCGAAACAATAATTCTTGTGTGCGAGCCAAGCTTGCTGAGGGCTTCAAATTCTTCTGCCTGATGTCTGGCTTCGCCAATGATCGAAAATTCATAGCGCCCGGGGGTTACGAGTGAACCGGCGATGACGGTTCCGTGCTGCAGGCCGATGCCGATGGCGTAAGTAAACCTGCCTTCTTCGTGTCTCAGTTGATTCAGGTTCTGATGGGCCGAGTGCACGGCAAGAGCAGCTTTTAATGCAGAAGATCGGCTGTCACCAAATTCTTTGTCAGGGAAAAAAGCGACAATTGCGTCGCCGATAAACTGCTCGATCTGCCCACCGAGAGTCTGAATTTTCTTCGACATGGTTTCGAGGTGTGAGTTGAGCATTGCGGCTATGTCAGCCGGCGGAAAACTCTCGGAAAGAGTCGTAAAGTTACGGATATCTGAAAATAGGACAGTGCCTGTTATTTCGCGGGCTTTTTTAAGCTCTTCAAAGCTTGATCCATTCGAAAGACTCTTGTCTAAAGTGGTTGATACGAATTTGCCCAGTCGCAGTCTTTCTTTGAAACCGTTTTGCATGAGGTTGACCGTGTTCGCCAGTTGCCCAAGCTCATCCTGCCTTTCAATGCAGAGGCTGAGGTCTAGATTGCCATGGCTGATATTGTGAAGAACGAGGTTGATGCGCTCCAGTGGCATCAGCATGTGCGAAGTGGCGAGCGAAGACGCTACATACATAAGACAGGCCAGCATTACGGCCGCAATTTCCAGAAACAGCTTTTTCATCTGCCTTGCTGCATCAGGTTTTGCCAGAGAGACAATGCAACCGCCGGCAAAATTGGGCATCTTGCTCATGGGGTAGAAAAGATAAAGGTAGTCGCTGTCGGTTATCGACTTTTCAAAAATCGAACTGCGGCATTTTTTCATCAGGGAAAAAGCTTTTTTTCCGGCTTTGCTTTGCAGAGCCCGCATTTTTTTGAAAGGGAAAATTGAAAATTCAGTGTTTGGCAGTAATTCAGCTGCGAGAAAAATATTGGCATCATTTATGTTATGCATATCAAGCTCGCGAGTGAGATATCTGCGAAAAAAGCTCTCTGAGCTGGCAGCAAAGATCAGGTATGAGGCTATTCTGCCGTTTCTGGTCAAAATAACCGAGAAAAAGTAGTCTTTCCCGGTGTTGCCGTAGCTGACAAAGGTCGGCTTTTCATAAGTCATAAAAAAGGTTTCTGCCAGAAACTCGTTTGGCAGCCCGGAGAGTATCTGGTAGAAATTCTTCTGACCTGAATCCATAAGCGTTTCAGGCAAAGGCGTCATTTTTGAAAGAATCTGGTTAATCTTGAAAACCCCGGGCCCCATGAGGTTCATGTGAGTTTTCGCAGTCTGGCGTATGCGCTGGTCGGCAACCAGCATCTCAGAAGAGATGCCGGGGTAAAAGGCAAACATATAGTCGAGAGAGAGTTCGAGGCTGAGCATTTTATTGCGTATGGCGTTGAAGGCCTTGCGCGTGTCGTTGCTGTTGCCGTTGTTCAGAAGGTTTTGCACGCGAGGGTTTTTTATGATTTCAGAAATGTGATAGCCGAAGAGCTGTAGAAGGATATCGCTGCGTTCATTGATATTGCTGAGTTTCTGGCTGTTCTCGCGTTTCAGTTCAATAATTTCGTTCTGGTATGACTCTTCAATCAGAGAATAACCGGCAGAAAGCATTACGGAAATTGGTATGAGACCTGTAAGAAAGAATAACACCCTGAATGATGCTGCGAGAGGCAGGCCCGGTCGACCATTTTTCCAGTAAAACAATGTAAAAATCAGCGCCCAGAAAACCACTACCAGTGCTGCTGCAACTGTAATGTCCGGTTTTGTCATCTTAAGGGCTTTGGGAGTTGGCGAAAAAATAATAGCATCGTAAGGAATATCAACGGTCAAAAAGCCTCTGAGAAAAAGATGCCCGTCGGTTTCGAAAATCTGTTTGCCCTTGTCATCAGTTCTTTGAACCACCTTTTTGAGTGTGTTTACAAGCAGGCGGCGATATTCCTGGTTTTGATCTATCTGCTCTGGCAGAACGAGCCTTAAGTGATTGCTGAGGCTGTCTATGGGCACAAAAGCAACAGCCAGATGCCTTTTTGTTTCTTCAAGGGTTTTGTCGGCAACGGTCTGAAGAATTTTTTCGATATTACCACTGTGGGATACTGGAAAAAGAATCGCTGTAACGGCTTCGGTTTTTAGCCCATTTTTGAACTGGCGCCAGTATAGGTAATACTTTCGACCTTCAAAGTTGACCGGCGTTGTTTTGCCTTCGCGCTTTCTGCCAACCTGAAGAGGTGCAGAATAAGTGCCGAATACGCTTCTGACAAATTTTTCCAGACGGCTGATTTCATTCTGGTCCATGTCGGGGTTGTTGGCAAATTCGATGAAACTCTGCATGACCCGCTGCATGACCCGCTGATGCGTGCCAGTCAGGCCGTTGGCGTTGACCGGCAGAACTTTGGCGTTATTGACCTTGAAAAGCCAGATCAGAGCTTCATTGTCTATAAGACTCGCATCAAAATGCCGGTTGACAAGCTCGACAAACACTTCGGGTTTAAACCCGGAAGAGTCTGCTTCAAAGTCTTTTGCAAGCCGGTTGCCAGATTCTGATACCAGACTCGAAAATGTGTGATTCGCTCGTACAGATGCAAGAACGATCTGGGCTTTCTCGTTCCAGAGATTACGCTTTCTGTTGATTTCGTCTTCGCTTCGGGCGATGTAAAATTGAATCCCCGCAAAAACGATTCCTAGCGTAATAAGAACCGGAAAAACCAGACCAAAAAAACTTCTGAAGTTGTTTTCAACAAGACTGATTAATTTTTTCACTTACAGCTTCCATTCCCACCGGGAATTGCGAGAATTATAACCTTTCCTTCTATCGTGTGCACAGGAAAATTTGCTTTTCATGACCTTGAATCGTCGAAAAATGAACCCTGTCTTTTTTGCAAAAAAAATGCTTCAACAGAACAAGTTTGCGATATAATTTAACCGCCATGTTTCATACCAATTTTGTTCATCTGCATGTACATAGCCACTACAGTCTGCTCGACGG
>JAKQQP010000566.1 GCA_029564115.1 Candidatus Rifleibacteriota bacterium | reverse complement strand
TGTGAATGTAGCTGGGGTCATACCGGCGGCATCGAATACATAACTAACACTGGTATACGGGTCGGAATTCGTGGTATCAATCTTCACGCCCCATCTTTTCGGATTAAAGCCGTTGATAGCCTCAATCCACGAATTTAATTCTGGGTCATTCAGGCCGTAATTATCTACCCGCACACGCTCAGAGCCGCCAGTTGTGATAGCAACGCTATTGGCACCCGCCGAATAAATCCCGGTATCAGGGTCAGACGCAAACGAATAAGCGGGCGCGGCAGCGGTGCCTGTCTCAAGCCGGGCCGAGCCGCTGGCGTAGATGTTGCCGGTGATCTCGGCCCATGCAGCTCTTAAGCGCTGTGATAGGTCGAGCGAGACTACATCGGTGGCATTAGAGAGGTTTTTGCGTGCGGCGCCGGGGTCATACGGGCCGCGCTGCTCAACAGCGAAGCCGGTGACAGAGATCAAAACCAGAAGAATAACAAGCAATCTTTTCATATCAATAACCATCCTGATAAACATAAACTGTCATCGCCTCGGAAGCGATTAACCCGGCAACCTTCACCGAGTCGAGTTCAACGCCCACAAAGCCATAAGGGGGAAGTGGTATGCAATCGCCCTGAACAGTCGCCGAAGCAGTCGTGCTATCCAGAGAGATCCACGCCGTTTTTGCCGGGTCGTTGTTGAAGAAATTTATAGACTTCCGGTTTGCGATACTGGCAACATCTGTCGCCACCGCAGAGACGGAAACGGCAACGGTAATGTTTTTAGTCGGAGGCGAGCCGGCCTCGATAGTCGCACTACCAATATTTACAACGCCATTGATCGGCAGCGGGGTTATCGGGGAAACCGGGATCATTCTCAGCGTATCAGTAGCGGTAGAATCCTGATAATAAATCAGGTTTTCCGCATAAAGATTGACGCCCATGCAGACAACGGCAATCAGAGCAAACAAAATAATCCGTTCGAGTTTTTTCATTCAGTCACCTCCGTTATTTATTATAAAGCAGATTACTGCCTTCGTTCAATAAAATCATGGGAATACCGGTCATCGACGCCGCGAGCCTCGCTGCCTTCCAGACACCGCGCTTCAGTTCAACCTCGGATTTGAATTTGCCTTTGTTCGGACCTGATTTTATTTTCTGCCCGGCAGTAAGAGAAGCAGACAGGAAATGCTCTGCAGCCTGCAGGCCTGAATTCGCAGCTGATTCCATGGCATTTTCTACGCGGGCGCTGCCGGCCTGAACTCTGGTTTCTTTGAGCCCGATCAATTCTTTGTTTACAATTTTCTTTGCCTGTCTCAAGAACGGTGCGCCAAACAAACTGCCGCCGTAGAATATCCCGGCATTTTCCTGCAGCAGATCAAAGGTTATTTCAGAGATCATTCGTGCCCTTTTCTTTTCCTCTGGCTCGTCGTCATCATCGCCCCAGCCTCGAAGAGTTACAAGGTTACCAATCACCATGGACCATACCGCATTGCCAGCCAGAGCAAGAGACACCACC
>JAKQQP010000552.1 GCA_029564115.1 Candidatus Rifleibacteriota bacterium | reverse complement strand
AAAAAATAAAGCCCGCTGCAGAATAGGTTCAGCAGCGGGCTGTAAAACTTTTTCAGAATAAAAGACTATTCGAAGGTTTTGCCGACCATGATCACCGTTTTAACGAATTCGTAACGCTCGTTGTTAACCTGTTTCAGATAGTCGGGGGCAGAATAATAAAGCACGGCAGCCTGGGTCATATCGGTATAAGCATCGAACGAAGTCATCTTCGGGTCGAATTTTTCTTTCCATTTGGCGGTCACTTCGGGGTGAAAATAAAGAAAGCGCAGTGTCATCTCGCGCAGCAGAATCTGCTTAAAACGCTTGCTGCGTGCTGCGTCGTCAAGTTCAACGAAGGAGGGGGCAAACCACGAGTTCTGGGTTATAAACACGTAACCTTCATATGAAAAGGCCGCGTCCGTATCGGTTGTCGGCAGATAGGCAATGGCTTCGGTGCAGGTAGAAAAAAACTTGGGCAATTCATTGAACAAATCGGCAATAGCGCTGCTAAGCAAACTTGGAGCATCTTTAAATTCAGCAGGCAATGTGGCGGCTGCAGTGCCTACATCTACCTGAGTCACAATCGGCAGATAATCTCCATCGGGTATCTCGGGAGGCGGGCGTACACCAGGTTTTTCGACACTGCCGCCATCATCGCCATCGTCGTTACCGCCTGGGGGTGTTCCGTCGTCGATGGGCTTGTTATCCCAGCCTGAAACGGCCTCACCATTCATAACCATTTCTTTTATAAAATTGAAACGGCCACTGAAGCGACTTTGCAGAGTAGCCGGGTCAGTGCAGTACATCGAAGTCGCGAAAGCCAGATCGACCCAGGCCGGCGATTTGCCCGGAGCGACTATCATGTTCGTCTCGGCAGCCGGCCCGTAAACTTTTGTCGGAAACACTGACTGAGCGGCAATACCGGTATATTTTCTGGCGACGTCGGGGTTTTCCTGGAGGAAACTGTAAGTCAGACCACGCACCAGAATAGTTTTAAAACGCGCCAGCAGCTGCGCTTCGGTCGGAGTGCCGCCGTAAACCTCTTTGAACCGTTTATAATAAAGCACAGATGGCGTCATAACCCCGGCACCGATCTGAACAATGCCGTGCTGATCGTTAAAACCGACGTATTTAATCTCATACTGTATGGGCGATGGATCGAGAAAAATCATCCTGGTAGCGGCACTGAAGCTGGCTGGCACCGACTCAAGCACCTCCTTGATCGCCTGAACATATTCCAGGGGCCAGGCATTCTGATTGACGGCCTGATCCTCAGCGACCACGATACCAAACTGATCGCTGATCGAATCTTTGAGAGCCTGCAAAGGATCTTCTGCCGAAGCATTATCGAGCGTCTGGTATACCGAATCGAGATAACTGGCATTCTGGGCAGAAAGACCGGCAGTAACCAAAATAAAGCTTGCCAGAACAATATACAGTATTTTTTTCATTACAGAAGTCCTTTTCAATTCAGGTATTCCTTGCCATCCATAATATAGCGTTTGATAAAATTATATCGGTTGAGATCCATTGTTGCACCACTCTTTGCAACAAAAACACCATTGCGAATAGTGCCCCCCGTGTAATAAGTGGCAACAGACTCTGCCATGTCTTCGGCTGGTTGAGTGCGGCCATAACCAGTCGGACAGGTGCCTGTCAGGCGACCGCCGGGCCAGAAAGTGCTTGACCAGCTCTGGTAAACCTGCGGGTAGGTGTTTTGAAAACAATGGGTCATTTCGTGAACGAGAGTGCGCTTGAAATTATGCTTCAGATAAGCCATTTGCTCAGCCTGGGTCGGCGGTCGCCCATAAAGATTTGTCATCGAATTATAAGCACTTTGTGTCATGGTCACGCTCAAATCGAGCATATGAATCTTACGCTGAGGAACAATGACGTAAGCCGAAGCACTCGGCGGGATAAAAGAGGCGTTCGGCTGCCCATCGCGATAAACGACATCTGTGCAGCGGCGGAAAAATGCCGGAAGCTCGCCAAAGGTTTCGTCAGCTGCCCGCAGCTGATTTTCGCTCCAGGAACAGTTATTGGCACCGTTTTCGAGACTGATATTGTATTTTTCTTTGACTGCAGCGCGAATGGCTTCTTTGTCTGTTGCTGCCTGGGTAGAGGTCTGGGTAGCTGTAACCGTTTGAGTTTGAGTTGAATTCTGAGTTGAGGTCTGAGTTTGTGTAGCCGTCTGTGTTTGTGTGGCTGTCTGGGTTGCCGTCTGAGTTGTAGTGGCTGTCGCAGTGCCGGTAGAAGTCGCCGTCTGAGTGACTGTAGCAGTAGCAGTGATTGTGGCAGTAGCTGTTGCAGTAACCACTGGCGGGCGCGATGGCGGGAAAATGCGTTCGCAGGGTATTACAACAACGACAACACGAGCACCGCACATTTTGCCGGTGATGATCCGGAGCAGATTGTTGATGACTGCCTGGAGCCTTTCTATGGCCTGCTGCTGCCTGGGATCGCCTACAGGGTCGGGGACGTCGACTATTTCGGGAGGCTGATCATCGTCGTCGATGTAATTAACATCGGTTTCAGTACCCATTGCCGAGGCTGCTGAATCACCGGCGCGATATATGGTATCGAGATAATTACCGCTCTGGGCTGAAACAGACGTCATGCCGGCAAATACAAGAAAAGCCAGTGCCAGCAGCGCACAAATCAGTCTTCTGTTCATAAAAGCCTCCCGCCGTACATATCTTCATCTAATTATACGCATTTTTTTTATAATTCGTTGCACTTTTCTCAGGCAGGGGGGGGAGAGTCAGCGACTGTTCAGCTGCCGGTTCAGCCTGGCCGGGAAAATAGTCGTTTTGATGGCAAAAGGTTTTTCTTTGCCCAAAGAAGCTTTCAGTTGCAGATCAATGGCCAGCCCGATGCGAAACGTTCCAGAACCCGGAGTTGCAAACCTTTCAAGCTGAACCTGCCAGGTAAGCGAAGCGACATGATCTTTTATCAGAACCCGCTCGCCCTCGTTCGCCTCACGCCGACTGAGACGTCCGCCGTCGGGCAATGCAGCATAGTTATACACAACGGGCTGAATTCGACCATGCCTGCTGCTGTAGACATTGAAACTCAACTGGTCGGGAGCAGCCTGAATCTGCCGCAAAAAGTCAGCAGAGGGGCCGCTTAAAACAGCATTATTCAGATCAGTGCGCAATCTGGCCAAAAAAAGTGCGCTTTCCTGCATCAGCACGGCCACATTTTCACTGCGAGAATAGCCCTGGCGAAAATTTGTGAACAACATGATGGCAGTCGCCAGAAAGGTGGCAGAAACTGCGCACACCACAAGTATTTCGGTCAGAGTAAAACCGGTCACCCGGCGTTCAGATGTCTTCATTTGCCACCAGAGTTTTCAGGGTAAAATCACGCATTCTGTCAGAGGCACGAGCCGAAGGATAAGCAATGGTAACGGTTATTTTTTTGAATACGACTTTATTTTCACGTTTTATCTCTTCTATTTTAAGCGCCGGCTTTAAATCAGGGTTATCGCTGATCCTGAAGATCACAGGACTGCCGGCGAAAGACCGACCTTCAATTATCTGCCCGGCATCATATTCTCCCGCCTTGATCAGTTTAAAAGGCAGAGAAATAATTTGTTCCATCAGTTCGAGCGCCGCAGCGTGAGCTCTAAACTCAGACTCGGTAACCTGAATGTTGATATTGCCGGATGAAAAAGTCATAAACACAGGCAGCATAATCAACGAAAGAATGCCCATCGACAGCACTATTTCAATCAACGATAAACCGGTTCTGTGACTTCTATTCATTCCAGTAAGAATCCTGAGGGTCGATAAAAATCCGATAAAATTTGTCATAACCTGGCGTTGTCGGATCCTGTCCGGTCCGGTAGCGGACTGTTCCGCCCTGAAAACGGTGATCTGCGTAAACGGAGCCGACGCACAAAGTTCCGAAAATCTCGAACTTTGAGCCGTAAGCAAGCTCTGCCTCCGGCGCAATCAAATTTACGTGGTTGGGTTGGGTTGAAGCAAAAGAGACCGAGCCGCTACCGCGCAATACCAATGTAAGAGCCTGGTCTGGGGAGCTGCATCTGATACCACGCAGAACCATGTTGCCGTTTTCGAGAACGATGGCGCCACCACCTTTCACAACCAGCGGCTGCGCCTTGCCTACGGGCGGAATCTGCATGTCTATGCCCCTGGGATTTCTTATTCTGACAATGGAATTCAGCTCGAGTTCACCCTGCTGATTCAGATATTTTTCCCAGAATTCGCCGACACTGTCGATTTCGGCCTGAACTCGACCTGAAATAAGTTGTACTACACTTTCAGCCGAAGGGCGCCCCTGAAAAAACACATGCGAACCTCGCTGCAACTCGACCTGGCTGGATGAATCAGCTTTGAACAAGCCGGCCGAAGAGGGAAAAGTTCGACCAGGCCTGGCGTCATAGACATCCTGCATGCTGTTATAAGCCTCTATATAAGGGTATTCAACCACCCGGCTCATCAGCTGTGCATATTCACTGTAGGTTTTACAAAGCATGCCTGATTTCAGCAGCGGGCCACCGACGCTTCTGCGGCCAACCTCGAGAATATCCACCGAATTATTGTATGCCTTTTCGGGAATCGAACGCAGAAGATATAACGGTGGCGGATTTGCAGCCGCAAACATAGCTGCAACATCGGTTTCTTCGGGCTTGACTTCGAGGTTGGCAAACCTTATAAAAGCAGCATAAACCTGCCCAAAAATGCGGGTGCGTGATTGGTAGCCACGGCGGGCATCACCATAAAGATGCAGAATTGAAGACTTCGAGCTGTAATGATTTTTTTCGCCGGCTGAGAGAATGTTTCCCTCATACATTGCATCCGTTTCAAGGCGACTGCTGCGATCATGAAAGCCATCGATCACAAAGCTGTGCCCGAAACTGTAGCTCACCTGCCTGATCGATTCGTTACTTTTGTCCCATGGTATTCTGACAGGCGCAGAAAAAGCCGGCGGCAGCTCAGTTGCCGGAGTTACAAACTTAACCGGCGAAAAGACGTTAGGATTGCTGACATCATAAAAGTGGAAAATTTCACCGAGATCGCCGGCGCCAGAACAGAGATTCAGCCTGACGCGACGGCCGCCAAGCCAGATCCAGCCTCGACGCTGCCAGACGTCCGCAAGTTTTTCATCTTTGATGATATCAGCCATATTCCCGGCTTCGAAAGGAGCATCAGGGGTCGCATGATTATAAAACATCAGGGGGCGCGGCCCATCGGTAATCATGCCGCGATAATCATTGCGAATCAGGTTGAAACTGTCTTCATTGCGTCGAGCCGCATCTGAAACGAAGGCGGTAAACTTGGCCAGAACACCGGGAAGAATGCTGGCGACACTTACCCTGCGCTTGATCGCTATTTTGCGTTTTGAATTTTTAAAACCGCCAGTAGCCTCGATCACCAGAAAACCTTGCCGGGCAACCGGGTCAGCCCAGACAGAAACATCTGTTTCTGCAAATTCAAAATCACGCAGCCAGACGTCAACCCTGATCGAAGCTTCTTTATCAACCTCTCTGGCAAAGGTTTCAAGGTCTTTGTTCCAGGTCGGGTCGAGCATATCATTGATGCACACGTCAGCAAAAACACCTGGCTTCAGTAAAAGCTCAGACAGCCTTTTCCCGCCATCGCCGGCAAAGCTGCGGGCAATACTGGCACGCACCGCACCAATGCTGCTGTTGATCCCGGCTTCTGCCAGAAAATGTGCGACCTCACCGTTGACGATAGTCTGCATACCGTTGTGCTGATGCCCGACGAATGAATAAAGAGAAACAGCCAGAATCAGCAGAACCGTGCCGATAATCAAAGCTATCATTATGGCAAAGCCGCGCGTGCGAAGCGAAGGTTTTATAAAATTGTCGGGCATACGCTAAAATAATCTCAACCCTGGCAGACAATGTCAATGTTAAGCCCAAATAAAAAAACCTTTCAGACCTGATACAGGCCCGAAAGGTCTTTGCTCATGAAAAGTCAGTCGTTAATCAGATTCAACACGGTCTGGCGCATTTCATCATTGACTTTAAAAGCCTGGACCGCAAATTTGGACTGCAGCTCGGCAATACTCAGATTGATCAACTCAGCCGCCATATCGACGTCTTCAATACGAGACTGCGCAGCAGTAACGTTAACAAGTTCGTTCTGCAGACCTGATATCTGCCCTGAAATACCATTAACAGCAGCCCCGATCGAACCACGTTGAGACGAAAGCTCGCTCAAAGCCTGCGAAGCCATGGTAACCGCCTGACCAGCCGCAGCGACGGAGTTCAAGGACAGGTTATTTATTCTTAGAGCGGTGCTGTTAGCGGCGGGCTGGGTAAAAGTATCGCCACTCTGCAGGTTGACCTTCATTGAACCGTCGAGAAGATTTTTGCCATTATAAGTGGTGCTGCCGGCAGTCTGGTCAATTTGTGCGGTAAGCTGGTCTATTTCAGACTGGATGTTGCTGCGATCGCTGTCGGTCAAAGTGCCGTTCGCGGCCTGAACTGACAGTTCATTTATGCGCTGCACCATGTCGGTCAATGAGCTGAGCGCACCTTCGGCAGTCTGCAACATCGAAATTTCATCCTGGCGATTGCCGATCTGCTGAATCAACCCACGAGTTTGCGACTCGAAGGCCATGACCATAGCCAACGCCGCGGGGTCATCGCTACCCTTACTGACCCTTTTGCCACTCGCCAGTCTTTCAATTGATTTGCCGCGGGCTTCATCAGCACGCAGAAGATTGGCGTGCGTCAACCCGGAATTTGTCGTTTTTCCCACCATAATAGACCTCCTTGTCTATTTTCTATCTCTGTACACTAAATATACTCTATTGCGGGGTTTCAGTCCAGTGGTGAATTTTAATCGGTGAGAGCCTTGACCGCGTCGTCCTCTGTCGGGTATGCATCAGCCATCTGCAACAATCCGACCATTTTAAAAACACCGGTAGCCAGTTCGCTCAGCCCGGCAAAGGCGAGATCTCCGCCTTTTTCATCAACGATTATCTCTGCCAGTTCGATGATCTGGGCAATGCCCTGAGAATTTATAACCGGCGAACCCTCCAGGTTCAGCACAAATTTCTGGTGGCCCTCCGGAAGAGCTTTCTGTACAGTCTCGAACACTGCAGCCCCGCCGAATTCATCGACATAGCCGACTGGGCGTATGATAAACACGCCGTTGTTAACTGCCGTAGTTATTGTAAAATTACTCATGCCCTGATGTTAATGGTTCCGGGTTTGCATGTCAAATTGTTGTGTATTCAAAAAGCTGTGAGCAGCTCCGCCGTCACAAAACCGTCTTTTTCAGACAGAACCTTGACCTGACCATGAAAAGAATCCCCCGGTGCCGGTAACTTTCCATAATTTTCAGGAAAAATGACCCGGTAATTCTTTGCCGACTCGGAAACACTCAGGCCAACCAACCTGTGAGTCTTATCTATGGCGGACACAGTTCCTTTTATTGTCAAAGTCAGGCTTTTCTGTTGCAGCGGCTGTTTTTTCAACCCGGTTTTTATCGACGAAGGCGGTGCCAGAAAAACAAACCAGATCAGAGCGGTCAGAACAGCCCCGACTGAATAAGCCATCAAGGCGAACCTGACAAGCTCTTTATCAAGCAGGGGCTTTTGTTCAGAAGTCTGCCTTATCTTCTGGATTTTTTCGAGCTGGTAGCTGGCACGCTCTGACTGCCCACGCCGTTCTTCTTCAAGACGCCCTTCAGCGGCGGCATAAAGAGCCGCCTCAGTTTTGCCGCTGTCACTGATGACTATCAAACGGGCAAGCTCTGTATAGATACTTTTATACAGCTGCGCTTGCTCTGAACGACCGCTCCTAGACTCGATATACGCCCTGAAAAAAGTGTCTTCATCAGCGTTAGACTTAAGAATAGAAACAATCTGCTGCAGATTTTCGGCATCACTTTCATTTTTTATGGCGTCAAAAAGCACCTGGCTGACAGAAGCAAAATCGAAGTGAGCCAGACAGAAAATTGCATTGCGGCGCTGCACCGGCTTGATCGAACGCAGCATTTTCTCGACGAGAGAAATCGCCTGACCCTTGTCGAACAAAGAAAAAACTTTGATAGCCGCGACCTTGACCTCGTCGAAACGATGCTTGATCAACTGTGGCAGAAGGGGGTGAAGAACTTCGGGGTTGATCACACTCAAAGTATCTATGGCTGCAGTTAACAGTTCGGGGTTATCACTGTCGAGACATCTGGCGACCGCATCAGAAAAGTCGCTGTTGCCCGTGCGCTCGATTGCATTGAGCACAGCCACTTTTTCTGCGCCGCTCAACACGGCAAATGCCTCTATCAGGAGCGGAAGCCGCTGTTCGCAATTTTCAGTATCGATGGAATCTATAAGCCTTTGTCGCTGCTCTGACGTCATATCAGCAATCGCAACCGGCAGTTCTGTTGTTTGCCCGCTATTTTCAGTTGCCACGACAAAGTTGCCGGACTCCAGAAAATGGCTTACCTGTCTTTTAACATCTGCAACAGGCTCTGTCGCGAGATATTTGTGAATTATTTCAACCGGTTCGTTAACCCCGTGGCGAACCAGCTCACAAAGTTTCAATGCCGATTTAAGACGAGTTTCAGGGTCACTCGACTGCAGAGCCAGACTGAATCTTTCGATAAAAAGGCGAATTCGCTTTTCCCGATAATGGGTTTCGAGAACCTTCAACATCTGCGCCGGCTCAGCGTTGACAATACCCGCTTTGAACAAAGACTGCAGAACTCCCTTGAGAATGCCGTCGATAAGCCGCTGTTTTTCGCCCGCCGAAGCCTGACGCGCTTCGAGAAGACGCATCGGAATCTGTCGGTCAGGGTTGGCCATAAACACCAGAGCGGCTTTTTTTATCAGTTCAGCATCGTTTTCGACGCTGATAAAACGCAGCATCAAAGATTCTATCTGCCTGAAAGGGAAAAAAAACGAATGAAAAAGCGCCGCATGTTTCTCGGCCTTACTGCTGGCAAACAGCATCGACTCGAAATGCCGCAGGGCTTCACTGGGGTCGAAACGATAAAGAACTCTGACAGCGCGTGATCTTATGCCCGAGTTTTCGTTCAAAAGCAGCGGAACAATATGTTCGCGCAGTTTATCCGGGCACAGTTTCTCAAGCGCCTCGACAGCGGCGCTCAAAACTCTGGGGTCACTGTGCTGACAAAAACCAGCTACCGAAGGCACATCTTCAGCATCGCCGAATTTTTTTAAAAATTTGAGCACCGAAGGCAACAGCTGAGCAGAAAAACTGGGCCAGGCCGCCTGACGCAGCGCCGTGACCACAGCCGATGCCTCGCGCCTCTTTACCGAATCGAGCATCAGGGCAACAGTCATCTCGTCGCGAGCAGGTTTGTGCAACAGGTCGACCAGAGTCGCTGCGGCAGAATCATTATTCTGGCGCTCCCCGAATCTGGCCAGAACTTTCTGCATATGAAACCGAATACCCGGGTCGCGTTCGCTGACAAGAAGAGCCTGGAAAGTCTTCAGCTGTTCTTCGGTCAGAGTTAGTTCTTCGATTCTCGACAGGACAGAAAACCGAATCGACGGGTCAGGCGAGCAGAGATCGGCAAAATAATCAATTATTGGGTCCATCGGACCTTCTTGTCAGTTTTTCTTCAGCAGATCAGCCTCTTTTGCAAGCAGAGTAAAACCCTGTTTGAGCGGCAAAGCGAGGTTGAACATCTGAGCGGCGGTCTCACGATCGCGGTTCGAAATCATCAACAAACCTATATTGCGCAAAACATACCGCTGCAAAGCATGTTTTCGGTTTGCATAAAACGCCTTTTTAAAGGCTTCTTCAGCCAGTCTCTTCTGGCTCTGTGACCAGAAAACCAGACCTTTAAGATTGATTGCGGCTATCTTGAGTCCCTCGAGTGAACCAGCCTTTTCCTGGTCGAGCTGTTTTTCAAGCTGCTCGACAAACCCGAAAGCCTCCGCAAATCGCTCACCCTGCCAGGCTTTCACCGCGAGAACATAGAGAGCCTGCAGATAATCATGACGCTTACGATTGATATCTATGCCTGATTCGGCAAGTTTTTCGGCAAAACTCGGGTCAGCCCGCAAAAAACCCTGCAGTTTTTCGTACATTTCGACATCAGTCTGGGCCTGGTGCGCCGAAATCAGAGAGTCTTCAAAAAAAGACGGGCCCCGAAAACCAGCCTCAGGGGCGAGATTGTCGGCATAAGCGAGCCACATGTCGCCAGTGAGAGGGTAAAATGACTCTTCGGCAAACAAAGCAAAAGAAACATCGGCATAAAGCTTGTTTTCTGCCGGCCAGTCATTAACAGAAGCTGCCATAGCAGCCGCATCCTGCGGAAAATCGCGCCGAATCTTCTCGATCAGTTCTGCACGCGGCACCCTGAGAGCGACCTCAGCCACGATCGAACCCTGATTGAGATAACTGCCGGGGGTGACAACGAATGTCACTTCTTTATCACCACCCTCTTTTAAAGGACCCACAGACTGGCTTTCCGGTTCGCTTTTCCATGTTTCGGGCAGAATCAGCCTTACCCCGGCATCAGCGTGGCTGCCCACAATAGCCCGCAGATAAACTTTTACGGTGAGTGGTTGCCCCAGCTCCGGGGGTGCCGAAAGAGACGCAGAAACCCCGAACCATTCAGGAATCTGCACGGTCGCAGAGTAGGCGCCCACAGTCGCAAACAAAATAAAGATCAGCAAAATTATCTGCAGTGGTTTTGATCCGGGTCTGGGCATTTTAAAGCTCCTTTGTATCTCAATTGAGTTTGCGGGTGATTTCTTCATCAACTACTGGAGCGAATTCGTCGTTCTCATCATTATCGTCATTATCGTCATTTTCGTCGGCAGTAGGCGCCGGTTTGTTCTGGTGTTCATCGCCGGTGGCAGCCGCCGAAGCTTCAGTGGTGCCATAAATCAGCTGCATGAAGCGCGGAAACGTGTCGTCTACAATATGCACCAGAACCATCAGTGCCAGATCGAACTGTTTACGCGTCAGAACACCATCTTCGAGAATATGCTGGCAACAGGCAGAAAGAGATTTTCCCTCTTTGCCTGTTTCAAACCTGATGTCAAGAATTTCATTGGTGACCTGCATGATGAACAGCAGAATATCCATGCGTCGCAACTCGACATTGCGTATAAAATTGGGAATTCTGAAGATCAGATGGTTGTTGTGCAGATAAATCACCATGTGCATGGTGAGATTGTTGCCTTGCATATACATCTCGATAGCGTCTGCACCGAGTTGGTTGTAACGCATGCCGTCAGCATCGAGATACTCTTTGATGGTGGCAATTATCGGCAGGGTTTCCTGATCGTTCATATCAGGCAGTTCACTTTTTATATTCATCCTGATACCTCGGTAATTATGCGTTTAAATTCTTCGGGGGAAATGCCGAACGCCTTGCAGGCAAAGCCTAGTATTTTCTTCTCTGAATCTTCGACAACCCCGTCTCTGAAAGCCGCAGAACATAAATTTCGAAACAACCGCTGATGGCTGAATTTTTCGCGCAGACCACCCGAAACCTCGATGCCGGCGAGTTGACGGCGAACGTTGTTGAACATGGTCATGTAAGCATCTTCAGAAACCTTCAAAGCCACCCGCAGTTTCTGTAAAAGATCACGCTCGGACGGTTCGATCTGACCATCCCGCATTACCTCGAGCAGAACCAGCGAGAAAAATTCGACGACCGTCAGTGGCGCTTTTTTAGTTGGCTCAGCACCTTCGGTCTGGGCATAACGCTTGAGCCCCGCCACAAAAGCCAGTTTTTCGCCACGACCGTTCAATTTATCCAGAACCCGGGCGGCACGGCGACGACACCAGTCGGCCACGATTTTTTCGGCCTGTGTCTGCGGTGTCATCTCGCTTAGTAGATCCATGTTGCCGGTTGCAGCGCCCCAGGCGCCGTTAATTGTCTGACTTTCGATCAGACGCAGCAACTTTTGAATACGTGAATTGGCCATGGCGCCGTTCTCGTTGTGCAGCCTTTCTGCAAAATCTTCAATTGGAGTATCAAAGCGGTCTGCAGCCTGAAAAAGATGCCGCTGAACAGCGCCTATCTCTGAAAAATGCATCAGCAGGCGAAGATTCAGTTGCGAAAATTCAGGATTGTTGATTTGCCCAGATTCGAGCAACCAGACAGCACGACGCAATAGAGCGTTAAAATAAAATTCATCCTGCTGCAGGGCCTGCAGAAAAAGCTGCTGAGCTTCTTCTTCGCGACCGGCTTTCTGAAAAAGAATACCAAGATTGCAGAACGCCTCAGGAAAATCAGGAGCAAGCTTCAGAGCCTGGTGATAACTCTCTTCAGCCGCCTGTATCTGGCCGTTGAGGCGCTGGCAAAGTCCAAGAAGGTTCCAGGCATGTGACAGAGAGGAGTCTGCCTCCAAGGTGGCGAGGTAATGCCCTGTCGCACCTTCGATATCGCCACCAGACTGACATCTTATGCCGGCTGCAAAGTGCCCGCTGCAATCAAATTTTTCGACCTTAAAAACAATATTATCAGAAAAAGACTCGCTGCCAATAGCCTCGAGACGGCAAAATGCCGGCAACACGGCACTGTTGAGTTTCTCTAGCTGATCTGCAGCGACTTCAATCTGACAAAGCTGCGCACCGGTAGCAAACGAGAACAGTGCTGCTCTGCCAGCGCCATCTGCCAGAAGCGAAAAATTATCTACAAGCAGATCGTTCCAGGCCGGAGCCGGTAATGAAAGGCCTAGACAGCTTATTTCACCGATCTCGTGAAGCTTGGCTGCAATATTCATTATTTTAAAATCCTATTCTGATTAACAGGGCTACAGTTCAGGCGGAAACGCCGAACGCCCACTGACAGAACCGAATTCCAGGACCCCCCACGCCCCGCCGGGGGGACGTTCAAAAACCAGCTCGATATTTTCGATCAGCGCCGGTCGGGTATTGTCGCTGTTGTCGGTATAAGCAAGATTCAGAGTGACACGGCTCTGCGCCATATTTTCAGAAAGCATGTTGATGCCGACGTTCGCCATCTGAAAATCAGTGACCCTGGCAGCGGCAAAAAAAGTATTCAGCCTGGCAACGAACAGGGCGGCACCAACCTCGTCTATAACCGTGCCAACCCGGCGGTAACGAAGATTTGAATCAAGAAAACTCTGGGTCATAGCGGCATCTTCGCTTCGTATTGCTGCGGCAAAACCGTCAATAACTGTGGCCACTTCAAGTTCTTCCGGGGACAGGGTTCCGGAGGCATCTCCACCGCCGCCGCCACAGCCAATGATCGCCAGGGCCGTGACAAAAGAGAGCACTGCCCAAAAAAGACCGGCACGTTTCCTGATATTTCTCAAAAGCTGTCTCCAGGTATTAAATCGAGCAATGCCCGGCCTTTTGCTATAGCAGCGGGCCGGGCATTCAATCTGCGAAAAAAATCAGGCTTTGCCTGAGCAACCCATAATTCTCATCTTGCGCTGCACGACTTCTTTGATTGCCTGACGGGCCGGGCCCATATATTTACGCGGGTCGAATTCTGCGGGGCTTTCGAAGAAGACCTTGCGAATCTGACCGGTCATGGCAATGCGCAGGTCGGTATCGACGTTGATTTTGCAGACGCCGGTCTTCGATGCCTGAGCGATCATATCTTCGGGAACACCGCGCGAACCGGGTATCTGGGCGCCGTATTTATTGCAGATGTCGGTCAGATCCTGGGGAACTGAGCTGGCACCATGCAGAACGAGCGGGAAACCGGGAAGTTTTGCCTGGATTTTGGCGAGACGATCGAAGGCCAGTTTCGGCTCGCCTTTGAATTTGTAAGCGCCATGGCTGGTGCCAATTGCGATCGCCAGAGAGTCACAACCTGATTTGGTCACGAATTCAAGAGCTTCGTCGGGGTCGGTATAAGTTGCATCTTTGGCATCGACCTTAACATCGTCTTCAACGCCGGCAAGTTTGCCAAGTTCGGCTTCAACAGTGACACCACGGGCGTGGGCATAGTCGACGACCTCTTTGGTGATGCGAATATTTTCGGCGAGAGGGTATTTGGAAGCATCGATCATGACTGAAGTAAAGCCACCATCGATACATTTTTTGCAGATATCGAAATCATCACCATGGTCGAGGTGGAGAACAACGGGAATCGAAACACCGGAGGCTTCAGCCATTTCCATGGATGCCTGAATCAGGTGAATGAGATATTCGTGGCGGGCGTATTTGCGGGCGCCTGCAGAAACCTGAATGATGAGGGGGGATTTTTCTTCGATAGCCGCTTCGAAAATACCCTGTACTATTTCCATGTTGTTCACGTTGAAAGCGCCGATTGCATAGCCGCCTTCATAGGCTTTTTTAAAAAGTTCCTTCGAGCTTACCAGTGGCATTGATGTCCTCCTGTGCCAGACTTTTAGGTGATGCGCCCCCGAAAAAACTGCAGTGGCGTCATCTTCTGTGTGCTTCAGAATTCTAGCAATTTAAACATTAAAAGTCAAAAAAACCCTCGCTTTACACGACAAGGTGTACACAACAAGGCGTTTTAAATGCTATAATCAAAAAAGGTGAGCAAATGGCATCTGGAGAGAAAATTTTCATTTCTGCCCTTTTGCTGGCGGCTGTTCAGGCTGCCCTGTTTCTGTCTCCAGTTTTTGCGATAAGCCCGCAGGCTGCCGAATACCTGCGCAAAGCCAGAGTTTTTTTTGCCGACAGTAATCTGCGCATGGCGCGAGATTATCTGCAAAAGGCCATTAAAATCGACGCCAAAGCCCCTGAAGTGCTCGCCTTCTCAGATGAACTCAACACAAAAATCGAGTCACAGGTTGAAGAGCTGCGAAAAAGAGCCCTTTTCTTTCTCGAAGCTCGTAATCTGCCCGAAGCCCACAAGTTATTCAGCGAAGTACTCACTCTTGACAAAGACGACGAGCTTTCCAGAGCAAAGCTCCAGGAAATTGCCGATACCTATAAAAAAATCGATGATTATAAAAGCCGGGGAGTGCATGTCAGCAGCTCTTCAGGCCGAAGTCACGACCTCGACATGTATTCTGCGGTATCGCACATAAATCGCGCCAGGGGGCTGTTTGCCAAAGGCGACCGCAACGCCGCCCTGACTCTGATCGAAGAGGTTTTGCAGCGCGAACCTGGCTACAAGCCGGCCATCGAACTCAAAGACAAAATTCTACAGATAAACCAGCTTGAAGCTTTCATAGAAAGGGCTGAAGCTGCCTTTCTCGAGGGCCGCATGCGGGAAACGGCCGACGCTCTCAACAGGTTGATCGAAGAAATGCCTGACCGGCACGAATTTTTGCTGATGCGGGCAAAAGCCAACCTGAAACTGAAGCGATACAATGCGGCCGTAGACGACCTCTGGCGATACTACCGGCACCGCCCCGAAATGAATACCGTTTTTCCGCTGCTGTCAGATGCTCATTACGGCTTGAAAAACTATCTGTATGCCTACGCATTTTCGTTCAACCCCGGCACCGGGGCAACATACAAACCATTTTTCCAGCGAATGAAGTATCATATCTACGCCTATCTGCCATACTACCTCGTTCTTCTGGTGAGCTTGACGCTGCTTCCCTTCACATTCTACGTCACCTGGCGGGCAGCTGAATCGCTCTTTGTCGAAAGGTTTTCGCTCGGTTCGCTGGGCATGGCAATCTCGTGTATTTTCACGATTATTTTTAAGTCACCAGAGCACTGTCTGGGCAATCTTATCGTTGTTGCCCGCGATCTGAATATTGCCTGGGTAAATTATCTGACCGGCATAACCCTCTTCAAGATCGGGCAGATAGAGGGCGCACAGCGTTTTCTGGCATACAGCCGGGCGAGCGAAGCCATCAGACCGCGTGCTCTTTATTTTTTCGGATTAACCAGAAAACTGCAAAAAAACGATCTTTGCGTAAACGATTTTGAAGAAGCCGTGCTTACAGGACTTGCCAAATACCGTTCCGGCTGGCACCCTTATTTCGTCAAGCAAATCGAACGAGAGGTTTTGCAAAGTTACAGCAAAGAAAAGTCAGAAGAAACCATTGAAGGAATGGCCTACAAGCTTGTTGAAGATATAACGGGGGTATAAACATGAAAAAAAACTGCATTCTGATCTTTACGGCCATAGTTTTTATCATTTTATGTGGGCAGCTCCAGGCCCAGGATTCTTTTCCCATACAGATTCTCAAGCTTGCCGATCTGCGCAGCAAATTCGGAGCACCAGTAGAAACATATGAAGACGTCGATGACATCACCGATATAAGGCCCTATTTTTCAGGAGTCGGTGGGATTATCGACCCCGGCACCCTTAACAGCAATTACAACAGTCAGATTTTTTCTGCACAGCAGGGTAAGAATTTTTTAAACCATATCGCCGAACTTGGTGGCCTGGTTTACAAAGAAAAGTCGAGTTTTCTTAACTTTCTGCTCGCGCATCTCTACCTCGATGCAGGCAGCTTTGACGAAGAAGGCAACTGGCACGACCAGAAGGTTGAGGCTTTTCCCTTCACCTACAAGCCCGGCAAAAAGCCTCATACTAAAAAGTATTACCTTTGCTTGAGAGACGGCTGGGAATACATCCCTCCCAGCAACGATATACTTCCCAATGCCAAGTCGTGCGCAGTCGCCAAGCATCTCTGCACCCCTCCCCACTGCCAGGAGGAAAAAAAAGAAGACGTTAACGAAGACGGTGACTACGACGACTCCGAAGATATAAATGAACCCGAAAAACACAATCAGCCTGACAATAATGTCTACGTTAAACTTGGTTCCGCACTGCATGCCAGAAGAACTCAGGCACCACTCATAGACATGAACAAAAGTGGCGTCGAATTCAAAATGAAATTCGCAGACCGTACTCCCCCAAGAATCGAGGGCTGTTTCGGCGGTAAGTTTCCTGACCTCGGCACGGGAAAACCCGCCACTACAGGCGACTGGTACAAAGTTGAAGGTCTGACAATCACCGACAATTTTTCAAAACACATAGGCACATGCCTGGTACTCGGCAAAATCGACAAATTCCCTGCCAAAGACTGGGAATCCGAAGAAAACTGGTTCCCCGAACCAGTCAGAGTCATTCCATCCGGTGGCGAAACTGACTACATAATCATGCCGAATTCATGCCACGGCGGCATGCGCTACAGCGTCTTCGCCTGGGACAAAGACGGCAACGTCAACCCCGGTGATCCCAGCATCGTCGAAAATTCCCCTGAAACCTGCTATGGCCTCGCTCCTTATACAGACCTCGGGCGAGACCCGGGCACCGCCAAAGACTGGCCGATAAAAGCCACCCTTGGCGACCCCAACCAGCTCGACAGTATCGACATAACGACGATTTCGCCAGGTGATCGCCGTGGCGAAGGCATTGTCCATATCCGCGACAATGACTTCCCCAATATTGTCATTCGTTTTGAATCGGTTAAAGACAACAGCAGAACTTATTTTCCGCCGGTAATGACGCCGGGCAACCTGCCTGTTCTCAACTCGACAGAATTCAACAAAGCCGCACCAGACCCGGAAGGCAATGCCAATATTTATCGCGATTTCGTCGGAACGACACCGGACAAAAAATACGACTCGGAAAAACTCGCCGATACGGCACTTGGGCTGCCGTTGTATTTTAAAATACTCGATGCCAAACCGCATGACAAAATGAGCGACGCCGACAAACTTCTACTTGAAGATTTCAAAGATGCCAACAAAACAGAATTTGTCAGAAAGCACTTCAGACTTGAAGATTACAACCAGTCCGACACCAAAACCGACGGAACTCTTGAAGAAGACCCCGACACTTTCGGGGCACGCAACAGTTACGGAAGCGAAGTCACGGCACTTCTTCTGCCCGCCGGCGGTGGGTTGCAGGAAGACGTCGAATACCTGATCAGCGTCTGGGCGGACGACAACGTCAAATGGGCAACCATCGACGGCCTGTCGGCCATGGTGAGCGGCGTTATGCGGCTCGACGTTTTCGCCGGACACCTTTTCGCTTTCAGCAATCGGCGGCGCAGCATGATCAAAATACTGTATTGGGATAAAAACGGGTTCTGTCTCTGGCAGAAACGTCTTGAAAAAGGTCGTTTCCGCTGGCCTTCAAGCAGGGAAGAAGTTTTACAGGTCGGGCAACGCGAACTGGCCTGGTTGCTTGAAGGCCTTGAAATCAATCAGGCTTCAGCTCACAAACAACTTGCCATTTCGCACGCTTATTAGATGCAGGTTTTTGAGCCAAAAAATCATCTGAAACCTGCAGAAAATGCTGTACTTTGAGCTACTTCGATGGTATAATAATTCACATGACACCGGCTCTTGATCAATATTTAAATGAAGACCCCATCCTGAAACGGATGGTTGATCAGGAGCTCAAGGAAAAAGACCAGCAGATTACGCTTCTGAACGAAGAGCTGAATTATCTCAAATCGCTGATCTTTGGCCGCAAAACCGAGAAAACCCCGCAACCAGATACCGGCCTCCAGCCTCTACTCCCATTTCCGCAGGAAGAGGCAGCACCGCAGATTACAGCGCCAGAGCAAGCCAAAACCATCGAGATCAAAGCCCATTCAAGAAAGCGCGGTCGAAAGCCATTACCAGAAGATCTTCCTGTCGAGGAATTCGTTGTTGACATTCCCGAAGCCGATAAAGCCTGTGCTTGTGGCTGCCAGAAAGTCAGAATCGGCGAAGAGACTGCCGATAAACTTGAATTTACACCGGCCAGAGCCCATATAACAAGAATCGTCAGACCAAAATATGCCTGCAGAAACTGCGAAGGCACAGAATCTGACGAACCGGCTGTTTCTATAGCGCCGGTTCCTGAGCAGATCATTCCCAAAAGCTTCGCCACGGCAAGTCTTCTTGCTTATATCATCACCTCGAAATTCGTTGATGCACTTCCTTTTCACCGTCTCAGCGGCATGTTCAGCCGTCAGAAAATA
>JAKQQP010000549.1 GCA_029564115.1 Candidatus Rifleibacteriota bacterium | reverse complement strand
GTTAACGATCCGCCTCATAAAACCTGATTCGCAGACAGTTGTGATCCCAGCGCTCACTGGCATTCACTCGGTTTTTGGGGTGGGAATAGTTATCGGCACTGTTATGCTTTTTATGGTCTTTGCGAGTAATACCGGCCTGGGCAGTGGTATTGGAGCCCCGCCTCCGGAAATGAGTGCTTCCACATCGATCATCATGACACTGATTGGATCACTGCTTCTATTCGGATCAAACTGGCTGAGAAACAACTTTAAAAGTTCTTATATTCTGGATAAGCGCAAAAGTCTTGTTCTTCTTCGACACCAGTTTCTGGAAAATATCTTCAGAGACATTCAAATAGTAGACCTGAAGCTGATAATCGGTGTTTCGGTTAAAACCAGAAACGCAGAGGCCACGTCCAGAGAGATATTTGACCTGCTGTTTACCTCCTGGATATACGGGTTCCTGGGCAGAGAGCAATCGGCAAAAACCTTTGAAGATACTGCTCTGGTCGCGACTCTGACCAATGGTGACCTGATCTATCTGTCACACTTTGAAAACGGCCAGGACAATGCCGATGCAGCGTTTGAAGCCGCCAGAGAACTTGATGGCTGGCTCAATATCTCTGATGAAATAAGGCAGACCCGTATCAGAGAAGACTATATTGAATCTCCGGCACCGGTTTTGGCTTTTGAGATTCTCAAATGGGCCGTAATGATAGGCTTTCTGATCTGGATAACCTATCTTCTGATCTCTTCAACAATGGATTAATTCAACAATAGCGAAGTTTCTGCTGGATCGTTTTATTTGAGTCGAGTTCAGAGAAATTCTGTCTGGCGATGGCTTCGGCCAGCACTTCTTTAAATACTGAATTCCCGAGGCTATTGTAACGATTTTGGTGGTTTGATGCCAAGAACTTCTTAAAGTGGCCGGATTTTCAAGAATACTCATTAAATCATCCAGGTTTCGAAACTGTATAATGCCACAAGCTCAGTGACCCTGCCGATGAATTACTGATTCTGACGGTCATGTTCCCAATTGATCGGATTTTGTCGGATATACATTCTGATGCGATTCATTTCTGATTCATCGCGCACAACGTGATCATAAAAATTTCGCTGCCAGACGGTTTTGATCTGGGTGTTGGCATGAAACCATCTGGTGACGGCCGATTTAAAACCGCGAACAATCGCCCCCAATGAACCGGGGGCAACGTGTTGAAAATTTGAAAGCCGCCCGGGTTCAACATGTTGAACCCCTACGGATCCATTTTTATCGTTATTTATAATGATTATCCCTTGAACATGGTTCGGCATTATCACAAATTCATCCAATGCAACGCCGGGAAAATGTTGCGGAATTTCCTGCCAGCATTGCCTGGCGAAAATGCCGGCAGCGCTCAATTCCATTCGGTCGTTTACGACTTCTCCGAACAGATTCTGCCGATCACAGGCACATACAGTCGCAAAATAGGCACCGGGTTGCGAATAATTGTAACCCTGCAACCGGTTGCTGTTTTTCCGAATCATTTTTGTCATCACTTCTCCCACAACTTCAGCTATATTCTATCAAATCAGCTCTAAAAGCGAAACCTCGCCCGCTTTTTTGCAAAGCGGACGAGGTTTCAAACTGTGGAGGCGGTCCATATTGAGCTATTTTCTCGTCCGATTTAGGCAAGGTTTCACCTAAAAGTATTACGACCAGACAAGCATAGCAAGTTTGATTGCGACTTTTGGCCGCCGATTCGATTCCTGCTTAATCTTTTATCAGCTTGACCAATTTTCTCAGACCACCGCTATTATTGCTGCATTTTATTGTCAATTTTTTGCCCACAATGTGGGCAAAGAAAGGGTTCCCTAGGATTTTTTTTGGTTTTTCCGATTTCCTCGATGAAGCCAGCACCTAGTATCCCTGTAGGCAGCGCGAACATCCCTATGCCAAGTATTGAAATAATTGAAGCCAGGAATTGGCCAATGGGTGTTTGTGGGATCATATCACCATAGCCAACAGTTGTGAGGGTTGCAATAGCCCACCACATCGTTGCTGGAATGCTTGAAAAAACATTGGGTTGAAGCGTTGACTCAAAATGAAAAATTATGGAAGACGATATGATCAGCAAGAACATCATCAGCACAGAGGTTAAGATTAACTCTTCCTTTTTGCCAGCAACAACCCGCTTTATAAGATTGAGTGAGGAGTAGTATCTTCCAAGTTTGGCGATTCTGATAACCCTTAAGAGGCGGAAAATTCTCAATGTCCGAAGATCAATTCCCACAAATGGCAGGAAAAATGGCAATATCGCTATCAGGTCAATTATCTGCATGGGTGTGGCAAGATAGCTTATACGGCCTGAAATGGAGGCTCTATACTTTTCCTGAACAACGCAAGACCAGGCACGGAGAAGATATTCTACAGAAAAAACCAGAACCGACACCAACTCAAAGAATTCAAGACTGGTCTTATATTGGCTATCAATACATCTTACCGAGCCAGCAATAACAGCACAAACGTTTAAAATGATGAGAGCAAGGATAAATAAATCAAAGGACTTGCTGAAATTATCATTGGGTTTCGGTGTGTCAACGATTTCCCATACTCTTGTCTGGAGGTTTTTGTAAAAAGACATTCCTTAACTTCTTTTTTGGAAATTTCTGAAAATTACCTTGTAGGCAACGAGTTTTCAGAATACTTGAATTGTGGTTTTTCAAACAATACATTTTGAGCGTATCATTTAAAGAGAATTTGCAGGAGGGGTTACTTTGAGTCAAAAAAAAAGGATGCCTGTTCTCCCTGATCGATTTTTTAAAGGCTGTTAGCAAGTTTATCTTTTTCTGGAAGAGCCCTGGCAGATGCGAAGAATGCAAAGTGCCAATTGCCCGACGTTTCTATGAGGTTAAGGTCGATAATAACAAGATGATTCGGGTCTGCCCAAACTGCGCCAAAAGGTATAAGCGAATCGCAAGTAAGATTGCTCAGAATGGCGGCTGATTAAATTCCGAATTCTTATCAAAAACTGCACCAATTCAACACGGCCAGCACTAAGATGAAATCCCGGTAAATTTGGTAAAGAGCAATTGAAAACCTTGTCTGGAAAAGATTTTTGACGAACCAATCTGAAGATGACAACTGGTGATTATTCCGCTTTTATGGCCTTCGAAGGCCAGAAAACCAGAAAGAGTTTTAGATTTTGTCAGATTGAGGAGAGTCGCGCTGTTGCTTAAAATGGTCTTAGCCAAAGAATTTCTCGTAATCGTCGTGATTGCCGACCCAGAACCAGGTAATTGTATCTTCGTCGAGAATGCCCAGAGCACGGTAGCCGAGAGAAAGCCGCACTGACCAGATATTCTCTTCTCGGTTGATGCACTTGAATCGTAAAGATGGGTGAAATGGGTGCTCAGACCAGAGTCGATAAGCTTTTCTTGCCTGAGTCCTCGTGTTTCTGTCGAGCTCGCGGTAGTTTTCCCAGAAAGACGGCAGAGTTGCCGAATTCATAATTTTTTCAAGTCCATGGGTTCAGATTTGCCGTTTTTTACGTCTTTTCTGGCCTGTTTGGCTGCAGCGAGCAGCTTGCTCTGGCTTTTGGCAAATGAGTTGTTCCAGTTGGCCTCATCCCTGATTTCTTCGATGTATTCGCGAAGATGTTCCATCACACGTTCCTGAACCTGTTCAGGAAGGGATTCAAGCATTTTAATCATGGTGGCCATCGTTGCTGTTGTTGCCATAAGAAATCTCCGGCGGCAGAGTAATGTCGCCAGAACGGCCTTACCATCGGCAAATATTCCAGTTGCCGATGAACTTTGATTATTTGAGAAATTCTCAAATGTGAAATTATATAAAACCGCTCTGAAAGCGGAAAATCCTCGCCACGGACGAGGATTTGCGCAGTGGAGGCGGCGGGAATCGAACCCGCGTCCGAAGAGGCTCACAGACACCGTCTACCATTATATCCTGCGTTTAATTGTTTAAGACTTTCGTAACCCACAGGCGGGTCTCTACTCATCCGATCCGTCTGGAAATTCTCGACTTACTACCCCAGTGGCCCGGTATTAAGCCCAGCCGGTTTTGTCTACGGTTCTCCCAGTGCTTACCGGCAGAATCAGCCGGGGAACCGTCGCAGCGAAATTAGGCTGCGAGTGCCAGTTCTTCGTTGGCAGTTAATGTTTGATCGATTTTTTGCGAGGCCCTTCGATCAACCTCGAATGGCAGGTGGATGCTCACGCTCCCCGTCGAAACCAGGTCGCCCCCGATTTCTTCAGTTGTACGAAACAACCACTGCTAAGAGTATAGCTCAAAGCACGCGCAAAAGCAAGGCAGATGCAAAGTTTCCCTGGTCAGCGCGCAGAAGATCAATAACTTCAGTATCTTTGAGATTTTCATTCTCGAGCGCAAAATCAAGGGCGGTTTTGCCGTGCTCATTGTCGGCAAAATCGGTTTCGGTAACCGCATCGACAAGAATTTTTATAATTTCATAGCCGCCAGTCGTTCAAACGAAGGCTGAGATCTTGCTCAAATAAAGAGTCTGGGGTAATTTTAGTGCCTTTTCTCTGCAGGTTTGTGTCTGTTCAAATCCTGACGGGTGATGTATAGTTTTCACATATTTTGATTGAAACCCGAATTTTAAATCAGAATGGCCGGTGCCTCGGTCATGGAGAAATTGAGATGAAAAGAATTCTTACACTGCTGTTGCTTACCATCTTTTTCTTTACCAATTTATTTAACGTAAGTGTTTTGTTCGCATCCGATCCGGAAACGGCGGAGATGGAATACATCGAGGTGCGTAATGAAAAAGGTGAACGGGTTAAATTTTCACGATTGATCCTGGGAACCGACCACCTGGCACAGGAAGACTGGACCGACCCAATTCCCAGAAAAATAACCGAACAGAGCATCAACAACCTGTTCGACGAGGCCGTACGCCTCGGAATCAATCTTTTCGACACTTCGCCAATCTATGTTGGTGATGTCGAATACAGGCTTGGCAACTGGATAACGGCATATAGACAGAAAAACCCGGGCAAAAAAATCTATACCCTTTCGAAGGGCGGGTTTCCTTACGACCTTTTCTGGTCGAAAAAGCTGCCTGAAGGTGAGAACTCTTTTTGTCTGCAGGAAATGCTGAAGGCAAAGAACATTATGGCTGAGGGCTACTCAGATCTGCCCAACTCGACCGACGGAACTTATGCCAGCCGCCTGTTTGGCAACAAAGAGCAGATCGTCGCAAGGGTCGGTGAAGAACTTGCTCATACAATCAAGAATCTGCAGGGAAACCCTGATGTTTACCTTATGCACAGAGACGACGGCGATTTTATCAATTTCGAACCCATCAAAAGAAGCCAGAACTCGGTTAAAACCATTATGGAAGCACTCAGTTCGAAAGGTATTCGCGATAAATACACATTTCTCGGCTGGTCTAACTGGAAACCTCACAGAATTACCAGATCACTGACTCTGGCAAAGAAACAGCGCGATCTGGCCAGGCCGGTTTTCAACAGCCCTTACTTTTCACTGTTTGAAATGTCGGAACGGGCCATTCATGCCGGCGGCGTTCAGGTTACCCATGAAGAGATGATGGACGAAAGCTTTTTGAAGGGAATCAAGATCATGCCCTATTCTCCTCTGGGTGGTATCAGTATTCTCGACCGGCCCGAGCCCTGCTGGGATAACGCCAGAAAAGCCGCCAGAAAAAAATACGCTCAGGGTGACCCTTACTGGCGCAATGTCTATCATTCCATCTTCACCTGCGCCAACGAAGAACGATACAACCGTCTCGTCGGATTTACCGCAGATTTCAACAAAAAGAATAAAACATCCTACACGGCCGACCAGATGGCCAACGCTTATGCTCTGGCCCACAAAAGAACCGACTTTCTCGTGATTGGCCCGATTAGCATCGAGCAGCTGCGAAGAACCGTGGCTTCTCTCAAACTGGCTAAAATGCTGACAAAAGACGACTTGGACTATCTCTATTACGGCGATGAGTGATCGAAGCGCCTGTGGCGGAATCTCAAAAAAAGTCTATTTTGAAAAGTCATTGTGATGGCTGATTTGACCACGCTTTTGGCAATAGAATCAACATGATGAGGCCGATGAGCATTATGCCGAGCGCCAGACCAAACGCAGCCTGAAATGCGGCCACTTCGTTCGTTCCGTCGGGCGACAGGCCGCGGATGATGAGACCCATGACCCACATGCCCAGCCCGCCGGCGGCGAAGCCGGTGAAGTTGTAGACGCCAAGGGCGGTGCCGGCCATGCGTGGTTCAAAACATTCGCGGGCGATGCCGAAGCTTATCGAAAAAAAACCGCCGGTTACACCCATTAGCGTCAGAAGGGGCACGAAATAGGGACCGAGTGAAGTTGTGGCAAACACAATTGGCACCCAGCAAAGAAGATAACCGAACATTCCGGCGGTCAGAACGGCGTGGCGGCGCTGCAGTGAACGCCCGGCCAGCAGCCCTGAAAGAATGGCACCGATGATCAAGCCAAGCGCCAGCCAGGTCAAAGCGTAGCCGACAGTGGTATCTGAATACTGGTAGACCCGCTTCATAAAAGGCCCGGCCCAGAGTCCCTGAAAGCTTATGATCGTCGTTTCGAAGGCAATGAAGTAAACGGTTAAAGCCCAGAAGCGTCTTGACTTAAGCATGACGCGCAGCCCACGCGGCCCCTTTGTCGGCACCTCAGCGGCGATCGGGTCTTCCCCGCTGCTGGCCGGGTCGCTTTCTTTACCTGCCAGGTCTGTCTCTGGGTGGTCTTTTACAACCGCCCAGACCAGAATTACCAGGACGAGAGTTATCAGGCTCACTACTTCCATGGCGGCACGCCAACCCCAGATGCCCTTGATCACTGCCAGCGGCCACGTCGACCCCAAAGCACCCAGATTGCCGACCGCGAGCATCATGCCGGTCATAAAAGCGAAAGAATCTCTTTCGAACCAGCAGCCAAGAACTCTGAGAGCGGGTACATACACACAGCCGACCCCGGCACCGACAAGCCATCTGGCGAGTACTGCCGTATGAAACGATGATGCGCTGCCGAAGGCGTAAGCGCCGAAGCTGGCGACGAGCAGAAACAGAGAGATAGTTTTGCGTGCCCCCCACCAGTCTGAAAGAATGCCTACTGGTATTTGAACCGATGCGTAGCCCAGAAGATACATAGAAGAAAGAAAGCCCAGTGCCGCCGGGTCGAGGCCAAGGTCGGCAGTAAGGTCGCCGGCCATGACCGCAGGGCAGAAGCGATGGAACATGACGAAAAAGTATGAACTTGCCAGAACCCAGAATATCAGCCAGCGTCGCTGCATTGGAGCCTCGTTGGATTTAAGGTGATATAACTAAGGATGTGCCAAATCAAAGGGTTTTGCAACCTGTTTTCTTTGGGCCGGAGCAAGAACACAAAAATCTGTTGCCCAATATATGCAGAACCCTGTGATGGCAGAGTTTGCATTGCACCGTGCAAAATGCTCAAACAGCTTGTTAAGTGGGGCGTTTGATGGTATCTAAATCTGAGCTGAATTTTTATCTGGATTGGGTGGTGATTGCCAGTGTTCGGTTTTCAGTGGCATTTAACAGACAGGTGTAACCGGCGTTGCCGGCATTGTTACCAGAATTCACACGCTGATGAGAATCTGTGTGACGGTGCTGATGGTCGACGACAGGCCGCTCTGGCTGTTCTTGGCGCTATTCCGACTGAAGCCGTGACGGTAAATCTTACCGGCGGCGAGCCGCTGCTTCTGCCCGATCTCGTCGAGCTGGCGAGGTATCTCGAAAGCTTTGCCAACCTCGACGAAATAAACATCATCACCAACGGCACCATCGAAGACCAGTCTCTGCTGCAGCAGCTTGGCAGCCTGCCGCGTCTGAAGTCTTTCAGAATTTCTCTCGAGTCTGGCGATCGCAGTGTTAACGATTATATCAGGGGCGATGGCTCGCTTGAAGGCCTGCGCCGAACGATTCCGCTTTATAAAAAAATGACCGGCAAGCAGATTACCCTGATGGTGACTCTTTCGCGACTTAATTTTGCCACTGTTGTCGAAACGATAAGGTTTGCCACTCAGGTTGGCGCTGATGCGATACTGTTTGAGCGGTTTGTGCCCATGGGTACCGGCATGGGAATAGCGGATGCGGTGCTGACTGCCGATGACTGGTTTGAGGTTGTCGGCAGGGTTGTTGAGGCCGCCGGCCTGGATGCCGATATTGACTCGCTGGCCGCATACCGGGCTTTTGGCCTGTTACTGGATCGCAACATTGCAGCTGAAGACCGTCTCGAAGCGGCTCTTTGTAATCTTGGTTCCGAGTCGATGGCGATGATGCCGGACGGAACGGTATACCCGTGCCGTCGGCTTGATATTCCGGTTGGCAATATTTTCAGTGAGCCGTTTCTGCAGATTCGCAGCCGTCTCTCTGAATGGGAATGCGCAAAAATCAGGCCGAAACTGACCGGCATGATCTGCGGAGCATGCCCCTTCGAAGACTGCCCCGGTTGTCGTGCTCTTGCCAGAGCCGTTTATGGGTCGCCGTTTGCCGACGACCCGCAGTGCCTTCTCAACAGAAGTTCAGACTGACCGGTTTAGAGTTTATAGTCGATAATGGCGGTGATACCCACGCCGTAAACGCGGTTGAGCTTGAGCGGGTTCAGCGAGGAGCTGGGTACCAGAGCCTGAATATTGAACCTGTGCCCCTTGTCGAGCATTGCTGCCACAGAGAAGACCGCTTCAACCTGACCGACTTTGTTGGCCGGGCCGGCTATCTGGCAGGCACCGGCTTCGATACCCTGACCGAAAGTTAGAATCGGAACAACTTTAGTTGCTTCGACATTCGGAACACTTTTATCAGAGAGAACTTTGTTGATAAAATTGTTCAGTTCGCCGCCAAACTGTTTGATCAAAAAGATGATCCCGGCACCTTTAATTACCTTTTCAAGGCTGTTGCCAAGGTTGAGTCTGGGCATTTTGAAAGCATCAGCCGTCTGCATTGCCAGAACGAAAATAACGAGAACCAGAATCGTGATACTGGGTTTTTTGTTTAACATTTTTCTTCGCCTCCAGTGGTTTTCTTTTCTATAAAAATATTTATAACCACTCTATTTTTCCAGTTCTACTTTGAAAGTGTGCGGCAGATAACATTGGCGCAACGGTTTCGGCATGCACACCGGCTTGGCCTGGCAACTAGAAAATTCTTGACATACGAACTTTTATTCGTGTATAAAAGTTCGTATGCAGATTCCGGAAAATATTTTTAATACGTCAGATAATCAAGAACATCCTCATCATTGGACTTTTCTCACCAACCATGCGCATGTTCTCGTTTGTTTGAGCCGCAAGCCCGATATGAAAATGCGAGAAATCGCGTCGATAGTGGGCATAACTGAGCGGGCCGTACAAAAAATAATCGCCGACCTGACTCATGAGGGCTATCTCGAAATAGATCGCGCCGGGCGCTGTAACAAATACCGTCTGCACACCGGGCGACACCTCAGACACCCGATTGAAGCCGGCCATACGATAGCCGAGCTTCTCTGTGTCATGCAGAAAACCAACGATGACGCGGCCGTTTCCGACTCTGTCGCGCCGCCGGGGATTTCTGGCTGATGCGCTTTTCCGGCTTTTTCTCACAACTTTCAATCGATGTAATTTTATGCTGGCGGCCCGTTGAACATGATTATTCATGCTTGCGCGGGCCGCTTTTCAATTTCAGATAAGGACTGATATATGAAAAAATGGTTTGTTCTTGCCGCCGGTCTGGTTCTTCAGACAGTTTTGGGCGGCATCTACGCCTGGAGCGAATTTGCTGTTGTGCTTGCTGCTGATTTTGGTCTTTCGCAGGCCAGCTGCGGTGCTATTTTTGGTGTAACCATAGCCGCTTTTGCTGTTGCAACAATTCCTGCCGGCTGGGTTTTGCAAAAACAGGGGCCTGGCAGAACTGCAATATTTGGCAGCGCTTTGTTCATGGCCGGCTATCTGCTTGCTTCATTTTCGCAGGGTGATTTTAGTGTGCTGCTGGCAAGCTTTGGTCTGCTGATCGGTATTGGAACCGGTTTTGTCTATGTGTGCCCTTTGACGGTCGGCATGAAATGGTTTCCGGATAATCGTGGTCTGATTACCGGAGTTGCTGTAGCCGGGTTCGGTGGCGGTGCGATTCTCATGAGCAACGTCAGTGAATATCTGCTTTTGCACGCAGGCTACGATTTGATGGGTTTATTCCGCTTTATCGGCCTGGTGTTCGGCGGTATGGCTCTGTTGGCTGCTTCTATCCTTGCGGAGCCGGAAGCAGACCACCAGTCAGAGGTATCACAAAATGCTTTTTCGGCGTTGTCTGATATTTTAACGAAAAATTTTGCTCTTATTTTTGCGGGCATGTTTACCGGAACATTCTCGGGTCTTCTGATAATCGGCAATATCAAGGCTATAATGCTGAAGGCAGGCCTGGGAGAGCTCGATGCTACTTCTGCTATCTCGCTTTTTGCTGCTGGCAATATTTTGGGAAGAATTGCCTGGGGGCAATTGCATGACAAGTTCGGTTCGCGCCGCATCATCCTTGCAGCAGGCTCATTGCTGGCCGCTTCCATGGCTATGTTGCTGGCGGAAATGCCTGGGCGGGTGTCTCTGCTTGTAGTGCCGCTGATCGGAGCAGCTTTCGGTGGTTGTTTCGTCATTTATGCAGCGACTGTTATAGAAAAATTTGGGGCCGACAAATTTGTGCGACTGTATCCGGTAGTTTTTTTTGCCTATGGGCTTGCGGCGCTTGTGGGACCGACTCTGGGCGGTTTGATTGCTGATCGTACCGGTTCTTTCTCTTATGGAATACTCGTTGCAGTTGTAGTAGTTGTTTTGAATCTGGCTGTTTTCGCCCGGTTCTTTTCTGAGAGCCGCGACTGCTGCTCTGACTGCGCCGAGTCAGATGATTCTCTGCGCGCTTGTCCAACCTGCAAAAAACCGCGTTTTGCCTGAAACTGTTTTTCTGTCAGCCCGGCAAAAAATATTTTGCCTGGCAAAAGGTGGGTGATTGTGTAAGAATCAGGGGGTAAAGGCAAAGTTACTTTCATCTGGAGGGCAAAATGGAATATGGCAACAATAATGGTGGCCGGGATGTGGTGGATGCCGTCATTACCGCGGCCGGGCGTTTTACGCAGATGCCCGACCCGCATCTGATTTTTCGCAGAATAGTCGGCTGGTTACTGTTGCTGCTGGTTGTGGTTGGTCTGATGGGGTCGTTTTACACTGTCGGCACTGAAGAGAAGGGCGTGGTTTTGCGTCTTGGGCGATTTGTGGGTATAACCGGCCCTGGCTTGCAATTCAAGGTTCCATTTGGCATCGATTCTGTCTATCTTGTCCAGACAGAGAGAGTCATGAAAGAAGAATTTGGTTTCAGAACATCCGGTTTCAGCGGGCGCAGCACCTATAGTAAAAGTGGTTACAGCAATGAGTCGCTGGTGCTGACCGGTGATCTCAATGTCAGTGACCTCGAATGGATCGTGCAATACAAAATCGAAGACCCCTTCAAATTTATTTTCAATATTCACAATCCCGTCGAGACAATTCGTGATATTTCTGAGGCGATGACGCGCAAAATAGTTGGTGATGCGAATGTTACCGACGTTTTAACCACTGACCGTGCCATGTTGGCAGCCAAGATTCAGGGAGAAATTCAAGATACTCTCAATAGCTACGAGATTGGCGTACGCATCGTTACCTACAAGTTTCAGGATGTAAACCCGCCGGAAAGCGTTAAGGCCGCATTTAACGGCGTGAATGAGGCCGAACAGCAAAAAGAAAGTCTGATTCTTCAGGCCCGCGAACAGTATAATCAGCAGGTGCCGCGTGCCCGTGGCGAGGGCAAACAGATGGTGCAGGAAGCAGAGGGTTATGCTCTCGAGCGCATTAATCGCGCTGAAGGTGAGGCTGCACGCTTCAGCGCCGTTCTCGATGAATACAAAAAATACCCCGAAGTGACGCGCCAGCGCCTATATCTCGAGACTCTCGAAAAGGTTCTGCCGCGCATGAAAGACGTCATTATCGTTGATGAACAGGCGGGAAAAGGCGCGGTGCTGCCTCTGCTGCCGCTGCAGGGCTTCGAAGCCGACAAAGGGGGGAAGTGATGAACAGATATTTTATTTTGGCGGTTTTCCTGGTTTTGCTGGCAGTTGTGAGTTTTGGGAGCTTTTTCGTGGTGAATGAAGGTCAGCAGGCAATCGTTACCAGATTCGGAAAGCCAGTCGGCGAAGTGCGCTATGCCGGGCTGGGTTTTAAACTGCCGTTTATCGAAGAAGTGCATCGTTTCGAAAAAAGAATTTTGAAATGGGACGGCGACCCCAATCAGATCACGACCAAAGAAAAGAAGTTTATCTGGGTGGATACGACTGCCCGTTGGCGAATTAAAGATCCGTTACGCTTCTATATGACCGTAGCCAGCATAGCTGGTGCCCAGAGCCGCCTCGACGATATTATCGACTCAGTGGTGCGCGACGCTATTTCCGGAAACTATCTTGTCGATCTGGTGCGCGGCGCAACCTATAAGCCTTCGTCTGAAAGCTCTGCCGAAGAGATTCCGCCAACAGCCGGTCGCTTTACCCGCGAACAGATTCTTGCCGAAATTACTGAAAAGGCACGGGCCAGCACCCCTGAATACGGTATCGAGCTGATCGATGTGCAGGTTAAACGCCTGAATTACATCGAAAAGGTTCTGGAAAAGGTTTACGAAAGAATGATTTCTGAACGCAATAAAGTGGCTGCGGAATATCGCTCTGAGGGCGAAGGTACCAAGGCCGAAATTCTCGGCGAAATGGAGAAAGAGCTGCGGCGCATTCGCTCAGAGGCGTTCAAAACGGCCACAGAAATCAAGGGAAAGGCAGACGCTCAGGCTGCTGCGATTTATGCCGAGGCATATAGTCGTGATGCCGATTTTTACGCCTTTTTCAAGACTCTCGAGAGTATCGAGAAGACGGCAACTGGTAACAATAAAATGGTTATATCCACGGATTCGGATTTTTATAGATATTTTAAATCCGGCTATAGATGAACTCGGATGAAAATGTTTGTCGGCCACTGATGAACCGGATGAAACATTTATGGATTCAGATATTTGGGCTTTTTTTTGTGGAGCTGACAAATAGTTGTAGATTAATTGTTGCTTTTGTGATACATTAGTTTTTACCCTTTGCGTATGCCCGGGGGTTGGGTAAAAATGCACAGGGTTTCTGCCAGTCAGGTGACTGGTTTCCGCGCCGTTTTATGCGGCCTGTGCATGAAAAAACTGACTTCGTTTAGCTGGGCAGCTGCACTGATCTTATGATTTATCCGGTGCAGTGATACGTTTTTCGCTGATGGATTTTTTCGGCTCTTATCAATGCAAAGGATTACACCACATGAGTTACGATTATGAACAGATTTCCGGTTTTGCCAATCTCGGGCTTTCTGAGCCAATTTTAAAGGCTCTTATCGATTCAGGCTATGAAACTCCAACTGCTATTCAGGCGGGAATGATCCCGGTTTTGATGACCGGTTGTGACGTTGTTGGCCAGGCCCAGACCGGAACTGGTAAAACAGCCGCTTTTGCTCTGCCTGTTCTCGAGCAGATCGACATCGACCGCAACGAGCCGCAGGCTCTGGTTCTTGCGCCGACTCGCGAACTGGCTCTGCAGGTATGCGAATCTTTTAAAAAATATTCAGCCCACATGAAGGGGCTTAGAACTCTCGCAGTTTATGGTGGCCAGGAATACGGTGGACAACTGCGCTCGCTGAGCCGCGGCGTTCATATCGTTGTTGGCACTCCTGGTCGTGTAATGGATCACATTGAACGTGGCACTCTCAATCTCGATGCGGTTAAATGCCTGGTGCTCGATGAAGCTGACGAAATGCTGCGCATGGGCTTCAAAGAAGACGTCGAATGGATTCTCGAACGTGCTCCCGAAGAACGTCAGATTGCACTGTTTTCTGCAACCATGCCGCCGGATATCAGAGCAATTTCACGTCGTTTTCTCAAAAATCCTGAAGAAGTCACAATCAAGCTGAAGACTGCTACGGTCGAAACTACGCGCCAGCGTTTCTGGCAGGTTACCGGGCTCAATAAGCTCGATGCTCTTTCCAGAATTCTCGAAGCAGAGCCCTATGACGCCATTCTGATTTTTGCCAAAACTAAAATCGATACCATCGAAGTTGCCGAACAACTTGTAGACCGTGGTTTTGCCGCTGCTGCGCTCAATGGCGATATTCCGCAGAATCAGCGTGAGCGTATCATCGATCAGCTGAAAAGTGGCAAACTCAATATTATCGTTGCTACTGACGTTGCTGCCCGTGGTTTAGATGTAGACCGCATCAGCCATGTCGTTAACTATGATGCCCCGAGTGACCCCGAAACCTATGTGCATCGCATTGGTCGCACCGGGCGTGCTGGTCGCAGTGGTGAAGCCATTCTTTTCATCTCTCCGCGTCAGCGCCGTCTCTTGCAGATTATTGAAAAGGCCACCAGACAGACTATTGCACCAATGCAATTGCCTACTGCTGATTTTATCAACAAAAAGCGTATCGAGGCTTTTAAAAACAAGATTAAAGAAGCCATTTCGAGCACCGATATTCAGATCTTCAAAGAGCTGGTCGAAGAATACTGCGCCGAAAATCAGGCTGACCCGATCGAAATAGCTGCGGCAACTGCCCGTATGTTCCAGGGCAACACACCCTTGTTGCTGCAGAACAAGCCAGAGATACACAAAATCGAGCGCACTGCTTTCCGTGAATTCATCCCTGAAACCGCTGGTCGCAAAAGTCGGCCTTCACAGGGTCGCGGTGCTCGTCGGGATGACGACGAACAAGAAGAAGGCATGGAAACATATCGCATCGAAGTCGGCAAAGTTCACGGTGTGCAGCCTGGTCACATCGTTGGTGCTATCGCCGGTGAAACCGGTATGGCCAGCAAGTATATTGGTCGCATCAGGCTTTTTGACGAATTCAGCACTGTCGATCTGCCCCAGGATATGCCCGAAGAAATGATTCGCAAGCTGAAAACTGCCTGGATCTGCAAGCGTCAGCTCGAGATCACTCTCGACAAAGGCAGGCCGACCACGGCCAAGCCCAGAACAGAACCGGCTGAACAGGAAGAATTTGCCGCGTTAAAACGTAAAGCTTTCCGCCCGGCACCGTTTTCCACTCGGGACGCCGCTCCTCAGGGTCGTCAGCGACCAGCCAGAACAGAAAAAAAATCTTCATGGCCGATCACTGCCAAAACCGGTGGAAAAAACTCGCCGCGCCGTCAGCAGCGTGATGGCAAAACCAGAACCAGCGGCCGATAATTTTTTGTAAAATGGAGCCTGGCAGGCAGACACAGTCTGCCTGCCAGTTCTTTTTTGCGGGTCTGGTATAAATTTCGCAGGTGACTTTTTTTTATCTGGTTTTGGGCGTATACTGCGATGCAGTTTCGTTGATTTTAAGAGGAGGAACGATTTGATGAAGAAAATTTCTGTTTTTTTGCTTGCTGCCTTTCTGGTTGTCGGTTTTTCTGCGAACCTTCGTGCCGAGGAAACCACAGATGTAGTTGAAACTGTTATCGATGCTACCCAGACTGTTCCTACGCCCGTTGTCGTAACAGAAGCCGATGCTTCAGAGGAAGTTGAATCTGAATTAAAGGGCAAAGGTAAGGGTAAAGGCAAAGGAAAAGGCAAGCTCGGCAAAGAGAAAAAAGAAAAGAAAGAGCTGAAAGAAAAAAAAGAGAAAAAGATGAAAATGGGCAAGGGCAAAGAGGGTAAAGAGGGCAAAGAGGCCCGGCCTGCTCTTGAGCCGATCGATACCACCGGCATTCTCGTTGTCACCGAGCCAGATAAGGCTAAAAAACAAAAATATAAAAATGTGACTCTTAAAGTTGGCGAAAAGACCTACAGGCTTCTTCCGGCCAGTAATAAAGAGCTGTTCAGCAAGCTTGAAGAGCTGAGTGGCAAGACTATTAAAGTCAAAGGCAGTCTGCTGCCGGCCAATGAAAAATACCCGCTGCCGGCAATCAAAGTAGAAGAATTCTCTGAATAAGGGTGCGCAAACAAAAAACGCTGCGAATTTCGCAGCGTTTTTTTTATTCAGTAAATAAATATTCCGGCAGTTCCAGCCACGAGAATAATCTTAATCGGGTCGAACCGGTAAAGAGTGGCAATAAAAGTTGTCGCGAATATAATGCCGCTGTTAAGATCGATGAAGTTGTGCACGTTCATCATGGTCAGGGCCGCCGCGGCGATGAGCCCTATGATTGCCGGTTTCAGGCCGGCAAAAAGCATGTCCATATAGTGATTTTCGCGGAATTTAAGATAGAACTTTGAAATCAGCAGCATGATTACGAACGGAGGCAGGCAAACCCCCAGAGTGGCGCAGAGTGAGCCCCAGATGGTTCCGGTTACGGTGTAGCCAACATACGTCGCGCTGTTGATAGCTATCGGGCCCGGCGTCATCTGGGAAATGGCAACGATATCGATAAAGTCGGCCATGCTCAGCCAGTTATGCGGCGCCGACACAACCTCGTGCTGAATCAGAGGCAGCATCGCGTAGCCCCCGCCAAAGCCGAAAAGACCGATTTTAAAGAAAGAGGCGAAGAGGGTGAAATAAATTTCCATTTTCAGCTCTCCTTGTGTCGCTTCTGTTTGAAAATGCCATATGCCAGACTGCCCGCCCCGGCTATCGCAATCAGCATCGCAGGTGAAAACTCTGCAAAAGCTACCATGGCGGCTACAAGAGAAGCTAGAAGTGCCCCTTTGAACTTTATGCGCATTTTTCGACCCAAAGAGTAAAGGGGCGCAGCAATCATTGCCACGACTGCAGGTCTCACCCCTTTAAAAAAAGCTTCGACGAATGGATTGCTGCGGTAGTCGACAAGCCAGGCTGCAATTACCAGAATTATCAGAAAGGATGGCAGAGTAGTGCCCAGTGTTGCAGCAATGCTACCCGTAACTCCGGCAACTTTATAGCCGACAAAAACTGATGCGTTGACGGCAACCGGCCCGGGAGAAGACTGGGCGAGGGCAAGCAGTTCGAAAAAATCTTCTTCTTCCACCCAGCTACGATTCTCGACAATTTCTCTCTGAATGAGCGGCAGCATGGCATAGCCGCCGCCAAGGGTGAATGTCCCGATTTTGAAGAAGGTTAAAAATAGTTTGAGCAGCTGTGACATTGAACTTTACCTGTCTTATAACCTTATTTAGTGTCTGTTGTGAGCAAAATTATATCATTTTTATGCTGATCAGTGCTCTTTTGTTCCTTTTACCCTCAGGATAAACACTTGCTGCGTCTTTTAACAAACTCTTTGCAGGCATGTCGGAGCCTTTTATGAACGGGTATTTTTCGAGCGCCTCAAAATCTCATGCAAAAGGTGCCGCATGACCGGCCATCGCCAGGTCGCGAGAGCACATATGAGCTGTGGAGGCTACAACGACTGGCAACGCTGCAGCATGGGCAGGAAAACTAAAGTGCCTGTTTTCTTTGTCGGTTGAGCGTAAGAACAAACATGGGTGGCGGATATTTCGGTTATTGACAAATAAAAAACAATATATTAATATCGACCGACCGGTTAGTCGGTATTGACTCGTTGGTCGGTTTTAAAATGTTTAACAATCATTTTTGTTTTAGGCTGTTTGTCAGAATCAAGACAATGAGCTTTTGTATGAGTTTAAAAAACAGGATGGAGGTGCATAGACTATGCAGCGAAAAAAAACAGACAAGAAATTAGCCGTGCTGGCCGCTGCTACAGAGCTGTTTTCTGAGAATATTTTTCACGAGGTTAGGCTCGAGACTGTGGCTGAACGTGCTGGAGTCGGCAAGGGAACCATTTATACTTATTTTAAAAGTAAGGATGAATTGTTCGTTCAGTGTCTGGTGCATGATGCCCCGGTTATTGAAGATCGTATAGAAGCTATTCTTGGTTCTGGTCGACCCTTTTTTGATTCTCTGAAAGAGCTGGTGGCACTGAAATATGAAAATTTTCAGATCAAAGGCCCCCTTATTCAGCAGATAATGATGCTTGGGCCGCAGTTGAAAATTAGCAGCAAGGAGTTTCAGGACTTGACGGGAATTTTTAAGAGGTCGATTGCCAGCCAGACGAGATTTTTTCAGAAGGCGATCGATCAGGGAATTCTCAAGACCTGTTTAACAGCAGGTCAGGCAGCCATTATTTTCGATAAGTTTTTTACTATCAACCTTACTTTTGCGGTTTTCAAAGAGCCGGCGCTTTCAGCCGACAAAATTCTCAACTGTGTTCTTCTACTCCTGGGTGCTCAGATAGCAGATGAGAAGAAGATTTTTGCATGATTTACCCTGTTTCGCTGATTTTGATGAGGTCAGTAAAACAATGAACGGAGGCTTGTTAAATGCCAGTTATTCATAGAAAATTTTTTACAGCGTTGGTGTCCTGCCTTTCGCTTCTTTTTAGCACAGGTGGCTTTTCTTTTTTGCATGCTGCCGAATCAGCTTCGGCAACCGTGCCAACTGCGTCCGGCAGTACCGGGATCGCTGAATTTTATCTGAACGAAGACGCTGATCTGGTTCCGGTTGTCGATGCTTCTGGCAGTGTTCAGTTGCAGAATACTCACTTGCAGCAGGTTTTGCATTTATCTTTGCAGCGAAACCGTTCGATAATCGGCTCAGAACAGCAGGTCCGCAGTGCTGATGCCAGGGTAGTACAGTCTCGTGCCATTCTTGGGGCCAGATTGACAGGGAATTTTTCGCATACAAGAGTTGATGATGTTTTACAACGCGCAGGTGTGAAGCAGGGCAAAGAAGATAATCAGACCGCTTATTTTGAGGTGACTCAGCCTCTTTTTCTCAGTGGTAAAGATCGTTCAGCCCTGAAAATGGCTCGTTTGAGCCGCTCTGCTGCCGGTGCCGGGTATACTCTGACTAAGCAGGGAGTTTTGCTGCAGACTACTATGGGCTGGCTGGGCTGGCTTTTTGCTGGTGAGGCTGAGCGAGTTGGCCAGAAAGATCTTGAACTGGCAGAGGCCCATCATGAGCTGGTCATGGCAAGATTCAAACAAAAGCAGGTTTCGCAGTTCGAGGTTTTGCGTGCTGAGGTGCGTCTGGCGCAGGCTCGCAGTGATCTTCGTAAAAAGAGCAATACCAGGGCTCTGGCCTGCCTGGATCTGTTGAACATCCTGGATTTATCTGAAAATACGCCCATTTCGACAGATGACCGTCTCGAAATGGTAGACCTGGAAATAGATCTGGAAAAAGATGCGGCAGAGGCCATAGATCTCAGAGAAGATCTGAAAATAAAGCGACTTGAGGTAAATATTGCCAGAGAGTCCATTGCGGGGGCTCGCAGTGAGAACCAGCCGGTTGTCAGTGTTTTTGGTCAGAGTGGTTATCAGGATCCTTCGTCTAAATCTCTGACCTATGAGCGTAAAGGTTACTGGAGAGCCGGAGTGGTTGCCAATTTTACTTTGAATGACGGCGGGTTGAGGAAAGGCAAGGTTAAAGAATCGCATGCCCGGTTGGCAATTGCCGAAAACTCTCTCAAAGAAGCTCAATTACAGGCAAACATGGAAATACGGCAGGCTTACCTGAATATCGAGACTGCCAGAGAAGTGGTGTCAGCTCAAGGCAAAGCTCTGCTGCAGTCTGAAGAAGCTTTGCGTCTTGCCGGTGTTCGCTATAAAAACGGTTTGTTTACGCAGGTTGAGCTGTTTGATGCCGAAAATGCCTATCTTGGCACCAGGCTGCAGTATCTTCAAGCGATTTTCAGCTATCATCAGGCACTGGCTTCATACCAGTTCGCCACCGGCAAAATCGGGCGTGAAATCATTGCCCAGGCAAAAAAGTGAAAAAGGGGTTGAACAAGCAGATGTTGAAGCAATTTTCATTTACAAAACTTTTTAATTGCGGCCCACAGACAAAGATCTCGCTTTATATGGTCATCACTCTTGTGTTCTGGGTTTTTCTCGGGTTTGTATCGGCGACGGATGTTATGGCATCAGAGGCTGATGACGCTAACGTTCAGCCGGTAATTGTCGAAAAAGTTGAGGGCGCCGATATCAGTCAGCAGTTGCAGACTTCCGGCGATGTCATGCCTTTGCAGGGTGCTGACATACACCCGAAAATCACGGGAGAAATTTTTAAGATAAATGTAAGCGAAAGTTCGCAGGTAGTTGCCGGCGAAGTTCTTGCCGAAATAGATCACAGAATTTTGGATGCTCAGCTCGAACAGGCCAAAGCCGCCGTTACGGTTGCAAAGGCATCTGTTGAAGTTCAGGCGGTTCTGGTGAAGTCTGCCGACTCGGCTCTTGTGTCTGCAAAGGCTCATGCTGAATCTATCAAGGCACAGGTTGTCAATCTGGCAGCAACCAGAAAGCGTATTGAAGAACTTTTTAGGGGTGGGGCCGTTTCTGAACAGCAGTTTGACGACGTGGTCGCGCAACATGATGCTTTGCAGGCGCAGCTTGTCGCTGCACAGTCTGCGATTCGTCAGGCTGAAGACGGAATTCAGAGCAGCAAGGTCACTTTAAAAGTCAGAGAAGCTCAGCTCGTCCAGGCAACAGCCAACATGCATGCGGCTGAAGTTCAGCGTGAAAATGCTTTTGTTAAAGCTCCGTTTACCGGGGTTATAACGATGCGTGCTCTCGATGCCGGTGCTATGGCAAATGCCGGTCAGCCTGTTTTCAGACTCGAGCAGATGAATCAGGTGAAGATTGTTGGCAGCCTGGTAGAAAAAGATCTGCTGCAGCTGCAGGCCGGAAAAACTAAGGCCGTTGTTCGTGTAGACACCTATGATAAAGAATTTGCCGGCGTTGTAGCCAAGGTCTACCCGGCGATTTCAGCCAAAACACGTACCGGACAGTTTGAGGTTGTGCTTGATAATGCAGATCTGGCACTTCGTTCGGGGATGTTCGCGAATATACGCCTTTTTCTGCAGACTGAAAGTAACGCGACAGTCATTGCAAAAGATGCTTTGTTGAGTCACAGTGGCCAATATTCAGTCGTCAAGGTAACCAGCGAAGGTATGGCGGTTCGTCAGCCCGTCAAAGTGGGTATTGTTCAGGGAACCCGTGCTCAAATTCTTGAAGGCCTCGAACCTGGCGATATGATCGTTGGCCAGGGTGCAGAGCTGGTTAAAACAGGCGTTCGCGTCAAGCCCGTTCTTGTGGAGGCAAATAAATGAACCTTTCGGTCTTTGGGGTAAAGTGGCCAGTTACCACTACAATGATTTTTCTGGCCGCCATTCTGCTGGGGGCCTTTTCCTGGACTCAACTCGGCGTTGATTTGATGCCGGATTTCGAAATTCCGGCCGTTTCGATCATTACG
>JAKQQP010000532.1 GCA_029564115.1 Candidatus Rifleibacteriota bacterium | reverse complement strand
CGCGGCACAGCCTACGATATAACCGAAAGAAAACACGCCGAAGAATCTCTGCGACAGAACGAGGCAAAACTCCGGGCCTTTGTGGCCAACCAGCCCGGAGTAGCATTCACTCTTGACAGAAATGGAGTTTTCACACTTTCTGAAGGCCTCGGGTTAGTTAAACTCGGACTCAAACCAGGTCAGGTTGTTGGTTTGTCTGTCTTCGACTTTTACCGGGACATCCCGGAAATCGGTGAACACATCAAACAGGCATTGACCGGAAATGTCAGGCAGTTTCAGGTAACCGTCAACAAGACGGTTTTTGATGTCTGGACCGGCCCGATCATGAGTCCCGATGGGACGGTTGACGGCGTAATCGGCATCTCGTCAGACATTACCGAGCGAAAACATACCGAAGATGCACTTGCAAATGTCCAAAAACTTGAAGCACTTGGTATTCTCGCCGGCGGCATAGCCCATGATTTCAACAATCTCATGGGCGGCATATTCGGTTATACTGATCTGGCAAACGAGATCACTAAAGAGCCAGAGGTAAAGCAGCATCTGGCGAAAGTCATGCAGACAATTGACCGGGCCCGCGCTCTGACCGCTCAACTTCTGACCTTTTCTAAAGGCGGCTCTCCGTTGCTTGATACTGCCCCTCTTTTTCCGTTTGTGCAGCAGACTGCCCAGTTTGCGCTCAGCGGTTCGAACGTGTCATGCACCTTCGATGTCGAGAACAACCTGTGGCCCGCCAGTTTCGATAAAAACCAGATCGGTCAGGTCATTGACAACCTCATAATCAACGCACAGCAGGCGATGCCACTTGGCGGCACCATTACGGTTTCGGCAATCAACGTCAGCTTCGCCGATACTGAACATCCGGTATTGAAAGCAGGAAACTACGTAAAATTATCGGTAACCGACACCGGAATCGGCATTCCTAAAGAACTTCAACAGCGAATTTTTGATCCATTTTTTACCACCAAGGCCAGGGGACACGGCCTCGGGCTGGCGACCTGCTATTCGATTGTCCGTCGTCATGGTGGCTCAATAGACGTCTATTCTGAATCAGGAAAGGGGTCCACCTTCACGCTATATCTGCCGGCAGCCACTGGAAGTGCTTCAATCGCTGATAAGGAGCAAAGACAATCGCATCTCGGGAGCGGTACATTTCTGGTAATGGATGACGAACCGGTCATGCTCAGTGTTATTTCTGCCATGCTGCAGAATTTCGGCTACACGGTTGTCAGCACAACAAACGGTCAGGAAGCCGTTGATTATATCGTGTCAGCACTCAACCAGAACATGCTGCCGGCCGGCATGCTGTTCGATCTCACGGTGCCAGGGGCAATGGGTGGCAAGGAAGCCATAACCCGGATCAGGGAAATGGGAGTGAACATTCCTGCCTTCGTTGCCAGCGGCTACGCCGATGATCCGATCATGAAAAAGCCTGCAGACTACGGCTTCACAGCAAGCCTCAGCAAGCCATTCAAGCTGTCAGAAATCATAGCAATGCTCGAAAACCATATGCCCAAAAACCGCATATAAAACAATTAACGACGACTTGATATCCAGAGTATCTCTTGTTTCTATGATTGTTTTACAAACTGATTGAGAATATTTGCCAGATCAGCGAGTTGAAAAGGTTTACAGATGCAGGCAGTAAATCCGAATTTTTTTGGATCTGCCATTACCGGGTCATTTGCATAGCCGCTTGTTACAAATGCCGGTGTCTGCTGACAAAGTTTTCTGATTTCTTCAATTGCCTCTTTACCACCCATTCCGCCGGCAATTGTCAGGTCAAACAGCATGCCGGCAATTCTTCGACCGGCCTCATGTTCTGCCACGAAAAAATCTATCGCTTCCTGGCCGTTATTCTTTAATACCGGGGTGTAGCCAAAAGATTCGAGCATGCAGCCAAGAGTTTCGCGAACCACCTCTTCATCGTCCATTACCAGAAATACCCCGTTCCCTGAATGTCTGTTCAGGCGAACCGCAGGGGTTGCGGTCACATTTTCGGCAGACGCTGGCAGCATTACTGTAAAAGTACTGCCTTTGCCGGGTTCAGAGGTGACGTCAATCGCGCCGCCATGGCGCATGACGATCGAGTAACTCGTTGCAAGCCCAAGCCCATGTCCCTTGTTTTTTGTCGTGTAGAATGGGTCGAAAACATGAGTCATAACCTCTTTTGTCATACCGATACCATTGTCGGTGATGGCAAGTTCTACAAAATCACCTGGTTCAAGACCACGGCTCTGATTTCCGGTCAGGGTGACGTTTCTGGCCCTGAGCTCCAGGTGGCCGCCGGAAGGCATCGCCTGCATTGCGTTTATGACAATATTCTCGACTACCTGCCCGATCTGGTTCTTGTCAAAGTTACAGGACCTGAGGTTTTCAGCAATATCAAAATGGCACGATACATTTGAGCCGCTCAGGGCAAACCTGGTTATCTCTTCTAAAAAGGGGAAAAGGTTATCAACTTTTTTTATGGGTGCCCCACCCTTGGAAAATGTCAGCAGTTGCTCTGTCAGAGCCCTGGCCCGACTCATCGTTTCCAGTGCAGATGTAAGATAATCGCAGGTTTTCTGGCTGTTTGCATGCGATCTGGCGATATCGATGTATCCATAGATGCCACCAAGAAGGTTGTTAAAATCGTGAGCAATGCCACCGGCCAGTATGCCAAGCGAATCAAGCCTTGCTGCACGGTTCATGGTTTCCAGATGCCGCTGTTTCTCTTCGGCCATGGCTTCTTCTGCCTGCTTGCGCTCAGTTATGTCGCGTATGGTCGAAACAATTCCTGCGACTTCATTGTTCTCATTGCGTAAAGGCACCTGCGATTCAATGGCCCAGCCCTGAATGCCATTAATCTCATACTCAAATTCCATCTGAGGCGGAATACGGCCAGCCAGAACCTCTGACAACCTGTTTCTTATGCCGGTTTTGCCGAGAAATGGAAAGGCCTCTTCCGGAAGTCTGCCAGAAATTTCATTGGCAGATTTACCGCTTAAATTCTCCATGAACGGGTTCCATGCTTTTATACGCATATCTTTGTCATAGACAACGATACCCTCATGAATACTGTTTAAAATCTGTTGATTGAGCTGGCCTGCTTCGTGCAGTTCGGTTGTCCGCTGCCTTACGAGCTCTTCAAGATTTCGGTAGAGAAAGGAATTGCGCATTACCAGAGAGAGCAGACTGGCCATTGATTTGAAAGCTTCAAGAATCTCATCGGTATTGTGCAGATCAAGAATATCAAGCAGCAGTAGAAAACCATGCGTTTCTTCATTCGAGCGGAGCGGGATAACAAATGAAGCCTGCATCTGCATCTCAGCCAGAAGCATACCAATGGTGCCATGCCCCGGCTTGAACAATTCGGGTTCATTTAGTTTAGCAGCCTCATCGATCAACCGCCGGGCAGTTTCGTCAGAAAAAAAATCTTTCCGACGCTCGGGGCAGATGCCCGCAAGTCGAAATACATTCTGCGGAGAACGCTCGAAAAGTGCCACTATTCTGCTTCCGACAATCTCACGCAGCTGGGTGGTTACACTCCTGGCACACTGGCCGATGTCGTCGCTGAATTGGAGTATGTTGACCAGCAGGTGTTTCTGCAATATCAGGTCAAGATGGGTGCATGACATTGGCAAGCCTCCTCTGCAGTCGCTGCATGGCTTCATGAATGATTACCCGCAAAGACCTGTCATCTGTCTTTTCAATGCTTACAGGCATGTCAAAGAACTCGGAAATTTCACGCAGGGTATCTTCTGGCACTGGCACAAAACCCGTATCTACATATTTGATGGAGGTTCTGTATTCATGCATAAAAGAACGGGCAAGCTCCATGTCATTAAAGCCCAGTTCCTTTTGAAAAACCTCTTTCCAGCGCTTTGTCCATTCTGGTAACAGAAGAAATGCCTGGCTGTTGCGATCTGCGAGATAGCGTTCATGGCCGAGCAGAAGCTCGCAGCAGTTTAACCCCCGTGTGCGGGCGCAGACGAAACGACCTTCAAGACTGTGCATTGCTGGTGAGCAATCACCATAAATCACCAGGGCCGGGCACGCGAGTTCAATCAGTTTGTTTTCAAGAGTCTGCTCCAGCAGTTTGGGGTGCATATGCAGCATGGAATCAAGAAACACAGCTTCAATGTCCGGAAAATCCCGGGTCAGTATCGCTGCAACCTCATGCTTCATCACCGAACAGCAGACAATGGCAAGCTTTGTCATTGTCGCACCCAGCCTGATTGAATAAGATCGGCTACGGCCTTAATTCTTTCTGGTGGAGTTGACAGCGGCACATCGGCGCCCGAAGTGGCAAAAATAAAGTGCGGATCTGCGCTGCGATCATCAAGAATGTTCGTAACCTTTTTGCAAAGCTCCTCGGTGGCGCCGGCATTAAGAGTCAGACCATTGAGACTGCCGAGCAGCAGCCGGTCAGACCCAAGCTTTGTTCTCGCATCGGCAAAGGAATCGCGTGGATCGAGCGCGAATCCGGCCACGTTTGGCAATGTTGTGTATTCTTGAAAATCCGGCCGGTCGTTCTGATTTAATCCGGCCACTTTACGAAACAGAATTACGTGCACAGTAAAATTTTACCACAGGTGGCCGGATTAGTTCTCAGTCTTGTTTATTCTTTTCTTTCTCATCGAATCCCTTTTAAATTCAGTATTTTAGCGTTGTAGATCAGGCGATCCATAATTGCGTCAATGAAGACGAGGCCGGATCACGGGTCTTGCTTGCGCAACACCCGCGCCCGTCAGCCCTTTCTGCTCAAGACTTGCGTTACCTGAAATAGGCAAATCGAACTTGACAATCATTTCCTTTGACGTATAATAAAATCAGATACGTCATCAGGAGGGTCGACATGGATACCAAGCTTACTCTAAGACTCGATAAAGAAATAATTGAAAGAATAAAAATCTGCGCGTCAAAGCAGCAGAAGTCTCTCAGCGAGCTTACCGAAGAATTGTATAAGTCATTTCTTCTGAAAAGCCCCGGAAATTCAGAATCAGAAATTCGTTCGCCAATCGCGAAAAAATATAAAGGCATAATCAACAGCACTGATTTTGATGCAGAAACCCAGAAATTAAATTACCTGAGAGATAAGCACCTGTCATGATCAAGGCATACATCGACTGCAATATTTTGCTCGATTGGCTCCTCGACAGGGAGCCTTTTTCATCCTATTCCGCAAAAATCATTGAATTGATCGAGACCCAAAAAATTCTTGGCCTGGTTTCGCCTCTTACATTGGCCAACACCTATTATGTAATCTCAAAAGAATTGAACAAAAAAATTGCCGATGAATTCATCCTCGATAGTTTGCGGATTTTTTCAGTCCCGGGCATTTCTCTAAAAAACGTTAAAGAAGCGGTTGCCAACAAATTCAAAGACTTTGAAGACGACATACACAGCTCAATCGCAGCGGAAAACAATGTAGACTTTCTCATAACAAGGAACAAAAAAGACTTCAAGAATGATCAATTCAAAGTTCTGGATGCAGAAGAATTTTTAAGACTAATAGAGAAAAAATAATAAGACAACAGCATTTCTACTTAACAACACGACGTTAACAAGAATTATTAATGGTATGATGCTCCCCAATGGCGGAAAAACAAATGCACTGAAATTTGCCTATAGCTGAAAATGCCCGCTGGTAAAGACTAGCGTTATGCACAGAAAAATAAAAGAAAAAATGACCACAAAAATGAAAAAGGTGCTATCAAAGTGATTGAAAGATAAGAATATGAATGAAAATTTAGAACAAGAGAACTCAACTCTCCGGGATTCTTGCCAAAGTATCCAGAAATCCAGATTGATGAAGATTTCCAGAATTTTAAATGGATATCTGGTAATTTCTGTCCTGATTTTTTTGCCAGCATTTGGGAATGATAGTGAAATAATATGTGGCAATGAGATGGTAGCCCCATTTGAATTATTTTCCAGCATTTGCCTTCCTATTGGATTCATTGCTTTTCTCTGGGGTACAAAACTGGCGGTAACCCTTAAAGAATGGCGAAAATTTATATTTAATTTAGTCAAATTCGCCGGCCCATTGCCTTTAGTAATCCAATATTACCAGGTTCTACAAATGATGAACCTGGAATCTATCCCAAAACAATT
>JAKQQP010000528.1 GCA_029564115.1 Candidatus Rifleibacteriota bacterium | reverse complement strand
TGCCTTGTTCGGCGCAACCAGCTGGGCCTTAAAGCCGGTTCCCTGCCAGTTCGAACGGTAATGCTCGCTGATGTCAAAGGCCCGCATGTAGATCACCTGCTCGGCTTTATTCAGCATTTCCGCCCTGGCGTATTTTCTTTTGAGATCCGCCTGCTGCTCTTTGCTGAGGCCCTGGGTGTGGCGCTCAAACCAGAGATCGACTGCCGCCTGATTCTGGGTCATTTCCACATGCCGGCCCTCGTAAAGCAGCGGCACGACAGCGCCGTCGGCAACGGCCTGAGTAATTGAATAATGTGGTTCGAGCAGTTCACCGAACTTTGTGAAATTGTTTTTCTCGTTTTTCAGGAGTGGCGTGCCGGTAAAGCCCAGATAGCAGGCATTCGGAAACATCTGGCGCATGCGCGCAGAGAACGAACCAAATTGCGTGCGGTGTCCCTCGTCGACCAGAACGAAGATATCCGGCGATTCATCCTGGTATTTTCTGGCGGTATAGGCTTTGTCGAATTTGTGAATCAGGGTGGTAATGATGCCGGCTTTTTTTTCGGCAACAAGCTCAAGCAGATTCCTGCCGGAAGTGGCCCGCCTGGCATCGAGACCGCATGCGGCAAAGGTGTTGCCCAGTTGCCGGTCGAGGTCATCGCGGTCGGTAACCAGCACGATTCTCGGGTTCAGCAGATCGGGGTCGAGCGCAAGGTTTCTTGCCAGCAATACCATGGTCAGAGATTTGCCTGAGCCCTGGGTTTGCCAGATAATGCCGCCTTTGCGGGTGTTCTGATTTTCAAACTGTTTAACCCGCTGCAGCGTTGATTTGATGACAAAATACTGCTGGTATCTGGCGATCTTTTTTATGCCGCCGTCGAACAGGGTGAATTTCCAGGCCAGTTCGAGCAGTCTTTCCGGGCGGCAAAGTGAATATAGAGCCTTATCCTGCTCGGTAACAAGTCTGTTGCTGTTAAAGAATTCGTCAGGCAGACTGAAAGTCTCTTTTAATTTTTCGGCCGTATTTTTGGGCAATGGCTCGTTAACAGTCTTTTGCAGGGATGTGTGCTCGCGGCTGCCGTCTTCGAGATTCGCTTCTTTCCAGACGGCCCAGAATTTGGCTGCTGTTCCGGCTGTGGCATACATTGCGGCGTTTTTATTAACCGCAAGAATTGCCTGAACATAAACAAAAAGCCTGGGAATATGGTCATCGTTCTGGTTGCGAATCGCCTGTGAAACCGCCTGTTCAAGGCCAATCTGCGGGGCCTTGCATTCAATTACGCAGAATGGAATTCCGTTAACGAAAAGAACGATATCGGGCCTGACAGTTTCTGTGCTTCTTGACTTTTCAACGCTGAACTCGACGGCGGCATGAAATTTATTGCGCCCGGGATTGCGCCAGTCTATGTAATTAAGGTTAAAGCTTTTCGAATCGCCTTCGATTGTCTGTTCAAGGGCGGTGCCAAGGGTAAGCAGGTCATAGACCGCTTCGTTGGTCTTTAACAGGCCGTCGTATTTGATGTTTTTAAGTTTCTGAATGGCAGTCTGTATATTCTCTTCGCTGAACAGGTATTCGCCGCCCCTGTATCTGATCCGGTTGATTTCTTTGAGCTGCCTGCGCAGAATATTCTCAAGCAGAACATTGGAAGCCCGCCCCTGCCTTTCTTTGAGTGCCTCTGCCGGTGTTATAAACTCAAACCCCAGATTGATCAGCAGCTGCACCGCCGGAACCTGCGACAGATATTTTTCGTTAATTTCAAAATGATTCATGGCTTTATTCCGAGGGCATGCCAGTATGGCTTGAAGGCCGATTCAACGACATCTGACATCAAAACCAGAAACGGCCTGTAATCGTTTTTTGTATGGGCACAATCCAGCGCTTCATAGTATTCCAGGCGTTTTTCGACAGGCAGAACAGCAGGTGGAAAACCGCCTTTCATAAGTTCCAGGTTCATCAGGAGTCTTGCAGTTCTGCCGTTTCCGTCGACAAACGGGTGAATTTTAACGAAATCGGCATGCACTCTGGCTGCTCTCTCTACCGGATGCAATGCCGGGGCCTGATTTTGATACCAGTCGATAAACCCGTTCATTTCGCTTTCCACATGCAGAGCATCAGGCGGAACATGCTCGGCACCGGATATGGTCACGTTGATTTTGCGGTAGATTCCGGCGTTTTTATCATCGATATTTTTCAAAATCAGCTGATGCACTGATTTGATCTGCCAGGCCGAAAGGGGTGCGTTCTGTTGCAGCAGTTCTTCGACAAAATAGATGGCATCGCGGTGGTTAATGGCTTCAAAATGCTCTCGCATCGTCTTGCCGCCGACCGTAATGCCTTCGAGAGCTACCTTGGTTTCTTTCAGGGTCAAGGTATTGCCTTCGATTGCATTCGAGTTGTATGTCCAGCGCAATACAAGATCTTCATGAAGATTGCTCACGATTTCAGCGGGCAAAGGCCTGTATGAATCCAACTTTTGTTTCAAAACATCCAATTTACTGTAATCAATCATAATTAAATATTCTTTCTACTGTTCCCCGTATCTTTTGATCACTTCTGATTTTACCCGCCACTGGCCGGTTAGCAGTTTCTGCATCAGGCCGCGCTTCTGGGATTTGTATTTTTCTGCCAGCAATTTTAGAAAACTCATTTCTTTCTGACTGGCTTCAAGTAACTCTGCGATTTTTTGCTGTTCTGCAAGCGATGGTAAAGGCATCTTAACTTCGCCAAAATGATGGAATTTCAGATTCCATGTGTCGGAGGTTAGGCCCTGAGAATGTCTGTAGAACCGATGAATCATAAATGGAACCTTAAAAAGAAAAGCGATAAACTTTGGATCGACTTTTTCTCCTGGAATACAAATGGTGTATGCCGGACTAACAACTCCCTCCAGTGATGACAAGGCTGAAACCCCCTGCCACATCCTCATGGTATTGTAACCAATATCACCAGGACAAATCCTGAGATACTTGGATTTATCATCGTTTGAGGTGTCTTTGCGGTTGGTGTCTTCTCTGTAAATAACCCCCTCGTTGTTAGTAATAGAAAGCAGTGGCAGATCTTCTCTATTAGTTTCTCTGCGCTCTTCGAAAAGGTTTTTAAGCCTCGTTTCCTTCCATTTTCCATTGTCCGTGGGCAAGCAAATTAACGTGTTAAGTAAGTGTTTGAATTTTCTCTCTTTTGCCTGAATCAGGCGTTCGGTTTTTTCGATGGCTTCATCCCAGGTTGCAAGAAGACCGGCAATGGCTTTTTGTTCTACGAGGGTTGGACAAAATATGTGTAACCCTATAAGCGTTTCTCTGGTTAAATGAGCGATACTTGATTCGCCAACAAACTTTGTCAGTTGACCTGTTTGGGCTAAATATTGAAAATACAGTGAAAGATAGTTGGTCGTGCATTTGGTTGATTTGGCGCGAATTCGATGCAGAGCTTTTTGATAGTAGATATTAGCTCTTTCGTCCTTCCATACGGCACAACGGCCAATTTCGCCGCCTTCGCACATTAGCAAATCGCCACAAATCAAAGAGAATTTTTCTTTCTCTTTTTCTGAAAAATTCATCTGATTTAACTTTGAAAAGTCAAAAGCTCCCCACCGCACGTTAAAATTGGCTAAATAATCTACTTGTTCACCCTTTTTTGCTCTCTCGTCAAGCATTTTCCCAAGCTGAACTTCGAATAGTTCGCCAATCTTGTATTTATTGAATTTCGGATGCATTTTATCTCCTCAGCTTGGCGTTTGCCAACCGTGATTGGTAGGCAACTCCTTCAGCTAATCATTCAATTTCATCAATATTCTTTTTGTTACTTTTTTTACTGGCAAGCACTCTCTTTTCTAGCTTCTTTAGATCTTCTTCTGGGGTTGGCAGGTCTTCGGGCATGGTGCCGCC
>JAKQQP010000517.1 GCA_029564115.1 Candidatus Rifleibacteriota bacterium | reverse complement strand
AAGCAGGGCCTTGAGGCAAAAATTGTCAGCAGTGTCATCGAAGCCTTCAATTCACACGAACTGATAAAGATCAAGCTGCTCGATACTTCTCCGGTAGACGTCGAAGAGGTGGTTGACGAAATTCTTGATGCCACCGATGCGGTTCTGGTGAGAACCATCGGCCGGGTAATCATTCTTTATCGGCCTTTTACCGATAAACCGCGCAAAATCGAGCTGCCGCCCGCCCGCTAAAATTTTATGACACCCGGGCGTTTTTCCCTTATAATGGAATCAGAGATAGAAAAAATCAGAGAAGAGAATTGGTTAGTCTTAAAGAGAGGGGGCCGCTTGCACGTTGCCCGAACTTATGCAGAGGCAGAAATCCATACTGTCGCCTTCTGTCAGGAGCGAAAATGCAAGGGCTTTTCGCTCCTTTAAGCTGCGCTTTATCTCGTGGTATCTGCCTGCAGCGTTTTTGCTTGCAGGCCTGTTGACCGTTTCACTTGTCTGGTTTTCGCAGAGAAGCTACGCCAACCGCCAGCAAAGCCACGTTCTTGAACGTTTTGCCCGCCACGGAGAATATCTCCGCATGGCGATTCTCAGCAAAAACTTTCAGGAAATGTCTTCATATCTCGAAAAGGTTTCTGAACAACTCGAACTCTCTGAAATAGCGGTTTACGACGGCAGCAGCCGGCCGGTCGCATCATTTTCACAGGTGGTAACGGCCACGGCGTTTTCAGAAATCAGGGTTCCGCTGATCGTTCAGGAAAACTCTTCAAAAGCAGAAGAAATCTGGGTTGTGGCAATGAAGATACCGCCAGGGCCGTTTCTCGGGCTGATCGACAGTTTTATGTTTTACCAGCTGCTGATTCTGGCTGCTCTGGTGATTTTTTCCGTTGCCGGAACATTTTTTGCCTTTGACAGCATCGTGATCAGACCTTTGCAGAGCCTGAAATACGCAATGCGTGAGATGATCGGGGGCAGTAATGACGGGCTTGCCGCGATAATCGAAAATGACGAAGTCGGTGAAGCCTGCAGTATTTTCAATGAACTCGCAAAAGAGCGTGCAAAAGAGGCCAGGCTGGTGCATAGTTTCAGTATGCAGGCGGGCATTGTCTGCTTTAAATACGATCCGGCGACTGATTTTTTCGAATTTTCCGGGCGTTTTTCCGAAACCCTGAATTTTGATGTTGCACTGCTCAAATCATCCCAGGAACTCTTTGCAATGACTCATCCAGATGTAAGAGGTGAATGTAAACAGGAGTGGTATGACCTCAGAGAACGTTTTCGCACCGAAGAATCAGGCCACCGCGAGATTGATTTAAAATTGTACAACCCGA
>JAKQQP010000628.1 GCA_029564115.1 Candidatus Rifleibacteriota bacterium | reverse complement strand
ATGAGACTGGTGAGGGGGAGAAAGATCTTTATACTTTTTTTCTTGAGGGCGGACTTAGAGCTCTTTCTGAAGATGGTCAGATGATAGTGCTTACCTCACATACCTGGCTGGTAAATCATCAATGCCAGAAAATCAGGCAGTTGTTGTTTGAAAAAAACATGGTGACCGCTCTTAACCTTCTGCCGGCAAGATTTTTTACGGCGGCACCTGGAGTGTTACCGGTGGTGACCTTTGTTGAAAAAGGCAAAGAACCGCTTTTGCCATATTCAGTTGTGGTGAACTCTGGCTATTCAGAAGTTTCCGGCTGGTCTGAAACTTACGAGGCCCGGTCTGATTCTTTTTTATCTGGCAACGGGCTGCGGCAGTCTCTGGTTTCTTCAAGTCTCAAGAAGGCTTTCGAAAAAATGCAGGCTTCGGGCGTCTGTCTGGGTGATATCGCAAAAATTGGCGTCGGCATTCAGGAATCGCTGAAGCGCACTGACCAGGTTTCCAGGTTTGTCAGCGATTCAAGACAGGCTGAGCATTATCGCCCGGTTCTTAAAGGCCGTGAACTGGCCCCTTTTAAAATTAACTGGGAAGGGCTGTTTATCGATTTTGGGCCGCATCTGGCCTACGCCGGCGACGAAAAAATCTGGGCCGGTCCCAAGCTGCTGTATCAAAATATCCGAAATGAGAAACTGAAGACGCGTCTGGTCATGGCTTATGACACAGAGAGTCATTACCCCAAAAACTCACTTTCATTCATTGTTTCAGAGTCTGCCGATTACCCGGAAATTTTTCTTCTGGGGTTGTTGAACAGTGTTCCGGTCAATGCCTGGTTTAGCGGCCGGTTTCACAGTTTTCACATAACAGTGACGCAGGTCAGGCAGATACCTCTGCCGCCGTTCAACAAGCGGCTGTTTGCTCTGGTTGCCGACTGTGCCGGAAAGCTGCAGAAACTGCCGCCTGGCTCGCCAGACTATGCCGAAGTTTTTTCCCGGCTCAATGAAGCGGTCTGCGGATGCTATGGCTTCGTTGACGACCATGCCGGGCTGCTTTGTGAATTTGATAATTTTCTTGAACAAGCTGCGGGCTTGTGATAGATTATTAGCACTCGAAACCAAAGAGTGCTAACCGTTGTTAATCATCACAGGAGGAAAGGTTAATGCCAACCTATAATTATCGTTGCA
>JAKQQP010000505.1 GCA_029564115.1 Candidatus Rifleibacteriota bacterium | reverse complement strand
TCTTGAGAAAGGGCAGCTCGATGTCGAATTGCTCACCCGTGGCACCGCCTGGCTCGATACCGGCACGTTCGCTTCACTGCTCGATGCCTCACAGTTTGTCAAAGTAGTTGAAGACCGGCAGGGCCTCAAAATCGCCTGTGTCGAGGAAATAGCCTGGCGCATGGGTTTTATCGACAAAGCCCGGCTTCTCGAGCTGGCAAAGCCGCTAGCCAAAAATGATTATGGCAAATATCTCTACCACATCGCCGGTGAGAAGCTATGAAAATTACGCCAACCAGCATTCCAGACCTGCTGATAATTGAACCGCAGGTTTTTGGCGACCATCGAGGTTTTTTCATGGAAACCTGGAACCAGAAAAAATTTCAGGAAGCCGGTTTAAATTTTACCTTCGTGCAGGACAACCACAGCAGTTCGGTCAAGGGCACCCTGCGTGGCCTGCATTACCAGCTGGTGAACCCACAGGGCAAACTGGTCAGGGTAACCGCCGGCGAAGTCTTTGATGTGGCCGTCGATATCAGACGTAGTTCACCAACTTTCGGCAAGTGGGTTGGCGAAATTCTTTCGGCCGAAAACAAGAAAATGTTCTGGGTTCCACCTGGTTTCGCGCACGGCTTTCTGGTATTGAGCGATATTGCCGAATTTCAGTATAAATGCACCGACTTCTACAACCCAACCCACGAAAAATGCATCATCTGGAACGACCCGCAGTTGAGCATCGCCTGGCCCCTGATAAACGACCTGCAACCGATACTCTCAGCCAAAGACCAGCAGGGCAAGCCATTCCCTACCGCCGAGTTATTCCAGTAACCCGCGGGCCCTGAGCCGGCCCTGGCCGGTCGAAGGGCCAAGCCACAGAAAATCCATCATCTAATCAAAACGGCACTTTTTCACGCACCTTACGCTCGACCAGCAGTGCAAGAACAGCATAGATAAAAGCCCAGGCGCTCAAGCCTGGCAATGCCAGGTCATAACGCCAGATAAACAATGCACTCACTGAACAGGCTAACATAAGAACATATTCGCAAAGCACTGTCTTGCGATGCGACCAGCCATTGAGCACAAGGCGCTGGTAAAAATGCTTGCGATGCGGCAGCCAGATTTTTTCGCGGTTAATAGCGCGACGCAAAATAGTAAGCGAGGCATCGACGATAAAGGGTGAAAACACCAGCAGCGGCAGCCAGATCGGAAAAACCGCATCGCGCACGCCCCATAAAGAAAAGGCCGCGACGAGAAACCCGATGGTAGCTGAGCCGACGTCGCCCATGAACATTCGTGCCGGCGGAAAGTTAAAGAGCAGAAAACCAGTGGCAGCAACCGCAATAACCGCCATAAATTCAGCCATTACCGGTTTCTGGGAAAAATGCGCGGCGACGGTGAGTGCGGCAAAGCCGATTGCTGCCATACCACCGGAAAAGCCGTCCATACCATCCATGAAGTTGTAAAGATTGATCAGCCAGAGCGTGGCAATCAGATAAAACAGCAGCATGCCAATTCCCGCTGCAGCATAAACTGTCGCATAAATAACTGTAGCGGATGCAAGAAAATGCACAATGAAGCGGCCGGCCTGTGAGAGAGTTAAAAAATCATCAGCCAGCGAAATAACAGCAATAAGCAAAGCCGCCCCGGCGATATAAATAAATAGTAACTGTTCACGTGGTTGAAGTTTAACTGGGTCTTGTACTTTTTGGCCAGAAAATTATAATGGAGTTGTGAGCACAAATTGCGAAAACTGCAAACGACTGGAAAAGCGGGTAGCAGAACTGGAAAAACGCTGCCAGGAAC
>JAKQQP010000486.1 GCA_029564115.1 Candidatus Rifleibacteriota bacterium | reverse complement strand
ACCTGGTAATTGGCAACCCGCCGTATCGCGTTAATCTGAGCGAAGATTATAAAAAACGTCTGGACGAGCTGTATGAGACGGGCGAGGGCGAGAAAGACCTCTATACTTTTTTTCTTGAAGGCGGCCTGAAAGTTCTTGCAGATGCAGGGCAGATGGTAATGCTTACTTCGCATACCTGGCTGGTTAACCATCAATGCCGGAAAATCAGGCAACTGTTATTCGAAAAAAACAGGGTAACTTCTCTCAATCTCTTACCGGCAAGGTTTTTTCCGGCGGCTCCAGGAGTTTTGCCGGTGGTGGCCTTTATAGAAAAGGTCAAAGAAGCATCGCCGCCATATTCAGTAACAGTTAATTCTGGTTATTCAGGGGCTGCCGGCTGGCTCGAAACCTATGCGGCTCGATCTGATTCGTTTTTATCCGGCAATGGACTGCGCCAGTCACTTGTATCATCAAAACTCGCGACAGCTTTCGCAAAAATGCAGGCATCAGGGGTCTTCCTGGGTAAAATCGCGAAAATTGGCGTTGGCATTCAGGAGTCTGTGCAGCGCACTGACCGGGTTTCTAAGTTTGTCAGCGATTCAAGGCAGGCTGAACATTATCGCCCGGTTCTCAAAGGTCGCGAACTCGCACCTTTTAAAATCAACTGGGAAGGCCTCTTCATCGACTTCGGCCCGCATCTTGCCTACGCTGGCGACGAAAAAATCTGGGTCGCCCCCAAACTTCTGTATCAGAATATCCGCAATGAGAAGTTGAAGACTCGCCTTGTAGTGGCTTATGACACTGAAAGTTATTACCCCAAAAACTCGCTTTCATTCATCGTTTCAGAATCTGCCGATTACCCGGAAATGTTTCTTCTGGGGCTGTTGAACAGTGTTCCGGTTAATGCCTGGTTCAGCGGTCGGTTTCACAGTTTTCACGTAACGGTGACGCAGGTCAGGCAGATACCTCTGCCACCGTTCAATCAAAAGCTGTTTGCCCTGGTTGCCGACTGTGCCGGAAAGCTGCAGAAACTGTCGATCGATTCGCCAGAGTATGGCGAAGTTTTTTCCCGGCTCAATGAAGCGGTCTGCAGATGCTATGGCTTCGGTGACGAGCACTCTGGGCTGCTTTGTGAATTTGATAATTTTCTTGAACAAGCTGCGGGCTT
>JAKQQP010000482.1 GCA_029564115.1 Candidatus Rifleibacteriota bacterium | reverse complement strand
CGCGACCAGATATAGCCGCGATTGCTTGCCAGGCCCTGGCAGCTGGCGAAACCAAAGGCTTCGACTTCTTTAACGTCGACGGCCTTACCAAACTGGTTTATCAGCTTAAAACCACCCTCGCTGGCAACCACATAAAAACTGACGCCGCCACGCCCAATTTCGAGAACATTGTATTCGGGCCAGGCGTAGATAAGAAAGCCGCGCATCTTTTTTTCCGGAAAGAGGATTAGATACTCTTTGGAAGTAAAAAAGCCATTTTCGGTTCCAGATGCGACTTTATCACCGGTTGCCAGCGCGACATTTGCAGTTACGGTATTGTTGCCTGCGACCTGCTTTGCTGAAACCGGCTGAAAAATACTAGATGCGCTGCTCGCGAGCGCGGTAAAAGATGCGAGCGGAGATCTTGAATCAGTCCTCAGATTCGGGTTCGGCAGCAGGCTGTAAGGAACCAGTTCACCCCTGTGATCGTAGAATTCAACCTGATCGCCATTCAGCCGCACCTCGGTTTTCAGATCGTCGAAAACGAATGTAAAAGAATCGGTGGCGAGTCTGAGGTCGTGAAAGTTGCCAAAAAGGTTGTTTTTAACCGATACAGGCCTGGTTATAGATGTTTCGAGAAATCTTGGCACTTCTTTTTCTTTCCAGGTGAAGGCATCCATGACGAACGGCATGAGGCAGAAGCAGACCAGAAGCAATGCCAGACGCCGTTTACGCGGCCATATTTCTCGCCATAAAAAGGGAAGCAAAATCAGGCCGGCAACTACAGCGCCGAGAAATCCAGCCCTCGACTTCGAACCGAGCAAATTGAAAAAAATCAGCAGATTAACCGGGATCAGGGCGAATTTAAGTTTTTTGTCAACGAGCAATGCCAGAGCGAAAGTCAGGGCGAAAAGCATGGCCATGTAGCTACCGGTAAAGTTACCATTGCCAAAGGTCAGAAAAATCGAATGCATGCTGCCTTTCAGTTCGCTGAGTTTAATCCCCGACTGCAACTGCCGCACCCTATCGGGCACAATAAGCCAGTCAGCCAGTTCAGAATACAAAAAAT
>JAKQQP010000480.1 GCA_029564115.1 Candidatus Rifleibacteriota bacterium | reverse complement strand
CCGGTAACCAAGCGTTGGGTCATCATCCTGCATGAGCAGGCTAAAACCCCTGCAGATTTCCAGATTCCACAGCCCCCACGCCAGCAGAACAAATGTCCCTTCTGCCCTGGCCACGAAGACATGGCTCCACCGGAAGTCATGTCATACCGCACCCCGGAAACCCTTCCAAATCAGCCGGGTTGGGCAGTCAGAGTCATACCGAACAAGTTTCCCGCCCTGCAGATCGAGGGTGATCTCGATCGAACCGGAATCGGTGTCTACGATATGATGAATGGTGTGGGCGCCCACGAAGTCATCATTGAATCACCGAATCACGACGACGGGTTTCACAATTACACTGTCGAGCAGATCTCCAGAATTCTCCGTACATATACTGATCGATATCGAGATCTCAGGCGCGATAGAAGATTCAGATACATTCTAATCTTCAAAAATCAGGGTTCTGCGGCCGGAGCCAGCCTCGATCACCCTCATTCTCAGCTGATCGCCACTCCGATCATTCCAAAACGTGCAATGGAAGAGGTTGAAGGAGCCAAGCGCTATTACTACTACAAAGAACGCTGCGTTTTCTGCGACATTATTCGCCAGGAACTGAGTTCTGGCGACCGCATCATTCACGAGAACGAACAGTTCGTCGCTTTTGCACCGTTTGCATCACGGTTTCCCTTTGAAACCTGGATCGCTCCCAAAGATCACAAAGACTCATTCGGCGACATCGACAGCAATGAAATCGAAGGGTTGGCAGGCATCATGCACGCAACCCTTCGCAAGCTGATAAAAACACTCAATAACCCGCCATTCAACTTTATCATCCATACCGCCCCATGCGACGAACACTGTACCGACTATTTTCACTGGCATCTCGAAATAATGCCCAGACTGACTAAAGTAGCCGGTTTTGAATGGGGATCCGGGTTCTACATAAATCCCGTAGCCCCCGAACGCGCCGCCAGATTTCTGATCAACCAGGAATAGTCAGGAGACCAATTCGTGCCACAACTTCGCAAAGATCCCGTTCTTAAACAGTGGGTAATCATTTCGCCCGAACGCGGCAAACGCCCCTCTGACTTTAAAAAGGCAGAACAACCTCCTGACGACCCTAAAACCTGTCCTTTTTGCGAAGGCAATGAAGCGATGACACCGCCCGAAACCCTGTCGTTTCGCACCGCCGGAACCCATGCCAATCACAAGGGCTGGTGGGTACGCGTAATCCCTGACAGCGCACCGATTCTCAAACCTGATGGCGATTCTGATCGTGAAGGAATCGGCATGTTCGACGCAATGAACTCTATCGGCGTTCATGAAATGGTAATTGAATCACCGCATCACACAACCACAATCCAGAATTCAACAGTCGAGCAGGTTCGCGAAATTATCTGGGCCTATAAACAACGCCTTCTCGAAATCAAAAAGAACCCCCGCTACAAGCACTTCATGATCGTTAAAAACAGTGGGGAAGGCGTCTCAAGCTTCACCCACTCTCACTCACACATTGTCGCAACTCCGATTATTCCCAAGCGAATCGAAGAAGAACTCGAGGGCGCGCGGGAATATTACCATTACCATGACCGCTGTCTTTTCTGCGACATTATCAAACAGGAAGCCAAAGAGCAGGTTCGCCTGGTTTATGAGAATGATAACTTTATCGTTTTCTGTCCTTTTGCCTCGAGGTTTCCGTTCGAAATGGAAATAACGCCGAAGTTTCATCAGCCGTTTTTCGAAATGCTCGAAAACAACCAGGTGCACAGCTTTGCCAGTGCATTGCAGACCGCCCTGCAGAAAATGGAAAAACTGCTGCCAGGGCAACCTTACAACTTTGTTCTGCACACTTCGCCCTGCTCAGATTCATACCGTGAGTTCTACCACTGGCATGTCGAACTTATTCCCAAGCTGACAAAAGTTGCCGGTTTCGAATGGGGCTCAGGCTTTTACATCAACCCCACAACCCCTGAAGATGCAGCAAAAATGTTGCGGGAAGCAAAAGTTTAAACCAGGGGGCAACCATTAAGTCGCCCCCTTGCCTGTTCCCCCGCAAGTTAAAAGCAGAACACAGAGCTTTATTGCCTGAATTCTGCCTTATATCCGTTTGGTTCAACAGACCTGAACATGGC
>JAKQQP010000627.1 GCA_029564115.1 Candidatus Rifleibacteriota bacterium | reverse complement strand
GTCAGGTCTTTGCGGCGGGAACTGCCGACATCGCCAAGCAGAACGGTACCTGTGCTGATACCGATACCGATGTTGATATTGAAAAGGCCAAGACTGGTACGATTCTGATTCAGCTTTTTAACGAATTTTTTCATCTGCACTGCTGCTTTAATGGCGCTCAGTGAATGATGTTCCGGGCTGGTCTGGTGAAAAACCGCCATTACCGCGTCGCCGATGAACTTGTCGACGCGACCGTTGTTGCTGCGGATAATAGGCTCAACGCCGCCAAGGAATTCGTTGAGCAGGGCGAAAATTCTGTCAGGGCTGTTCTCTTCGGTCAGTCCGGTAAAGTTACGGATATCAGAAAAAAGAATCGTTGCTTCAATATGTTTACCGGCATGAATAGTAGAATCTGCGTCATCCTGAATTGCTTCGAGCACCGAGTCAGAAACATAGGCCTGCATCTTCTCTCGCTCACGCAGGCCGCGCACCATGTCATTCATCGTCTGGCTCAGACGGCCCAGTTCGTCGGTTCCCATGTCGGGGAGTATAACGTTGAGATTGCCTTTTCCGACCTGCTGAGCGGCGGCATCGATGCGACTGATCGGCACCAGCAGGCTTGAGGCCAGAACCAGACTGAGAATGCCGGCGCCAAGAATCGCGGCAAAAGCCAGACCGACGACGACGATGCGGGCCGAACGCAGACGTTCTTCGATAAGTCTGGTCGATGAAATCAGACAGGGCACAAAGCTCTGGCGAAACATCGAGGTAATCGGCTTGATCAGATAGAGAAAGTCTTCGTCACCGATTTTTATCTGGCCATATTCTTCAACCTTGAGGCTGAACGACCTTGAAAAGGCGTCATCGAGAAGGGTCCAGATATCGGATTCTTTCGGAATACTCGGGGCTGCGGCAAAGGTTGAGTAGAAAGATAATTCAGGCCGCACCACAGCACCATTATTTTCATTCTGCTCGCTGGCCATGCGATTAACAGCAAATTCCCGGTTGGCAAAATGTTTTTCGAGAAAGCTTTCTGGCAGGTGTACGAACAGGGGGTTGGACTTGCCGTTTATCATAACGTTTATCGACATGAAATACATGTGTTGATCGACGTAGGCAAAATAACGCAGGTGGCTGGGCCGCGAGAAGTCGAGCGTCGTGCCGATAGCCTGCATCATCTCGGCAACCTCTTCGTCAACCGCATCTTTTATCGCAGATCTGGCGCCGTCAGCGATATCATTTTCGAATCTGAGCATCTTTGCGGCGGCCATTTCAAGCATCTTTTTCATTGCCATGTCGATATTCGCCCAGTTACTGCGGGCAAGCTTGCCGTTCTCGTCGGCAATGAAAAAGTGTTCGATCAGTTCGAGTTCCTGGGCTTTGCGCATCGCCTTTTCAATCTTTTCCATGTCGTAGGGTGGCGGACCCATCAGATCGAGCAGATCCCTGAAAAGCTGTTGTTCCATAAGACGTGGCGTATCTTTGTATCGCAGATTGAGCGCTTCCATGCCCGAGCGCATTTTCACGAAGGCTGATTCCTTGAGGCGGGTTTCTTCGTGAGCAACAAAAGTATTACCGATACTGACCAGGCTGATGATCGGCATCAGGATTGCGATCATGAAAATGGCCGCGATGCGCCGACGCAGCGACACATTGCCGATACCGCTGTTCATCGCGAACAGCCCGGCAGTTGACGTCAGCAGAATAACGGCGATGCAGACCGAAAGAAGAATGTGCAGCATTCTATCTTTCTGCTGCAGAGCCCCTCTGACATCAACAAGGGAAATCAGCCTTATCTGAGAATCACCGTCGGGCATGCCGGCCCGGCCCATGAATGTGTCAAAATCAAAAATGTTTTGACTGCGGTTAACATAGGCATTGAGAAGTCTCTTAGCAAAACTGTCATCAGCGTTTTTCAGTTCAGGGTCAAAGAGCAGCGGTGTTTTATCGGAAATATTGACGGCGGCAACCGGAAAACGCAGCTTGTCGACCGCACGCGAGCGGCGCAGCACCATGCGTTTAAGCCATATATTGTCAGGCATCTCATCGGGAAAAACCATCATCAGACAGCCACCGCGAATTTTTGCGGGCACGTTCTCGCGGTAGTATGTAACAACTTCGGTATCCCAGATTGCCTGGCAGGGCTTACCAAGCCATTGCATGGCGGTCGGTTCGTTACGGGCCCAGTTCAGGTGCTCGACCTTGGCAAGGCCACCCATGGCTTTCTGGATGGTTCCCATGGCGTGGGCGAACTGTTTCTGAAAACCGTAGTCTTCGGCAAGGGAATTGGGATTATTAATCATACTCAGGCGGGCCATCAGGCTTTTGAGAACCACCTGCCAGGCCTTGTGCCCATGTAGAATAAGTCGCGATCTGACCGGAATAATTTCGCCATTTTCATCCCAGAAGAGCCATTTAAAGGCCCCTGGGTAGCGTTTATCGAGATCTTCAATGAAACTGGCGATAGTTTCTGGACTCTGCCGGCAGAGGTGCTTTTTGAACACCAGAGTTCTGAAAAAGTCTTTTATCTGGTAATTCTGCCGCGAAATCATGTCGGCACGGGCACTCTGCAGGTCGAGTTCCTGTTTCAGGGTTTCGCGCCGTGCCAGATATTGTTCTTCGATCATGTTGGCAATCGCGAAATAGGCGACAATCACCGGCATCAGAACGACAACGGTATAAAGAAACAGGTTTCGCAGCGACAGTATTTTTAATTTGGCCGAAATCTGCATGCCGCAATTCTACCCGAAATTCCCCCCGATTTGGAAATATTAAATCGCACCAGCCGCGATTTTTCCCCGGTTGCCGCTCACCCGCGGCGAAATGCTTATAATTCGCCAATTCCGTATTGAAAATCCGCTTATTTTTTGTTACATTGACACCAACCAAAGGTATTTGTGTGCGGGAGTAGCTCAGTTGGTAGAGCATCAGCTTCCCAAGCTGAGGGTCGCGGGTTCGAACCCCGTTTCCCGCTTAGACTAAAACCCCTGAAACCCTCATGGATTCAGGGGTTTTCTCTTTCAGACAATATTAAGTGTGTCCTATTTTGTGCCCCATGCTTTCGGATTTCCTCTCTGGTAAAAATCTTGTTTTACGAAAAATACTTAGAAGTTTCACTCAACTTTTCAGATTTTTTTGTTTATATACAAGTATAGGTTTCAAAAAACAGAACTCGCCCGTTCAATTGTCTGGCAGTTGAGGTATCTTATGCCCGCTTTTGATCGATCTGACGGGGAACTACAGATAACATATATCGATGTGAAGGCTACCTTCAAGCAAAACCTGCAGGATCCTTATTGCAGATACGTTATTGTTCGCGGTATGCAGGATGAGTTGGCGGGGAAAGAATTAGATCATATCCCCGTAGACGACCTTTCGAATATGGATGACCTGATATGGTTCATCAAAGGTGGCGGGGAGCTTATGGAAATGCCACCCATTGACGACGAAGAGACCCCGGTTGAAAAACTTATGCCCTTCACAAAGCTGGAATATAGGGTTCAACAAAGAGTTCTTTATCGCGCCTATGTCGGATATCGAAGATGGTTCGGGTTCAGAGACAGAACTGAACCTCAAAATACATTTAAGCTTATTTATTTTTCAAAAGAAGGGTAAATAAGAATGCAGAAATAATCGATGTCAAGGGCACCTTCATTCAGGTGGATTTGGGCTGAATAAAATCTCAATCAGAGAAACTTTTATCGAGCGGGGTTGCGACATTTTGAAATTTTCAGTTATAAGTAAGTAGCACCGATTTGGAACCTCCATATTGCGGGTGCTATATAAATGCCGCTAAAAAGGAGTTTTTTTATGCCTGTAAAACGCTTTGCATCTTTCCGACCTTCGCAAAAAGGCATTCTATCCCCCACTTACTCTCAGACAACCAATTCAGTAACCCTTCCTGACCTCTCTATATGGATATCATTGAATGTTACACTCGGTCAGATTCCATATACCCAAACGCCAATCGGGTCGGGGGTAAGGTTAAAACCGATAAAAAAAGTTTTGTTGGCAAATTCCAGTGTTGATGCGGCAAGCCGACGATCTAAGAAAAAAAGTTTAAATTTATGAAAATACTAGTAAACTTTTGAAAAATTTCCGGTTATATGTAAGTAGGAATACTTAAGATTTTCAAAACTACGGGAACCTTAATAAAC
>JAKQQP010000440.1 GCA_029564115.1 Candidatus Rifleibacteriota bacterium | reverse complement strand
CAATTACCAGGTCAAACGAGGTTTCCGGGAGCTGCATGAGAAAATCCCGCTGTTCGAGAACCGGCCAGCCACAACCGGGAAAAGCGCAGATCAGGCGGGTCAGACAGATAAACAAAGCCTGCAGATCTATATCGTAACCATGCAGGCGTGCGAGAATTGACGTCATCCCCGCGGCAGCGGGAGTTTCGCACGAGTTACCCAGATTCCCGCCTACGCGGGAATGACAGAGAGAAACGCGGGAATGACGGAGAGAATCGCGGGAATGACACAGGGGAGTGCTGGGATTAAGTAGAGAAGGGCGAGAATAACGTTGTGACAAGCTGAATTGGCTTAAAACTGAAGCCGCGGCCATCAGGAAACTGCCGTCGCCGCAGGCAGGGTCGAGTATCAGAGCGTTTTCGTCCAAAGGGCGCGACAGCCCGGCCAGTTCTGCCAGGCGGGCAGCGAGAGATTCAGGAGTGTAAAACTGGCCGGTGCTGCGCTTGCGTTTTTTTTCGCGCCGCTCAAGATCAGGCACCTCGCCTTCGCCCGCCTTTTTAAGAATAATTTCACAATCCATTAAAGCAGTGAAGGTTTCGGCCAGGTGAGCGGGAGCACCCAATTCCCGCAAAGTATCGGCCGGATGCCCGGCCGGGCTGACGGCATAGCTGCCGGCAATCTTCGCGTTGAACCACGCAAACAGCGATTTTGGCTCAGATCGATCTGACGATTTTTTCATTATCTATGGCTGAATCACTAGTCCTCTGTCACATTTGAGTTTAAGAATCGACGCTTATTACGTCATCCCTGCGAAAGCAGGGATCTAAGCCGTTCAAGACAAGATTCCCGCCTTCGCGGGAATGACGAAGAACCCCGCAATTCTTGTGTGACAGACCACTAGTAAAAGTCGGGATTCAACACGTTGAACCCCGACAACAATAAAACAACAAATATCTGTTTCAGTTCGCGGCAGCGGTTTTGGCTTCCTGCTCTTTGCGACGGCGGATGAATTCGATCAGAAAAGCGGCGAAGACACCGAGCACGCCAGCGCTGAGGCCCGCCAGAATAACCATGATCGAACGACGGGGTTTTGATTTGACTTCGGGAGCCCGCGCCCGGTCGACGACTTCAAACTGACTGCCTTCTTCGGCTTCAGCGATTTTAGCCATTTCATACTGCTCGGTCAGAACCCCGAAAATCTTCGTCTTGACGCTGAGATTGCGCTGCAGACGGGCAAATTCGAGAGCCAGTTCGGGCAGAATGCCGATTTCCTTTTCGACCAGAGCGATTTCTTTGTCGAGGGCGGAAATTTTGGCTTCTTCTGCCACTTTCTGCGCTTCGACCTTGACCAGCTCAGGAACGCTGCCCGAAGACTTCAGCATGCTTTCCTGCATCTGCAGAGATACGCCAGCGGCAATCTTTTGCGATTCAAGGCCAGCGAGCTTTTCGATTACTGCCGAAGCCTGTTTTTCGAGGGTAAACATCTTGTGCTTGTCCTGAAAAACCTTGAAGTCATTTTCAGCGGCCGCCAGTTCTTTGCTGACGATTTCAAGCTGTCGCTCTATGAACAGGCGCCTTTCCTTCTGCGGGCCGCGGGCAAAGCCACTCAGATATTCAATATAGGCACTGGCGATTTCAGCCGACACTTCTGGCGACATTGTCTCAGCAGCAATTGTAATCAGGCCTTCCTTGTCTTTATCGACCGAAACGATCCTTGAGACAGTCTTGACCACATCATCATATTTGATCTTATCTGGTGCCGGCGGGTTATCGCCAACAATCGCCGGGTTGGTAGCGATACCAAACCTGGCAATAATACGATCGCTCATGGTGCGGCTCTTCAGATAAACCATCAGGTATTCAGCCCCACCACCGCCAAGGCCGGGCATCATGCCAGCAAACGGGAGGCTGCTCAAAGCGCTCAGCTTACCACTCGAATGAACGAAAATCGTCGCGCTGGCCTTGAAATGATTCGGCAGTGTCAGGCTGTAAACAGCGGTAACGACAGCCACAATCAGAGGCATCAGCACGACGAGTTTCCAGTGCTTGAGCAGAACCCTGAACAGCTCGAAAAGGTCAATTTCGTCTTCTTCGAGACCCATGAGAATCTCGCGTTTGAGAAGTTCTTCTTTAACCTCTTTCTTCAGCTGTTCAGGATTGATGTCGTTGAATTTTTCTGTCATGGTTTATTCTTCGATGATTTCAACGTTGGCGCGCGGCAGAACGAACTTT
>JAKQQP010000433.1 GCA_029564115.1 Candidatus Rifleibacteriota bacterium | reverse complement strand
GGATCGTTTCTTCCGGCTTCGGGGCCGGTGTTTCTTACCGGCATATCGTAAACAAACGAATCTTCCATGCCCGAAAACAGGCCGTCTTCATATTCCCTAAGCCTTGAGACAACTGCCTGGCGAAGGGATTCAGGGTTTGAGGACCGGTAATAGTTTCCGACGTGCATGTATTTGAAGGCCTGTTGAAAATATTCGCGGGCTTTCTCGTGATTACCCTTGTCAGATTCGTATTCTCCGAGACTCATATAAGATTCGACCGACATCGGGTCGAGTCTGAGAGCCTGCTTATACTGGAAAACCGCTTCGAGCTCTTTCCCTGCATGCATAAGAACATTGCCAAAGCCAACTCGCAAAGCCGGATCATCTGGAGAATTTTTTACATCATTTTCATAACATGCGCGAATCTCGTCAACCGACATGCGGCGCCCATCCATCATGCCAACATTCCCGACTTTGACAGGAAACTTTTCGGGGTCGATACCTGCCCCCCCGTTTCCGAGATACATAAGGGAAAGGGAAGCCATGAGGGTGAGGTTTCCCGCCGTGGTCAGGTCATACTGATTGATCGCCCGGCAGTTTTTGCAGACAATTTTGTCTCTGATCCTCGGTCCGTCAGTATCGAGCACAACCCCTTCAACCTCGTAGGAATAAACTTTTTCACAGTTACGGCATTTTATCTCGACCTTCAATGGCTTATTGAGCATCGACAGAGGGTTTCCTGACGAGAAAGAATCTACAAGCTCTTTCAGCTCGAGTTTCTGTTTATGCAGCCTTTCTTCTATTTCGTCGAGAATCACATCTTCGTGCCCGTGTATTTTGCATAGAAGGTAATATGCCCGCTCCTCGCCGATCTCTTCAGGCACAAGTTCCTGGCGGAGAGGTGCAATAAAACGTCTGTCGGCAACACCCTCCAGCGCCTCGACGAAAGTTCGCTTGTCGCAGCGCCAGAATTCGTGCCAGTGATGAAGAAAAAGGTCAACGGTTTCTTCGCGTGGAATATCCTTCAGAATCAGGAGGAAATGGGTTTTCTGGATATCACTGAACCCGGAAAAACCGGAAATGACATATTCGACAAAATCAATGCCCATCTGCAGCAGGAAAGCAGTGCATGTTTCGTAAAAACTGTCACTGCATTCAGAATCGAAGAGTCTGCAAATTGCCGGTATTGCCTCTACGCATTTTATCCTGCCAAGAAGTTTTATGGCGCGGACAGTAGCAAACGAGGCCGGGCGTTTTTTTATCTGATCGAGCGCCTTTTTTGCGATAACAGTCGGCGAACTTCGTGAAATGAGACTGTCAATCATCTGATCGTCGATTGTGTTGTCATGCCGATGCTCGAACAGAGACCCAAACAAAAAGTCGACGTCTGCTGATGCAACATCGAGACCGGCAAAACTGCTCTCTTCAACAAGCCTGGAATAAATAACAATCGCAACGACAGCAAGGAGTTTGTGTGATTTTTCAGGGCCCCATTCAACGTAATCTCTGAAGGCAGCGAGGGTTACAAGGCAGTTTTCGGCGATTGAAGTCTTGCGGCCGAAGGCTTTGTCTTTTTCTTCGGCAGGCTTTACAAACCTTTCATCAGCATCATCTGAGAGCCATCGAATCGCCGAAGCATAGAGCTTTTTGCTGAAAAACTGCGTAAAAGTTTCGGCAGCATGCGATGCATTTTTTGCTCTCAGGTATTTAA
>JAKQQP010000422.1 GCA_029564115.1 Candidatus Rifleibacteriota bacterium | reverse complement strand
ACCTGGTTTCCTGTTGAACAGCCGGCTTCTGAGTCATACAAGATCTTTTACGACTGCTGGCAGGAGCAGAACTTTTTCTGCCAGGAATCAATCTGGCGTGGATTCGTTCCGGGCAGGGTATTTGAACGAAAAGCCGGCAAGGGAATCAGCCGAAGGTTTTTCAGGGCCGCAGTCGACGGTGCCATGGAAATACTTCCTGAGGTCGACAACCAGGCAGCAATGGAAAGTGTTCCGGGATTTGCGTGTTACCACGATCGCTCGGGTGCAATCGGTGAAGGCAGTCTGCTGGTTCACACCTGGACGGGTAAAGATGCGGGTGCCTTCTTTATTAATGGCGAGCCAAGCATTTTTCAGCCGACTATAGCCTCGAAAGCACCATTGTCACGCTTTGTCGGCATGAATGTTTCTGGCAGTTCAAGACGCATCTATGTAGTCGGAACCGATGTTCTGCACGACTGGTTGCGCGAAAACAACATTGAGCAGACGGGTTCTGAATGTTCGCTGGCAGTTTTCTGCAATGTCGAAGAGGGTCGCCAGACAAGAGCTTTTATTTATTCAGCTCCAGAGAAGAAGATTTACTGCTTCAGTCTCAATGAAAACGGTATTTCAAAGGCAAGCTACTTAAAAACTATTGTTCCTGAGCTCCCGGTACAGGCAATGCATGCTGACAGTTCCGGCAATCTTTATATTGCCGGTGTGGAGCTGTCTCCATCCGAGCTTGTTACTCCAGCTGACTTTGCTGCCGGGTTTGAAAGTCTGCAGATCAATGAAGAAGCCGGGATGCTTGGTGAGACGATCAGCGAAGACGAATTTCAGAAAAAGCTTAATATCAAAGGCGATCTGACAGGTCGTATTGTCTTTTCTCAGACGGGTAATGCTGTTCTGATGATGGTTTACGAGGGTGACAGCGTGCCGGTTACCATTGGTCGCGCGTTTCTCAATAAAAAATATATGGCCCGGGAGTTCAGTTTTAAAAACCAGACTCTCAAGGGCCTGCATCTGCCGCCGGCAGAATTGCTGCGTTTGACAGA
>JAKQQP010000421.1 GCA_029564115.1 Candidatus Rifleibacteriota bacterium | reverse complement strand
GTAATTAATGCTTTCATCACCGGCTTCCATATAATTGGTGAAGTTTTCGCTGATAAATCGGTAGAAGAGCGTGCCTAAAACGAATTGTTTAAAATCCCATCCGTCAACCGAGCCGCGCACTTCATTGGCTATTTTCCAGATCTGGGCCTGCAGTTCGGCTCGTTGTTGGGCGCTTGTCATTTATTCTGCTCCTGTTTTATATCGTTTTATACGGCTATTTTGCTGACAGCAGGCTGGTTATAATCTGAACAATTGTCGTGTATTGTTAATTTTTTATCATAAAAGAAAAATTACCACCAGATTAAATTTTCTGCTTCCATGTTGACAGCGCTTGTAAATCTTTGTTGCGAAATTTTTTTCTCGATCACTTTGCTGAGCATCACCCATGTCTTAAGGCGTAACAGATTGTCAGAAAAATAAAAATCCCCGGTCAGAGTCGACCGGGGATTTTGTTGGAAAAATTACTGTCTGGCCGGGAAAATGCCGTCAATGCAGATAATGTAGTTGATAGCGAGATACGGTGGCATATCGCCTGTGTCAGGAGTTTTTTCCTGGTTTTTGCTGCTTGTCTGCAGTGATTTCATGGCGGGAACTTCTGCAGTCGCAGAATCGTTGACTCCGGCCCATGCTTTAACCACTTTTTCGGTGGTCAGGTCGACTCTGGAGTCTTTGCTGGAAACGGGGGCCTTGGCAGTAGCGGTTGTTCCGCCTTTTTCGCCGATGACGATCTTGTCGCCAAAACCCATGGGGAAGCGACCGCGCAGATCGGGCAGAGCGAAGTTGCTTCTGCCGTCGCCACCGTAAGTGGTGCCGATAATGGCGAACAGAGCCTGATTCCGGTTGATTGGAAGGGTCTGCCCGTGGCAGAATTCCCAGCCGCGTGGCGCATAATTGCCGGCAAACATGCGAATTTCGCCAATAAATGCTTCCTGGGCAAAAAGACCCTGGGCAGAGAAAATAAAGGCGCACAGAGCTACGGCGAATAAAATTCTGTTAACTGATTTGAACATCAAGAACCTCCTGTATTTTTTTTCGACCTCTCAAGGATACAGAAAAAAAATGCAGGGTCAACAGAATGTTGCTGTTTTTTCTGCAGAAAATGTCGTTGACTGTTTTGAGCCAGCAGTCTGTCTGCATCGAGTTCATAGTTCGCGATGACGGTTTGTAAGCATGCCTTCAATTATGGCAGAGCACTGAGTCGGGCAAATAAAAAAGTGGGGCGCAGTCGGGCGCCCCACTTGATTCTAACCGGAATGATCTCAGATCAGGCTTTTCGGCCTTTCTTTTCGAGATTTTGTTTGGCCTGGAAAACGAAGGTCGCCAGGTTGGTTTCGCGATTGGGAAGAATGCTGCCATCGTAAACCATGTCGACGAATGGAGCCTGGTTGCGCATGTGAACTTTCAGAATCGCGCTGGCAATAGTGCTGGGCATGCAGGTGAAGGGCATCGAGTTAACGACACCGTTGTAGCCCTCTTTCGCAAAGGCAAGGGCGCCGCCGATACTGAGAATGGCTTCGCCATTGATGTGATTCGAGAAAGTATCACCGACTTCGTGCAGAATGTGCTCGGTCGAGTGGTCGAAGCGATTGTCGAGAAGTCTGGCAAATGGTTGTGAGATAAATCGGGCCACCATTCTCTGATATTTCGAAGTGAGCCAGAATTTGGCTGTTTCGCCGAGATTGCCCAGATTCTTTTTGCGCTTGAAGGCTTCTTTTGATTCTTCGATACTGGTGTGGGTAGTATATTCAACCCATTCGGCAACCGAAGACGTGTAAGTTTCACAGCCCATTTCTTCAAGAGTTTTGATGAGCTGCTGATTGCTTTCTTTGTGGGTTCTGACGAATATTTCGCCAACAATACCGATCAGAGGGCGCTGTTCGTTGTTGCGTTGAATTGCGGCAAAAGCTCTGGCCGATTTTTTCGCGGCTTTGATGAGCTGCAGGCCACCACCGGCTTCGATGGCGGCGATACCAGTCTGCATGGCTTCTTCAAAAACTCTGTCGGTTGTGCCCTTAACTTTTTCGTATGGTCTGATGCGCCACAGCGCTTTTTCGATCAGGTCAGAATACACTATGGCCTGCCAGGCCAGCTGTCTGAACTGCAGAGCCTGATCATCGGTAAAATAACCGCTGAAACGATAGCTGTCTTCAGAGCTTGGCGAAAGAATCGGAACGTTGACATACTTATACTTGTCGAGAAGTATGCGGTGCAGACGGGTATACTGGCCGAAGCGGCAGGGGCCTTCGGTTTCCGGCATAAAGAAGGCCAGGCCGTTGTTTACATCCATCCCTTCGGCGATGTGACGGTCGATGACGTCGAACATGTCGCCCGTGGTGACTATGCAGGGGAAGCATTCTTTGCCGGAAGTATGCTTTTTGCCGAACTCGAGCCTGGCATTGGTATAGGTCGGCATGACTTCAGCCTTGCAGCCGAGGTGCCTGAATGCGGCTGCGAGACAGCGTGCGCCTTCAGCCATTTTGGGCAGATAGAGAGTGCGCTCGGTCAGCGGCGCGGTCGATTTTCTCGGTATGAAATTGACATCTTTGTTCGACAGCACGGTTATTTGCTGCTGGTTCTTGATGGCATCGATAAAAGCGAGAAGCCTGGTTTCAACACCGGCGCCGGCAGAATGCTCGTCGAGTTCGAGTTCGAGATAGGGGCGGTTGGTGCGATTCATTTCATGGTTGAAGAAATGCAGAACGAACGAGTCGGGGCCGCACGAAAAGCTTGTCAGGTAGAGACCGAACAGCCGCTGGTCGCGGTTGATGTATTTGGCGGCCTGCAGAATGCGGTTGCCAAACCCCCAATACATGTTCGGGTATTCTGACTCGATGTCGATGCCCGACAGATCGAGAAATTCCTGGGGGATTGCATGTATGCCGAGGCGGCTGAAGGTTGCGAACAGATTCAGGTTGGTTCTTGAGTCATAGGCGCTGTAGGGGCGGCCGATGACGATGATTGCCCGCCGATCGCCAAGATTCTTGAGGATTTCGGCGCCGACACGTTTGATGTCTGCGTCGAAAGCAGCTGAAACTGACATTGCTTCATCGTAAGCCTTGCTGAATTCAACGTCGCTGAAGCGCAGGCCAAGGCGCTTGAATTCCTGGGCAAAGGCCAAATGCATGTCGATTTTGCCCTTCTTGAAATAGATGGCGGGCTTGATGACTTTTTTCGAGTTAAGGCCAAGGGCAGCCATCAGCATATAGGTATTGGCTTCGACATACGGGCAGTAGAAAGAGTTGTTGCCCTGCGGGTTTGCTTCCATTTCGATGAGCATGGGCATGAACAGAAAGTCGCACTGATCTTTGAGGGTGGCAGCGTGCCCGTGCGAGATTTTGACCGGGAAACAGGCCTCACATGTCATGGCAGCTATGCCGCGGTCAACTATTTCGCTGTTGGTTTCGGGGCTTATGACTACTTCATAGCCAAGGCGGGTCAGCAGGTGAACCCAGAACAGGCCAAGCTGATGAAAGCCAAGTGCCCGCGGAATACCGACGACGATTTTGCCATTGCTGGTTTCGGGTTTTGCTTCGCCGGCAACGCGATACAGACCTTTCATGTGTTTGAAATAGAGTTCCTGTCTGACGCGGTTGAAATCAGGAGCGCGTTTGGTTGCCTGTTGCCGCGATTCATACATGCCGCAGTCGCCGCCATAAATGGCTTCGTCGTTGCCTACCTTATATATCTGCAGCTTGCACTGATTATGGCAGTTCGGGTTACGCTGGCAGATTTCTTCGTCATGAACGAATGGCTGATCGACAACGCCCCAGCCTCTGAATCTGGTTTTAAAAGCCTGGCCTGCAGCTGTTTTGGCTTTTATTTCATCCATGGCATGCAGCGCTGCGCCGATTCCGCCCATTACTTCGCGGTGGGGCAGGGTGATGATCGGCTTGCCGACGATTCTTTCAAAGGCCGCCACAACCGATTTGTTCAATGATGGGCCACCCTGAAAGCTGATTTTTCGCCCGATTTTTCCATCCTGGACGACGCGATTCAGGTAGTTGTGAACAACGGCTTGAGAAAGCCCGGCCAGCAGATCTTCCACGGCTCCGCCCATCTGCAGGTAAGACATGAGATCCGATTCCATGTAAACTGTGCAGCGTTCGGTAAGTCGGTAGGGAGCTTTGGCACGCATCGCCATTTCTTCGTATTCGCCAGCGATGTTGATGCCGAGTTTGTTGGCAGTTTCTTCGAGAAAGCTGCCGGTGCCGGCGGCGCAGACTTTATTCATGCGAAAATCGACGACGTAGCCATTGCCAAGAGCGGTATATTTGGCATCCTGACCGCCCAGTTCGAAAATGGTGTCGACACCCGGCTCAAAATGGCTTGTGCCGCGTGCGTGCGCGGTTACTTCGTTGACGACATCATCGGCACCGACAAAAAGATTGGCGACTTCACGACCTGAGCCGGTGGTTCCGACCCCGAGAACGTTGACGCGTTTGACGTCGATAGTTTCGACGCAGTTGCGCAGAGCTTTTTTGATGGCGATTACCGGCTGACCTTCAGTCGGAATATAGCGTTTGTAGACGATGCGGCCCTCTGGTGTGATCAACACAAGCTTGGTTGTAGTCGAGCCGATGTCGTAACCCATATAGACATCGACGACGTCACTGCCGGTGGGCAGACCCTCGGCTTTGCCGCATTCGGCGAAGGGGTGCAGTTTGAGGTCGAGAGGTTCGGTGCGCACGGCGGCAAAAGCTGAAGAAGCTTTGAGTTGATTTATCTGCGTAGAGGTTACCGCTACGCCAGTGTTTTTGCTGATGGCATTCAGAATGGCACCAAGAGCGCCGGCACTGGTGTAATGATCAGGGACCGAAACTTTCTGGCCGAGAACGCGCTCAAAAGCCTGGCGTGCCAGAAGGTTCGATGCGTAACCGCCAATGAATGCTATGGGGGCTTTAAGTTCGCGGTTGTTTATCAGGGTAGATTTGTAGTTTTTGGCTACGCCTTCGTGTAAGCCGCTGATGATATGGCGTATCGGAATGCCCTTGTTCTGCAGATGAATCATGTCTGATTTGGTGAAAACCGTGCAGCGGCAGGCGACACTGGCCGGGCAGTCAGACTTGCGGCCCTCTTCCATGAAGCGCATCAAAATTGACTCCATGCGTTTTTGAGGGTCGTCTATCGCGTTGAATTCTTCGATGTCAGAAAAAATTCGTTCGGCCTGCTGATCGATAAAGCTGCCGGTGCCGGCGGCACATGCTTCGTTGAGCTTGAAATCGTCGAGGATAAAGCCGTTATCGCTGGGGGTGAGAACCAGCAGTGCCGAATCGTGCCCGCCGATCGAGATCGCGGTGCGGGCTTCGGGCATCAGGGCGAACAGCCCTCTGGTTTGCGCTGTCGTTTCAATTTCGAAATAGGTATTTAATTCATTGGCGATCGCTTTGCCGTGTGTGCCGGTAAAAGCGACGCGCTGAATGTTTTCGCTGCCGAACTTGTCCTCTATTTGAGCTAGAATTCGGGCGCAGAGTTCGAGAGTGCGCCCGAAATGGCGGTGATACGGCATTTCATCGATAAACCGACCTTCCTCATCACAGATGACCGCGTTTATGCTGACTGATCCTATATCAAAACCTATATTCAGTTTATTTGTCTTCATTTGACCTCCTGAAGCGGAAAAAGCGTCAGATATGATACCATTAAAAAGCCCCTCAGGCAAACCGGCCTGAGAGGCTCTCTATCTGATGCGCGACATTTTTGGTCGGCTCAGTCGTCAGCTTTGGTTTCTTTTTCGCCGCTTTCACCATTTTGGTGCCACATCTGCAGATGTTTTCCGCCGTTGGTGTCAGAGCTGTCGAGATATGTCGAGTTATCGCCGGCTGGCTTCGGCAGCATGCGATATTGGCCATCATAAGAGATGACGAAATCACCCTCATTCGTTATCAGAGGCTGCATAAACAAGCTGCGGCCCATCGCCTGCCAGGTGCTTTGCCCGGTGCCGGTTTCAATGTAGCTGCCGTATGTTTCCCGCGAAAAAAATGAGTCTTTGTGGGTTACGAAAATACCCCGACGGTGCGGAAAAGCGTTGTAGACGTTGGCGAGGTCTCTGCGCCAGAACTGAGCTCCGGTGTCGACATCGAGGCAGCGCAAACTCTTTTTGTCGGTCAGAAGAATCCTTTCGCCATACTTTGCGGCCCCGTTAAAACCTGATTGCAAAGTCGTAGACCATGAACTCCCGGTCATCAGCGACATGCAGACAACCCTGGAACCGCCGGCGGCAAGCATCACCAGAGTCTGGTCGAGTATTTGAACTGCCTTCAGCCCTTTGACAGTGTTTTTGTGTAGGACAGAGCCGTCATTCTGATTGACAATGATGATTTCGCCTTCGTTGCTCGATAAAACACAGATATTTTGCACAAACAGCGGTGTATCATGGCTGAGAGGGAGGGTCAGTGTCCAGACGGTTTCTCCCGTTTCGGGGCTGATAGCTGTTGCCTTCCATTGCGGTACCTTTAGATCCGTGTATCCATGCAGACAAACTATAACTTTGCCAACCGCGAAATTTACCAGTGTGTCGACGAAGCTGCGTTCCCACACAGGTTTGCCGGTCTGGCTGTCGAGGCAGAAAAGAACGTGTTTGGTCGATTGAATCAAAAATCTGTCTTCGCTGACTTTGGTGGGTGGCAGTTTGAACTGTTCCATAGTTCCGCTTTCCCACTTGATTTTAAGATCGGGAAGTGAAAAACCTCTGATCATTCGAGCCGAATCGCCAAGTATAATGGTGTCACCCGTCACTATTGGCGGAAAAGGGAATGAACTCAGGGTGGGGGACTCTGCTGCAAGCTCGCCCTGTCGGTTTATTGCAAACAGTTTGAAAATTTTTCGGCCTTTGTCACCACCAAGAAATATGTAGTTTTCCCCAACTGAGATCGGGTCAGAAAAGATTTTTGCGCTGACGCCGTTTTTCCAGAGTGGGGGAGTTTCCGGTTGCGAGCCCAGAAAATGAAATGCCGCCAGACCGGCAACGACAAGAATCATTCCCATGAGTCTTCTAGACATTTTTATATTGCCTTTACCGCATCCAGGATGGTCTTGATGCACTGCTCAAGCGAAAGTCGGCTGGTATTCAGAACAAGATGATAGTGGTGCGGGTCGTTCCAGTCTGTGTCGAAGAAATCGTAAATGAAATTGGCAGCCGCTTCATCTTTGCGCGAAACAAATTCTTCCGCTTTGGCTGCGTCCATTTTTTGTTCGCTGGCAACGTGCTGAACACGATCATTGCGTTCTGCAACTATTCTTACATGCAGGGTTTTGCTGCGGTCGCGCAGAATATGGCCGGCGCCCCTTCCGAGAATCACTGCGTCGGACTTCTCGGCGATTTCTTTTACGACCTGAGTCAGAACGTCGTAATAGTCTTTCTCCTGAAAAGTGTTTTGAGGATAGGTGCTGAATATTTCGGCTGAATCCCAGTCGAGGGGGCCGATTCCGAAGGGGTGAAAAACCATGCCGCCCTGAGCGATGCTCGCGAGGGCCTCTTGAAAGAATACGCCGATACGATTGTATGATTGCTGGTCGAAGTCTTCGAGCTGATCTTCTTTTTTACCCATCTTCTGGGCTATTTCGTTGATAATCTGTCGGTCATAGCAGATGCAGCCAAGAGCTTCAGCAACTTTCAGCGCGATATAAGTTCCAGATGCACCAATTTCTCGTGAAATAGTTATAACAGGCATCTGATCCTCCTTATTTGATTTTCCTCAAACCTTATTCTAAGCCATAAAGACAAGATGCTTCAAGTGTTACAAAAAATAAATAAAAAAATGGTTAATCATTCTTATAAATCCGCCGATGAATTATTTGTAAAAAAACACACGGAGGAAGGCAAATGGTTCACCCAGGGATGGTCGGAATTACAGAATTGATGATGGATGAAAATTTTCTCAGCTGGATGGAAGACCAGTCTGATGATCTTCTGGAAAGCATGTCTACTTTTGAAATTTACAGTCTCTTTCAGTCAATACAGTAATAATTGAACTCTTAATCAGAGAAACAGATCGGATCAATCCGATTTTTTATTTTTAGATGGTTTTAGATACTCTTCAATAAATGTGGAAAAGGCCTCGCGGTTTTTGCTGAGTCTTTTGCCGCAGTCCCGACAGGTTTTTCCATCGCCGGCACCATCTCTGGCAAAATCTAGAAACGCCTGCATGCGCTCTATAGTTTTCGCACTGATGCGATGTTCGAGTCGGCATGCTTCCTGCTGGGCGTATTCTTCTGGAAAAGCCAGAACACCGCTGAGGAAATCTGCGAGAGTCTGATGAAAGCTGCTCAGTGCCCGGATCGTTTTTTCTCCCTCTTCGGTAAGTGTCACCGGTCTGTAGGCCTGATAGTTGATCAGACCTTTTTCAGCGAGGCGCTGTAAAGCCACGGTGACCGAAGAGCGTTTGCAGCCCATGCGCTCGGCGAGGTCTGAGGTTCTGACTGCACCGTGCTCTGATTGAAGCTCTGCAATCTGTTCAAGATACGATTCAAGGGCGCTTGAAACCCTGTTTTTCATGTTGTCACCCATTACAGTCGCTGCCTTTCGACGGGCAGCCGCTGCAGCCCGCACATGAATTGCACCTGCGGCCAATGAAGGCGTTTAAAAGCGTCTTGAGAAGATACCAGCCAGCCAGCAGCCCGGCAATAATTATTGTCAGCGCTTCAGCTGCAGTTCCGTTGCTTGCCAGAAAAGATTCGCCTATTTTTAGGGCGAGAAAGCTTATCAGATAGGCAATGACGAAATATACCAGCAGAGAAAGAAGTGTAAACTTTGTCGAGCCGCTTTCCCGCCAGACAACCCCAAGGGTTGCAATGCAGGGTATATACAGCAGGGTGAAAAGCATGAAAACGAATGCCGTTAAAGGTGTCATGCCTGTTTTGCTCATGGCATCACCAAGATTCTCGTCGTATGGCAGGTATAGAACTGTAAGCGTCGAGACTACCGACTCTTTGGCGAGAAAGCCAGGTATGAGAGATACTGTTTCGCGCCAGCTGAAGCCGAGTGGTGCCATTATCGGGTGCATCAGGCGGCCGATGCGGGCCATATAACGCCCTTCCATCAGCTCTATATCTCTTTTGTGTGTCAGAGCGGCAATCTGATCGCCTGCATCAGCGATGGCAGAGTTGGCTTTAATGGCGGCGATTTCGGCTTCGTAGTCGAAACTCAGAGGGACTTCACGAGGAAATACCGATAAAACCCATATGACAATCGCTCCCGCCAGAATTACCGTGCCAGCCTTTTCGATGAAGTGCATCGCTTTTTCCTGGAGCATGTGCCAGACACTGACAGCAGTAGGTAGACGATAGGGCGGCATTTCGAGCAAAAAGGGGCTGTTCTCGGCAGCTTTAAAAATAAAACTGGTCATGTGCCCCAGAAAGACAATCACCGTAAGATTGACAAAGAAAAGTGCAAACATCCATGTGCCCGGATTATCCGGGAAAAAGGTGCCGCAGAGCAGGACAAGAACCGGGAGGCGGGCAGCGCAGGTGACGAGAGGTATTAAAAGCATTGTTAACAGACGCTGAAAGCGGTTGTCTATGATTCTGGTCGCCAATACTGCCGGCACGTTGCAGCCGAGCCCCATGATCATCGGTATGAATGCCCGACCGTGCAGGCCGATGCTGTTCATCATGCGATCCATTATGAAAGCGGCCCGCGACATATAGCCCGAATCCTCGAGAACGGCTATCCAGAAAAAGAGAATCAATATGTTGGGAATAAAGACAATTACGCCGCCAACGCCGCTGATGATGCCATCAGCAATCAGTTCCTGCAGCAGACCTTTTTGAATGTTGGCTCTGGCAAATTCGCCAGCGGCTTCTACAAGCGATTCTAGCCAGCCCATGGGTATTTCGCCAAGAGAAAAGGTTGTCCAGAATACCCAGGCCATCATCAGAGCAAAGATTGGCAGCCCCAGAAACCGGTGGGTAAGAAGAGAGTCCAGTTTTTCCTGCCAGGGAGGCAGACTTTTGCCGGGGATCGCAGCGCATGCGGCGATAAGTTTTTCGATGCGGTGATAACGGTCGGTTGCAAGTTCGCAGGCAAGATCTATGACACGAACCGGCTTTTCTTTCCCTTCACTGAGTTTGGCGGCAAGTTTTCGGCGGATTTCCTGGACTTCTGGTGTCGATTCGAGAGGCTTCAAGCTTATTAGCTCGCGCAGTGCCGCATAGCGTTGCCCCGGGCTGGCGTTTTCCCATTTGAGGTTGCGGGTGGCGCTGACTTCTTCGGCAGCATTCTGCCAGACTGGCGACAGTGCCAGAAAGTTGCTGCAGCAGTCTGAACCGGCAATTTCGCTTCGACCGAGAAATTCTGTTAAAGAGCTGACGCCTTCGCCACTTCTGGCAACTGTCGGAAAAGCGTTTGCGCCCGTGAAGGCCGTGAACTTCTGCAGGTCTATGCGCCCACCGGCTTTGGAAAAAGCGTCGTAGCAGTTCAGGCTTACTACCGGGTTGACTCCCAGTTCGATCAACTGAGTGGTCAGAAAAAGATTGCGCTCGAGATTGGCGGTATCGACAACGTTGACAATGATACCGGAAGAGGCTTCGTCAAGGGTTTTTAAAACAATCTCTTCTTCTGGAGTTGCGGGGGTTAGAGAGTAGGTGCCAGGCAGGTCATGAATCACCAGGCGATTGTTTTCGGTTTCGGTTATGCCTTCGATGCGCTGCACCGTGACTCCGGGCCAGTTACCCACCTTGAGTCTTTCTCCGGTCAGAGCGTTGAACAGGCTGGTTTTGCCGCAGTTGGGGTTGCCGACGAGGTATACGTTGCGGGTCTGCTTGTCTGAATTATTCGTTGGCATCCGGTTTCAGCTCCACGTCGATAAGCACTGATTCAGTGCGGCGCAAACCTACTTTATACCCACGAATTTCAAAAGTTGTCGGGTCTCCCATCGGAGCCTTTTTTATCGCTTTGATGGGCGTGCCGGGAACGAAGCCCATGTCGAGAAGTCGCTGGGCGGTCGGTGAAAGAGCGTCTATGTCGCGTATGGTGCCGACTGTACCCTCTGGGAGGTCGGCGAGACTGAATGTGGTTCTGACCATAAAGTGCCACCCTTGCAAATTAGATTTGTCTAACATTGTTAGTCTAATCTAAAATGATGATAATGTCAACAAATTTCCATGAGCGGAGCCGACACTGACACGAGGTCACCGGAAAGTTGAACAGCTGCGGCTCGCAAAAAAAGCCCGACCGGGTCGGGCGATATTGCGATAGAGTTCAGAAGAACAGCGTCAATAAAGCTGTCTTCAGAGACGTTTTTTGCGATGTTGCCGGCTATTTGTCTGAAACCGAGGCTGAGATAGCCCTTTCGCTTGCCCAGCCTTTTATGAATTTTATCTGCTCTGACATGGTTCTGGAGAGCGGAACGGTGTTGCGGATTATGGTGTAGAGGTCGTCCTGGGCAAGGGGGGTGCCGCGATGAAATGCCTCGATCATGGCGGCTTCGACGACGTGTTCTATTTCGGCGCCATTCCAGAATTCGGTGGCGACGCTCAGCAGTGGCAGGTCGAAATCTTCTATTGCATTGCCGCGTCGGCTGAGGTGTACTTTAAAAATCTGTTCCCGTTCGCTGTCGTTGGGAAGATCGATGAAGAATACCTGGTCAAAGCGCCCTTTACGAATAATTTCCGCAGGCAGAAGATCTATGCGGTTAGCGGTTGCGGCAACAAAAACATCGGCGGATTTTTCCTGCATCCAGGTCAGAAAAGCCGAAAATATGTGTGAGCCAGTGCTGCCGTCTTTGGCGGTATTGCTGCTGATGCCACCTTCGATTTCGTCAATCCAGAGGATGGCGGGGGAAACTGCTTCGATGCTTTTTATTGCCCGCGAAAAAGTTGCCTCAGGAGTGCCGTACATCCCGGAGTAGACCCGATTCATGTCGAGTCTGAAGAGGGGTAGTTTCCACAGGGCGCTGATGGCTTTAACCGATAATGACTTTCCGCAACCCGAAATACCCATCATCAGGAGCCCGCGAGGCGGTCTGATGCCGGCTTGTGCCGCTTCAGGCGTGAAAAGTCTGCGGCGTTTCAGCAGCCAGTCTTTAAGGTTCTGCAGCCCGCCGACATCATCGAGGGATTCGTTTACTCTTACATATTCAAGAACACCGTCTTTTCGGACCAGTTGTTCTTTTTCATCGTGGAGCAGTGGTATTATTTCTGTGTTGATGACCTTGCGGCCCCAGCAGACCTTGTTGAGCGTATAGCGCATTTCTGCGCCGGTAAAACCCTTCAGTGATACTACGGCCTGATTGATTTCGTCAGGTGTCAGTGTCACCTGGGCGCCGCGCCTGGCAGCCGTCTGCAGGTGCTCTTCGATGAGCGCTGCAATTTCGTTTCCCTCGGGGAGATGGTAGCTGATCAACAGGATGTCTTTGCGAAGATCGACCGGAAAAGAAAACTCTGAGCCGGTTAATATCAAAAAACGGTTTAAGCCACGAAAGCTGAAGTGAATGTTACGTATTCTTCTTTTGATTTCGCCGTCTTCCAGGAGACCGCCAAGATCTTTGAAAACAAAAAAACCCGGTTTGTCTGATTCCTGGATTTTATCTAAAGCCTCTACGGCAGAAATTCTGTCGCTGTTCTGACTGCCGGCTTCTTGAAGGCCGGTCTGGAAATCCCAGGTCTGAAAACAGCCCCGACCCTGAAATGCGCTCGAAAAAAACGACAGCAGAGTCGCGAGGGTGGCGTCTTCTTCCCAGGTTTCAATGGCTATTACAGGGTAACCACCTGCAAGGGCATCACGCAGAGCTTTTATTGCGTGATGCCTTTGTTGCATCGCGGGCGTCATGGGGCGACTGAATTGACAAGCTGCTCTATGGTCGAATTAAAGATGGTATTTTCGCTTTCCTGCAGGCTGTTCCAGAATTCTTTGTAGAGTTGAACTTCGAAAAGGTCACAGTGACCAACGGCGTTGCTGGCAAAATGCTTGTCGAGATTGGTGTTATGGGTAATCGTGGCCGACTGGCACAGACAGATATCGAGTTCATCCATATTACTTCATCCTTTGAAAATAACGGTCTTAATCAGATTATAAACCAATTTCGAATTACAGCAAGAAAAATTCCCAAAAATCAGGTTTTGCTTCTCGCACTATCTTGTTTATACTCTTTGCAGGAGAAAGCCATGAAAAAAACTCGTTTGAACCTTGTCGCCCAGAAAATTATCCGTTCAGTCACCGACGAAGCAAAAGAGGTACAGCATTTCGACAGCAGCCCGCTGCCCGACAAAGATGTTTTGTACCGGGTGATTCGTGATATTTTTATTCTGCTTTTTCCCGGATATTTTGGCCATTCAGAAATGTCGTTCGATTCTATCGATATGCGCATTGGTTACCGTGTTGCCAAAGTTTTTGAAGATCTGCGCCCGCAGGTGTATCGCGAGCTGGTTCATGGCTGTCAGAAAGCATGCTCGCCCTGTGGCAACTGTGAAAAAGCCGCAGAAGAACTGGTATACCAGTTTCTTGAATACATTCCCGCCTTGCGTGATATATTGAACCTCGATGTAAAGGCTGCCTTCAAAAACGATCCGGCCGCCTGCGACTTTGATGAGATAATTTTCAGTTATCCTGGGCTTGAAGCTGTCGCTGTTCACCGGGTTGCTCATTTCTTTTACAAAAATGGCCTGCGTCTTTTGCCACGTATCATGTCTGAGTGGGCTCATTCTCGTACCGGAGTCGACATTCATCCGGGAGCTTCAATTGGTAAATATTTTTTTATTGACCACGGAACAGGCGTAGTCATCGGCGAAACGACCATAATTGGCGATAACGTGACCCTGTATCAGGGAGTCACGCTCGGGGCTTTGAACTTCCCCAGAGACAGTCAGGGTAAGCTCATCAGAAGTGCCCGTCGTCACCCGACTATAGGAAACTCGGTGATTATATATGCCGGTGCCACAATTCTAGGTGGCAATACCTCGATTGGCGAAAATTCGGTCATTGGTGGCAACGTCTGGCTCACCGAGTCGATTCCGCCAGATACCCGCGTTATCATCGACAACTCGAGGCTGATAATAAGCAGCCGCAAACATTCTGCAGACAAACAGCAGGTCAAAGTCTGAGATTTGTTCTGAATATTTCAATCTGAACTATAAACAAAACCATCAAGCTTCCCGATGGGTTAGCCAAATTATGCTCTCCCACGGGAAGAAAACGATGTTGATAATGCTTCTGTTCTGCAGATATGACCGGGTTTTTCTGGTCGCTTTCATGATTTCTATTGCTCTGCTGGCCAATGGTTGTCGACAGAATCCTCCTGATAACCCCAAATACTACGCCAGAGAACTCGAACAGATGCGCCGTGACGAATTACGCGCTGCCGCTGCTGAAGAAGATAAAAAATTTCTTAAAGATGGTTACCCATGGCGTGGCAAAACTTCGGCGCCGACCTGTCTGCCATGCAATATCAAAAGTCGTGAAACTGAGTTGGCTGCTGAGAGTCGGCACATTCACGAAACGATTTATGGCCAGAAAAAGACAAGGATAAAATTCAGAGATTAATATGTCGAAACAGCGCGAAAGACGAATATTCTGGCTGCTCGCAATATGGGTGGCCATCTGGCCGTTACTGCAGAGTCCAAATCTTTCTGCTGAAAACGGTGATTACATTCTTCAGACAGACCCTGAAGAGATTGCAACAGATACTGTTACAGCGGGTGCGTCGCTGACCACTTCTGCCGAAGATGAAGTGACAGAGGAAAATGCCGACGCTGACTCTTTTGATATGCCGGCTTTGAGCGCCGATCCCAATGAGCTGCTCGCAAAAGTCAACGGTCTGGCACGTTCAGGCAAACACAACGAAGTTATTACTGAACTGGCAGATTACGAAGATGCAGTTGTCGAACTTGAAGCTCTGCTCGAAATTTACCTTGAAGCATTGCTGAAAAGCGATAAGCCCGACTGGAACACCATAAATCGCCTGGGCCGGGCTCTCTCAGGGAAAAATCCCGGCAGTTCTCTGGCAAATTATGCCCAGGGCATGTACTGGCAGAATGCCAGAAAGCCCGATATGGCAAAAGCCGTGACTTTTCTTGGAAAAGCCAGATCAGCCAAAAAACCTTATCCTGGGGCTGCAACGGCTTATTATCTGGCGCTGGTACGAAAGTTCTGGCAGATTCCGCTTGTTTTAATCATTATCCCGGTTGCCCTGATCATCAGAAAAAAACGCAACAAGGCAAAATCTGCGGTCATCGACCTTGATCTGCCGGAAGAAAACGTCTTGCCAGCTCAGGAGCCATTCATAGACCAGAGCGATTCGAACGCAACACCCCCCGCTGAAAAAGTTGTAACTGATTCGCTGCCAGCCGAAGAAACAAAAAATATTGCTGAAGAAGCTTCAGAAGCGAAACCTGATGAGCCGGCCCTGCCTCAGACTACTCGCAAGGTTGTAAAGATTGTTCGTAAGGTTAAAACAGTTGTCAGGCCAAAAGAAGCTACTGAAAAAAGCGGCGAAGAAAGCGGATCTGAAACGTTATCAGAGGTCGCTCCTGAAACTGTCAGTGAAATTGCCCCAGAAGTGGCTGCCGACGATTTGTCTGTGGCAGAGTCCGTCGAGGTTGAGCCGCCAGCGCCATCTCAGTCCACGAGTGACGAAGTTTCGAGCAGACTGCGTATAGACACCGAAAAAGTCGGTGATCTTACCCGACCAAAACGTCCTCCCAGCGTGCAGGCTGACCCTGAGCTGGATGCCATCTGGAACGATCTTAGTCAGAAGGCGCTGCGGGGGCGTATCGTTCCCCTGGCCAGACCTCAGGAAAACCTCTATGGCAGTTTCGTTTCTTCCGGATTGACCGGGCAGGTCGCTGAGGCAGCAAAAGTGGAACTCGACACTTCAGATGTTTCGATAGATCTGTCGGAAGAAGCTTTGCAGGATGACCTGATCGGCAAATTGAAAATGCTGGCCATCACAGACGGCGAGCTTCGCGAGATGTTTGCCATGAAAAATCCGGGTCACATACCCCACCTGATTGAATATGTTCTGACCCGCCCGGAACCCGTGCGTCTGGCGTTCGTTGCCCGAGAAATAGGCCATTACGACGATGCCGCCGTGATAGATGTTCTGGCAAGTCTGCTGTATCACGAAGATGAACGGGTTGTGCTCGCGGCCGTTCAGGGTATGGAAAATTCCTGTCGTCCTGCCGCTGTTTTGCATCTTTGCCCGTTTATCCGTTCTGAAGCTCCGTTGATTGCTCAGGCCGCCCGCACGGCTCTGGCCAATTTTGGTGCCGGTAAGATTCTGCAGGCTTTTCAGGATCTCTCAGCGCACCCTGATGCCAGAATCAGAGAAGCCGGTGTTTTTGTCCTGTCTAGAATGAAGGGAAAAGCGGTCGAAGAACTTTTGAAAAAAATGCTGCTTGACCGCTCACTGGAAGTAAGAAACAAGACGATTCTGGCAATGTCATACCAGAAAAACCCATCTTACATAGAGTGTCTTCGTGAGTTTTTCCGTTCTGCCAATGAATCAGACAAAGCCCTGGCCCGTAAGGCCATTGTGTATCTGCAGGGCTTCGCCAGTCGCTGAGTTAAAGCTGGTTTTGTTTAAATACGGTTCTGGATGCACATTATGGTAATATCGTCGCGCCAGGGCACGCTCATCGAAGCGGCATTCAGCCTTTTGAGGATTTCTTCGGCCGGATTGCGCTGGTCTGCTTTCATACTTTGGCACACTATTTCAAGGAAGGCCTCATGGCCAAGTTTGTCGCCATTAACATCAGGAAGGTTTACGGCGCCGTCAGAGTAAAGGATGACCGAACGGTTCTCGAGGCTGATTCTGTGTTGCCGGAATTTGGTCTCGGCACTGATTCCGAGGGGGGTTGACGGCAGGCTTACAAACATCTTGTCGCCGGTTTTGTCGGCGATGCTGATCGGGTATGATTGCCCGGCATTGGCGCAGATCATCTGGTCGTTGGTCGGGTCGAGAATGCCAATCATGCAGGTTGTCATGTGCCCTTTCTGGTAGTAAGGCAGAAAAATCTGATTGAGCTTTTCGAGAATCAGCTCGGGGCTGAATGGAAAACTGGGGCAGAGAAGGGTGAAAGAGGTTTTCAGCATCGCTGTCAGGTAGGCTGCTGAAATATCGTTTCCTGAAACTTCTGCGAGTATTATTGCGTAGGTGCCTTGTTTCAGCGGTATATAATCAAAAAAGTCGCTCAGAATGATTCTGGAATTGGAATTGGCGGTTGAGATCAGGTAACTGCCGCAACGAAATTCGAGATCGGGGTAGAGCTGGCGTCTGATTTTTTCTGAGATTGTGAGTTTTTTCAAAATTTCTGCGGATTCATTGAAAGCACGCGCCAGAATGCCGAACTCGTTGTTCGATCTGACAGGTATTCGATGTTGATAGTTTCTCTCTGCAAGAGCCTTGACACCTGCCATTATGTCGCTGATGGGCATGATCAGCAGTCTGGTTAAAAGTCGTGCCAGGGCGATACCCATGACCAGAATTACGGTAAAAATTATTATGACAATGCTTACGCGTTTTTTGAAGCGCTGTTCAATTGCGTCTGCGGGAGAAATGCGCATGAGAAGATAGTGCTTGAGATATGAGCCGCGCAGCACGCTGACATAGCAGTCGCGACCATCCAGCTTCATCAGCTGGGTAAAAGTTTTAAAATCGTTGTTACTGCGCCTTATTATCGGTTCGAAATTTTTAAATTCAAGTACTGAGGGGAAGTTTGCTGCATACTGATGCGTTGAAACAGCTCTGATATCTTCTTCGGGAAAAACCCTGTTCATTATTTCACTTCTTGATCTCAGAGCCCCAAAAAGCTTTTCAAAATACTGTCTTTCGAAGTTTGCCAGATCGACGAGCATGGCGTAGGCATACCAGGCTTCACGAGTCGGCCCGGGCAATATATCAAGAAAGCCAAGAAAGATTTCGTCAACACCCTGAATGTTGGTGAACCGGGAAATATTTGTGCGGGCCGATTGAAACAAAGTCTGTGTATTCAGTTCTATTATTGCGTCGAGGACAAGATTCGATTTTGAACGCGTCAGAGGGACGCTTATACCCTGAGAACGGTTGTAAAACTCCATTGCTGACATTGCAGTGCTGGAAAGAAGTTTGATAAAGCCTTTGTGCCCTTCGCTTTTTTCTGGTTCGATGGGCAGGCCGTCTTCGCCGGGACTGTCGAAAAGAGCTTTGATATGTCTTGTGGTAATGGTTGCATGCCTTAGCTTCCAGCTTTCGAGAATTTTCTGCTTTTCGGCACGTGGCTTGTCGAAGTGGCGGCGCACTTCGGCTGTCATCAGATCTGTGCTGTAGATCACAGAGGCGTCAGAAGCTACCATATGAATGCTGTCAGCGGTAAAATCGGTATATTTTTGTCTGAGGAGATTTTGCATTTCTTCGACAGAATGCACTGAGTTGCGTAATAATGCCGAAAACTGCCTGAATTCAAGAAGCTTGCCAGTGACAAAACGGGTAAAACCTGCGTCTATTTCAGACAGGCGTCGGTAATTGCTGTGTTTCTCTTCAAGAATCATTGAATGGCGCAGTTCTCTCAGATATTGAAACGAGAGAAAGCCTGCTGCCAGCAGAGGTAGCGCGTAAGACAGAGCGAAAAGGCCAGTCAGTCGTTGCCGGACGTTATGCTGATAACGTATCTGCAATACTGTAACCCGGTAGCTCAATCTGATAAACATTATGCTGGTTAAAATAAAAAGCAGCATAGTCAGTGAGAGAAGAAGGGCAGGGGGTGCAGGCTGTTCGAATGCTCCTATAAGAAGCGTGTATTCGTCGAGGCGTTTCAGGCCTATCAGTCTGCCGCGCAACGCGAAGGTCGAAGTCGGATATTGCAGATAATGGTCAGTGAGATCGCCAGCATTGAAATCTTTCAGAATTTCGGGCAGTCTGGTCGCATCTTTGCCGATGTAACCGTAATTTTGCGCGTTGGTGGCAGAAATGGTGCTGGCAAGAATGTTGCTGACCTTGAGGTGCTTGTAATGCACAAAAACCAGAATGCCTGCAACAAAACGGTTCTTTATCGAGCGGTCGTAATCAAAGTAGCATAGTGAGTATTTGTCGGGGTTGCCAAGCTCTATTACCTTGTCGCGTTGATCTCGAATGCGAGACAGCATCAGATCGGGGGCTGGAAAAACCTGGCCGATTCTGCTCAGTTGCTCCGGTGAGATTTGCCCTGACTCGTATTCAGAATTGGCAAGAGCAAAGAACAGTTCGTGTTCTTCTCGTGCTCCACGAATCGGAAACACGCTGCCTTCACCGTTGAAAAGATATACTTCGACCATGCCAGGTTGCCATTGCCTGTCAAAGCCGGCAATTATGCGTTCCAGACTTTCGTTGTTCGATGGCAGCCCTTTGAGCTGTTTAAACAAACCGTTGAAATGCGGAAAGAAAAATCTGGAAGGCAGACTGTCGTAAATGTAGTTGTCGAGGCTGCTTTCGATTTCTTCGGTGATCAACGAACTCTGGCGACCGATCTGGTCAGCGACAAAAAGCTGTATGCCTGTCCAGAAAATGGCCGCCGGAATTCCCCAGGTTAGAATGATGATCAGCAGCCAGCGAACCAGGCGGTTGCCGCCGAGAGCTTTCAGCGCCTGAATAGTTTTTGCTGTCGTTGTCTGTCTCATGACTTACCTGTTTCGCAATGATTATTTTGAATAATGATCAGACTTGCAGACTCAGAAAAATTGCTGGCGCAGGCTGCTTCGACCTGTTTCTGCATGTAGTTCTGCAGTGATGTGCCTGCTTTGTTCTGCTCTATTATGGTTGACAACATTTCTGGCAATTTCTGGCTGCACATTGCTGAAAATACCGGGGAAACAGCAAATGCAATCATGCCGGGGCCAAAGTCGACTTCCTGGTTTGCAAAAGAATGAAATTCGCTTGAACCGGCTTCACAGGCAGGTAATTCGTGGGTGGTGACCTGGCGGGTAGTGCTGTCGATCAGAACGAGTTTGATCGCTCCGCAGCCTGAGAACGTAAGGCGGTTTTCAGCGTGATTGACAACTACGGCCAGGATGTCGCCGCCGAGCTTGCGTCGCAGATTGATCCGGAAATATTCTTCCAGATCTTTGACGCAGTGATAAGCCGAATGAACGTTAAGTTCTTCGCTGATAAGTCTGATTGCCATTCTTGCCATCGACAGGGTCAGAGAGGCTTCAATGCCGTTCAGGTCGGTTCTCAGCAGAAAGGCCAGCGACAGACCTTCGTCTATACAGGCAAAGTGGTATATTTCTTTTTCTTCGCGGGAATTGGCTATCTGAAAGCCTCCTAAAAAGAAACTGCCGACTATGAGCGGCTCTGGAGGCAGAAGATGCCTTTTTACCGAACGTCCCTCGTTAAATTCTCTTACTTTGAGAATCAGATCGGTCAGGCCAGTCGATATACTTTCAAGTTCATTGGCTTCAGAAAAAACAACCGCTTCGAGATTGTTGCTTTGTGAGCTTTGTAGAGCCGTTGCATTGGCTGCAAGGCGTGTTATCGGGCGAATCAGTGAACTGACCAATATCAGACTCAATACCAGAATGAACAGCAGGGCCATAGCGGTAGCTGCGATAAATATACTTGAAAGCTTGCGGGCTTCTTTTTTTATCTGTTCAAAGGGCATGATCAAAAAAAGGTTGTAGTTCTTCAGGTTATGGCCGGCAATGGCTGCTACCAGCACTTCTCGATCTTCGATTCTTCCTGATTTGAAGCTCGAAACCTGAGTCTGGTTGACAAGGTCGTGAAGTTTCCAGAGGGGGAGCTCCGTTGTATAAGAAAACCTTGGAAAGTAGGCACTTTTTTCGATCTGTTTTTTCGGGAAGGCGGCCAGGTCGAAGCCTGTTTTTGCAAGATTCTGACTGGAAATAGCCAGATATTTGAGCTGCATTTTGCGCGGTTCGTGTACGATGAAAAGGCACCCCGAGGCAGTATCCCGGTCGTCGATGACCAGGTCCATGAATGAGAGAGTTTCGTCGCCATCGAAAACAATGTTCTGCAATGTTGATCTATTGCCGAGAAGGCCTTCAACCGGTCTCGCCGAAAGACTTTTTATGTTGATCTCTCCCCCCGAGGAATAGGTGTTACCCGGCATTCTGGAAGAGTTGAAAGCTTTGATTATTTGAGACGAGATGCCGCTTATGAGATTTGAATATTTGCTTTCGATACTGTCGAGAGAGCTTTCGGCGGTTGTGCCCGGGGCTCTGAAGACAAAGTTGCCGTTCTGGTCAGTGTAACCGGCGAAGGCGATATTTTCTTCCTGGTGGGCAGCGGTCAGCGGTGCGAGAACAGTCTCTGGTTTGCTGCCAGGTTTGCCGAGCAAAGAGATCAGATGCCGGTACTGGTGCAGGTGGTCACCATAAGAAGCACTGAAGTTGCGGTCTATTTTTTCGAGAATCTCGACGGCTTTTTGCTTGTAATCAGCGATGAGAGAGTTTTGTTTTTCATACTGGTAGGCAATTGAAGCGCTCAAAAGAATGCTGCCGCCTGTGATGGCCGTGAACCCGAAGATCATGATGAACTGTAGACTGGCTGAAAGATCGAATCTAACCATAAAAAAGGTCTTCCAGATGAGAAAAAGAACAATTACCGGCACAACAGTGCGCAGTATGTTGAAGAAATTTGCCATGATCGGGGGTGGATCAGGAAGGAATCTCGAACAGACCAGTCTTATGCCTTCTGGGGTGTCGTTTATTGAAAACAGTTCGTCGCCAATCTGAAAACTTGATTTAAGACCATCGGCTGTTATAATTCGAAGACCCTGACTGTGAAACCGCCTCCCTCGAGTGCAGCCGTTGTTGCCGGTATTGTTCAGATCTACCCATGCAAATGAAAAATCGTTGCCAGCCAGATTCTGAATTTTGTGAACAGCCTGTTCGGCAAGTTGGTAACGGTTGATTCTGTCGGGATCGACCCAGGCGAGCAAGTAGCCGCCATGGTTGCCGGGCAGTCTCGTGTCGAACCAGGCGCCCAGCCTTCGCAGCCCTATTCCCTGAAAATTCACCAGGGTATCGGGGCTTCGGGCCAGAGAACCTACAGTTGAGCAGCTCCCGGCAAAGGTTGCGGCAAGGTTTTGTTCTGTTCTGCTGAGGGCGGCGCCCTGCTTTTGTCTTGCTCTGACCAGCAGCTTCAGGTAATCTTCAGAAATTTTTCTGCGGGTTTGCGTTTCTTCAGGTGGCCAGGCGAGCCTTTTGCCATCTTCGTCAAAGAGATACAGCTCGAGGGTTTCCGGGTCTGATAACCTGCTTATTTCGGCTGGTTCAGAGGCCCACCTGAATGAATCGTTCATTCGCCGCAGAGCTTCCTGAAAGTATGTTTCAGGGTCGGCCAGCCGGGTCATGTGCGCCGTCATTTCGGCCATTTCATCGAGACACTGCTGCTGTTGATCAGCCTCAAGATTGCTTTGAACTGTGCTGCAGGTCAGCCATATAGTCGTAACCGGCAAAATAAGCAGAAAGAAAAAGAAAACAAAGCTGCCGGCTGGTTCACGCCAGGCCGCAAAAGTACCTCGAGTTTTCCTCTTCTTTTGATCCATGCTGACAGTTTAATTCAGACAGGCTTTTCTTTCAACCCTTGTCTGCAATAAGAAGCGACTGTCGTATTTATGTGACAGTCGCTTCAATGGCTGGTTTTGTGGGTTCAATGTGTTTTGGCTGCCTCGACCTTTTTCTTGGCGGCATTGAGGTTGCTTATGGCTCTGTTTATCTCAGACTGGGAGGCGTTATTTTTTTGAGAAACGGCGACATAGGCTTCGTATGCCTTCTGGTATTCGGCCATGGCTGTTGCTATGGAAGAGTTTGCGGCGTTCGAGGCGGTGCCTGTATTTGCAGTGCGCTCTGTTTTTTGCCCTGAGCTTACGGCGGTGACAGCAGGAGTCGAGCTGTTGCCTGAAGCACCTGGCGAAGCTTTATTGTATTTTTCGTTGTAAGCCTTGTTGGCGGCAACATACTGTTGTTGAATCATTATCAGTTCGGCGAATCTTATGCCGAGTCTCGCTACACCCGTATTGGCGAGCTCACCAACGGTTTCGATAGAATTGCCGGCGTTCTGGATTTTATTGACTGTCCCGGCAATGTTGAGTATGGCACCAAGATTACCACCCATAATGCCTTCTATTTCCTTTTGAATGCTGATCAGTTCCATTACTGAATCGCGGGAAGCGACGTAGCATGCGTAAGCTTCAAAGGCAATTTGAGCGCACTTGAGCGGGTATTGGGCTTCGAGTTTGCCGAGTTTGTACTCGTCTTTGAGCCTGCCCCAGCGGAAAATATTCATCGGGTCTGATTTGACTGCGTCGAAAACCCTGTTCCAGCCGTTGGCGCCGGCAATTTTATTCAGGCGGCTGTTGGAAAAAGATTTAACAGCTATACTGCTTTTTGCCGTTTTAATTGTTTCGGTCTGATCGGCCAGCTGCGAAAAATACGCCATGCTCGGTTTTGAGTTGCGGTACATCGCTTCGGCTTTTGGTGCCAGATTGTTGAACTCCGAAACCACGAGAGTTATCGAACGGGCAATTTCGATGAGCTGTGGCAGATTCGCTTTGCTGTTCTTGTTGCTGATTGCGTGATAGGCCTTGACCAGGCCGCTGGCGCCCTCGGCAAAATTCTGAATCGACTTGCGATCACGATAGAGAGCCTTGACTTCATTGCTGATAACGCGTGAATGCTGGTTTATTTCGCTTCGTTCTTTATACCAGAACCTGATGTCATCAAAAACACCTGATTCAGCCTCTACGACCGGGAAGAACAAACACAGAAGCACCAGCAGAAATACGGTGCTGCAGTTGATCTTTGCGTTCAGCATAAATAACTCCGTTCTTTGGCGGTCTGTCACACAACTGAATGACATGACCGGAAAATCGGCCTCGACAGGTACCCTTAAGCATAAGAATCCTTTGGCAACCTGTCAATCAGCAGAAAAAAAAAGATTTTTTTCGTGAAAAATGAAACAAAATCATCATTTTTTGAGTAGTATGAAATGTAGGAACTTTTTTTAATTTTTTTTACGGGTTTGTTATTATCCTGTGGCGGCCCGTTGCAGTATCAGACGACCAGGATCGAACTACTTTGTGTGTCAAACCAGAAAACGAGGTGGTTGGTTATGTCTGAAACCAGAAATGCTGAAAAATCTGACGTTGAGTCCGAAGCTTCTGATGAACCTGATGCGCCTGAGGCGGCATATCTTGAAATAAACTCAGAAGGCAGAGTCGTGATGGAGTCGCCAGAAGCTGCGACTCTCATTGGGGGAGTTGATAACCGCTCTTTGCTGGGCGAAAGTCTTTTCGCTCTCTTCAGAACCGTTCCGGTATTCTTGCGATCTTATAAGCCTCCTGAGCACTACTGCGAATTTGAGACAAATATCGAAACTGCAGCTGGTTCATCGACAAAGTTTCGCGTCGGTATTTTCCCGGCCAGGCTGCGGGCTCAAACAGATGCGATAAATATGGTCGTCATCACAAAGCTGTCGCCGCCGCAAAAATCACAGGCAGATTTTCATCAGGCTTCTTCTCATTATTGGGGGCTTTTTGACGCTTCTTCAGATGCCATCCTTCTTGAAAACGCCGAAGGGGAAATAATAGACTGCAACCGCTCATGCGAAACCATGTATGGTTATTCCCGGTCAGAGCTTCTACGTATGAACGCCCGTGATCTGGTACCGGGTAACGTTCTCGATACCATCGAAAATCTTGCCCCCGAACTTGAGCATACCCGGGCCGGCGGTAGCGGTATTCAGCTCGAAGCTGTAGGCCGCCGCAAAGATGGCAGCATGTTTCCAAGCGAGGTTTTGATAAATTATCTTAAAATAGGCGAAGAAGAATGCTTTGCCGTGACCGTTCGTGATATTACCCACCGCAAAGAAATTGAAAGAAGTCGGGTGCGCTACGAAAGTCAGATTCTTCAACTGCAAAAGCTCGATCATCTTGGGCAGATGGCTAACGGTCTGGCCAAAGATTTTAACAATCTCCTGACCGGAATCATGGGTTACGCCGACCTGCTGCTGCGCGAACTCCCTGGTGCCAGCGCCGCCCGCGAAAAAGCCCGCAGAATCGTCGATGCAGCAAGAAAAGCCGGCGAAATTATTCAGCAGCTGATGGCCTATTCCGGTAAAATGCCGACCCTTTATCAAAAAACGAGCATACGTAATCTGTTCAGAGAAATGCAGCCCGACCTCTGCGAAATAGTTGGAAACGGCCATGAATTCAGTCTTAAAGTAGATCAGAGTCTGCCAGATATCAGCATCGACTCGGTTATGCTCAAACAGGCTCTGATCAACATTCTTAAAAACTCGATAGAGTCAGTTGACGCAGGAACGCCGGGTAAAATTTTTATATCGGTGTTCCCGGGCTTGTGCAGTTATTCTGGCACCGAAAAAGGCTACTTCGGCCCGCCGGTCAAGGCCGGGCAATATGTGGCTATCAAGGTTTCCGATAATGGCTGCGGCATTCCCTCAGAAAATTTGTATCGAATTTTCGACCCGTTTTTTACCACAAGATATGCGCAGCGGGGTCTTGGTTTGTCGTCAGTAATTGGCATGTTGCGTCGACACCGTGGTGCGGTCATGGTTACCAGTAGCGTCGGCTGTGGCACGGATTTTACAGTTTTTCTGCCAGTTGATCTGTTCGAGGCTTCTTCCGTGGGTCCGCAAGATGTTGTGTCTGCGGATAACTGCTACGGAAGATGCGCTCTGATAATAGATGACGACGCGCATGTCAGAGAAATCCTTGCCGACAACATTAAAATGCTCGGTTATGAGGTGTACGCCGCTGAAAACGGTAACGATGGCCTTGAAATGTTCAAGACGTTGCAGCGCAAACTTTCGCTGGTTTTGGCCGACCTGTTTATACCGGAGATGAATGGTCTTGAGCTCATAGGGGTTATTCGCTGGATGAACCCTGAAATACCCGTTGTTGTCTGCACTGGAGCCACAAGCGAAGATAAAATTCTGCAGCTTGAAAAACTCGGCGTTTCAGCTGTTCTTGAAAAACCCTTTTCGATTAAAGAACTCGAAACTCATCTGACCCGCATTCAGCTGAAATTTAACAATCGCTGTCTGAACGCCGGTCTCTGAAATAAAAAAGGCTGTCTCATGAGCGAGACAGCCTTTTTTTTTCAGTGGGCCTTATTTATCGAATTCAAAGGCAACTATGCGGCTGATGCATGATTCAAGCTCTATAGCACGCCACGGGAACAAACCGATCCAGGTGCGTTTGTTGCTGAGCTTGTCGATTTCGCCGCCGATGTTTTCGGCGTGGACGATCCCCATTGGGAACATCTTCAGGTGCATGACCTGATAGTATTCTTCGGGTGGGTAGTATTCATCCCAGGCTTTGCCGTGGGTTTCTTTGAGTTTGGCTTCTGCTTTGGCGAAAAGCTTCGGGTGCCAGTCACGCAGAATGGTGTTCATCGGGTGGTCGGCAGAACCGCAGTCGACGCCGATCCATTTGAACTTCATTTCCTGAGCCCATTTGTGAAATTCGGCATCAGGGCCGGGGTGCTTGACCATGTAGCGCACTTCGTCGGCCTGGGGTTGATCCCAGCCGTATTTGTGGTAACCAGTGTTGATGATCAAGATGTCACCTTTGCGGATATCGGCTTTTTTCATCAGCATTTCGGGTGAATACAGTGAGAAATCGCTGACTTCATCTGAAATATCAACGACAACACCGTCGCCACACCATTCTTCGAGGGGAACTTCGCCGATGGTTCTGCCGTTGGCGCAGAAGTGGATTTCGCCGTCAATGTGGGTGCCGACGTGGTTGCTGGTCTTAATAATCTGGCCGTTGGCGCCCTGGCCCATGTGGGCTCCGGCGATACGCTTGAAATACTGTACCTGAAGTGGCATATAGCTTGGCCAGGGCGGAGTGTGGATGCTCAGTCTCTGGGTGAGGTCATACATTTTTACTTTGGTCATTTTAGACTCCTTACGATTTGTTTATGATCAAATGATACTAATTTTGGCAGTATTTTTCAACATATGCTTCAAGGGCGTCTTCAAAGCACTTCATTGGCGGGTTTACCAGCCCGGCGCCTACCTGGCCGACTCCGGCATCTTTGTGGGCAATACCGGTGTTGATCTGCGGCAGAATATTTTTTTCGCAGACCTTCAGCAGGTTTATGCCAGTCGGCGAGCCACGGAAATCCATAGCCGGGATCTGGAACGCCTGCGATTCGCCTTCGGTTATTTCATACATTTTGCGGGTGAAGTTCATGGCATCGCTGACCGTGCCGCCTACAAACTTAACGATTGCTGGTGCTGCCGCCATCGAAAAGCCGCCGAGACCGCAGGTTTCGGTAATAGCACTGTCGCCGATGTCCGGGTTGCAGTCTTTTTCTTCAAAGCCGGGGAACAGCAACCCTTTGGTCATTTGAGCCGGGCCGGTGAACCAGCGGTCTTTCAGACCGGCGACTCTGATGCCGAATTCGGTGCCGTTGCGGCACATGGTGGTGACGATCGTCGAACCTTCTATCCATTCAGCCGCCTGCAGCATTACTTTGGCAGCCGGCATACTGAGATTGAGGAAAAAGTGGTCGTTCGAGTGCATGAATTCGAGCACGCGCACTTTTTCTTCCTGGCTGAACGGGGTTTTGGTAATAGCGGCCACGAGCTCTCTGATAAGCATTGAAGTTGCAGCCTTGTTGCGGTTATGCACTTCATCGCCCATCTGTAATGCCTGCGCGATCATGTTTTTCAGGTTGATTTCCGGCGCAAGCGGAATTGCCGCCTTGAGGACCGGAGCCAGTGTCTTTTCTATCCATTTCAGGCGGGTAATGACTTCGTCTGAAAACGCACCATAGCGGAGAACCTTGCCGAGTCCTTCGTTCAGGGTGCAGAAAGTTTTGCGGCCGTTGGTCTTGTTTTCAACTATCCAGACGGGCATACTGGCGGTGGCGACACCGGCCATCGGCCCGACGCCGTCATGCTCGTGCCATGGTGAGTATTCGATCTGGCCGCTGGCTGCAAGCTTTTCGGCTTCAGTCGGGTTGGCGGCCAGCCCTTCATAAATAAGGCCGCCAATTACCGCGCCTTTGAGGGGCCCCGACATTTTTTCCCAGGTGATGGGGGGGCCGGCGTGCAGAATCAGATTTTTTTTCATGCCCGGAACAACGTCGATAGCGGTATCTATACCCTTTATGATCGGCTGGGCGGCTTGAATGGCGGCCAGGGCTTTTGCATTGGCTTCCTGAATATCTATAAGCATTATCTGGCTCCTTTTTCGGCTTTAACTTTGTTTTGCCAGTCTTCGACTCTGGCGAGCAGGGCCTGGATCTTTTTGTTGCCGCCTGCAGGTGGGCGCCATTCTGTATGAATGCTTTCAACACCTTGATTTTTCAGGTCTTCGGCAAAACTCGGAATCCCAAGATTTATAACTTTAACCTTTTGCCCAAAAAAGCTGCTGAGTTTGCTCATTTAATTGTTCCTTTCGAGGCAATGTTGCATGAAGGCGACCATAGCGACGTTGGTCGGAAAAACCACAACGCCTGCTTCTTCAAGTTTTGCTTTTTGCTGCATGTAACCCTGCGGATCTTCGTGGGTACCACAGATGCACGCTGCCAGAAGCGGTCGGTTATTTGTCAGTTTCTGGCCGCGTTTGATTGCTTCAACCATTTCTCCGGCCATGTCTGGGTGTGAACCGTAGCCGAGAACCACGTCAAAGCAGATCAGCCCGGCTGAGGGGTCACTGAGTTCCTGTACCAACCGCTCACAGCGGTAATCCGGGTCGATCATCGGGTGGGCTTTGCCTCTGGTGAAAAGGTCGTCGCCAAGATCGATGATGCAGTGACCTTGACTTTTATAGACATCCGGCATTTCTTTGCAGCCCTTAACAGGCGTGTTAGAGAAGATTTCGCCGACGATGGGCTGCAGAATTCTCTGGGCTTCGTCGCAGAGAGTGCCGCCGCTATAAAGGCCTCGCAGACTCTTTCCGGTCATTTGGCGACTGGCGGCCAGTTTGCCTATTTCCAGTTCAGACATTTCTGGTTGATGTGTTTTGCCGGTACTGAGGTTGCAGGCTTTGACCGCTGCATCTTCAAGATTTCTGGCGGCGACGAAGCCCTGCTCTTCGATAATTTTCGGGTCGGCGCCGATAAAATAGACGACCACTGCCTTACCGATGTTCTTCAACTGGCTGAACAGCGATTTTAATACAGATTCCGCCGGCGGTTTCGAGATCAGAACGATAACATTGGTTGCCGGGTCGGCAGCGAGGGCTTTGGTTGCCAGCAGGGTCATCCGACCGTTGATTTTTTCTGAGAGGTCGCGCCCGCCGACGCCGATTGCTTGAGAAACGCCGCAGCCAAGGCGATGAATTGTGCTGGTCACTTCCTGCAGGCCGGTGCCTGAGGCCGCTACCAGACCAATGTCACCCTTTCTGACCGCGTTGGCAAAGGCCAGTGGCACACCGTTGATGATGGCAGTGCCGCAATCGGGGCCCATAACCAGAAGTTCTTTTTCAACGCCGATGGTTTTGAGTTTCAATTCTTCTTCAACACTGACATTGTCGGAAAAAAGCATGACATGCCGGTCGTTGAGTAGAGCTTGTTCTGCTTCTCTCGCTGCGTATTCGCCCGGCACTGAAATCAGTACTACGTTGGCGTCTGGCAGACGGCGTGCGGCTTCTTCCTGGGTGGCGGGGGGCAGTTCTGCGTTGCCGCCAGCAGGCTTGCGTGATTTAAGCCTTTTTTCGACCTCGACAATGCCATTGTCGGCAGTAGCCTTGTCTTTTGCTTGAATGCAGATTATGAGGTCATTCGGCGTTAGGCCATCGAAATCTGCCTGATACATGTTAAGCCTTTTGAGGCTGTCGATGTTGTAGTCCGTACACATGCCGACGACAGTGTTGGCAATACCGTCGAGTTTTTTTACCTGCGACCCGATCAACATCAGCGTCACTGAGTCGAAATAGGTCTGCTTCTTGATGAGGTGGCTGACAACCATTCCGGTTTCGCTCCTTTTCTTGGTCTATAAATCTATTGCAAAAATAATAGAACTTTACTGGACGAATGTAAATAAAAATCCGGAAACAGCTTCTGGCTGCTCCCGGATCCTATTTTTTTGTGGTCAATGCCTATTTATAGGTTGTTTCTTCTTCTTCAGCTTCGATTGCTGCGCCATTGAAGGAACGCTCGAAATCGGAATCTTCAAACACGGCTTCGCTGCCGAACGCCGGTGGAGGCGGCATTTTGTCTTTCAGCTCGAGTGGCAGCAGGTCAAAAATCTTTTGCAGATATATGCCGGGCATATGGCTTTTTACTTTGCCCGCCCCGCGCATTTCGTAGTCGCCAAGCACCAGTCGACCATCGGCATATATGTTATTGGGAGCCGACAGATGCTTGAATTTCATGATTTTGAAAGGCGTTTTGGTAACGATGTCGTTGTTGTAGACCCAGCGCTGAAAATCAGGGAAACGCTTTTTGAAGGCTTTGGCAAAAATATCGTTGCCGATGCGCGGCCCGGCAAACGTATAGATGCCTTGAACACTGATTCCGTCGCCGGCCAGTCTATAGGCGGCAAGTGGCGCTATGCCGGCTCCGAGACTGTGACCAGTGATCCAGAGACGTTTTGGAATACCTGACATATGGCTGTCTACAATGCTTTTGAGGTCGTCGTAAACTATGTCGAGAGCATTGTAAAAACCTCTGTGAATTTTGATGCCCCAGCCCCACCATAAAATTCGTTTTTTGAAAAAGTTGAAGTCGGTTAAAAGCCAGTCGTAGACAAACTTGACCGGGCTGAATTTGCTGTTGGCAGTTGCTTCTGAACCTCTGAAAGAGACGATAACCAGTTTGTCGTTCGACATGATGACTGCCTGAGTATCTGCAGTTTTCTCTTTTTTGTTGATAAAGTCGAATTTGTTCATACCAAGAGGCGTGAATATCTCTTTGAACTTTTTCTGAAACTCGACGAAATTAGCCACACCCATGCGATTTTCATAGGTGTTGTATGCGGCATACATCAGAAGGTAGGTGTTGACAAGGCTATGACCGATTACCTTCTCTTCAAAAACTTTTGCGTAGCACTTTTCGCCTTGTATGCTCTGTGCCGATACCATCGGAACAAACGCAAGAGTCAGACAAATGATAAAGTAAAAGATCGCCAGTCTTTTATCTACAATAACTTTCATTTAAGAAAAGACCTTTCATGTAAGGTTGTCTGTTAATCATAATGACGAATAAAACAACCCGCAAGGTTTCTCGAGAAATTTTCTTCCCTTTTTCCAACATACCCATGTGTTAATCCGGATTCATCCGCGGCCCATTCTTGATTATCCGTGTTCCTCCAGTTCATCCGTGGCTCACTCTTAATTATCCGTGTTACTCCGAGTTCATCCGTGGCCCATTCTTGATTATCCGCGTTACTCCGAGTTCATCCGCGGCCCATTCTTGATTATCCGTAGTTACTCCGAGTTTATCCGTGGCTCACTCTTAATTATCCGTGTTACTCCGAGTTCATCCGCGGCCCATTCTTGATTATCCGCGTTACTCCGAGTTCATCCGTGGCCCATTCTTGATTATCCGTGTTACTCCGAGTTCATCCGTGGCTCATTCTCAATTATCCGCGTTCATCTGAGGTCACGTATTCTGACTTCGATATCTTTCACGTTTTTTAGAAGATTAACGATGAGGCTGGTGTCGGTTTCACTGAAGTGATAAGGGTAAAGAATCTTCGGCCTTATGGCGGTGGCCAGGTCGGCAACCATTTCAGGGGTCATGGTGTAGGGCAGGTTCATTGGCAGAAAGGCCACATCGATATTTTTCAATTCTTTGAGTTCGGGCACGTTTTCGGTGTCGCCGGCAATGTAGATGCGTTTGCCATCGATGGTAAGAATGTAACCGTTGCCGCGCCCCTTCGGGTGGTATGGTTCGCCGTTGTCGCGCTTGTGGACAATATTATAGGCCGGAACCGCTTCTACCTGTATGCCGTCGATCGTGGTTGTGTCGCCGTTATTCATTATTTTGCCGCCGTTTAGCTGTCGCGCCACGACTTTGGTATAAATGATGGCGGTTTCAGGTTTTTTTATGTGTTCGACAGCTTTGATGTCGAGATGGTCGCGGTGCTCATGTGTTATCAACAACAGGTTTGCTTTTGGTTGCAGAGAATAATCAGCAAGCTGTGACCAGGGGTCGATGTGTATCACCTTGCCCTTGTGCTCTATTACCAGCGTGGCGTGACCAATAAAAGTCAGCTTGATATCGCCTGTATCGCCCTCTATTACGTCAGATTTAAAAGTTGGCGTTGTCTGTGCGGGCTGCATTGTCTGTGCTATGGTTGGGCTGGTCATCACCGCCAGCATTATTGCAAAAGTAAGAAAACATTTCATTTTTTTGCCTCCATGTTTGTCTTTTTAATAATCTGTTTTAAAAACTAAACTATGTCAAACCAAATTGAGGCTGTAGAGAAACTCCCGGATCAGACGTTTTTATCTGCAGTAATCGGTATAAGCCGGGTGCCAGGCTGCTGCTTTCAGTCTGGCATTAAATTCTTCATCGGAAGCGGGCGGCGCGAGTTCTTCCGCTGCGGCCTGTCTGGCAACGGCAAGCGCTACTTCAGCTGAAAGCCGTCTGACTTCAGAAAACCCGGGAAGCAGGGAATTCGGTGAATCGTCACTCTGGTTGAGTTCTGCCAGTTTCTCGCTGGCTGCGAGCAGCATAGCATCTGAGAGTGAACTCGCTCCTGAAATTACCATGCCAAGCCCGATACCTGGAAAAATCAGAGCATTGTTGCACTGAGAAATCTCGATTTTACGGCCGGAATAAGTTACCTGCCCGAATGGGCTGCCGGTTGCGATCAGAGCTCTGCCGTCAGTGAGTTCAAGAATCTTTTGTGGTGTCGCTTCGGCTTTTTCAGTCGGGTTTGACAGTGGCATGATTACCGGGCGTGGTGTGTTTGCGGCCATGGCCGAGAGAATCTCGTCAGTAAAAGCGCCGGCTACGGTTGAACAGCCGATCAGAACTGTCGGTCTGGCATTTTTAACGGTGTCGGTCAGGGTGATGTGCTTATGATTGGCCACTTTCCAGCCACTCAGCAGCGCTGGTGTTCTGGCATAGGATTTCTGAAAATACTGCAGATCGCTTTGTGAAGTCTGCAGCAGACCATTGCGATCGATGAGAAAAAAGTTTTCCCGCAGTTTTTCTTCAGCGACACCTTCGCGGCAGGCGATTGCCCGGCATATCTGGTCGGCAATTCCGGTTCCGGCCGTGCCGGCTCCGAAAATGCAGAACCGGTGGTCTTTGCCGGCGATGCCGGTTTTGCGGATGCCGGCAAGAACGGCGGCCAGAGCCACGGCGCCCGTTCCCTGGATGTCGTCATTGAAAGAAGGTTGAAAAAGCCGGTAGCGGTCGAGTACGGCGCGGGCGTTGTCGCGGCCGAAGTCTTCCCAGTGCAGGAGAGTTCGCGAAAAATGCTTTTTAAATGCCTTTGCAAATCTGTCGATGAATTCGGCATATTGATCGCCGCTGATTCGTGCATGCCGCCAGCCGAGATAAAGCGGATCATCGAGCAGTTTCTGATTGTTGGTGCCGACGTCGAGCATCACCGGCAGAGTGCGGAATGGGTTAATGCCACCGCAGAGCGTGTAGACCATAAGTTTGCCGATGGCAATGTCGAGGCCGCCGATGCCCTGATCGCCTATGCCAAGCACCCCTTCGCCGTCGGTCACGACGATGATGTCGAACGGTTGTCCGGCGAAACCGGCTAAAATGCTGTCGATTTTGTTCATGTCGGGGTACGCAATGACCAGGCCCTGCTGTTGCGTGAAGTTGCTGCTGAAATTCTGCACCGCTTCGCCAATGGTCGGGGTATAAATGATCGGCAGCATTTCGGCGAGATGCTCTTCGACAAAGGCGTAGAACAGTGTTGCGTTGGTGCGGGCCAGCTGATTGAGATAAAGATTCTTTGCGATTGCGGTCGGCTGATTGCTGTACTGCAGCCAGACGCGTTTTTTCTGCTCTTCAATGGTTTCGATACGGTGCGGCAACAGCCCGTGCAGGCCAAAAGCGACCCTCTCAGCTTCCGAAAACGCTGTTCCCTTGTTGTATCTGCTGCTCTGAAGCAGATTCAGCCCGCTCACACACGGGTTAACATTTGATTCGCTCATTTATCTGCGCCAATGAATTCGTTGAATGTTAAGCCAATGTCCTTGACTATTTGACGAAGCAAAATTGGAGAGATATCACGCCCTTGATGACATGGAACTGTTGTCTGTCGGCCATCATTGTGGCGAAACTGCTTATGGGAGCCTTTTTGTCTGATTTCAACAAAACCAAGTTTTCCCAGAATTCGTATAACATCTTTAGCGGTTAAAATTGGCCCGAAGATCATCTTAAGCGACTTTTACTGACTGTGTTCCGATAAACTCTGAGTCAACAGAGGGTTCGCCATCTTCAAGCAGCATTTCAACCACTTCTTTCAAGTTGTTGTTGAGTTCTTCAAGGGTTTCTCCCTGTGAATGGGCGCCAGGTAAGCCTGGTATATAGCCAACATAAAGGCCGGTGGATTTACATTTTTCAATAACAGCAGTGAATACGCGCATAATTCCGTCCTGAATAATCTTGTTTATTACGCTCAACTCTCAATCTAATAATATCATAAATTGCAAAAATCTTTTTGAATGACAGAGGAATCATTAACTTGAG
>JAKQQP010000417.1 GCA_029564115.1 Candidatus Rifleibacteriota bacterium | reverse complement strand
CGTGTCATCCATATCGGTGCGAGGCGTAGGATTGAGCAATTCGAACCTGAAGTGACGATAGACCGGGCCAAGATCTCTACCCTTTTCTATTTTTTCCATCAGATTCAGGACAACGCGATTCCAGCGACGGTTTTGTTCACTGTCTCGCTCAATATTTGAGTCAAGCGGAATCGCATGAACCGGCACGAGCACTTTGGGCTTTTCTGGTGCACCATCGAGTTCGAATGCCTGCTGATATAGGGCAGCCAATCTTGGAATAGCTGTTTCAGGGGTTATGATGGCGAGGTTGGTTCTGTTTACATGCCCCATACCTGCCGGCGAGTAGAAAAATATGCTGTGCCCGGTATGATGGTCACGGGAAGCTCTGCCAATCTCCTGATAATATGAGTCCAGATCATAGGGCACATCGAAATGAATTACCGTTCTGACATCTGACTTGTTTATACCCATGCCAAAGGCATTGGTTGCAACCACGCAATAAACATCGTCATTCTGAAACGCCTGAAGTCTTTTCTGGCGCTGAGATGGCGTTGTATCGCCAGTGTATGCGAGTATTCGCCTTAACCCTTTTGCAGCAAAAGATGTGTAAATTTCATCGACATTGGCTTTAAGGCTGCAATAAATTATAACCGGCCTGGGAACATGCGGCAGAATCTCAATGAGCCTGGCAAGGCGTTCTTCTTTGTTCTGATAATCTTTTTCGATTCTTATCGAGATTTCACGGCGCAGAGACTTTTCGGTAAAGTGTGTGACTTCGCTTGCTGATAACTGCAGAACATCGGTAACGATATTTTCATTTTCTGTTGTCAGTGTGGCAGACAAAAGCAGGGTTTTCAGTTCGCGGTTATGAGCAAGCAAATCTTTTCGCGCTGTGCCAAGTCGAAAAAACTCGGTTCTGAAATCGCTGCCCCAGGCAGCCACCATGTGCACTTCATCAACAACCAGAAAGCCAATCAGATTCTTACCGGCAACGGTTGCAAGAATGCTGCGAAAATGCGGTTCTATAAGCTTTTCTGGCGAAAGGAACAGAATGTCTATCTCGCCATTAATGAATTGCCTGTATACTTTTTT
>JAKQQP010000362.1 GCA_029564115.1 Candidatus Rifleibacteriota bacterium | reverse complement strand
TGGTTGTGACAATGTTCAAGTCGTTGCGGCCAGCGAGATTTCTGTTAATTTTTTTGTAGTTTTTTTCAGGAAATGGTCTTAAAAGGCGGGCGTTCCAGTTTACGGTCACAGCGTTGCCGTTGTTGTTAAGAGTCAGGGAATTCTGTTTCTGAACGCTCCGCCGCAACTGTGAAGCCGTGCTTTTGCCGGCGCCGGAATAATTGTCGCTGGTATTTTCAACCGCCAGGCTGAAAGAGCCTGACGCATCGCAGGCAAATGAAAAAGTTGCGGCGACCGGTTCGCATTCAGGGTCTGCCAGTTCAAGAAAAAAGCTGGTATTTGTAAGCAGATGAAGTGAAATGGAAGCAGCCTGCAGTGAATTGTCAGCGCTAATATCAAGCTGCAACTCGGCCGGAACTGCCGGCTTTTCAAGACTTCGAAAGTATTCTGCCGCAGCGGCTTCCCTGCTGTGTTCTCCGCAAATGATGCCGGCATTGATAGATGGCACCATGAAGGTTAAGGTGTCGGCGCAATCGCTGTCGTTTTTGCGGGCCATGAGACTGTCTATCGGGCCAAAAGATGGATAAAAGAACTTCCAGCCCGGGTGGTTCTGAAAAGTCTGCCGCTCTCTGGCTGTGATCAGCCAGATCGATCCGGTGCGGTCGGCGGTACAGTCTGCGGCTCCGGCGATTGCCCGAAGCTGTTCGATATCGTTCAGTGACTCCGATAGTCTGAAGTCGCTGAGATTGCGGTCCGGCGAATTGACGATCAGGTTCAGTCTCGCTCTGGTGGCTAGAGTGTGCAGCCGAGCCAGAAGGCCATTTCCAGAAAAGCTTTTTGCCTGGGCGGTATTTAATACCAGGCAGAAGAAAGAAAACAGCAGAAAAAGCCTTGAACGGCTGAAAAACAGCATTTAGATTACCCTCGCAAAATTTTGACTCTGACCGGGGAATTATACAAAATTTGGCAGGTTTTGCGGGGCAAAAGTCTGATTTTTTTATTCGTGGTCGGAGAAGAATGTTAAGGGATGCGCTTCGGTTGGGGCGAGTTAAAAGAGGCTCTGATTATCTCAGCCAACTGTGTTGTCGTAAAAGGCTTTTGAATGAAAAATATGCCCTCCTGCATGGCGATATGGGGCGAGATAATGTTTGAGGCATAACCTGACATGAAGACGATTTTAATCTGCGGGTTGTTTTTCCTGATCTCGGCAGCGAGGTCGCTGCCGGTCATTTCCGGCATGATTACATCCGTCAACAGCATATGAAAACATTCACCGGAATTTGCTTTTTTCAAAGCCTCTGCCGGGGATGATTCTGAGATGACTGTGTACCCCTGCTGAATGAGCATTGCTTCTGTCATTTTCAGTAATGCCGGCTCATCTTCAACCAGAAGAATGGTTTCGCAACCTTTTTGGGTTTCTACTGGTGGATTTTCTGCTTCAACAGGCTTTTCTTCGGTGTGTCTGGAAAAGAAAATCCTGAATGTTGCCCCTTCGCCCGGCTGGCTTTCAACTTCGATATAGCCGCCGTTCTGTTTGACGATGCCGTAAACCGTGGCCAGACCGAGACCGGTGCCATGATGCAGCCCCTTGGTTGTGTAGAACGGTTCAAATATATTTGCCAGCGATTTTTTTTCAATTCCACAGCCATTGTCTGAAACTGACAGCGTGACATAGGTTCCGACAATGAAGCCTGGGTGGATTTCGCAGAATTCCTCGTCTATGGTCTGCATGGATGTTCTTATGGTGATTCTGCCGAGACGGTCGCCAATCGCGTCTCTGGCATTAACGCAAAGGTTGGCAAGAATCTGGTCGACCTGCACCGGGTCTATTTTTATATTCAGCAGCCCCTGCCCGGGCTCGAAAGTAAGGGAGATACTTTCGCCGATCAGGCGCTTAAGTATACTCAGCATCGAATCAACAGTTTTGTTGAGATCAAGGATTTTTGGCAATGCCGGTTGCTTGCGTGCAAATGCCAGCAGTTGTCTTGTCAGGTCTGCAGATCTCTTCGCGGCCTTGGTTATTTCGCTCATGTACCTTTGCTGGGGATGGTCTGAGGGGAGTTTTCTTGCGGCAATTTCTGAATATCCAAGAATTACGTTGAGCATGTTGTTGAAATCGTGGGCAACCCCACCTGCAAGACGACCTATAGATTCCATTTTCTGGGCCTGGTGCAGCTGTATCTGCAATGCTTCGTTCTCGACGGCAGAAAGATTCAGAAGGCGGTTGATCCAGAAAAGGCCACCGCAGATTATGATAAATACAAAGGCATGTACAGCCCGTATGCCGAGACTGAAGGTTGCCGTAGAAGCAAGGTATGGGGCTAATGGCACCGATACACTTATTCCGCCACGAATTTCGCCAATCTTGTAACCCTGCTGTTCGTGGCACTTCAGGCATGAACTTTCTGTGACCATTGGGCGCATAAGCCTGAGATAGGTCTCGCCTTCAAATTCAGAGATTGAAAGCACCTCTTCCTTGCCTTTCTCAAAAGCTTTCAAGGCTTCCACTTCCCAGGGGTCTGGGGCATTTTCAGGCCTGATCGGTTTTAAACTGGTAATATGACCCCGGTCACCGTAATCCTTTTTGCCCAGTTCGTGCACCTGTCGGGTCATGTAGGCCGGATTGACAAGGGTGAGTGCTTTGCCGGAAGTTGTGGTGATGTCACGTTCAGCAACAAAAGTGAGGTATGGATTCGGCGGTGTTGCCTCAGTGGGAGGAACATAAACGCCCCCGTGAATTGAAGCCCAGCGACGATAAATCAGGTCTTTCTTGTATTGGGAACGGGCATTCTGAGCGGCAAGTTCAAGCGTGGCCTGTTCGAGGCGTTTACAGTTCCAGCCGAGAGAAATCACCGTGAGAGAGCAGAGAAAAATCCCGGAAGCCCAGATAATAATTCTGCGAAGTTGCGCGTCTGAAAAATGATGAAAAAGGCGTTTCCATGTACCCATCTGCAGCCACCTCTTTGTTTCTAACCTGGTGTGAGCAGAAATTTAACCACCCTTATTTGACCACGACAAACGATTCTAACACCTTAATTAATTCTAACACTGAAATTTAAAAAATCGCAGGGGGCAAAATAAACACCAGCGAGCTTTCAGGTTGTTAAAGTTTCCATGGATTGGTGAACTTTTGAAATCTTTCAAGGGCGGCGGTGACCTGATTTGCTCTTTTTTCGAGACTGCCGGTCACAATCTGATATGGAATCCTTCGGCAGTGCAGGTCGGCGAGAACCTGCTTCTGCATTATCTCGCGGTTGCCTTCTCCTGAGCGGTCGATCGAGTCTTCGTATGGAATATCGGTGCAGCAGACAAAGCAGAGGTCGTAGCGCGGAACGCAGCGCAGTGCCAGATCTTCAAGTTCGGTTTCGGCAGTGCCGTGGTAGTGATAAGAAAATATTCTGGTTGTCAGTGCATTGGTGTCGGTGAACAGATAGCGGTTTGCTTTGAGCAGCATCTGGTCTTCGCGTTCGATGTGTCCGCGCGCGATTTCGACAAGCTGCCCGGTGGTCAGGCGTCGGTCGACCTGGTTGTTGTCCCAGTATTCCCGGCCGTATTCAGGCATCCAGACGGTTGAGAACTTCTGAGCCAAATGCTCAGCCAGCGTTGTCTTGCCGGTCGACGGGCCGCCGAGAAAAACCACATTTATTACATGATCGCGATAGACAATATCGTGCACAAATTCTCTGGCCGAAAACGGGTTATTACGCACCTGAGTTCCAGAAACCGGTATGGCAATGCGCTTGAGGTCGACAGTGCGATTGACCGCTTTTAGAGCTTTGCTGACGTGATCACCATAGGGTTCGCTCGAATAAAAGTGGGTTATGCCTTTGTCATGAAATTTCGAGAGAATATAGGTGTCTTGAATTTTCATTATCTCAGGAGTATAGCCGGCATCGGTGGGGCCATCCCAGGCTTCGACAATCTGAACCTGCGGGTAGAGAGCCCGTATCCAGCCGGCTCTTACCGTCAGCGGAATGGTCGTGGTTTCGGGGCTGTCGTAAATCATTAGATACAGCCTGTCCATTTCTTTCAGCGCGGTTTCGATAAGATACTGGTGCCCTTTGTGCAGTGGCGAAAACTTGCCGATCGTCAGCCCGATTTTCATACGGCTGGCTCCAGAGCGGGGTCTTCAATAACTGCAGGGTTCTGCTGCATCGACTGTTTCCACTTCTGCAGTCCGATGACAGCCATAATCAGAAATGCCGTGTACAGCCCTGCCGTCAGGTGCAGGCCCTTGACCGCATAGATATATATGGCAACGACATCGACTGCGATCCAGAAATGCCACGATTCAAGCTTTTTGCGCGACATCAGCCATTGCGCCGACAGACTGAAGGTTGTCGTGAAGGCATCGCCATAGGGGAACGAGGCGTCGGTTCGGCTGGCCATAAGGTAGCCAAGCAGCAGCATCGCAATTGTCGAGCCGAATACTGTGCCGGCCAGCCATCTGTCCGCAAGCGCGGTAACTTTTGCTTCCTGCTTCTGCCGTCCGCCGTGCAGCCAGAAATACCAGCCGTAGATATTCATGAAAATGTAGATTATGTGCAGAATTACGTCTGAATAAAGCTTTGCCTCAAAAAACACGTAGACGTAGAGACTCACCTGCACCAGGCCGGTTGGCCAGCACCAGATATTTTCTCTGATCGTGAAAAATACACAGAGAAAGCCGCAGATAACCGCAATTAATTCTATCGTTGACATGGCTGCAGATCCGTTTCGTTTATTTCGCTTGAATATTTAACTTTTTTGGTCTCGTTCAGAATCTCTTTTGCGAGGTTTACCCGCATTTCAATATCTTTGCCAAACAATTCTGAGAGAGCGTCACGGAGGTTTTCTTCACTGACGCCGGTGCCCCAGGCTGAAAAGTCGAGAGAGAGGTCTTTTTTCTGGTGCAGAGTGAACCCGGCCAGTGAAAAGCTGCTGAGAGCCCGAGAAATATCGACATGATTGATAAAATCACGCTTCTGACTCAGAAAAAGGGTGGGGGACCGACCTTCAAGATTGATCAGATATGGTTGCCCCGCAACAAACTGCAGTGACGCGAAATCGCCGGTACGATAGCGGATCAGCGGCAGAAAAGGGTTGATGCCACCGGTTACCGTTATTTCTCCGCGTGCCCCGGGCGCAACCGCTTCGTCACGGCCGGGGTGCAGAATTTCTACATAAAGTTCTGGTCTGATAAGCTGATAAATGCCGGGTTTTTCTGAAACGGCGATCATGCGGCATTCAGTGAGTGAGTATAAATCGTAGACCGGGCATTTGAACTGCTTCTGCAACAGCTGTCGCAGGCCTTCGTGCAGCGTCATGGCTGACGATACCATTGCCTTTGGGCGAATCGCAGGGTTCAGTTGCGCGAGCGCCATAAAAGTGAACGGGTCGCCGGTGATGACCTCAGGGTTGTATCTTTCGAGGTAGGTCAGGCGGTCCTGCGGTTTTTTCCAGTCTTTCGGGTTGAGGTTGATTTTAAGAATACCGGCGCCGTCGAGCCATGTTGATAGTGAAGCATAGGTGAGGGTTTCCTGCTGATGGCAGATCAGGCAGATTGCAACTTTGTCAGGGCCGCGCTCGATTTTGATGTTTTTCTGCCCGAGAATCGATTCCAGCTGAGGAATCCATGTGGCCTGAGACACCGGGTCGACAAGAATATCCATCGGGGCACCGGTGGTGCCTGAAGTGCAGAAGACAAGCATCTCGGCAATGCGGGCATCGGAAGAAACGAATTGCCATGGCCGCCTTGCAATCTGTTCGCGGCGCAGCGTGGGATTATCGGCTAAAACGAGGCTGCAGCCACGATAGGCTTCAACAGTGGTTTTGCACCAGCCAAGGTAGTCTGGCAACCAGAAGGGCTGTTCGTTTTCATGCCAGAACTCTTTGGCTGCAAGCTTAAGACTGTATTCGGCCACGCGTTGCATGGCTGCTGCGTCAAGGCGGTCACCCGAGCCAAAGTTGAAGATCGGCCCCGCTTCGTCCTGGCGCAGCTTTTCGAGCAGCCGGCGATCTTTCAGCAGCGGAAATCTCTGTTCATCTGTAAGACCCTGTACTGGTTTCATTATTCCCTCGAATAGACGTTTGCCGCTTCGCGTGCCGCTTTTTCAGCCATCTGGCGGCGGATTTCCTGGGCGCGTTCCATTGCGGCTTTTGTTTCTTCAATTACCTTGAGACGCTTGACGGTGTTGACCGAATCGAAACGGTCGGCGGCTTCTGCTTCAGACTCGTTACCCGGGCATTTGCCACAGGCGGCAAAGATAATGCGGGCAAGTTCTTCGGCGCGTTCTTCGTCTTTAACCCATTGTTCGGTTTTAACCAACGGGGCTACTTCGCTGAGGCCTTTGCAGAAAAACTGCCGTACCCAGCCGCTGTCAATCTGCCGGAAAAATTGATGCGATAAAACCCAGCAGCAGATCTGCTGCAGACTGAGTTCGGCAAGAGATCTTTTTGCGGCGGCAATATCGATCAGGCGGGGTGCCGTGGCATCACCGCTCAGGGTGCGTAATGTGTCGTTTACCAATGCTTCGGTGCTGATTCCTGATCGACCATTGCGGTCTGGCTGCCCGAGAAATTCTGCCGGGCACTGCTTGATGTGATGAACCATTTCTGAAACACTGGGAACATTCAGGGCATTTTTCAAGGTTTTTTCCCTTTCCGGCGGTAAAAGCGGTCGGCAAAAGCCCGGGCAAAGTCGAGCATCTCGCTCTCAGCGGTTACATAATGCACTACCCAACCCATTTTCTGCAAGCGCCCGACATCTTCTTTGTGCCAGCCGGGGCGCGAGTGCAGAACGAAGGTGCCGCCGCCCCCAGCCATTTCGAGGGCTTTTTCTGCGATTTCGTAATTTTCACGGCCGCCAGAATCTTTGGCCTGTAACATCGAGAATATATCATCATCAGAAACGATCAGCAGATGCGTTTTACCTTTGACGTTTTCAAGGTAAGGGGTTTTCAGGCGAGGAATTCCATATGCATACCCGGTGCCAAGGTATGAGGTGAGAACGGTTAACACATCATTTTCTGATTTAATGAACCCAGGGGTTTCAAGAAACATGCCCGGTTCGCCGGAAAGACAGCTCATTACACGGGCTCCGGCACGCAGTGCCGACAAAGAAACGATTGTTCCGGCGCAAATCGGCCACGAAAAATTTATTCGCGGGTTGTTCATCGAGCCTGAACAGTCGATGCCCACATAAAGATTAAAAGGCTGATCTTTTTCAGGCGTATCGTAATCGACACTGAAAACGCGGCTGCGCGTGGTTATTCCCGGTACTATTACCGGCGAAACCAGAGCGGTCTCGAACCAGTCGAGTTCTTCGATGGGGTCGCCCGGTTCCCAGGGGTCGGTGCCCTCTGGCAGGAGTTCTGCCAGAGGCTCTGTCGTGTCGGCCGGAAAAGGCACGAGGTAAGGCAGGGCGATGTCGCGGTAATAACGGTTTACGAGCTTATTTTCATCTGCCGACGGGTCAACCTGTTTCATCATGTCGATGTAGACGCCGGGCTGCTGGTAACGCTGCTGCGGGCCGGTACCACCGGTGGTTGATCTGAGTTTCGAAAGCTCTGGCTTATCGGCTTTGTCAGGCTTGCCAGATTCGGTTTCGCCCTTTCCCTCGTAGCTGGCAATGGCTTCTGAGCGTGGGTCGACAATGCCTTCGAGAATCTGATCGTCAATCTCGGCCATTCCGCCTGGAATATCGGAGCCGTCACCTGATTTTTCAGCATCGAGATAGCGTGAAAGTTCGTTTCTTGCCTGCTGATGTTCGTTGTCTTCGATAAGGTAAGGGTAGGCGAGCAGGGCGAAGCGCCCGGCACCGTCCAGCCAGTTGCGTGCATAGCTTCTGATAACCGAAGCGGCAAGCGAAGCGTCGGCGTCAATCTGCGGTAACTGTTTCAGGCCTGAAAGCGACCCACGTGGCAGGCTCCAGAGGTATTCATAAGTTCGCATATACCAGATGTGCAGCTTTGATGTGACCTGGCAGGTTGCCTGCAGATGCTTGTAGACTGTCGCCATGTCAAGATTCATGGTGCGCTGCAGAGCGTCATTGATTATCAGGTCGCTGTAAAGATTGGAAACCAGCGGTGCCCGGTTTTCGATGCCGGCGAGGGCAATGCGGATGCGTTTGAAAAGACCGGCGTTGTCGTAATTATTGGCCGGTATCAGAACGTGGTGGCCGATTTCGTGGGCGAGCACCTGCAGGGCGAAGTCTTCGACCTGATAGTTCTGAACAGTTGCAATATCGATGACGATGCGATGATCGGTCAGCCGGATCATCGCGAAACTGCCGGTCAGCCCTTCTTTTTCCGCCATTTTCTGCGACATGCACCATTCGGGTTCGCGCAGCGCGACGTAAGGGTTCCAGATTTTCACCGCTTCAGGCCAGGCGGCTGCCCACCTGTCGCGGATAACTGGCAGATCCGTTACTTTAGCGTTTTTTTTATTCAATCTTTTATCGCTCCGAAGACGAAAACTGCATGTGACGAAGCGGTGGTAAGGTAAAGGGTTGCGTCATGATAAACCCATGAGGTCAGGTCGGGGTAGCGGCTGAGAATTTTTGCCGCTTCGGGTGGGGCCAGGTCGACAGTTTTTAAAACGTTCGGAATCAGGTCTTCTGAAATTTCTGGGGCGTCGTGCAGAAGCGCCCCATACCGGTCGGCAAAAACTACTGCAGAATAGCGCCCGTCAGCGACAAATACGAGGTTATTATCAAGAAACACCCTGGGCGGGCGCATGAATTTACCCTGCAGACCTTTGAAAGCACCAAGCGAAAATGGCTTCGTGCCAGCTCCATCTGGCCAGCTTTTACTCAGATCATCTTCGCTGATTTTTTCATCAGCAAAAATCAGGTTGCGTAATCCGGGTTCAAGTTTGCTCAGAGAACCGGTGAGGTGACGCAGGTGCGCCATGCCGCAGCGCCAGGCGGCAAATCTTGCTGCCAGAAGCAGCTGGCCGATACTGCCCGCTGCGGCAAAGATTTTCTGCATCAGTGCCAGCCATTTTTCGGCGGCGGCAATTGAATGGCGCGAAATTCTAAGGGTCGCCACACTGAGTATTTTTATCAGCCTGGCCGGGTTAGCGGCGGTCAGAGCGGGGTTCTGTGTCAGCAGCAGCCGGCATGATCTGAGCAACTGGTTGGACTGTTGCCCAGCGGCTGAAGAAAGGGTCTGCAGCATATCATTGTAGAGGGCGTCGAAGACGCGCCGGCTCAGAGTCGGGTTATGCTGGTGCACGGCGATAAAAACCGGTTCGATGACCTCTTTGAACCAGCCCGGAATCGAGTCGGTGTTAAGGCGTTTCGAGCCGTTGTTAAAAGACTTGAGCAGCTGATTCAGACTTTCGGCATTTTCACGGAGAAGCTCGATCAGCGGTTGACAGCTTATTTTTTCCATTTCAGCCACCGCCGGTAGTTGGTATAACGCTGATGAAAATACTTGAGCTTCAGGATGTCGTCGGCCATGTGCCCGTAAACTTTGCCTGACTTTGCCATCATCCCGAGCTGTTTTTCGATATCGTTCATGCGTCTTTCGATTTCGTCGACCGGCAGCCCTTCGAGACCAAGTTCGAATTCTTTTTCAAAATCAGCTACCGGATCGGATTTTTGCAGACCGCGCCTGAAAAATTCTTCGTTCGACAGGTCGAACAGCTTGCGCAGCCAGCTGATGCGGTCGATTCGATATGACTCATGGCGTGGCTGATCAAAGAATGGCGATTCAAGATGCGGGGTCAGCGTGTCATGCAGCACAAACGGAATAATCTGCCGCAGGTCTTCGATTTCGACTTCTGGCGAACCTCTGAAATATGCGAGAGCCTTTGAGAACTGAATAATGGTCATCAGTTTTCTTACCGAGAGGCCATTTTTTGTCTGCGAGCCGAGGTCTCTGATCAAATCTTTGCCGGTTTCTTCTTTTGCCAGCTGGGCGAAATCCTGGCCAGAGAGCTTTGCTGTGTCTTTGGTCATGTATTCGAGTCTGGTCGAGGCGGGTTCGAAGAATTCGAAGTGACGGCAGAAGAATTCGAGTGGTCGTCGCACCTTTTCGTCGATGCGAACCTTGCGGATCTCTTTATTGATCAGCGTCAGCTCATCTTCGGAAAAGATGATTTCTGGCGGAATAATTTCTTCGGGTTTGAATGACAACTCGATGCGACGCTGCAGATCAGCCAGAAACCTTGTATTGAAGTGAAATGCCCTGATCACGATATCGATACGGTCACGCAGCGCTTCGATAACCTGATAGGTGCCGCCGCCGCCATCGTCGTTGGCGGTCAGATACCAGGCTGAATCGGGGCACTCAAAAACCTGATCGAGAATTTCGGCATAATTGTCGGCGAGAACCGTCAGCAGCGCCGACTGGGTTCTGGTCGGAATGCGGTTATATTCATCGATGATTTTAACCCGCATCGACAGCCATTTGCGCCATGAGATTCTGATGTCGCCGATGTTGTCGGCTTTGACCATATCGGCCGGAAGAGGATGCCCGAGCAGATCGGCAATCGTCATCTGCGGCTGGCCATGCTGAATTGCCCGTTTTATTTCTATCTGCGAATAGCCGGCAAGCAGGCCCATGAGAATCGCCGTTGCGGTTTTGCCGCGCCCGGGGCCGCCGACAATCAGGCAGCGACCACGCACTGCCAGGTTCAGCAGCGGTATTAGCACGAAGCTTGAATAGCTCTGGCCGGTCGGCAGCGCCAGCTCAAACTTACGGTCGCCGAACTGAAAGGTTCGCGGTGGCTCATCGTTGTATTCGATATCGTAAAACGGGCTGATGATAGCGGTATTGGTAACCCAGAAATAGGCCTGGCGAAGTTTCTCGTCAAGCCCGGAAGTTTTGCCGGAGTCCTGTTGCTCTGTTTCAAAGAGATCTTCGATTTTGAACTCGGGCCGGGCAACCGGTTTGTGTGGGTTGGTCGGCGATGCCGGTACTTTTTGAAAAAAATTCTTCGCCTTTTCCAGTAAATTGGCCATAAATTCTCTCTTTACAAGAAGTTTGCTGATTAAGCCTGCCGCTGGTCTGTTCGGGTGCTGCTTTCACCTCTATTGCTCCACCACTGCTCAAGACCCGGATTTATTTTTTGCCAGAAAATTCCGTGATAGTCAGGTTCCCGCGTTTCCAGTGCAATAAATACTGCAGCCAGAAGAAAATTCGCAATTATTAAAAATGCTGCTGAAAACATCTGATAGACAATAAAAAAGACCGAAGAAATTACGAAAATGGCGGCCCAGATCAATTCTTTTCGTCTTTTGATGCGAAATACATTGCAGAAAAGAAAAAAATGCAGAACCGGCATGGCGACCAGAACGGCTGCCTCAGAGCTTTCTGACCTCAAAAATGCCGAACCGGCAGTTCCTGCAGCCAGAACAAGGGCGTCGACAATCGAGATTCTGAACCCGGGCAAGAATTGTTCTTTTGAAGAAACCTGCATCAATATATCCTTTCGCAGTATCCTGCTGTGGTATATTTTATCATGTACCGTTTCGAAAACAACAGACCCTGAATTTGCCACAAGGCAGCCATATTACGCTCGTTCAAGAACAGAAAAGTCATTCATAGGATAGAGGAGAATTACCAATGCTTCGAACCGGCTTTTTGCAGAATACTGCTCTGATGATAATGACCATTGCAATTCTGATTTTCTGCCCATTGGCAGAGGCCGAAGAACAGATTTACCAGTATGGCAAGTTTGCCGCCGGGGCCAAAGTTTACCTGTTTGCCGACAAGGTTAACCTGCGGGCGGCCCCCTCGACATCGGGGCGTGTCGTTGGCAACCTTCCGGTTGGCACTGAACTGAAGACACTCGATGAGCCTTACGGAGAATTCTCCATGTCGGGTTTTGCCGCTCCGTGGTACAGGGTACAGTCGGTTTCTCAACCGGAAGTTCAGGGGCATATCTGGGGTGGTCTGCTGTCGCTTGCCTCGATCAATTTCGAAGACTCAGGGAAAAAGCTGACGCTGGTTTCGGGTATTACCGGGTTTGGTGAGTTCAATTTTGCCGGCGAGTGCCGCGTGATTTCTGAAGGGCAGATTATTGCCAGGGCACCGTTTAAATGGATTGCCACCATGATGGGCCAGGAAAAGAATTATGGCTACAATGTAAGAATCGATGAACTCTCCTGGAAGGGGACTCAGGATATCAAAAAGGTCTTTCAGATTAACTGCGGTTATGATGCCTGTGGTTACACGCGCGGCAACATTCTGTTTTTCTGGACCGGCAGGGAAATCTTAACTGGCCCCACTGCCGAAGAAGTATCTGAAGCCGGGGTTTTTCATGTTGAATCTGTGTTTGTCTTTCCGGGCGATGAAGGGCTGGGAGAGAAATCTCTGCTGTTGCGTACCACTACCAATGAAGAAGCGGACAGTGAAAATGGCGTGGCAGCCTCTGCGAAAAAAGTCGAGACTCTTTATACCTGGAACGGGAAAGCCTGGGAGGCCGGCAGTCCGGTTGAGACGGTTCTGACTCCCGTATCAGAGAACTCTGGCAATAACGAGTCAGTCGAATCAGCCAAAAATGGCGACGAAGGTAGAGAAGATGCTGCCGGCAGCGCCGATGATACCGAAAATTAAGCGCTGCAAGGTTTTTAGCTGAACCAGCCGTTTGCTGCCGCGTATCTGGCAAGCATGCTGAGGCACATCAGAACCACCAGAACCCTTAAGTATCGTGGATTTATGCGCAGCAGGCAATATGAACCTGCGGCGGCACCGATTAATTGCCCGACCATCATTGTCAGGCCCGCAATCCAGACTACTTTTCCAACAATGAGAAAAACCGCCAGACTGGCGATATTGGTGGCAAAATTGAGAGTTTTGGCGATTATGGTGGCGTCGATCATGCCGTGCCCTCTGAGCGAAACGCCAGCCAGGGCAAAAAACGAACCGGTTCCGGGGCCGAACATGCCGTCATACCAGCCAATTGCCGGCACCAGCAGTCGCTGATACAACTGCGGTGACATGCGTGGCTGATTGTTCACTTCTGATGGGGTTGGAGCCAGCAGAAAATAAGCTGCGATAATTACGAGAACTATCGGAATAACGAAACCCAATACCTTCGCATCGACGAATTGCACGGCGACGGTTCCGGCAAGAGCCCCGACAAAGGCTGCCAGCATAAGAAATCTTACGTCGGACCAGTTCACCTTGCGTTTCTTGAACATGATAAAAGTGGCGGTGCCGCTGCCGATAGAGCTCTGCAGTTTATTGGTGCCGAGGGCGGCGTGCGGCGGAATCCCGCTCAGAATAAGTGCCGGTATGGTAATCAAGCCGCCACCACCGGCAAGCGTGTCGATAAAACCAGCTATTCCGGCAGCGAAAAAGAGAAAGCCAAGCATTTCATAAGTCATGTCGGAGATCCAGGATTTTCAGGTTAAAGGAGGTTCAGAGAAAATGATAGCATATATCTCAAAGCAACTGTTTTAGTGGTAGCAGGTTTTCTGACGGTCATTTATCGCCAGAATTCTGCCGGTCGGTTGCAATGACATGATCTGCCAGAACATGAAGGGCCTGCAGATTTTCGGGGTTCTGGTAAACCGCCTGAAACAGTTTGAGGGCCTGCGGGTCATTTTTTTCGAGCCAGCCGAAGCTTTTTTTGGGGCCGCAATACCACTGATTGCGCAGCTGAAAGTAGATCATGAGTATTTCGACTGCCAGCCAGCTGCGACGGTAAAGAGCTTCGATACTGTTGCCGGAAGCACGCTGCAGCATTTTTCTGACCCACTCGATCGAATGCTTGCGCTCTTCTTCGGCAACAGGTGCAGGACCCTTGAGAAATCTTTCATGCAGCCTTTGCAGAAAAGCGCGGCCGGTTCCGTCCATGTCCTGCAGGCAGCGGCCGTCGTGCAGTCGCAAAAATTCATCATTGTCGGAGTTCATCGATTCGGTCGGGTAAAACCACGCGTCAAGGGAAAGTCCGTGAAAACTACGGGCTTCTTTCTTTAATTCGGGCTTCTGGCAGAAGCAGGCAACATCAATATCGCTGTTTATATCAGCATCGCCGCGGGCACGGGAACCGTAGAGAATTATGATGTCTGGCTGGAAGCGCAGTTTTAATTCTGTGACGAGAAGTTCTTCGAGATTTTTCATTGTTGTAATTCTGCTGCTCTTTCGCTGGAGTGCTTGTAATGATCGAATACAGCATCATTTTAATACTGTTTTCTGCTATTTACAATCCTTTTGCTGGCTGTTGCCGGTTCGTGTGCGTCGTGTTTGTCGCTGCTGCAGGTTGAGTTTCTGAATTCAACTGCTTCTCCGCTGCAGCAATGAACTGGTTAAGCTCGGTTTTCAGCTGACGCAGAATTTCATGGGCCAGCTCGATCTGGCCGTTGACGATCGATGCCTCAATAGCCCGGGCTTGGTTTTCAATGGCTTTTACCCCAAGATTTCCTGCAACTCCCGCGAGATTATGAACAAGAATCCTTGCCTCGTCATTTTGCCCTGTTTCGAGTGCTTTCTTAATTTTGTCGGTGGCATCAGCATGATTAAGGCAGAACTTTTTCATTACTTTAATCAGCATTGCAATGTTGCCGCCTATTCTTTCGAGACCGGCTTCGACGTCCATTCCGGGAATCTGTGGCAATTTCTGAATTGCCTGACTTTGTTTTTCAGAAGCTTCACTGAGCGACGATGCTGATCTGTCGGTGTGGGTCCATTGCAACAGCTTACGGAAAAGCTTCTGCGGGTCAATAGGTTTGGTTACGTAATCGTTCATGCCAGCCTGCAGAGCCTTTTCACGATCGCCAGACATGGCGCCTGCTGTCATGGCAATCACAGGCAGCTGGCGGAACTTTTCCTGAAGTCTTATGGCTCTGGCGGCGGCATATCCGTCCATTTCCGGCATCTGCACGTCCATCAGAACGCAGTCGAATTGATGCTTTTCCAGCATCTGCAGAGCAATCAGGCCGTTACCTGCTATTTCAACAATGATTCCGGTTTTGTTGAGGAGCTCTGATGCAAAATCCTGATTGATTTCATTATCTTCGACCAGCAGAATTCTTAAACCCTTAAGGTCGGCAAGGACTTCCGGGCTAAGGCTTGCGCGGGAACTGCGCCTTGGGATCGATACGTCTTTGTGAAAAACCCTGAGGATCGTGTCAAGAAGTGTTGATAGAGTAAAAGGCTTGATCAGCAGAGCTTCAAGTTCGCTGCCAATGGTCTTTTCAGCGATGATTTCCTGGCCAAATGGAACGACGCTGATTATAGGAATTTTCCGGCCGTCTTCGCCTTCTGTCATCGATGATTTTCTGATGGCTCTGATTGCTTCGGGACCGCTGATGCCCGGGAATTTCCAGTCGAGGAGGATAAGGTCGAACCGGCGCACGGCGACGCGTGAAGAAAGCCGCTCTGAGGCCTCTTCTAACGACCTGGCGGTTGAAACAACGAAAGAAAGCGATTGCAGCTGCGACCTGAACGCGTTCAGTGACGATTCACTGTCATCGATAACCAATACGTTGAGCCCTCTGAGATCAGATGTGGGGTGCAAC
>JAKQQP010000358.1 GCA_029564115.1 Candidatus Rifleibacteriota bacterium | reverse complement strand
CGCCTTAACCTCGATCGGGCTGTTGTCGCCATGTTCGATAACCAGCCTGAATTCGGTTTCGCCCTCGGCAAACTGTTCGAGCAACACACTGAAGCCACTGCTCTTTTCTTTGTTGTTAACCCAGGTGTCCGTATGAACGACCTTCCAGCCCAGCTTACCCGGTTTGCGAATCTCAAAGTTTATTTTGCGGCTGAATACCCCCGACGAAATCAACTCCAGATTTTTCCATTGCTTAGAAGCAACTGGCAGATTTACCCCGATATAAGTCTTGTTTTCATCACGTTTATAATCCGAAGAAAACTGCAGATCCAGCGATGATAACCCGATACGCCCAGGGAAATACGGAATCTGCAGACCGTTTTTTACGAGCCTGATGCCATCAGGGTTGCTGTCTAACGCTGCCTTGAGATTCAACGACAGCTGATAAAAACCGGGAACCGGCACCGTAAAAGTCGCAACCCACGAATACCCGGCATCATTGAATGGCGCACCCTGCTCAAAACCGGCAAAAGCACCGGCTTTGCCATCTGCAGATGCCGATGCAATCGACTCGACGGCGCCAGGCATGACTTTGACCGGGTCGAGTTCGCTCAAGGCTTCTTCAATCATTGCCAGATCATATTTGGGCGCTTTTGCTTCGGGGTTTCCGCCCATCAGCCAGAAAATTCCCGGTTCGCCGGCAACAAAAAACAAATCGCGGGCAGAATACATGCCTTTAAAATCTTTGATTTCAAGGGGCTGATTGCTGCCGTGCTCGACAATCAGCCTGAGTTCCTGCTGATCATCCGGAAACTGTGAAAGGTTGAAAACGAACTCAGACTCTTTTTCGGTCTGGTTTACCCAGTTCAACTGACGCCACGACTGCCAGCTCAACTGCCCGAAATCGTGCTTTTCAAACTTGAGAGTTCGGTTGAAAATACCACCAGCTCGAAATCTGATAAACGAAGGCTTTCTGATACCATCGCTGAATTTTATTATGTACAGCGAACGGTTACCCGCCTTGTCATATTCTTCAACGACCTGAATATCGATTTCGCGCCGTTCCATGCCACCGGTAAAATACGGGATCTGCACCTCGTCTTTAACAATGCGCAAAGCGGCCTGGTGCGGGTCGAGGCTGATCGCCGCATTAGTCACCAGTTGATAAAACCCGGCCTTTTCGATCGCGAAGGGAACCTGCCAGCTGTAGCCATCGGCATTGAACGGGCCGCCCCGGGCCGAATAATTTTTGAGAACGCTCTCAGCCTGCCAGTCAGGGTTCTCGACAGCAGCGGCAAAACTCAACGCTGTGCCAGTG
>JAKQQP010000333.1 GCA_029564115.1 Candidatus Rifleibacteriota bacterium | reverse complement strand
CCAGAACCAGGCCCTCAACGCTCTCGCTTTTTTCTTCAACAATGTTCTGGGAATAGATATTTCCGGTCAGCTTGGTTTTGCCAGAGCTAAAAGACCGCAACGAATTCCGACCGTCCTGAGCAAAGAAGAAGTTAAAGCCCTGCTCGAGCGCCTCGACGGAATTTACGCACTGCTCGCCGGTATTACCTACGGAACCGGGATGCGCCTCATGGAATGCCTGCGCCTGCGGGTCAAAGATATCGATTTTTCCGGTAATTCAATTGTAGTTCGCGAAGGCAAAGGCGCAAAAGACCGCATCGTCCCGCTGCCGGCAAAATACAAAAAAGCGCTGCTGGAACAGCTCGAAGTCACCAGAAAACTCCACCAGCAGGACCTCGAAAATGGCCTCGGCGAAACCTCGCTGCCCGATGCACTCGATCGCAAATACCCTTCGGCCGGCAAAGAATGGCCCTGGCAATATGCTTTTCCCTCTGACCGCCTGTCGGTCGACCCGCGCTCAAACAAGGTGCGCCGCCACCATATTCACGAAAATTCTTTCCAGAAAGCCGTGAAAAAAGCGGTTCAGGAAGCCGGCCTGCCATCAGGAGTCAGCGTTCATACCCTCCGCCATTCCTTTGCAACCCACCTGCTCGAAGCTGGTTACGACATCAGAACCGTTCAGGAGCTGCTCGGGCATTCTGACGTCTCTACAACCATGATCTATACCCACGTTCTCAACCGCCCGGGAGTTAAAGTCAGAAGCCCTGCCGACGATTTATAACCTCGACTTAAAAACGCTTCCGTATAGCTCAATTACTCCGGGAAATGGCCGGCGCGGCCTGGGCGTCAATCTGCACTGGCGAAGATGATTTTGTGCCGCTATCGTGACGCTGTAGCAGCAGAACCCCGGCCATGATTGCCGCGCTGCCGCAGAGCTGCAGATTGCTGAAACGTTCATCTAGAATGAAATAGGCAATTATTGCTGTAAAAACCGGCTCAAGAGTCACTATGAGATTGACGATGCTGAAGGGCAGATAAGACAGGC
>JAKQQP010000626.1 GCA_029564115.1 Candidatus Rifleibacteriota bacterium | reverse complement strand
GCGGCACTTACAGACTGCTTGTCAAACTTCAGCGAGCTTGCAATGGTCTCGTTGTTGTCAAAAAGTTCAAGAATTGCTTCGTCATTGGCATAGCCAAGAGATCGCAGGAAGGTGGTGATCGGAATTTTGCGCTTGCGATCGAGTCTGACGAATACAGCGTCTTTCATCAGGTCGAGTTCGAATTCCATCCAGGCGCCACGATAGGGAACGATTTTAGCTGAATACATCTTTTTGGCGCGGTTGAAACTGTAATAAACGCCGGGTGAGCGGTGCAGCTGACTGACGACAACGCGTTCAGCACCGTTGATAATAAAGGTACCGCGCTCGGTCATACAGGGCAGATTGACCAGGAAGATTTCCTGTTCTTTAACTTCACCGGTCTGCTGCATGATCAGCTGAACACGGATGTTGAGCGGAATCGAATAGGTCAGATCGCGCTTGCGGCACTGGTCGGGGCTATGTTTGACGCGGAAGGGAGTTTCGCCGATGAACGCGATTTCGCATTCTTTTTCAACGAAACTGCAGTCGTCATAAAGACATTTTTTGCGCAGCTTAAGCTGCGGACAATTTTTACACATCGGCAGGCCGAGGCTGTAATCATTGTATTCCAGGCAGAGATTACCTACGTAGTCCTGGATCGGAAAAACTTCTCTGAAAACTTCCTCCAGCCCCTGTTTATCTCTTTTGGAGGGTTCTTTTCCGGCTTGCAGAAACCATTCAAAAGATTTGAGCTGGATGTCGATGAGGTTCGGAATGTTTTCAAATAGCCGATCTCTCGCCATCAGATACTTTTTGGCTACAGGCTGTTGCTTTGTCACCATAATTCTGCCTTGCTCCTTAGATTTGTAACATACCCTGCTGCGCTGACAACAGAGCTAAATGGAAAAACGGGTATTCTCAAAAAGCTTGAAAACACCCGCATTTTAGTACGACAAAAGAAGAACTCAGTCTCAGTTTTCTGGAAAATAGAAGATTTTTGTTTGTTAATCTTAACAATGCCGGCCGGTCTCCGAAAACTTAGCAATTTATGTACCATTCGCGAAATGGTCTTGGATTATACCACCCGAAATACTAGTAGTCAATATTTTGTTATTTTTTTCTTTACTTTTTACAGATTTGCTAATTCTTGCTGTTGGCAGGCATTTTAAGACATTTTTCTTCGGGTCGGGTCATCTGTCTTTAAATAATAATAGAAAATAGTAAAATTTTTCAGGTTTTATGCGTTACGGAAAACCTGACCGGCAAGTTATAATTAATCAGTAGAATGTCGCAGCCCTGAATTCCCGTAGCCGATCAGTCAAATTTTTTGCCGAACAAAAGGGAATCACATGAATTTAACAAAACGTGGCGGTGTCTGCAGTTCAAACGATTATTTTCAGGCAATCACTCATTTTGCCCCTGGAGCAGTTCTTCTTCTAACCAGTGAAGGCCTGATCAGAAACATCAACCCCATGGGTTGTGCTTTATTCGAAATTTCAAGAGAAAAGGCTGTCGGCAGATATCTATACGAGATATGCGAAGGAAAAGTCGATATCGACACACAACTTCTTCTGAAAAGCTTTTCAGAGGGGCAACAAAAGCCGATTCTCGTCGATTTCACCTCTTGTGACGGCAAACAGAAAGCCCTTTCGGTCGAAATGTTTCACTGCCAGGAATTTTGCAGCGATACTCAGTGCCTGATTGCCACCTTTTCCAACGTCACCTGTCTACAAAAATCGGAAGAAGCGCTTCGCCGCGTTCTGGCCGACCGGTTAAGAGCCTCATCACAGGTTATTTTCTCTTCAGATCTTCGCTATCAGGGAGTTGTGGAAGCATCGCCAAACTGGGTAAGCCTTATCGACACCGAGGGGCGCATTCTGGTGATCAACCCGGCAGGCAAAGCAATTTTGCAACGCGAAAAAAACGAAATCACCGGAATTCATCTATGGGAATTCTTTGCCTCACCCGACCGGGATACCCTGCGAAAAGACATCATAGAAACCTTTGCCAGCAACAGTATCTTCGAAACCGAAGCTGAGTTGAGAATAAACGATGACCCTGTCTTTCTTACCCTTATATGCAGGCCGGTTCCAGACAGCGGTGCCCTGCTGTCGAGGGCAGTAATTATCGCCACCGATATCACCCTGCGAAAACGCGCTGAACTTGAACTGAAAAAGACCCTCGACACCCTTGAAGAACGGGTTGTAGAGCGAACCCGTCAGCTGGAAACGGCAAATGCCGAGCTGGCAAAAGAAATCACGGTAAGAAAAGAATACGAAGAAAAGCTGAAGAAGGCCATCGAAGATGCCAAAGCAGCCAGTCTTGCCAAAAGTGAATTCCTGGCAAACATGAGTCATGAAATTCGCACACCGATGAATTCAGTTCTTGGCTTTATCGACTTACTGCTGTCGACCAGCCTCTCTGAGAAGCAGCGTGATTATGCTGCGATTGTCAAGTCTTCCGGTTCGCTTCTTCTGGCTTTAATTGACGACATCCTGGATCTTTCAAAAATCGAGGCAAACAAACTGATTCTCGACAAAACCCCGTTCTCTTTTGGCAAAATGATAAGAGACATAGTGAAACTTTTTGAGCCAAAAGCAGCCGACAAAGGTATTACATTGCACCTGGAACTTGATTCTCAATTGATTGCACACGAGGTAAACGGTGACAGTCAAAGGGTAAGACAGGTTCTGATCAACCTGATCGGGAATGCGGTAAAATTCACCAAAAACGGCTACGTTAAGATAAAAGCCAGACAGAGTTGCAACAACTCAGGCAACTGTTACATAGATGTCAGCGTCGAAGACTCCGGCATCGGCATATCTGCCGCGGATCTGCCACTGATTTTCGAGAAATTCACCAAGGCCAACACCGGCACAACCCGCAGGTTTGGCGGCACTGGCCTTGGTCTGGCCATTTCGAAACGACTTGTCGATCTGATGGGCGGCACCATCGGATGCTGCAGCACTCCCGGCAAGGGTTCCGAGTTTTTCTTCAATATTCCCTTCGACCAGATGGCGGCAGAAAGCAGCAACCCGGAAAATAACGCAAACAGCAATGAACTGTCTGGAAAACCCGAAATCAAACCGGCAGACGTTTCGATTCTGATAGTTGAAGACGATCCCGCCAGCTGCAAATTCGCCGAACAGTGCCTTGAACTTTTTGGTTTCAGGCACCAGAGCGTCGACAACGGCCTGAAGGCAACAGAGATACTTAACCGCACCAGATTCGATCTGGTGATTCTTGACTGGTGCCTGCCAGGCTGGAGTGGTCTGGCAATAACCGAGGCCCTGAGAAAAAATCAGGGCCCGAATCAGCATGTGCCGATTATTGCCGTTACCGCCAGAGCAATGAAAGGCGACCGAGAAGCCTGTCTCAACGCCGGCATGGATGCCTATCTTTCGAAGCCATTTTCACCGGAAGACCTCTTGAGACAGACTCTGAAGCTGCTTAAGCTCAAAACTCAACCCTGAGCCCTCTTTTGCAACTGCTCGTCAATTTTATTGATTGAGGTTTCGCGGTTCACCGGCTTGAGAATATATTCTTCAGCACCCTTTTTAAAAGCGCTCATAAAGGAATCTTTAACTGCGGTAAGAATTATGATGGGCAATCCGGTTCCAAGTTTGATGCCGCGATTTTCTTCATCTTTGCGAATGCGTTCAAGCACTTCAAGTCCATCCATTTCAGGCATCGACACATCAAGAAGCATCAGATCGTAATCGTTGCCGGTTTCCCAGGCGGTTGTATAAAGTTTAAGGGCATCTTTGCCGGAATATGCAATATCGCAACAGGCTCTCTCAGCCAGAAATTCTTTCAACAGCCTGCAATTAACAGATTCATCATCAACAATTAAAAATTTTTGCATGTTTTGCCTAACCTTTGCTTTCATTTTTCTACCATACTGATATTATAATAAAAAATTCGCCTGTCAGCAGCCTGAATCCGAAAATTGGCAGAACCATTTTTCAACTATTCTCAATAAATTGATAACCCACAAAAAATATTGTATACTGCCTGCCATGCAAACAAACATCGACATAACACGCGCCTTCATGGAAACACCCGACGGGGTACTGTCAATCCACCAGATTTCACGAAAGCTCAAGCTTCCCTATGGTACGGCATATAACCGTGTCCACCTTCTTCATGAATCGGGTATCGTACAAATTCTTCCGCAGGGCAAGGCCAAGCTTTGTGCTTTAAATCCGGAGAACCCGATGACTGCCAGTCTTCTTGCTCTGGGCGCTGCTCAGACTACCGATCTTTTCATAAAAAAGAATCTTGAAGCTGGCCTGTTGCTGAAAAAAATTCGTAAAGCAGTTCTGGAAAATGCCCGCGACAGTCTCTACGCCGCAATTATCCTCGCGCCTGAAATGCTTGGTATTGCAGCAGCGGCAAACCCTGAGACGGGTCTCAACACTCCCGGGCAGGACGTCTCTCTTCCAGGTGTCGACAATCCGCCGGTCGGGGGTGCCAGTCTTGATTTTTTCTACATTCAGGCATCGAGCTCATTTGACGAGAACCGCGTAGAAACAGCCATAACATCACTTCTCCAGCCCGGCAGTGATATCAGAGTGACCAGCATGACCGTTGATCGCGACACACTTCTTGGCATGTTCACCGAGAATGAGAATGAAGCCGGTCTGGCTGCCTACCAGATGCTGCACGAGGGAATGCTGCTCTTTGGCTTCGAAAACTTCTACACTCTCATTCTTGAAGCCTTTGCCCGCAAACTTTCGGCATAAAGCACAGGAGTCATAAATGCCAGCAAAGCTCAGATCAATTATTTTGCCCGCGATGCTTGCATGCCAGATTGCAGCAGCAGCGCAGTCTCTCCCCGAAAATCCCGGTAGAAAAATATTCCCCTCCCCCGCCGACCCGGAAAGCCCGCTCCTGGTAAACGAAATATCAGCAGTAACCGGGATTGCCACCGACAGCCCGGCCTTTAAATTTATCGAAACCGGCGACAAAATGGTCGTCGAAAACCGCCATTCAGAGGCTAAAGAAGCATACCGCACCGCTCTTCGCCTTGAACCAATGAATCTTTCGCTCTGGGCTGCTTACGATGATACAGTAATCGCTGAATACATTGCCAGAAAGCGCAAAGAAAAGCAAAACCCGGTCATCGAACGCGATATTGAACCACTTTTCAGCATTGACCGCATAGACAGTTATATCGAACTCGGAACCCTTTATGTAGTGGGTTCTCTCAGCAATTTGTCGAAAACCGTCAAGAAGAAAATTCAGCTCACCGCAAAGATCCTTGACGAAAACAAAAGAGAGCTTCGCAGTGAAACAGGCACCCTGAGAAGTTTTGACAAAGGGCTCCTGCCAAAGGAAAGCTCTCTTTTCGAGATCCCGTTCAAAGATCCGCCCGTCGGGGCAAAATCATTCCGGGTGGAGATCACGGCCTGGGAATAAACCCTGCGCCGTAATTTCTGAAGGTTCGAAAATCAGCTGTTCGGATCGGTCAATCTGACGAGAGTGTGCCTGCCGTCAAAAATCCAGACAATGTGAACCATTGCCGAGATGAAGACGACAAAGCCAACCCAGCGAAGCCAGGAATTTTCAAACATATCGATAAGATCTTTTTTGAATTCCTTCATTTCTTCGGGGAAGGCGAACATCAGAACGCCGGTAAGCGCAATAAAAGGAAGAGTAATCATCCAGAAAATTTTTCTAATGAACCACACTTTTTGAACCCTCGCTTGATGATGTTGATTGGCATGACTATAACAAAGATTATAAAACTTGTAAATAAAGTTTAAAAATTGTATTAATTGTTGTGTACAGCTACCTTGCCGGTATATATTCATAAGCAAACAATCGTTCAAAATTCCGTGAACTTAGCCGATAATGCTGCAAATCCTATTCTGCTCTCAAGGTCAGTAAATTAATGGGTTGGTTTTCGCGAAAAATTTCGGATCCTGAAGAGGCTTTTGGAAGACTGCTTCAGAAAGACAAACGAACATCGGATCGTGCCAAGAGCGACTTTGTCTCAAGCATGAATCATGGTCTGATTGAATTTCTGCACGACAAATTCGAAGAGAACGACAATCTTGAAACCAGATTGAAAATTCTCGAGGTTTTCGTTGATTACCGCAATCAACTGAACGAAGAAGATCTTCGTCTGCTTTTGACGCTGATCAAATATCCCGACACACTGCTGCGCGAAACTTTCAAAGAAATTCTTGTCGGCATCAAAGAGGAAAACCTGAAGGCGGTTACCGAGGTTCTTGGTAAAACACTCGACCCCGATATTCATCGTACCATCCAGCATGGTATCGAGAAATCAGGCATTCTCAAGCAGCTTCTCGAAAAGTGGAACAACTATTCGGTCAAAGAGCAGATTCTTTATCTTGAAGAAATTGTCATGCTCCAGAACCCGAAGACCTACCCCATCTTCTTTGATATTCTTAAAGAAGAAGTCGTCGAAGCCAAAAAAGACGAGAAAAAAATTCTGCAGGTCGAATTTTCAAAGCATGTCGACAAGATAAAAAACCCTGACTTTCTCGATCTTTGCATCAGAGAGTTGCCGGCAATTGCACCAGGCATGCGTTATCCAGTCTTCAAATGCCTGCAGTCACACGGCAAACTTTTTTTTGAGAAGGTATTTGACGGGCTGGGCAAAAAAAGCGAAGGCTTCAGACAGCATACATTGAAGCTGATGGAACAGCTTTCTGACCCGATGTCCTATCAATATCTCTTTCCATTTCTGCTTGATCCTTACAAGTCCATACCGCCGACAGTGGCTGATACGATCGGCAAAATCATTAAAGATTATGCCGAAGAACTCGACAAAATGGATCCGGCACAGCGCAAAAGCCCTGAAGTTCAAGCGCAGATCAAATATTTCACTGATCCACTCGAAAACAATCTTAACGACCGCTATTTTCAGTGCATCAAGCTGATGACCGAGTGTCTGCTTCGCCTGGGTCGCTATGACCACGATGTAATTTTCCGCAATTTCGCCAAGATTTTTCGCTATAACGAAGGCTACCTGAAAAGCTTCCTCAAGGGTCTCGACCCTGCCATACGCAAGAATCTTCTTATTAACGCCTGCTGTTACAAAGATGTCGAAACCGGCAAAACCGCCCTCAAGATACTCGGCGACCCGACCGAAAACTACATCATCGAAACTCTGAATACCCTTCTGCTTGAGCACTTCATGGAAGTACCGCCTGAAGTCCAGTCAGAAACCATTCAGCTGATGATGGATCCCCGCCTGCAGAGGTTTGTAACCGAGGTTCTCTACCACCAGGATCCGGCGCTGCGTTCACGCATTCTTACAATTCTTGGCGAATCAGGCCTGCAGAACGCTCTGCAGATTCTTGAAACCAAGCTGCGTGACCCGGATTATTCAGTGCGCATGACTATTCTGAAAATTCTTGATCTCAAGCATTTTCAGAACAATGCCGGCACCGAAATGCTGTTGAATTTTCTCAAAGACTCTGACAGCAGTATCGTTCTGCAGACAATAGAGCGCCTTAAAGAACGCGATCACCCGATGATCATCAACAACCTGACAAAACTGCTCGCTTCGAATGTTGTAGAAATAAAACAGGCAGCCCACAAGGCCATAGCATTTGTCACGCGCCGAAAATATATGACCGGCTTCGACAAAATGACCGAAGACGCCCGCAAAGCCATTGGTCAGTCATTGATAAAAATGGATACTTCCTTCATGGAAGATATTACACGTGATCTGTCTGCATCTGACCAGCGAACCCGTGTTCTCTCAGCCAAGATTCTTGAAGTTCTCTGTGACCACATTCCACCAGAACTCAAAACTCACCTGATTGTCGCCATCCAGGACCCCGACCCGCAGGTGAGAGCAGTTGTAATCATGGGCCTTGGCAAAATTGGTGGCCCCTCGGTATCTGGCATGCTTGTCGGATTTCTCAAAGACCAGGATGACCGTGTCAGAGCCAACGCCGTTGAAGCCATGGCTGAAGTCGGCGATATTTCTCTTGCCGAAGAGATTCTGCCATGCCTTTATGACGACAATAACCGGGTACGTGCCAATACTATCATAACACTCTGGAAGCTTGGCTATTACCAGATTTATGAGCCGGTCATCGAAATGATGCGGCACCCCGACCGCTGGATGCGCGCTTCTGCGGCTTTCGCTCTTGGCGAATTGAAAGACAGCCGGTTCTTTCCGATTCTGATTCAGGCAATACGTGACCCTGAGCCGGATGTGCGCCGAAATGTGATCAAGGCCCTCGGCAAGATTGTAAATCCTTTCATGCTGGCACCATATATCAGACCGCTGCGTTTTGACCCTGACGAGAACGTCCGCAAGGAGGTAATGGCGGTTCTTTCAGCCAAACCACCAGCCCCTGCCCAATGATCTGGCCATTTGGAAGCAAAAAAGACCCGGAGCTTCTTATAAAAGACCTGGAAAGCTCCGATGCCAAAACACGGGAAGCCGCCTTTCACGGGCTTATTGCGCACACGGCAAAAGAGACCGATCAGGTCGTTCTGGCCGCTCTTGAGGCATTCAATGAGGCTTCGATCGAGATCATCCTGCCTCTGATCGATGTTGCAGGGCAGCGCGGCATTCAGGAAGCCCTGCCAATTTTCAGGGCCCTGCTGAAAGGCAAGGAAACCCGTCTAAGGGAAAGCGCTTTGCAGGCTCTCTCAGCCCTCGGCACCCAGGAAGCCCTTGACATCATGATCTCATGCCTGAATGACGTTGACCCGCGCATACGTCAGAAAGTGCAGCATGCGATCAGTGAAGAATTTGGTCAGGAAGCAATGGGAGCACTTCTGCGCGCTCTCCCCGAAGACCGTACTTCTCCGCTTTATTTCGAAATTGTTTCACTGATGGAAGAACTCGATCTGTTCACTGTAATCAAAAACAACTTCAATCAGCCGGATGTTCTGGTAAAAGATTTTTATTTCGATACTCTGATCAGGTTCAGCAGGCCTGATTTTGTACCCCTCTATCTTGAATTTTACCCAAAGGCATCAAGTGCCCGAAAAGAGAAGATGGTACAAATTCTTAATGAATACCCGGTAAAGGAATTATTGCCACATTTCATTGAACAACATCGACTTGGGCATTTTGAGGGCTTGCATAACCTCTCAGAACTGGTTCTCATCAACCGTTTTTCTCAGGCTAAAGATGAGGTTCTTGACTTTGTCTGTTCTATTCATGATACGCGTTTCCGGATAAAAATTCTGCCAGGACTTTTCAAACACTTCGACCCATACTGCTTTGAAAAGGGCTTCGAGCTGCTTAAAGAATCTTCTA
>JAKQQP010000303.1 GCA_029564115.1 Candidatus Rifleibacteriota bacterium | reverse complement strand
GAACCAGATGGTTGTGTCGGTCTGGTTCCAGCCGCTGGCGAGCGGGTCGAGATATCTGTCTATCTGCGAAAAGCTGACCCCGTTGAAATAGACGACCCTGATGTCGTCACCATTTACCAGTGATTTGCCTTCGCTCACCAGTTTCTGATGGTCAAAGACCAGTTTTATTTCATAGGTTTTCGGCAAAACCGATGGCGAGCGGTTGGTGATGGTCAATTGCCTGCGGTAGAACCAGTTATCGTTCCACCAGTAGGATTTGGCAAAATTCTGAGGAAAATCAGGAGAAATCTTTTTCCAGTTTGCATAATTCGAAGGGGTTACTGGCAGCAGATCAGCCGAGTTGATTAGAATATCGGCCTCGCCGCTGCGCTCGATATCCATGATCGCCTGGTTGCCGGAAGAACCTCTTGTGACCTCATCGGGGCCGAAAATCGAAGCGACAACGACTTCGGCAGGTTGCTGCACCGTCCATTTATGGGTCAGGTCAGCGCCGGAATCATTGCCGCCAGAGGTTTCAACTGCGCCATTGACCGTGCAGACACCTGAGTTGATAATCGGAAAAACAGAAACGGTAAACTTGAAGGTTACTTTAGCCCCGGCAGGTATAATTGCCGGGAGAGACGGGGAATTGAGAGTCGTTTCGTATTGCCCGAACGAGTAGGTCAGGGTCGCGACGGTGGTGGTAACTGGGCTTCCGACGTCAAGATTCTCGACTTCCATGTTGACGACGATACCCGTCTGCCCTTTTGACACTGTTGCTTTTGAGCATAGAATTGAATTGACACGAACCGCCGCTTCAGTCGGCAGAATTGCACAGGCCAGCAACAGAATTACAAAAAAACAGCCCCGCCACAAATGCTTAGACCAGAATCGCAAAATATATTCTCCCCTTGAAAGCCCTTTCAGCTCTGTTCTGAAAGCGCCAACAAAATCAGGGTTGCCGACGCCGGCTGGTTTTTACTGATCAAAAGATTCGCGTATTCCTGCGCGTATCGTGAAAAGAACAGGTAATTGTCGCAGCAGGCGCTTTCGAAGCTGCCCCATGCCTCATCATATCGGGCAGCATTTATCTGCCTGATAATTTTGTTCAT
>JAKQQP010000278.1 GCA_029564115.1 Candidatus Rifleibacteriota bacterium | reverse complement strand
CTATTGGACCGAAAAAACAGGCATCGCTGACTACCTGAAAAAAGGCGCTCTGATCGGAATCACGGGAGAGCCAAGCCTTAGAGAATATTCAACAGATTCGGGAAAGCGGCAGAGCCTTGACGTGCGCGTGAAAGATGTAATCTTGCTCGGTAGCAAGCCCGCTGAGAATAACGACGCGGGCGGCGATCTCGGTGACGGCGTGCCTTTTTAAGGAGCAATAAACATGGAACAATACGAAAACCTGATGAAGCTATTTCGCAACGAGTGCCAGTATGCAGGGGCTATGAAGCAAATCATAAACGAGGTGATTATTGACCTGGTAGACAACCAATCAATCGACCCTGTAATAGAAGCAATTCTCACCCGCTTAAAATTTCGGCTAGACACGCTAAAAAAAAGCTACCCCTAACAAATCGTGCCCGGTTACAGATTGCCCGCTCTATCCGTTTCGGCGTGGCAGAAATCCATTCAGGACACCGCGCATTATGACCGACGAGCAAAAAGCAGAAGCAAGGGCGCGTTTTGATATTGCAAGATCAGCTCGAAATAAAAAACCCGTTTCTAGCTCGCCGGTATTGACTCCTGACAATGAATCGTGAGCTAACTATTTCTCGACGGGTGCAAACTCGTTAAATAGATCCGGCGTGAAAAATCGCCGGTAAAATGAAAGGCGCCGCATGAAAAACCTAACAAATGATCAGATCATATCAGCCCGGCGCATTGCCCTGCTACTGTGGCAGCTCAAAGTTATATCAAGCCGAGAGTTTGGCAAAATCTGCACCAGGGCAGAGCGGCGACGATGGGAGGGCAACGAATGAGCATCCCGATAGCTTGCCCTAGATGCGGCAAGATGGCAGTTAATAACGCGTGCTTCGGCATTTGGTGCCGACACTGTAAGAACGGGAGGGCGTAGGCGATGGGCGAAACTAAGATCAGCGCAGCTTGACCCTAGCCCGAAACTATGCTATAATAATTATGCAAAACTGTTACCAACAATCAATTTAGTGTGTTGAATTTCTCGGTATCCGGTGTCGGCAACGACCTGGGCGGTGGTAACAGCCGCGCAAATACCGAGAAATTTTATTTTTAAGGGGCAAAAATGTTACGAGACTACCAACTAGAAGCGATTCAGAGACTACGAGAAAAGTTTAAGGCTGGAAAAAAAAGTCTACTGCTTGTCAGCCCGACCGGATCAGGAAAAACCGTTATTGCATCGGAAATGGTCAGACTGGCAACGGCACGCGGCAACCATGTTTTGTTTTTGGCACACCGGCAGGAACTTGTATTGCAAGCAGTTTCAAGATTACAAGCCAATGACGTAGCGGCCGGCATTATCATGGCCGGGCATAAGCCGCAAAGCCAGCCCGTGCAGGTGGCAAGCGTGCAGACCCTAGTTAGACGCAACAAGCCACGCGCAGACCTGATAATCATAGATGAGGCGCACCACGCCACAGCAGGCAGTTACAAAAAAATCATAGAAAACTACCCGGATGCGGCCATTATCGGCCTGACCGCTACGCCATTCAGGCTAGACGGTGGCGGCCTTGGCGATTTATTCGCCGATTCGGTCAGAGTGGCAACAATCGAAGACCTTACGGCCAGGGGCTATCTTGTGCCAGTCAGATATTGGGCGCACAACACGCCCGACATGAGGGGCATTAAAAAGGCCAGAGGTGATTTTGATTTATCAGAATTTAAAACGAGTCTGCTGGGGGATCCGATAAAAAGTTATCTCTCGGTTGGAGAAGATGCCCGCGCTATTGCGTTCTGTATCAACGTAGAGCACTCTAAACAGCTTGCCCTGCAATTCAACATGGCCGGCATACCAGCCGAAAGCCTTGACGCCAACACACCGAACGCCGAAAGATTGCAAAGCCTTGCTGATTTTACGGCGGGCAAGGTTAAAATACTGACAAATTGCGGCATACTGGGGGAAGGCTACGACTGCCCGAAAGCCGAGGTGGTGATAATGGCAAGGCCGACACTATCGCTCGGGCTATATCTGCAACAGATCGGCCGGGCACTAAGAACGGCAGACGGCAAAACAGAGGCCAGAATAATCGACCACGCAGGCAACGTCCAGAGACACGGATTTATTTCAGACGTCGAAGCAGATTTAACCGCTGGAATCAAAAAAAAGAAGCAGGATAAGAAAATCAGCGTCAGGACGTGCCCGAAGTGTTTTGCAGTTTTGCCCGGTGGCACTAAGGAATGTATCGCTTGCCAGTTTATTTTTCCGCTGCCGAAGCCGCCGAAGGTTAAAGCCGCGGCGCTTGTCGAAATAACGTCAGCATGGACGCCAGAGGGCAAGAAATCGCCGCGAGATTTTTACCAGTATTGGGTGAAAGAATGCGAACTCAGAAAATGGAAACCAGGCGCCGCGGCGCGAAGATTTAAAGCTAAATTTGGGAGGTGGCCTTCTAAAAATGAAAGAGCATGAAATAATGCAGAGGATACTAATTTCAATCGGCAGCCGTCCAGACGTAAGGGTCTGGCGCAACAACACTGGTGCTGTTAAGACGCAAGACGGCAGAATAGTTACATTCGGGCTAAAGGGGTCAGCAGATATTATCGGGCTATTGCGTGGCGGCCGGTTTCTGGCTATCGAAGTAAAATCAGAAATAGGCAGACAATCAGAACAGCAAAAAAACTTTCAGAAGATGATAGAGTCTTTCGGCGGCTTATACATTTTAGCTCGCTGTGTTGAAGACGTTACCGGGAGGCTAGGCCATGAATAAACCAGATTGGGTAGACAATTTTGCAGACGCAAAAGAAGTTTCTAACGGTTGGGCTTGCAAGTGCAGCGCCCACGAAGACACACACCAGAGCCTTTCTGTATATCATGGCGACGATGGCAAGTGGCATATACATTGCCATGCCGGCTGTGATATCAAAGAAATACTTAAAGGGGCAGGCTTAAAAATGAAAGACATTCTTGGGGAAAGCAAACAGATACAGCAGTTGCCCAAAAGAATTGTGGCGACCTATGATTATCGCGACCTAAACGGGAAACTAATTTTTCAGGCGGTCAGATTCGCCCCGAAAGACTTTCGGCAGCGTAAACCGGACGGGCGCGGCGGCTGGACGTGGAGTCTTAAAGGCGTCGAGCTAATCCCCTATCGCCTGCCCGACCTTGCCGCGGCAGATACGGTTTATATCGTAGAGGGAGAAAAGGACGTCGAAACGCTGGTTAAACATGGCAAAACGGCGACCTGTAACCCGATGGGCGCGGGGAAATGGCGAGATAGTTTCTCGAAATATCTTGAGGGCAAGA
>JAKQQP010000268.1 GCA_029564115.1 Candidatus Rifleibacteriota bacterium | reverse complement strand
TTTTTCCGGGCTCGATCGATACTACCAATAGTGAAGAAGCTCACTGGCGACAATTCTGGGACAGCCAGGGCATCGTCAGGCAGGACGTGATATATCGCCGCAGCCTTGGCGAAAACGGTTCAGAAGCTGTGCTCGATGAACTGATCAACCCCGCGAAAACCCGCGTGATCGGGCTGGTTATCGACAAAATCGATAAAATTATGCATGGTATGCAGCTGGGTGCCCCTGGCATGCACAATCAGGTGAAACTATGGTGTGACGGTGGTTGCCTGTTGAATTTTATCGATAGATTGCTGGTGAATGGTTTCGACGTCTGGCTCACCTCTGACCACGGTAATCGTGAAAGTATCGGTATTGGCAGCCCGGCAGAAGGGGCAATTGCAGAAATACGCGGTGAAAGGGTGCGGGTTTATCAGTCTGAAGATTTGCGCAGCCGGGTTGCAGAAAAATTTGCGACCGCAATCAAATGGGAACCTGTGGGTCTGCCTGGCGACTATCTGCCTCTGGTGGCCTCAGAAAGCACGGCGTTTGTTCAGAATGGTGCCAGAATTGTCGGTCATGGTGGCATATCGCTTGAAGAAGTGATTGTGCCTTTGATAAGAATTGAAAGGGAGCCTTGAATGATCAGCAGATTTGAAAAGCTCGGTATTAAGCAGACTATTCAGAAAACCTGAATGGATCAGGTTTTGCATCTGCTCATTTCTGGTGTCCCTGAAAAAGAAATCAGAAAAGACCTGTTTGCGCTGGTCAGCGCCACAGAAAAGCAGGGCGACCGTTTGAAAAGAAGCGAAAATACCTGCCAGATGGTCATTTCTGTGCTTGCCGCCTGGTTCAGACCGCAGCAGCACCTTCTCGATTTTCGCAACCGGGCCCTCGACATTGCTCGAAAGACGCCGTGTTCAGACTGGTTGCCTCTTCACTGGGCTGTAATCTGCGCATCTTACCCATTCTGGTTCAATACAGCAGTGCAGACAGGCAGATTGTTCAAGCTGCAGAGCAAGGTAACCCCAAAACAGATTGTCGACCGCCTGAAAGAACAGTATGGTGACCGCGAATCTGTGGCCAGATATGCCCGATACACAACCCGATCTTTCGTAGCCTGGGGCGTTTTAAAAGATTCAGCCAGCAGAGGCTGCTATGAGCTTTGCCCGCAGCAGACCGTTGATTCACAAGTAATAGCCGCCCTGTTGCTCGAAGCCGCTCTGATTACAAGGCCAGATGGCAGAAGCAGCCTGGCGAATCTCGCCAGCAGCCCAGGCTTTTTTCCGTTCAACCTGCCGGTGGTCACCGGCGATCTCATAACCCAAAAATCCCCAGCGATCAGCGCATCCCGCTACAACATCGACGAAGAGATTCTTCAGATAAAATAAAACTTCAATCTGTGATTTTGCAGTCTTGTAAATTTTCAAGTCGACAAATCGAGAACTTCGACTAGGAAAATTTCGTCTGCTTGAATTTCGAAATTGTAGAGAACAAGAATGCCGGATTCCTTGCCTCGAACCCTTAAGGTAAAATTTTCGGGGGAAATCAATGAAAAAGCCGTTTCTACTGATTCACGAAAGTTTATGCTGAGCGGCTCTTTATAATCGCCGGGCAGCATTGTTTCTTCTTCCTCTTCTGTATCTGGCCCTTGCGATCGAAATTTAAGAGGGAACCTGATATGTTTGCCCTGAAAATCCTTGTTTCCAAAAAAAAGATCTGCAAACTGTTTTATTTTCACAGGCGCTTTTCCGGGAAGAATATGTTCTTCAATATTTTCGAAGAATCCACCGAATGCCCAACCAACAATACTATCGCCCGCAAGTATCTTAAACCAGTTTGACTCAATGCCTTCAATTGTCTCAGTTGGACCATCCTGAGATAAAATTGCAACTTTTGTTGCATATTTCAGCATTCCCAGCTTCTTGCCATTTACAGACGGTGTTTCACGAATACTAATCCCTGACTTGGCTGAAATCTGGCCAGTTATCATATAAATGTTGTCACTTATTTGAACTGGAAAAGATTCAACAGGCGTTATCTTTTGATCGTTATTTTCAATTGAAACTGTTGTGTTCTCTTGAGAGGTGGGATTTTGTTGGGACACGCTCGGGGTTGGCGCCGGAGTCGATGTAATTATG
>JAKQQP010000265.1 GCA_029564115.1 Candidatus Rifleibacteriota bacterium | reverse complement strand
CATAATTACCGCCGATTCGCTTGCTCTGGTCAGAGCATCAGAAGAGGAACGCTTCAAATCGGTTATGCAGCGAGCCGAAATGGTGGTTCCCGATGGTGCCGGTATTGTCTGGGCCTCTGATTTTCTCGGAAAACCTCTGCGAGGGCGCGTGCCAGGCGTAGCTCTGGTCAGTCAGATCTGTGACCGGGCTGCCGAAACCGGCTGGAAAATTTACTGCATCGGTGGTCGCCCGGGAATCGCCGAACAGGCGGTACAGACTCTGAACGATCAAGGAAAAATAAACTTCTGCGGTATCAGGCACGGTTTCTTTGCAGCCGATTCCGCCGAAGAAGAAGCAATTATGAAAGAAATCGCCGCCGCCAGCCCCGACATTATCTTTGTCGCGCTCGGGGTTCCGCGGCAGGAATGGTTTATCAGCAGACTGCGCGGCTATCTCGACCACGGTGTCGCTATCGGCATCGGCGGCAGTTTCGATGTCATATCACAGACTCTACCTCGGGCACCGGTCTGGATGCAGCAGTGCGGCATCGAGTGGCTTTTCCGTCTGTGGCTGGAACCATTTCGCTTCATGCGGATGCTGAAAATACCTGTTTTCGTTCTACAGATTCTCCGCCACAAATGGAACCAGCCCGAAAATTGACCTGATCAGGCAACTTTTTCCAGCTGACTCACGAGCATGCTTTCAATGCTCAGGTGGTAATCGAGATCGGGCCATTCAATCCCGGTATTACCACAAATAAATCTGTAGTTGGTAAGCTGCCTTATTGATGCTTCCTGGAGTTCTCGATACCACATCATGGGCGTTAAAATAATACGCCCGTCTTCGAGTTCTACATGCAGGTATTGATCGTCAAACCTGACGGATTTACCTCTTGCTGAAAAATTCATCCCATTTTCTCCCAAATTCAAACCTGTGTTTTTCGGTAATTTCAATAGCGCGTTTTAAATCAGCAGGTTTCATAAAATTTTTCACAACCCTGAGTGTTAAAAGCTCTATTTTTGCAAACCCATCAGAGTTAACAACATGAATATGCTTGGGCTCATGCTCGTTTGCATAAAAGAAAAACTGAAATCCATCTTTATTCAGTAACGTAGGCATCTCTGGACATTATAAAAGGAAATTCGACTATAAAGCAAGACACCCGAGGCTAATCAGCATCGGGTGTCTTGAATGGAATCGATTACTTTTTGGGTTCGGCGGCCTTTTCGGCGATTTTTGCCATTCTGGTCATGAAATCGGCGGCGGGCATCGAAACGACGATGCGAGCCAGGTTCTCTTTGTTGTCCTGAACCTGAGCGTCTTTGAGAATCTCGGCCATTTCAGGAACAGAAGCAACCCAGCCTTTGAAAGCATCGAGCAGATTCTGCATGGCGGCGGTGAACTTGGGCAGTTCTTTGTTGTCGCCGATCAGAGCGGTGAAAACCATGGTGAATTCTTTATCATAGTCGAGGCTG
>JAKQQP010000251.1 GCA_029564115.1 Candidatus Rifleibacteriota bacterium | reverse complement strand
CCGGCTCGAAAAAATTGCTGAAGCCGGCGAGATCGTTGTTGATGGTAATACTTTCAGCCAGTTGCCGGTAGACAGTTTCGAATACACTGTAGCTGAAAATGTGGCGGTAAAGGGTATTGCAAACCAGACTGTCTACAGATTGCATGCGATTATTAAAGCTTCGCCGGCTGATTTTGAGTCCGTCTGAGGCAATATGACGCGATTTTTAAAAACTTTTGCTTATTTTTCCCGGTAGTTACTTATAAATAGAGGATTTTTTGTGTACAATTGTCAGAAGGGTGTCACTGATTAATGTTTGATGATTTAAAGAAAAACCTTGAAGGAATTGACCTCAGCGATTTTCGTTTGATGATCGCCGGGGTTCTGCTGCTGCTTTTACCGCTGTTTTATCTTGTTTTTTTTGCTGGCCGCGTTGACGAAACTCAGACCACGACTCGAATTGCCATTACTGAAATGGGCAAACAGTCGGCGTTTAACCTGACCTCGATAAGTAAAACTCCGGAAGCTGCCGGCAGCAGAGGCGCCATACCGGCGATTACTCCCAAGGTCGAGCAGGTCGAATCCGAACTCGATCGCGCCTGGCAGAAGATTCAGGCGACTCCGAGAGTGATTACGCTGCCTCCTGATATCCCGGTCGAAACGCGGCAGATGGTCGAGGCCGAAGACGACCCTGATATATGCGAGGCCAATTCCCTGCTCGACCGATGCGAGTTTGCCACTGCCGAAAAGCATTATCGCGAAGCAATCAGTGATGCCGGGTCGAATCACTTTAAAGAACTTTTTGCCTGGGGCGGCCTGATGGAAATCTACCAGCTGCAGGGCGACCGCAACAAGTTTCGTGAGGCATTCGCGAACTATGCGAAAACAGCACAAAAGCTGCAGCACGTTTACGGGCCGCTGGCAGACAATGTGGCGCGCGCTTACCAGATGTTCGAACAGATTGAAAAAATCGATTCGGGCAAGCTGCGTGAGTATCTGACCCGTGCCAATCTTGAGGCGGGCACAAAAACTTCTTACGAAGAATTTATCAACAGCATCAAAGCGACAAAAGAGTGGTTCCCGGGCAATCTTCCTGATCCGCCCGCAACTATTCCAGAAATGATGCAACCTGGAAACGGTGGTTAACGTATGTATATCAGCGGGCGAAAAAATT
>JAKQQP010000249.1 GCA_029564115.1 Candidatus Rifleibacteriota bacterium | reverse complement strand
GGCTTGAGCCTGCAATCAACCCTGATACAATCATGGCCTTTATTCGTGAACCGGAAGCGATTTATACCGACAAACTGAATCGCATGATTGATACTGAAATCAGCCGCCAGAAGGCTATTGAAGCCCGCATGAAGGCAGAAGCAGAGCGCAAAGAAAGAGAAGCCGCCGAAGCCGCTGCAATGGCAATCAGGGAAGCAGAACAGAAAGCAGAAAACGAACGCCTGAAGGCTGAACATGAAGCCAGCGCAGCCGCAAGAAAGGCGGCAGAAGAACTGGAAGCCGCAAAGCGACAGGCCGAAGCAGCAGAAAAACGTGCCACCGACGCAGAAGAACAACGCAGGCAGCAGGCTATTCAGCTTGCACTTGCTGAAATGGAAAAAGAACAACCCAAAGAAAAACCGCAACAGACGAAAGTTTTCTTTCTTACTGCCAAAATCAAGCTTTGCTGCGATATTAACGCAACCGCTGATGATGCAACTAACGCGCTGAGGCAGATTATGAGCGAGAACTTCGGCGAGGTTGTTGATGTTAGCGTGATTGGAGGGTGAAATGATTCATACAAAAAAAATACAAATTCCTGCCATAGAAAAAGAAATCAAAGATTATACGACTTGTGATTTGTGCAAAAATCGCATAGGGCGTGATTTTGGCTATGAAGAAACCGACATCACCATAAAGCAAGAAATTAGAAGCGGAACGCCGGACGGCGGCGAAAGCGTAACAACCGAAATCGACATGTGTAATTCTTGCTTTGAAAACAAGCTTATCCCTTGGCTAGCAAGCCAAGGCGCAATGCCAAGAATAACGAGAAGCGAGTGGTAAAATGACAACAAATCAAAAAGCACTCAACATAATCAAAACCTTGTTGCAACATGGCTCGTGGTATATGTCAGCCATTGAGCGCGATGGCGGCTCAAATGTGGACTTTGAAAAACTATACGAGCAGGCAACCAGCCTATTTACTGATAAGGAGTTAAAAGAAATGGATATAGACGCGCCGCTGAGTTATAACGCAAAGAAAGACCGGCTAATCGCCAATATCGACGGCATTTTAAGGCGCAGAGTATTTGTGAGAATCGCCAAAGATGAAACAACCTACATTTACACCTCAACCGTGAAGGTTGTTTATGGCGAAAAAGAAATCACAATAACCGGCGATAGCGTCGATGTTAATTGTGAAATCAGCATACAAGACCAGATTAATCAGCTAATAAAGCGCGTCATTGCAAAACATGACAAAGAAATCCACGAAGCAATAACAGGA
>JAKQQP010000226.1 GCA_029564115.1 Candidatus Rifleibacteriota bacterium | reverse complement strand
AGTTCGAAAAGCTTTGCGGAAATATTCCCGCCAAATTTTGAACTGACCCCGCCGATATTGACTGACTGGCTTTTTCGGTTCGGGAAAAGTATGTCGACAAAGTTGATGATTTCAGGTTCGCCCTTATATAGTGCAACCCCAAGAACCGGGCTAAGTGCAGGCGACTCGACCTCGAGCTTCTGCTCGTCATATTTGATTTCCCCGATTTTTACTTTTAGAAAGGGGTTGGCGAGCGAGGTCGACACCTCGAGGCTTTCTTCGATAAAGTCTTTAAAATTGTTCATTCCGGCAGATCCACCAGTAAGAATGATCTTATCCAGGCCGGTTTCGCCAGATTGAGTTATGTAAAAACTTATAGAAAGCTGGATATGCTGAAATATTTTCTCGACGGTTTCAAATATTTTTTGTGCGGCGAATTTCTCCGGTCCGCTGAGATTTTTCATCTCGTCAGGTGGCATGACCCCAAGTTTGTGCTTCAGTTCTACCGCTTCGTTATAATGCTTGAATTTGATTTCCTGCCCGTCGATTTCGCCGCCGGCGTAAATAGCGTCTGTAATAGTTGCCCCGGCCATATTGATATCGCGAAAAAACTGGATCTTGCCGTTTTTATAAATCATTACCGAAGTCGTGCTGTTGCCGCAATGTATTATGCCAACCTTCTTGTCATCTTCTGAGTAAGGGCCCATCTGCTTGCTGAGGGCAAGCTCCAGCGCCTGTGGCAGCGTCAGAATGCCTTCATTGCTGAGACCTCCACCCTTTAGATTGCCCTTGACATTGTCGATAATATCTTTCTGCAGGGCTGCTACCATGATTTGCGTCAGAGCTTTTTCGTCTTTGACCACGTCGCCCTGTACATTGTAGCCGAGAACCGCGTTGCCCATTGAAAATGGCATCTGTTTGTTGGCTTCGGCCGTTACTGCATCTGTCAGTTTCTCTTTTTCGACTACCGGGGGTATTTCGATGCAGCGAATCGTTACTTCACGGTTTGAAGCGAAAGTAATGGCTCTTTTTGTCTGTATTTCGTTATCATAAAGCAGTTCGGTGATGTGTGTGGTGAGAAACTGCCTCAGT
>JAKQQP010000222.1 GCA_029564115.1 Candidatus Rifleibacteriota bacterium | reverse complement strand
AGCCGCCAATACCTTATCCCCTGCTTCGTCGCCATCTGTGGCTCGAACACGCCCTTGATATCGATGAGCACCTCCCCGCACTGGGTTGCTTTTTATTATCTGCCTGTGTAAACTGACAGGAATATGAAATTCAGTGAGCTGGTAAAGTTACTTGAAAAGAACGGCTTTAGACTTTTTAAAGAAAAAGGCTCGATTCGGTATTATATGAAACCCGGCTGTAAAAACCTCGTGCGCGTGGATTTTCATGGCTCAAAAGAAGTGCCGACCGGTACCTGTATGGCCATTCTGAAATCCGCAGGCATCGAAAAAGAATGAGGAAACAATTATGATAGACTTTAAGTATTCTTTGGTCATCGAGGCCACAGAAGAGCCTGATTTCTTTGGCTTTTTTTCGCCAGATCTTGAAGGCTTTTCAGGAGTTGGCCATTCAATTGAAGATTGTCTTTACAAGGCCCGCTGGGGAATGATCGAGCACGTCAGGTTGCTGCGCGAAGCCGGTCTGCCCGTGCCGCCTGAAACTTCCTGCCCGAGAATAATTATTCAGAATCAACCTGCAACAAAGGCCGCCTGACCTGCTTGCTCTGAGTAATCTTCTTCGTCATCATACAACGATCTTGATTTATCAAGCCGTTACATCGAACCACCAGGGGGAGATGTGAAAACAGAATCCTGGCATATCGGTTACAACATTGGACGACTCACTGTCTCAAGAGAAATCCTGCTGAATTTGCTCGATGCTTTTTTTCCGCAAGGCATCCCGCCTGTTATAATTGCAGAGATAAGCGAACAGGAGGATCTCAATAGACTGCAGATTCTTTTTGAAAAAGCAGTTTCTGTTATCGATAAACGAAACAGGGCAGAATTGTTCCTTCAGGAAATGGAAAAATTTCTGCCGGGCTTAAAAGAAATTATTCTGAGTTTTCACAGATATCAATTGGATCAGACAGAACGGAGGCAAAATATCGAAACGCGAAAAACCTGCAAACTCGTTTCGTTGAATCTGGTTCTGGGTTACCCGGTTAACTGGACCAGATACAAGGTTTTGCGCGATTTTGTCCAGAATTTTTACGACTCGATCGGTTTTGAGCAGTGGACGAAAAGATTTTCCTGTAAGCAAACCAGAGATTCTGTCATCATGCGTGCCGAAAATGTTGTTTTCGATTACCAGTGGCTGGTCCATATCGGAGCTTCGACGAAACGGGAACAACCGGGAAAATATGCGGGAAAATTTGGCGAAGGCTTCAAAATTGCCTCATTGGTTGGATATCGTGACTATAAGTGGAATATTACCATGTCCTCTGGCGACTGGCGAATTTACATTACCAGTTCTGACTTCAGTATCGATGGACAGACAATGAAAAGTCTTGCCTATCTGATAGAAAAAGTTCCACACGCTGATTATTCAGAACTGATTATCTCTGGCGGCGTGCCCATTCATGAAGACATAATGAAATCTGTTATGCTCAGTTTCTACTACAGAGAGAATCCTCTTTTTGGCGAGCCAGTCTGGGAGTCTGATAAATCAGCCGTTTACAAGATTTCCGGTCTTGCGATTCCCGACAAGATACCCTATACTTCCGGCATTGCCCGACGAGGAATAGTATTCTCTGCTTATCAGGCACTTGGCAGCGTTGATCTTCCTTTGATTTTTTGCAGCCATCACTCCAGCGAAAATGATCGTGATCGTGGCGCACTTCTCGGGTTTCAGGTCAGCAATCTTGTAAACAGAGTGGCACACGATTTATCTGATCCTCAAGCAGCAATCGTTATTCTGGAATATTTGAAAAATCATTGGAATGTGTATAGCTCGAAAAAAGTTGATTACACATTTGTCCCGGTCGTTAACCGGCTTATTGACATTATTGCCCAGGATGACGACGCTAAGGCTCAGTTCATCTCGAAATATCCTGATTTACTTATCACAGAAAAACTGACCAGAACTGACCATGGCGGCCGTTATCGAAGGAGGCTGGCTCAGACATGGGCTCGCTCGACAAATAGAAACTATAAGTTCGTTCAGTCTGCATTCAGCCGTCTTGGCTATGCCACACT
>JAKQQP010000215.1 GCA_029564115.1 Candidatus Rifleibacteriota bacterium | reverse complement strand
CTGAACCACCTCGAAAAAGACCCCGCCCCGATCATGGCCCGCAACATTAAAAACGACAGCTCATACAACGCCGTGACCATTCTCAAACTGACAATGCACTCAATAATTGGCAAAAAGCACCTGAAAGCATGATATCCTCGGAGAATAATTGACGAAAAATACCAACACGAAAAGGGTATTACAATGAGAGAATCAGAAAGATCTTTTGTGGAAAGTGAAGAATCGGGCGTAGCGACATGTAATGAAACCAAACCTGCCATCAGCATCTCAGCAGAAATCAGTTCTGCCTTCAGACACGGTAGCGATGCAATAAGAGTGCATTTTTCTACGGCAGCTATTTCATTTTTGGCAAAAGATTCTTTCATTTCTGTCATTTAAAAACCTTGATAAAAAACTATTGTCAGGTCTTGCCTGCTTTCGATTGAAAACTTGTAATTATTTGCGGCTGACGGTTTTAGAAATTAACCAGTAATACGATTCAGCGTCATGTCAATCCTCGTCTTGCTGGACAGAAACTTTTTCTAAATCGTCGAGTTTAAACATTTCATTGTCAATTACTACTACCCTGTCAAGGGTATCCCACATTTCGGAAGTAGAAGCATCTAATTCATCAACCTCCCAACGGGTACCGTCATCCAGAATGATTAATCTGCCATTATATTTGATATTATCAATGTTTGCCACAACGTGCTGACCCAGCGAAAACATCCTCATTCCCCAGTTTGCAAGTGCCTGTTGCTGTTCTTCGGTCATAACATGAACGCCTATGCGACGAACTTCATCAGGTTGCATAATTTTTTCAATATCAATGAACATCTAGAATCTCCCTTCATATGTATTCGCAAAGCTCTCGTCGAGCCAATCGGCATTTACCATACCAGGATCTCTTCAGATTTGATTCTCTGTCGTTATCTTTATTCATAATCGTGCAAGATCTCGCTCAAAAAATTAGAAACAATCTTTTCTTCAGTCCTTAAGCTGTTCGATCTTAAAAAGCTTTGTCTGCTGCGATAGTTTCAGAATGATGTATTCTTCTTTGTTCAGCTGGGCGGGCAACTTGTCTTTGAGAATCGAAGCAACGAACTGGATTTTTTTCGAGTTTACAAAATTCGCGATATTTACCAGCTGGTTGTCATGCATCAGTTCCTTTTTGTCGTTGAGAAGAAAATGCATGCATGGAATGCCTTCTTCATCAGCAAAAAGTGTGTAGGCAATATCAAAACACGAAATTTCACCCTGCTTTTTGCCGGAACTGAAGTTTGTGTTAAAGGCCGTAAACTCGTAGAGTTTCTGTCCTCTCCTGTTTATTTTTGTATCGGCCTTAAGAGCATATTGCTCGCCGTACAGTTCATGAGATACTGCTGCAAAATGCCGATTGAACTTGTTAACCTGCTCTTTTATCTTTTGCGAAAAGACATCGGAGAACAGTTCACTGTCAATTTTTTCGAGCGCATGCCCCAGTTCGGCCAGCTTGCTTTCTGTGTCTCTCAACTGTTTCAGAGTATTCTCAAGCTCGCCCTTGCGTTGATACATGGCGTTGAGTTTTACGATCAGCTCTTCGAGAGCCGCGAAAGAATCGGTTTGAATTATTCGCTCACTCAACTCTGCCTCCTGCTGCCGCAGACTGCCCAGATAACGCTGCTGCGAAGCCAGATCTGCTTCCAGTTCAGGCAGATCTCTGGTTATAAAACGCATTTTTGCATCGATCATCCGGTTGTGAAACTCACAAAGCTCTGCAAAAGTCTTCTGAATGCCATCTACAAGAGTAGTCGCCTGCCGATAAATTTGCTGCAGCTGCTGCAGGTCGGGATTGGATTTTCCGGCTTCAATTTCTTTCTGTGCTTCAAGAAGGATTTTACAACGCAGTTCGAGGCGGTTGATTTCGAAAGTGGACAGATTTATCTGAAATTTTATGGCATTAAGATTGTCCAGATCTTTTTCGAAGTCCGGGTTGATGTTAAGCGCAGACTTTTTACGTTCAAGCTCTTCTATGTCACCGTTCAGCAGTGCCAAAGAACTTTCGTAGGCCGCCCGGGTCTGACTGCTCTCCAGACGCCGCTTAAAAGTTTCCTCGATATTTATTTTTGAGCGCAATTCCTGCTTTACATCGCCCTGCGCAAAATCGCAGCCGAGCAGAAACAGATAGAGCGTTTCATATTCGTCGTCACGGGTATAGCGGTCGAGCGTCTTGAGCGTGTTATTGATACTCAGATCCTTGTAGCGTATGTTGTGGGCTACAATCTGACGAAAAGTCGGTTTTTGGCCGAAATGACCGGGAAAAAGAATATCGGTCAGGGCTTTTTCAAATTCGTCATCCTTAAGATCCTGACCATCGATGCGTTGTATCTTTTTCTGCTTGAGCAGAAAATTTCGCTCGATGACTATCTCGCGGGATGCAGCGCAAGCTGGATCTTCCGTCAAAGTCAACTGCACCAGAACTGCGTTTTCGAACAGATAGTCCTTAACCAGTTTATACTCGTTGCGCCGGTTTTCGTAGTCTGAATAGATCTCTTTCGAGCTGCCGCCAAGGCAATAATCAATCAGCTTGAGCACCGTGGTTTTGCCGACATTGTTACCGGTTTCCCTGCCGCTGACAACAGGGGTTTCGTCAACAATAAGATTCAGGCCGGAATGAAACCTGATATCTCTGATGATAGCGCCGGCTCCTGATTTGATGACAAGAGACTTCAGGAACATAACACGACCTGCCCTCTGTTATTAATCTCAACCAGGCCCAGCAGATACAACCAGTCAACGCAAAGAATGAAGACTGGCAGGCTCATGGCAATTGTCTCGCGGGTATGCTGAAAAAGTTCCAGCAGATCGAGTTGCCGGTAATGCTGCAAGGCCTGCAACACGAAAGCGCCATTATAGTAAATAGTCTGCTCTGGGTGAATATTGTCAGGAACCAGCATCGGAACGCCTCATTGGGTTTTCGAATATTTTGCACCGGATAAATGCATCAACAACGAGTATCTGCACACACAGCAAAAGCTCCTCGGCAGGAATCTGCCGGTAATTTGAGCTGGTGCAAACAACTTGAACCACTCTATCAATAACCGCAAAGAAACGATCATCAGCAGCCATTGCTTTATGCAGTTTAACATATTCAGACCGGATACCGTTGAGTATTGAAAGACTCCTGCTTGAGCCGAGCCGGTCAAACTCGCCATAAATCTTGTCAATACGGACATAATGAACCTTGTAATCGTCTATAAGAGGTCGCGCAGATTCGAGCTGATTCCAGGTTATTTTTTCGTCTATGTCGTAAGACAGAGTCTCAAGCTCGCCAGATTCGATGCTACTCCAGCTTTCTTTTGCGAGAATATCTATTATAGCTGCCAGGTTGGATACGACTCCGGTTGAAGTTGCGGAATCCGATTCAGTCTTCAATTCCTGTCCGAGTAATTCACATATTTTTTTTTGGTGGCTTACTTTCAGTGTGTTAATATAAGCCAGCAGTGAACCCAGATCAAGAATGTCTTCTTCCGGATCAAAAGCAAGATTAAAGGGATTTGCAAAAGTGTACTTTCTCAGTTTATCTGCTTCTTCACAGATAGACAGGAATTTAAAACGGTAATCCTGGTATTCAGACAGTTTCGCCAAAGCAGACTCGATCTTTTGTCTGGTAGCCGTGGCAGAAACCTGCACAACAAGCATGGCATTTCTATCTATCAGGTCGATACCGGAAATATTTCGCTTTGATAAATTTGCGTTTTCCAGCTCCCAGCCAAAAACCCGCTCAAGAAAGTGAATGTAAAAATTTTCTGAGTGAAGATGCAGGTCTAAAATATTGAGCTTGCCACGCAAACGAAGACGCGTGGCAAGCCATGTAAGTCTCTCTTCAATAAAAACAAAGTTATCAGAGCGCTTCATGCAAATACCTACTGTTGCCATTATGAAGGCACCCAAGAAAGAAAGCAACCGGGAATTTGTTTAGAGTTCATAACTGTGCATGTTAGATTACTGTTGTCAAATCCAGCAACGAAAGGTCGATATGGCCGGTAAGAGCACGATAGAATGGACACAGGTTACCTGGAGCCCGGTGACGGGGTGCACTAAAATCAGTGCCGGATGCAAAAATGCTGTGCCGAACACATGGCGAGGCGGTTGCATTTGATGGACAGCAAACGCTATATCAACGAGTTTGCGGTTACCCTGCATGAAGATATGTAGTTTCAGCTATAGTTCTATCAAACTTGTTGCCTGACCATTTGAAATATGCTTTGAGGTTGTTGAGCAGCCTCGCCAAAGCCTTCCGCGGCGAACTGTCGTGACGCATCGATACCAGATTTTCTTTCAAGTCCTCGAACAGCAGTAAAAAATATCATGCGTAGCCGCGCCACAGATGTTAATATTTTGTAATTGTTACATCAGAGCTTCTCGCTCATCGACAAAGTGGTTCAAGCAATGACATTACAAAAAACACTATTTGAACAGGGTGATTCTCAAGACAGCTTCGAGGGCGAAGAAACCCTGGGGGCTGAATTCAGAGACCTGAGCAACCCGGCAGAAGCCGTCTCGAATGAAATTTACCCGGATGCTTCGGTCAACATTGTTCCGGAAAGCGCTTCAGTTTTTCAGCTGAAAAGAAAACACGACAAAAAACCGCCATTGATCCGCCTGGACCCTGACTTTCAACGTCACACAGTCTGGACGCCGAAGCAGAAAAGCGAATTGATAGAATCAATACTCATGGGGATTCCGCTGCCGCTTATATACGTCAAAGAAGATGAAAAGGGCGTGTACATTGTCGTCGATGGCCGGCAGCGATTGTCAACGATGTTCGAATTTCTTAACCATGAATTTGCCTTACAGCAACTGAGCGTATTGAGAGATTTGAATGGTTCGTATTTCAGCGAACAATCTGAAACTGGCCGCAGGCATGAAAAATATCTCAGCCAGGCTCAACAGAGTAAAATTGAAGATTGCCCGTTGACGTTGCATGTAATAAAGCCGCCAACCCAGGATCGCGTGACTTTTGACCTTTTTGACCGGGTCAACCGCGGCGGCACACGCCTCAACAACCAGGAAATGAGGAATGCGATTTATCAGGGGCCAGCTACCAGCCTTTTAAACACTCTTGTCAGCTTCGACAGCTTCAAAATCGCAACCGAGCATTCTATCAAGCCCGATCGCATGAAAGATCGATATCTGGTATTGCGCCTGATCGCTTTTTATCTCTGGCGAAAAAATCAGCTGCATTCTGTAAAGGAAAAGGGCCAACCTCTGGTTGAGTATAAAAGCGATCTTGAAGATTTTCTCGGCAAAACGATGCTGTATCTGAACGACGAAGCCAGCTCCGCCTTTCGCTCAAACTTCCCGATTATTTTTGATAAAGCGATGCAGGCCTGCTTTGAAGTGCTCGGAGAGGGTTGTTTCAGACTTCCCAAAAATGGAGACGGGCCGCGCCGGCCTTTAAGTATGGCATTATTCGAAACAGTCGGCTATCTTATGATTGAAATGCTCGATACCTTGCCGGCCAAAGAGCCTGGCATTCTGCATGCCTATAAAGAGCTCATGCAGAATGATGAATTCATCAGCAGCACGACTTACATTGTCGACAGCAATAAGAGCGTGAACAAAAGATTTGAAATTATCGAAAACATGACAAGGACGCTACGTTATGCTTGAGAAGCTTGAAATATCAGGGTTTAAGTGCTTCGATCGAATCAGCATCTCTCTTAACAGAATCAATGTGTTTTCAGGGACAAATTCATCTGGTAAATCTTCTGCCATACAGGCATTTTTACTGCTCTGCAATAATGCCGTTAAAAACGCCTCATCGCCGCTCAACGGCATGTGGCTTCGTCTTGGAGCGTTTGACGAATGCCGCAACCACCGGGTCAATGCCCGTAGTTTTGACATTGCTGCGGCCAGCGGAAATGAAAAATTCAAAGTGAAATTTTCTGCCGGTGAGTCAGAAAATGACGGGGCCGAGATTACTTTTATTTCTGAATCCGCATCGATTCAAAGCCTGATCGGCCTCGAAAACAAACACGTGTATTATCTGCCCGCTAACCGTATCGGGCCGGAAGATTCATACCCTAAAAATTTCGATCGTGTTAATTTTCTTGGCAACAGAGCTGAATATATCATCGATTATTTATTCAAAAATCGAAAGTTAGCAGTTGAATCTGCCCTAATCGCAGATTCCGCCAGCATAACCCTTGAGCATCAAGTCAATTACTGGCTGGCAAAGCTTTTTGGAACTAAAAACTCAATCAGAGATCTCGGGCTGAGCAATAGTTTATCTGTCGAGTATTCTTTGGGTGACGGCAAGCCAGTCAGGCCCTATCACATGGGATCTGGCGTCAGTTTTGCCCTGGGAGTGCTTGTTGCATGTTTAAGCGCCAGGTCAGAAGATATCGTTATTATCGAGAATCCGGAAATTCACTTGCACCCCAAAGCTCAATCAGAGCTTACTGAGTTTTTATGTTTCGCTGCAAATGCCGGGATCCAGATAATACTCGAGACACACAGCGACCACGTCTTCAACGGACTTCGCAAGTCCGTTGTCAAAGGGCATATTCCATGTACCAGCATAGCCACACATTTTTTTCAGCTCGACTCAAACGCAATCGCCCAGAGCATTCAGATAACCATTAACGAACACGGTCGGCTTGAGAAGCAGCCGAAAGGCTTGTTCGATCAGTTCGATGATGATCTCGACCAAATTCTGGGGCTGTGAAATGCAGATTTTGTTTAACGAACTTTCACTTGCTGGCCAGTTTCAAGATGAAGAAGCATTTATCAGCACCGGGCTCGTTCCTTTTATTAAAGTACTCAAGGAAATGCAGTCATTCGCAGTTTTGTTGTTGAAGAAAAGCGACGTGTGGAAAAAAAATGCGACACCCTCGCAAAACCTCCATTCGCTGCTTGTTGGCAGCACATATCGCACCAGAGATGAAATTCGACGTTTCAAATCAGTCGTTGCCGGCCTGACAAAAGAGCCGTTCTGGGATTCCGAAACAAAACAGAGCAGCAAAACTGACTATTATCTGGGATCTGAAAATATCAGCGGAAGCTCACTGGCGGAAGCATGTGAGCGCGACAAATCAGTGGTTTCTTTCGTTAAATCCAAGACCTCATTTAGTCCCATCCTGCTGAAAAAACAAGATGAAGATATTGTTTTAATGAATCTGACTGCAGCCGGCGAGCTGACAGACCATCTCTGGGGAACCAGAAAAATCTCTTTTGAAGCCTTCCTGAAATCGAAGTTTTCAGGAAGCAAGCTTGATTTCACCTATACAGAAAACTTTTCGGTGCAGGTTGATCAGCAAAATCTGTTGATAGACACCTTTCTGAAATTTGAAAAAATGTCCTGGGAACAGATCTACACAGATTCTGGCCTCAACTACAAAGAATTCCATGGCGTAATCGACTATCGTTTCAAAAGTATCAAAACTTATAAATTCCGGGCATCAGGCAAAATTCGATGTCATGGTTATCGAGAAAAAGACACTTTCTTTGTTGTGAAGTTCGAGACAGACCATAAAATGAGTGACAAAGGATAGCATCTCAGCCGACAGGAGACATGAATATGGCAGCCAAAACAGGTTATTTTGCCATTCCGATAAAAACGAAGCCGGCTACTACTAACAGCAGCCAGGCAAAAATGTGAAAATAGAGCTTGCGTTTGTGTTCTTCGATGATCGTTTCTTCGGTTTTTACAGAGACCAGCGCGGTGGAGGTTTTTTCGAGGGGCGCCCCGATAAATGGCTCTTTTTTGCCGGGGTACAACTCGCCAATCACATAGACCCGTTTTTTGGGCGGAAGAATATGCTCTTCTTTCAAGACCGCCAGATAATAATCGCCGGGGGGCGGTGAAAAAAGGCCAAACAAACTGTTACCCGGGCTGACGTCGCATGCTTTTTCCGTATTAAGCACCTGCTGACCTTCAATTTCGAGCCCAAGAGGGTCGATAGCGATTTTGCCGGTTCTGTCCTCGACGTAAAAAAGCTTGTCGCTTCTGAATTCTTCAGCAACCTGGTAGCGAATGTGCGATCTTTTTTTGCCACCCATGTCGCGTGAGACGTCTTTTATTTTGTCTTTTTTGACCGAATGATAAAACACGCAGTCGCGGTCGGTGTAGGGAGAATGCAGCATCGGGTCGCCGGCAACGATGGTTCCCTTTATTTCGACCATGCGCCCCCGACTTCTGGGAGCGTTCAATACCGAAGCAATGGTTGAAGTTGGCGTTTTAACCATATCGTTTATCTTGCGCCACAGCTTGTACCATTCATAAGCGATATAAGCACTCACTGCGAAAATCGCAACCGCAAGCGCAATGTATTCGGGGTATCTCATCGTTCAAGCCTCCAGTTTGCAGACAAAGAGCCGATATAAAAGCTTTCTACAAGAATACACCCTGTGACCCCAAAAGTAATTACAAATATTTCAGCCGGTTTATACAAAGAACCGCCGGGGCTTGCGACTGCATCAAAACAGGCGCAGACCCCGGCAGTTTGAGTCCTGGCGTTGAGAACGGAACTCAGAACAGGGTTTCGAAGGCCAGAGTCAGACGGCGGCCCGGCCTCGTGTAGCCGAGAACACGCTGGCGGGTTGTGTCGGTCAGGTTGAGCAGCCCGGCTTCGACACTGCACTCTTTGAAGTTATGTTTCACAAACAACGAAACATCGTGACTGGCGGCTGCCGAACGGGTATTTTCGGCGTTTTCCCAGACGGGACCCCACCATTGTCCGCGGCATGACCAGGTTGTCCGGGCATATTGGCGTTCAAGAGTCGTTGTGACACGTCTCGAAGCGATTCCGGGAATCTGTTTGCCGGTGTTTTCGAGTCTGGCGCGGTCGAGGAGCGTAAAGTCGCCCCGCAGATTGAAACCGGCAAATTTCACCTCTGACAGAGAGATCTGATGCGAAAGAATCTTTGCCCGATCGAGGTTGGCGGCTTTGATCCCCCAGGTGTAAGCCGGGTCAGTGGTTGCCGTCGTGCCGATCAGATCAGAAACACGGTATTGCGTTGCGCTCAGCGATAAGCGCCCAAAATCAGCCACTCTGCCGGCCAGCGAAAATGCCACAGAAGAAGAAAACTCGGCACCAAGCGCCGGGTCGCCGTAAGCCGGGTAGAAACGCTCATTCAGAGCGGGCATTCTGAAAGATCTGCCCCATGCCGCCCCGAATTCTAAGCTGCCGAGCTTATGCTGCAAAGACAGATTTCCCGTATCGACATCAGCATGTTTTTGTGGTTTATCATGGCGAAAAACAGCATTGAGAGTCGTTGCCGACCCGACTTTGCTTTCGCAGGCAAGCAAAGCGGCGGCGTCGGTCTCGCGCACCGAGAAAAAACCGGCGTTTTCTGCCCTGATTTCAGTGCGGGAAACCTCAACCAGCCAATTCTGCCGGTCTCGCAGCAGACTTCTGCTGACCGCCTGGCGCTGCTGACTGGCTTCAAGGCCAAATTCGTTGAAAGGGTTGCCCTCATCGGTGCCAGTAAAGGAAGTATGAGCAAAAGCATGTGTCAGACGCAGTTCTCCATCAGCAAATGATTTGATCAGACCGGTATTGAACTGATTGCCAATCTTTTTTTGCCTGAAAGTAAGGCTGTCAACAGGCAGCCCGGTCATGAAATCGAAGCCGTCGAGATCAGTTCGGCTGTGGTTGAATTCAGAACTCATCTGCAGCTGCCAGTCTTCGTCCAGACGCGTTTCCATGGCGAGATAGGCGTTGTCGAGAGCAAAGGCATCGCGCTCGCCGTTGCCGTTTTCGCGGGCAGCAGCAGAAACGCCGGGGGTATTGAACTGGCTCAGACGAATGCCTATCTTCGTTTCGCCTGGTAGAATACTGGCTTCGAAAGCACGACCATAACCACCACTGCCGTCTGTCCAGAGGCGCACGCGGCCAGAATCGGGAAACCGACTGGTCAGGCGCAGCGTGCCACCGATGCTGCTGCTTCCCCACAGGGTCGCTCTGTTGCCCTGCCAGAATTCAGCCGTTTCGAACTGCAAAGTCGAAAAATCGCCGATATCAGGGGTACCGGTGAACGGGTCATTGACCGGCAGGCCATCTTTAACCACCAGAATTTTGTTGCCGGAAAGCCCCCCGGCGCTCATTCCGGCCACGGCACCGGCGCCGCCGCTGCTGCGCAGAATAAGCCCCATCTGACCATCGAGAGCGTCGGACAAAGTAGTTCTGCCGGTCGCCGCCAGTGTTTCGAAATAAAGCTCATCAGCGGGCTTTCCGGTGATGGTTTCGGGGTGATGCCAGGCAGGGGCCACAACTTCGACAGTGCCGAGATCGTAGGCTGTTTTGCCGGCCAGTGTGGTGTTTTCAGCAGCTGCAGGCTGCCATGAAAAAGAGAGAAGAAAAATGGGAAGAAGAAAACGTTTTTTGAGCATGGGTCATCGCCACCTCGTATAAAATCATCAGAACCAGGTTCTGATGTGGCTTCGAGGTATTCCGGCTTCCGGATCATTCGCATGCCCGGTCTTCCCATCGATATGACAGTGACCACAGCTGGGCATTTGTCCCCGGTTACGGCGACGGACTCGCGCGAGACTCGCACTCGCTTCCCTTTTCGGCCAAGGGCGATATTAAACCATAGCGCCCCATGCCGCAAGCTTTTTCTAGCTTATTTTAAGACAAGCCTTTATACGGGCATCTGAAAGATGCAAAAAATTTATCAGACTTTGCCTGGGGCGGCTTCTGTTTTGCAGGCAAGAACTTCAGTGATTTTTGCGGCAAAAGAAGCCAGATTGAAGGGCTTCTGGATGAATTGAATATCTTCTTCGACTATGC
>JAKQQP010000214.1 GCA_029564115.1 Candidatus Rifleibacteriota bacterium | reverse complement strand
GTTCGAGTGAAGTTCAAGACAGTAAGGGCCAAGACCGATTTTATCAAGGCGATTGTAAACAACATTTAGAGCGGCTGCCTTCTCAGAGACGAACAGCACCGATTTGCCGACTGCAATAGAGTGGGCGATAATGTTGGTGATAGTTTGTGATTTTCCTGTTCCGGGCGGGCCATGCAGAACAAAGCTGCGCCCGGCCGCTGCGGCGTGAACTGCGACCAGTTGTGAACTGTCGGCACTTAACGGGCAGAATGTGCGGTCGGCAGGATAATCCTGGTCGAGACGTCTGGCTTCGGGAAAGCCACCCTGATCAGGAAAACTTTTGTCGCTGCCGTTAACCAGATGGTTGACAACAGGGTTTTCAAGAAGCTTTGCCGAACGCAGTTCAAGATCTTTATACATCAGGAATTTGCGGAACTGAAAATTGCCGATTACTGCCTCTTCACGAACCTGCCAGTTTTCAAGATTCAGAATATGCTGACGAATGGTATTGAGGGTTTTGTCGAGGTCTATTCCATGATCGTCTGTTGGCAGCGGGTCAAGGCCCTGTATGTCGAGATTGAAGTCCTGTTTGAGAAGTTCGAGCAGAGTGACGTTAATTTGAGCTTCTTCGTCGCGTTTACAGATCGTGAAGCCTTCTTTAACCGAGTTTCGCCTGATTTCCAGGGGTAGAAGTATTATTGGAGCAGCTCTGAGAGTGTCGGCCGATTTTGCTTCCTGCCAATAAAGAAACCCGAGTGCCAGGTAAAGGGTGTTGGTTCCGCCTTCTTCAAGGCTGTTGCGCGAATCGCGAAAGACTTCGAGCAGATTCTTTTCAAGGGCGGTTTCGGTAAGCGATGAATACAGGCGATGCTGCAGAAATTCGCGTTGAATGAATTCCTGTTTGATATCACTTCCGGTATTTTCGAGATGTGTCTGGGCACTGCGCCCAGCTTCAAGGTCTGGCGGCAGAGCCCTGACCCGGAATTCTTTGCCGTCAGCCAGGCAGTCTTCAAGTCTTGCCAGCGAGCCACAGACGATCTGAATGGTTTTGGCAGTAACCCGATAGTTAAGGAGCTTATTGCGAAGCGAAAGGTCAAGGAGTTTGCGTTTCCATTGATCGATGCGGTTTTCGGCAGGTTTATCATTTTTGCCTGCCTGAACGAATTCTGGGGTTTGCAGATCGATTGGCGTGAAAACGCGATTTGAGGCAGTTGTAGTCGGCTGCTGTGTCTCTATTCTAAATTTCGTGCCATCGAAAGAGACTGGCAGAGGAAGAATATGAGTCGAACGGCAGCGCATGATATCGATGCAGCCAATAAAATCTTCTTCACGAAGCTTTTGCTCGCCGATTCTGGCCGCTCTGGAAAAATCGCTGTCAGGCCCGGTAACAGTGGTGGTTTCAAAAACCATGATTTCCTTAAGCTCTACCCTTTTTTTCACAGAAGTGGCATTGTCGACGAAGCATAACGGAAAGCTCTCATCTTTCAGCCATACGCCGGCAAAAGCGTGACCTCGGGTAAAAATGACCAGGCTGTTCAGGCCGGCCTGTTCAAGACAGGCACAAAAAAGCAGCGTAAGATCCAGGCAGGTTCCGAGTCTATTTTCGATAATGACTTCAGGAAACCTGATTTTCTGACCATCAGACTCAAAGCTGGCTGGTGGCATACAATAGTTGATCTGACAGGAAGAAATTGCCGCAAAAATTGCAGCGGCAATATTGCCGACAACGCCGGGGTCTTTGGACTGATAACCGCTGATTGCTGAAGGCTTGCCCGAGCTGGCCAGGATTGAGGCGGCGCCGGCAAGAATTTTCTCGATGGTGGGCGAATTTGGCTGAACGAACGCAGAAATAAGCTCTGGCAGATACATGTAACCATCGCATTCGTTGAAGGCAAGAAGGTTGACGTTGCTTTCAAATGCCGGTGAATCCTTTTTGGTGTCGATTTTGATAGAAACTTTGGTTTTAATTCGCTCTTTAAGCTGTAAAAGAAAATCGGCGGAAATTTTAAGTTTCGGTTCTTTCAGTTCGAACGAACCGGCGGCTGGGATTTCAGGAACATCGATTTCGACTGGCTCAAAAAATGCGGGGTCTGCAGTTATACTGAGCTTGATTTTGTCGGAAGGATAATTTCCTGAATTGGTAAGCCGTATTGCGCCGATAAGAGGCACAAAATTCTGCTGCATCGCGAGGTTATAGGCAGAACTGATTTCTGCTGAGATGCTGAGGGCAGGTTTGGTTTCATTACATGTCGCTACGCCCGATACTTCATTTTCCACAAAAGATCTTTCTGATTCTTTCATTGTAATACCCTTTTCGTGTTGGTATTTTTCGTCAATTATTCCCCGAGGATATCATGCTTTCAGGTGCTTTTTGCCAATTATTGAGTGCATTGTCAGTTTGAGAATGGTCACGGCGTTGTATGAGCTGTCGTTTTTAATGTTGCGGGCCATGATCGGGGCGGGGTCTTTTTCGAGGTGGTTCAG
>JAKQQP010000137.1 GCA_029564115.1 Candidatus Rifleibacteriota bacterium | reverse complement strand
CACTGTCAGCCGACAGTGCGCTTTTTTTCAGCCGATTTGCCAGGCCTACCAGGCAAAGTCGTGGCGGCTGGGGTAATTGAATTTGTGTTCATACTGCCATGGGGAGTTTTTTTTCGGGCAGAAAACCTTGTGAACACTGGCTGAAATCATGGTATCGCGTGGCAGCCCCTTGAGTGCCATGGCGCTCGAACCGCGCGGATAAAACAGCCAGACCCCGGTTGTATATGGGCGCATGCCACCATTGACGATCTGAACGAAACGCTCGCTGAAAAGCCGGTGTTTGCCTTCATCAGCCGTGAATTCGACATCGATGAAAGCACGGGTGATCACTTCGGGCGAATTATTGAAAACCCGTATCTTGATAAAAGGGTCATAATTTGCTTTTGAATAGGGGTCGGCAGCAAACTCGACCGTGATGATTTCGAGCAGTGCCGGGTCGACAAAGCCGGTAGAAGTATCTTCCTTGACCTCGTCGGCCGAAACTTCTGCCCTGGAAAACAGAAAAACTGCCAGACCGCACAAAATTGCGCAAAACAACAAAGTTCGCATCATTTTTAACATTTTCTGCCTGCAACATTGATAAATGAGAGTACCTGCCCCCTTTATCGACTCATCTGCAACCTTTATTAACCGATGTATATCAGACACCGTCGAAAACTGCCCGATTGCGCAAGCCTGCCATTTTTGCGGTAAATCTGCTGATTGTTGCTGCCCGTATATGGTTTCGGAATGTCAGTTTTTCGAGTATAATTATCGGGTAGCGGAGAAAAATAAAATGTACACCAGAAAACTTTTCGGTCTGTCTTTGCTCGCAGGTCTGACTTTTGCAGGCCTTACGGTCGCCCGACCGGCTTTTGCCGACCTGACGCACCGCATCGACGCCACCCACATCCTCGCACGCGAATACGAACTGCCGAAACATGGCATTGGTGCCGCTGCGGGAGTCGCTTACGCCGACGGGCAGACCGATATCAGAAGAGTGCGCCGTACAGCCGCCCCGAAACAGCTCGGGCAGAAAGAAACCTTCTGGACCAACAACATCGCCAGCGGCAAGTTCGAACAG
>JAKQQP010000130.1 GCA_029564115.1 Candidatus Rifleibacteriota bacterium | reverse complement strand
GTCTATTTCAGAGGCTTCTGCTGCTGTTGCGTCGCCCTGTTTCGATTCATGGTTGCTGTCACCGGCAAAGCTGAAACGATCTACGCGAACTTCGATGTTGGTGAACGTCTTGCCGCTGTCGTTGGTGTAGGTTGAAAGTGACGGCTCGCCGCACACGGTTACAGCTTTGCCTTTGCTCATGTATTTATTGATGCTTTCTGCCTGTTTGCCGAACATCGAGCAGCGATACCAGGTGCAGACTTTCTTACCTTTCCAGCCGGTGTTTACGGCAAGAGAGAAGCGCAGAATCGGCGTGCCGTCTGGCAGGAAACTCAGTTTCGGTTCAGGGCCGCAGTGGCCGGTCAGGTTGATGGATGCGAAGTTGGGCATTTTATTCTCCTTTGATTTGTTCGATCAGATTCTTGATGTCTTCAGTGGCCCAGAAGGTGCAGCTTCCCATTTTGATAGCTTTCGGGAAGCCGCCTTCTAACATGGTTATTCCCCCTTGCCTGCTGCGGCACGAATCATCACGTAATCTTCGCCGCGTTCGAGGTGAGCACCGGGCACCTCTTTGCCGGCTTCGAGAGCTTCTTTGATTTTGTCGGTCTGGGGCGTGACCACTTCGACGATGTTCACGTAGTCGAACGGCAAGGCTGATTTGTTTTCGACGACGGTCTTCACGCGGCCATCGACCAGCGAGAAGCTGAACAGATCGCCCTTGATTGACTTCATATCTGCCGTTTTCATGCAGTCGCGCAGGTAGTTTTTTAGGCGTTCGATGGTGTTTTCTGTGGTTTTTCTGCGGGCCCTGGCTGATTCTTCGATGACTTTGTAGTATTCAATGTCACTTTCGAGCCGGGCTTTAACCAGACCGATATTGCCGGCCTTAACTTCGAGCGCGGCCTGCCAGTTCTGCAACATAGCAAGGGTGTTGTCATCGCACTCGCCGCCATTCTCGATAATCTGGCCGACGATGCCGAGTATTTCGGTCGCTATCGTCATGGCACTGGTGGCCCTGACAGCGATTTCGGTATTAACTTCTTTTTTGGTAGTCTTAGCCATGTTATGCGGCCTCCTTCTGTTCTTCTAAGAGAGCGGTAGTTAGCCATGTAATCACCAATGCTCTCTGTGCGTTATTG
>JAKQQP010000118.1 GCA_029564115.1 Candidatus Rifleibacteriota bacterium | reverse complement strand
AATAAAGGCTTCCATGTGTTCTTCGCCTTTTTTGAGCAGAGCGTTCGGGTCTTGCTCGGTGATCTGGGCGATCAGAATGGCGAGATAGGTGTTGATTACGTGATAGGGGCTGAGTTTGAAGCAGAAGTCGAACTTTGCCAGATCTTTTAGAGCCTTGTCAAAATCAGGCTCGGCTTTGATGAGATATTGCTTTTCGGCGGCGTTTATCGCAAAAATCGGCCCGTTATACATGTTCCTGGCGTCTTTAAGCAGTTCTTTCGTGTCGCCTTCAGCCTGGGCGGCTTTGAGAATATTGGCGATACAGATGGTGATATCTTTTTTCCAGATTATGTGCTCGTCGCTTTTGATGATCTCTGCCAGAGCCGGCAGTTTGTATTGCTCAGCGATCTGTCCGAAAATTTTTCTGGTTTCCTGGTTGGTGCTCATTTATCTTCCCTTTCTTATAAAAAGCTGCTTAAAAGCTGTTTTGAACTTACAAGCAATCATTGCCGCATCTTATTCTGGCTGGCAATAAAATTTTCTCAACCATTATAACCGATACAACTAATTTTCGGAATTATCCGACACCAAACTGCATGCAATTATGCTGTAATGCCTGTTTGCCTTATCAGGACGGTATTTCTTTTTGTGGCTCTTTGTGCTGTCGCGGGAATGACGCAATTAATATTCGTCATTCCGGGCGTAGACCCGGAATCCAGGAGTTCATTGAGATTGCCCGGAGGAGGGTAATGATTCTGTTGTTTATAAGCCCATATAGGGCTATATTACCAGCAGAAAACAATCTCACGGGATTGCCCCTCAGGAGCTTGAAAGGAAATATCATGAACCGACTTACCGTTTTATTCTGTGCTGTAGTTTGCGCCATGACGATGGCATTGTCTGCTTCCCCCGCATCAGCAGGATCAGATTGCTGTTCTGCTCCTCCGGCATCAACAGAGCAGCCGGCCGATCTTGCGTTGAACACCCTGGCAAAAGGCAACATCGCCTTTGCCGTGAAGCTTTATCAGCAGCTGGGCAAGGCCGGTGGCAACCTTTTCTTTTCGCCGTTCAGCGTTTCTTCGGCGCTCGGCATGACCTATGCCGGTGCCCGCGAAAATACTGCCACAGAAATGAAAGCCGCACTGTCTTTCGGCCTCGATCAGGAACCGCTGCACGACGCTTTCAGGCAGCTGAACGAGAAGCTGGTTTCAGCAGCCAACAATGATGGCCAGAAACTCAGCATCGCCAACGGTCTCTGCCTGACCGGCGGCGACGTGAGCGAAGAATTCAAGGCCCTGCTGCAGAAGAACTACGAGGCTGAACTGTTCGCAGGCGATCTTGCAAAGATCAACGACTGGGTAAAAACAAAAACCGAGGGCAAAATCGAAGAAATCCTCGAAAAGCTTGATCCAAACTCTGTCTGCGTTCTTTTGAATGCTATTTATTTCAAAGGCACCTGGCAGAGCCAGTTCGACGAAAAGCAGACAAAAGAAGCCCCTTTCAGACTGTCTGAAACCGAAAATGCCAATGTGCCGTTCATGTATCAGAAGGCCAGCTTCAGGCTCATCGAAAAAGACGACTTTCAGGCCATCGCCATGCCCTATAAGGGGAAAGCTCTCTCAATGATCGCAGTGCTGCCGCAGAAAATCGACGGCCTCGCCGGTCTTGAAAAAGACCTGAGCTCCGAAAAAATCGAAGCATGGCTGACAGAATTAGACTCTGCTTCTGAGCAGAAGGTAGAGCTGTATCTGCCAAAATTCAAATTCGAAACCGGCTATGATCTGGTTCCGACATGTACCGATCTCGGCATGAAAGACGCCTTCACCCCGGCCGCCGCCGATTTCAGTGGCATGGGCTGGCCCAAAGGCAAATTATGGATCTCGCAGATCAAGCACAAGGCCTTCGTCGAAGTTAACGAAGAAGGCACCGAAGCCGCCGCCGCCACCGCCGTCGAAATGGCCACCAAATCGATCAGCATGGACCCGGTGTTCAAGGCTGACCACCCCTTCATCTTCCTGATCCGCGACACCTCAACCGGCAGCATCCTCTTCATGGGCCGCGTCGCCAACCCCGCCAGCAAGTAAAAATCCAAATTCCGCTTAGAAAAATTATCCGATTTGATCTGAGCTGTAGCTCATCTGCAATATAAAAAGTAATGGCACCGTCATCCAATGGATGGCGGTGCCTGTTTTAGCTCTTATGCGGTAAAAACTTCGTAGCGTTGTCGAATCTGCTGGCATCTGGCAGCGATGTAATGAAAAAGTTCGCCCTTCGGAGAAAAGTCTGCCTTGGTGATCAAATCTGCTCTTTTTCCGGATCTTATATTGGCAAGTTTCCCCTTAAGTTTTTCTGGCTTACTGACCGGGTCATAAACAACTATGCCAATACCACCTCTTTCTCTCGTTAATGCCAGGGCAGGGATATCCGTATCGCCATCGCCGATGTAAACCATGTCTGAAAACTCTGCCCACTTTTCTTTGACCATGGAATTGACATGTTGCTTTTGGTCTTTGAATGAGCCTTTTGAAATCTCAAAAATCGCTCTGGTTTTTGCAGTTTCATCCATGCAAAAAACCGGGATACTTTCTGGTTCATCCTCGTGCCCTGGCGTAGCGACTACAGTAAAACGGCAGCCATAAGTAAACGTAATCAACCCAGGGGGGAAAACCAGCTCAATCAGGTCTTTCAGACCGGCAGAAACAATAAAATGGTGAATTTTTATTTTCGATCTGGCAAAATCTTCTCTGTCCTGCAGTTTCTTGATCTTGAGTAGAAAGTCATTTACTTCAGGGAAAAGCTCTATTTTCGGCAAAACAAATTGCTGAAAGAATTCTTTATTAAGGGGAATTTTCTTTTTAGAAGCCAACCTTGATAGTGAATACATCCAGATGGGAGCATCCATTGCGAGTATGTGCTTCCATTCATTTTGAAACTTGTCGCCTCTCAAGTCCTTGATAACACTCCAGAACTCGCTGCCGTCCTGTTCTGGTTCTATCGTTTCTACTGTAATTGTTGTTGAATCTTTCTGAGTTAGCGTTCCGTCAAAATCCCAAATAATTGCTATATTTGGCATAAGGGGTTTCCGTCAGGAACGTTTTGCAGAAGTTTTTTTAACCTTTACCAGTCGGCCGCTCTCAGCATCGCGCCTGACGCTTGAAGAAAGAATTACATAGGAAGATGTATCGAATTTATAATCTGACAATTTCTTCTGTTCATTGCATTTTGAACCATTCTTTCCTGTCATTTCTTTTCTCCTGTAAAATTTTTGCCGCCATTATAAAAAGATACAAAACGGCAATGCCACGTCAAGAGAGCCTTTTTGCCAAATGTGAAAAAAGATCTACTTTCTTACAACTAAAGGATACCCTATCGCGACAAAAAATGTAAAGCGGCCTGAAATCCTTGTATTTGCTGATATTAGCCCATATCAGTCTGGCTCAAACTTACACTTTCGACATAAGGGCATTCAGAAGGGCACTGCGGCTTTCGCCGGCAGCGGCAATACTCTGTTCGAGACCGTCGCACAACGCCATCAACTGCTCAACCCGCGCCACAATCCGCTTTTGCTCCTCAAGCGGTGGCATTGGAATTGGCAATTCTCTTACCTTCTCAGAGTTCAAATTTCTGACTACTGCGCCTGCTGCAGCCAATTCAAAAGCTTTTGTAACAAACTGCGAGGAAAGCAAGTAATATAGATAATCTTTTTCTAATATGACTACCGTGTTTACAAATTAATTTGAATGTACTATCCTCAAGAAAACCTTGAGGGAGGCGTGACTTATGGATAAAAGAATTTTTAAGACTGTTGAAAAATCTATGGACGAGTATCATGAGCGTTTTGAACGCTT
>JAKQQP010000081.1 GCA_029564115.1 Candidatus Rifleibacteriota bacterium | reverse complement strand
GGGGACACGATCCCGAATTCTTCGAATTCGGGTCATGTCCCCAGATTGCTCACGGGTCATGTCCCCGGATTGCTCACCACGGGTCATGTCCCCGGATTGCTTGTGCCGGCGCTTGAAGCGGTGCCGGCGGTCGATGCGGTGATTCTTGCGGTGCCGCATGAAAAATTCATCAAAGAGCTGACCCTCGATAAGCTTGCCGGGTTCTGCAAAAAGGATGCGGCGCCGGTGATTATTGATATCAAAGGCGTGTTCGAACCACAGATGGCGACGAAGCAGGGGATAAGATACTGGCGCCTTTGATGAGGATGAACACAGAAAGGCCAGACAGGCCACGGATTAACTCGGATTAACACAGATAGACACGGATAAATGCCGTGTCTGTTTTTTAGCAGGCCTAAGACAGCCTGAAAACGAACCAAAACACATAACGAGAGCAACTATTGCATGCGGACTGAATGTTGCAAGCTGCAAAAGGCATTGACAAATTGCATAGAAATGTTATCTTGATAATAGCCTAGGAGATCCCTTGTCGGATCGCAAGACGCAAGTCTTCCCGGGCTTCCATTTTATTAAGGAAGTTTTATGTATCTTCTTTACCTCGATGCCTCCGGCTCGCCGCATCCCAATGATATAACCACCCATTTCGGTGCAGGCTGTTGACTTATGTTCTTACGCATTACGCCGTTACGTTGAAAAGAAAGCAGCTAAAGACTCTTTCGAAGAAAAGAATCTGATGAGAGTTTTTCACTGCTTTGATCGCTTCGGCAGCAATTTGCATGGCATCAGGCATTTCTGCGAAAGAAACTCATGCTCTTGTAGAATCTGCATAGAAAGAGGCTTTACAACTGGTTAAAGTTGATGACCAAAATAATATTTTTCCGACTCTCATCCTCGACCAGAGAAGCTTAAAACTTTTTTAAAAATTGGCAATCAGCAGACTTAACAGCGCTGCCCCTTCGACAGACTGGCACTCGCGCATGCTTTTTCCCTGAAATATGATGTTGTCGGGTTCGACCTTAATGCTGCGAAAATAGACCTCATGAAGAGCGGGGTCGACCCGATGTAATGCCCCCCGCCGTCAAGACAATTTTTTGAAAAATTTAAGGTGCTTCCTTTCATGATTTTTCAAGCGGCCTTTTGAAGGGCGTTTTCAAAGTAGATAGTTGCCGGAGTCTCATAATTGAGCACCTGGCTTGGTCTTTGATAATTATAGCGCTTGTTCAGTTCGATCATGTTTTTCTTTCACGGCTCTGCAACCGTGCCCCCGTTAAAGAATTCACAAACCTCAGGAGAAATTTAGCACCGTCTTAAAAAAAAGTATGTCCGGCAAAATACATACAAATTTTTAAAAACCGCTTTGTGGCAGCAAAAAAATTTCATGACGCCAGGAAAAATTTTTTCCCTTTTTCGGTTTTCATTTGATTTACCAGTAGAAGCAGATTTGGCAGCCGGGTTTGTCATGCTTCTGATTTTTAAGTCGGGGGTAAATTGTGAAAACCTATTCGATACTTAATGATTTCGCCTTTCAATGGATATTCAACCAGCCTGGCCGGGAAAGGATCCTGCGCAGTCTGCTGAACGCCATTCTTCATTTTGAAGGCAAAGACCGGATCGAGGAAATTCATTACCTGAACCCGTTCAATCTGGCACGCTTTGAGGACCGTAAAAAAAGTATCGTAGACATCAAGGTGCGTGATGAAAAAGGCAGCTGGTATGAGGTTGAAGCACAGGTGTGCCAGCATTCGGGGTTTATCGAGCGCACAGTCTTTTATCTGGCGGGGCTTTATTCCGATCAGGGCCGCAAAGGTTAGGACTTTGCCGAACTGAGGCCGGCAATAGGCATTTCATTGCTTGGTTTCAATCTTTTTAAAAGTTCATCAAGGGTTCAGGAAATTTTTGCATTGCGAAACACAGATAATTCAATCGTTCTGAACGACACCCTGATGCTGCATTACATAGATTTGAAGCGCTACCGACGCAAAAGACCATTTGAGCTGCAGACTCCGTTCGAGAAGTGGCTGCACCTGCTGAAATTTTCGAAGGCTTATGCTAGAATGGGGTTGAAGAGCACTGCGGTGTTTCCTGACGAGGAGGAACTGGCCATGGCCCTGGAAGAACATGTAAAACTCAACGCTGATGCGGCGATGCGCCTGCGCATGGAAGACCGCGAACGCGATCGCATCGAAGAAATAATCAAACACAGCGCTGCAATCAAAGAAGGGCGCGCCATCGGCCGCGAAGAAGGCAGAGTTGAAGGTCGAGTTGAAGGCAGAGTCGAAGGCAGGCTTGAAGGAAAAAACGAAGAAAAGCTTGAAATTGCCAGAAATCTCAAGGCCGAAGGCATGCCCGCCACCCTGATTCAAAAAGTCACCGGCCTGAGCGATGCTTATTTAGACAGGCTTTAACCTGGCAAATCTTTAAAGAAGCCATATTTTTATCGTGGCTGCAACCTGTCTGCGGTAACCCCCGCCAGTCTGAACCAGACACTTTAGCGTTGAGTTGGGTCGAAGCACGTAATCTTTGCAAAATTGATGTTTTCAGGTAATATCAGTTGTAGGGATTAAAATGATTTTTCATGTCCGGAAGGGTTTATGAACATCAAGAAAAAGATTCTTACCGACGAAAACAACGAGCCCATAGCCGTTCAGATCGATTATAAAGACTGGCTGGAGTGTGAGAAACTTTTGCATTTAAAATCTGCGAAAATGGTTGATTTAT
>JAKQQP010000079.1 GCA_029564115.1 Candidatus Rifleibacteriota bacterium | reverse complement strand
GAATAAGATCGCCCCGTCCTTGCTCGTAGATGGGTTTTATCAAGCGATCAAAGCTTTTGAGCTCTTCCCGGGTCAGGTCTGGAATGCCGTATTCTTGCAGCCAGCTAGCTGTCCAGGTGACGAAGCTGCATTTAAGGTGCTTTTTCCAGAGCGTTTCAAAATCACAGCTGTGAAAATCTTCCAGGCTCGAAGAATCGGTAACTTTGTCTGTTCCAACTAGTATGGTCACATGCAGCGCTTCACCCTGTGCGACCTGCTGGTTACGATATGAAGTCAGGCTGCCATTTTCAACCAACCAACCGTGAGTTTTCGCAATATTTATATTTTCCGGCCGCCAGGTACCGGTCAGAACCGGTGCGACTTTCAGGGTCAGCTTGACATTGCGGGCTGAGATCATGCTGGTCAGAACATCAGCACATGCAACAACAGCCTGTTCCGGCAGGGCTGGAACCATCAGAATCATGCTCTGACCATTGTTTCTCGTTCTAAGAACATTATCGATCAACTGGCATACATAATTGCTTATAGTTTGTGTAAAGAATCTCATTGTTATCCTCTCATTCAGTTGCTTGGATTGATGACCATCGAGCAGGAATCAGACAACTGCATCAGCAGGCCCGCTGCTTTGAGCATATCCTGCAGCCAGTAATCAGAATCGCCGGGCAAGTGAATGCCTGTTCCGAAATCTGACCATCTGGCGGCTGCAGCCAGGCCTTCTGCGTCAAAAACCATGCCGAACCTCGCTGCAACGCGTTTTTTAAAGGTATCGTAGGTCAGGCGGCCTCCAGGTGGAACTATGGCCAGAACAAGAAAGCGCAGAATCTGCTCATTGAGAACGAAGCGTTCGCCACGGCCGCGGCGAGGCACAATCAGGCCGATGCGTTTGGCAATTTTCAAAAATAATTTGCCGGCATAATTTTTATCTGCGTCTTTTTGTGATTGCTCTATTGTTTTCTTAGCCGGGTATAATTTAATCTCAGGATTTCGGATTGCTTCAAAAATCATTTTTTCCATGGCCTTGGCTGAATGATGTGAAACTCTCTTGATTGGCACTCGTGTTTCTTCAGGTGCTGAAAATGCCCATAGATAACCTATGTCTGTCAGATCTTTACATCCTTTTATGGCTCTGGCGCTTTGCCGGCCCATGCTGCGGATAACGTGAATCGCGCAGGCAATTTCAAGCAGGTAAATTCTGTCAATGATACTCAGGTTTGCCTGGCAAAGCCTTAGAAGATCTACGGCAAACAGATAGCCTTCCTGCCAGCTGTCAACCGGGCACCAGCCGGCTTTGACGAACCGTTCATCATCGTCTTTTGCATCGGTTGCCGCAGAAGTATCTGGTTCGATGCATTCATCTATCAGGCGGGCGATCTCGTTAACTGTTCCGGGGCACTGATGCAATATTTTCTGGAGTTCATTTTCCAGCAAGGAGAGCAGCTTTTCGGGGCACTGTTCATCTATGCTCAATTGTATATCAGAATTCTTGAGCCATGCGTCAACTTCGTCTTCGCTTCTTTTCAATGCATTGCAGATTTGAAGATATAATAGCTCACCACCTCTAGCTAAGAATACGTGTTGGTTGGTATCGAAATATGTTACATGTCCATGTATCAAGTCTTCCCAGTCTTGAGGGGCATTTTTGCGAGCTCTCTCAGCTTTCCAGATTGTTTCGCCGGCAATAAAATTTTTGCCGATCGGTAAAAAACTTTGGGCACACCAGGTTCTTCCACTGCCTGCACCCTGGTAACCTAAAAATAGATTCTCGAGGGCCCTTACAACGTCTTCCTTGTTGCCGCTTGCAGGCATATCTATCAATTCAATGAATTTTCGGGTGAGATCCTGGTAATGCCGAATATGTGTGTTGTGACGAGAGTCAAGTTTTGAAATACCAAGAAATGAGAACAGCTTGAGATTAAGACGTGCTTTTGGCGCATATTCCAGAGGCTCTTCCGCCCAGTTGCTCAAAATCTCTTTTTCAGGA
>JAKQQP010000076.1 GCA_029564115.1 Candidatus Rifleibacteriota bacterium | reverse complement strand
CATCGACAAATCGGAGGGGCTGATGCCCGGGATGTTCGGCACGATCAGGGTTCCTCTGAAGTCAGAAAAAAAAGTCATAATCGTGCCGGAATCTGCTATAATAAAAACCGGTCAGCTTGAGTCGGTGGTCGAAGTCGAGGGTGGCAGGCTGCTGCGCAGGCAGATCAGAAGTATCGACGCCGGTAATGGTAAGCGCGAAGTGATTTCGGGGCTGAAGCCGGGGCAGAAGATTCTCAAGGTTGGCAATTCCAGAAGCTGAACAGGCTTTTGTATATCTAAATCTCAATCGGAGGAATTTCAATGAGCAAAACTCTCAAGGGTACCAAAACCGCTGAAAACCTGATGAAAGCGTTCGCTGGTGAATCACAGGCCCGCAACCGCTATACCTATTATGCATCTGTAGCCAAAAAAGAAGGTTTTCTGCAGATCGCCGATATCTTCATTGAAACTGCTGAAAACGAAAAGGAACACGCCAAAGTGTTCATGAAGCAGCTGCTCAAATATGGCATGAACGAAGAAGTCGTAGTTATTAACGACGCCGGTTACCCGGTCGCCTATTCTGATACCCTTAAAAACCTGCAGTATGCCGCCGACGGCGAAAAAGAAGAATGGACCTCCCTTTACAAGAGCTTTGCCGAAACTGCCAAAGCTGAAGGTTTTGCCGATATCGCCGCCGTTTTCACAAACGTCGCCAAGGTCGAAGAACGCCACGAAGCCCGCTATCGCAAGCTGCACGACAACGTCAAGAATCACACCGTTTTCAAAAAAGACGGCAAAGTATTCTGGAAGTGCAACAACTGCGGCCATATCATGGAAACCCTCGAAGCTCCGCCGAAATGCCCGGTTTGCGAACATGGCCGTGAACATTTTGAAGTCTGGGTCGAAAATTACTGAGCCGTTTGTGTAACTGAAAAACAGGCCGTCAGCAGCGCTGGCGGCTTTTTCGCTATTTTAAAGTGCTATTTGCCGTTCTTCTATCAACCCGCACTGACTTCTTCATCA
>JAKQQP010000075.1 GCA_029564115.1 Candidatus Rifleibacteriota bacterium | reverse complement strand
CATCGACAAATCGGAGGGGCTGATGCCCGGGATGTTCGGCACGATCAGGGTTCCTCTGAAGTCAGAAAAAAAAGTCATAATCGTGCCGGAATCTGCTATAATAAAAACCGGTCAGCTTGAGTCGGTGGTCGAAGTCGAGGGCGGCAGGCTGCTGCGACGGCAGATCAGAAGTATCGACGCCGGTGACGGTAAGCGCGAAGTTATTTCGGGGCTGAAGCCGGGGCAGAAGATTCTCAAGGTTGGCAATTCCAGAAGCTGAAAAAGCTTTTGTACATCTAAATCTCAATCGGAGGAATTTCAATGAGCAAAACTCTCAAAGGTACCAAAACCGCTGAAAACCTGATGAAAGCGTTCGCCGGTGAATGCCAGGCCCGTACCCGCTACACCTATTATGCATCTGTAGCCAAAAAAGAAGGTTTTCTGCAGATCGCCGACATCTTCATCGAAACCGCTGAAAACGAAAAGGAACACGCCAAAGTGTTCATGAAACAGCTTCTCAAATACGGCATGAACGAAGAAGTCGTGGTCATTAACGACGCCGGCTACCCGGTCGCTTATTCCGATACCCTCAAGAACCTGCAGTATGCCGCCGACGGCGAAAAAGAAGAATGGTCAGATCTTTACAAGAACTTTGCCGAAACTGCCAAATCTGAAGGTTTTGCTGATGTGGCAGCCGTATTCCTTAACGTTGCCAAGGTCGAAGAACGCCATGAAGCCCGCTATCGCAAGCTGCACGACAATGTCAAGAATCACACCGTTTTCAAAAAAGACGGCAAAGTATTCTGGAAGTGCAACAACTGCGGTCACATCATGGAAACCCTCGAAGCCCCGCCGAAATGCCCGGTTTGCGAACATGGTCGCGAACATTTTGAAGTCTGGGTCGAAAATTACTGAGCCGTTTGTGTAACTGAAAAACAGGCCGTCAGCAGCGCTGGCGGCTTTTTCGCTATTTTAAAGTGCTATTTGCCGTTCTTCTATCAACCCGCACTGACTTCTTCATCA
>JAKQQP010000061.1 GCA_029564115.1 Candidatus Rifleibacteriota bacterium | reverse complement strand
GTTAATTTTACCTGGACAATCGGGTTCGCAATTGGCAAATTCAGACAGTAATTATGACAAACATTGACACCAAGGCCAGCTTCAAGCTGGCTGTTTCTCTGATCAGTTTGAATCAGGTGCATCACCTCAGGCGCTTGCTGCCGACAATAGTAGAAAACACGAAAGACATCGACTGTCAGATTCTTCTCGTGGCCAATCGCTGCGAAGACGAGACAATCGAGTTTGTCAGGGGTAATTTTCCGGAAATTGATATTCTGATAAACGAAAAAGTCACCGGTTACGGTGGCAATCACAATCTTAACCTTGAGCGCTGTAACTCTGAGTATTTTGCCATTATGAACTCAGACATGCTGGTTAGGCCCGGCACTTTCAGCAGAATGATCGGCTTTCTTGAAGCGAACGCCGGAGTTGGCCTGATTGCACCAAAAGTGCTGAATGAAGACGGCACGATCCAGTATTTGAATAAAAGATACCCGGCGGTTTTCGACCTTTTTCTCAGAAAATTTTGCCCGGCCCGGTTGCAGCGCTTTTTCAAAAAACGAATGGATTCTTATGAGATGAAGGATATCGATTATAACTCGACTGCTGAAGTGCCCCTTCTAAGCGGCTCTTTCATGCTTGGTCGGACAGAACAGTTACGCAGACTCAAAGGCTTTGATGAGCATTTTTTTCTTTACTTCGAAGATTACGACCTCTGCAGAAGGTTTCAGAAAGAGGGAATGAAAACGGTATTTTTTCCTGAAGCCGAGGTCGTTCACTTCTGGGAGCGTTCGGCCCATAAAAGCTGGAAATTTGCCGCCATGTTCATCAGCAGTGCCATTAAATATTTCAACCGCTGGGGCTGGAAAGTTTTCTGAATAAAGTCAAAATAGAACTTGCTAACCCTTATGCGCAGGCGTGATACTTAGACCTGCAACTGGAAAATATCGAACAAATTTTTGAATAGCCTGGAAAATACATGAAAATCAGCTGCTGCGAACTTGATGGTGTATTGTTGATTGAACCCGCAGTTTTCAGAGATGCCAGAGGTTTTTTTCTTGAAACCTGGCAGCAGAAAAAATTCAAAGATGCGGGCCTCGATGTCGCTTTTGTTCAGAACAATCACAGCAGAAGCCGCATGGGCACCTT
>JAKQQP010000058.1 GCA_029564115.1 Candidatus Rifleibacteriota bacterium | reverse complement strand
GGCGCTACCACCAACATGGAATGGGTACCACCGATTCATGTTCAGGCTGAATTCAACAAGAACTATATCGCCAATGAAGTATACAAAACCACCGGTGGTATCTTCATCAACGGTATCATGAAGGGCCTCGAACTCTACACCACTGACCCGAAGAAATCCGGCGTCATGATGCTTGAACAGTGGCACCTCTATGGTGATGGCACTCTGAACGTTCGCTTCAAAGCTCCGATCACTCTCGCTGCTGAATCAAGAGCCGTTCGCAATGCTGATGGCGTAACTGTAACCGTTAACGTTCGCGATGAAGCCGGCAAAGCCGTAAACAACGCCCGCGTAAGCGTTTACACCAACGGTGTTGAAAATGTTCGCACTGCTACCACCAACGACAACGGTGAAGCCGTAGTTACCATGCCCGCAGAAATGACTGAAGGTTATGTAACTGTAATCGGTGCCGACGTTGTTCCGGTTGTAGACCTGCCCGTCAGCTTCTAAGCAAAAAGCAATAAAAAACAGTCACCCTTCGTTGGGTGGCTGTTTTTTTATGCCCGAAATTCGAGGCATGTGAGAGTGCAGGGTTTGCTTGAGTAAAAAGTTTTTAGGTAGTTTAAATGCGGTCTAAAGCTTTTGTATTGCCTCAGTTGTAGGCTTGGCGTGGTCTTCTCGATCGGTTGAACGTAAAACGACAGCTTATTGCTTTTGATGAGCGTTTACGGTCTCATGATATCCGAACGACTGGGGCTTTGCATTCCACGCATCGGGTGAGGGGGGGGGCTGTGCCTAGATGATGCCCTTGAGAAGAAGCACTCTTAAGATGAAGTTAGCGAGCATTCCGGCTGCCAGATCGTCGGCAAGAATTCCTGTGCCACCGCGGAAAGTTTGAAAAAGATTGACTGGGAACGGTTTGAAAATATCAAAAAATCTGAACAGAATAAAGGCGACCAGAATAGTCAGCAGGCTGGCATCCCAGATCATGAAAAGAGATAACCACATGCCGGCGGCTTCATCGATCACTATTTCTTCCGGGTCTTTACTGCGATCTATTTTTTCTATTTTTTCGGCTATTCCGATTGAAACCAGGCAGAAAAGTACAAATAGCAATATTTGAGCCCATGCCTGCATGTTGCGGGTCATCAGAAACAACAGAATTCCTGGGATGCTGCCAAAAGTGCCCGGTGATTTTTTTATATAACCGAGACCAAAACATGAGCCTATAAGCTTGATTGAGCCTGTACTTGCTGAACTATTCGTCCAGGAAGTGCCAATTCTTTTTGAAATAGTCATAACCTGAATATACCGTCGCTATTGCTGCCAGAAGCATAAGCCCCTGAATTACCGGAGAATAAATTTTCATCAGCATTTCAAGATACGCGGCATGCTTGAAAGTCAGAAGAAAAATTCTGATACTGAGAAAGCAGAGAGCCGTGATTATCGCCGTCAGCTGGGCAGTGGTCTTGAGTTTGCCGGCACCACTGGCGTCGATAACCTGGCCTCTCTCGGCACATATGAGTCTGAGGCCGGTTACGGCAAACTCTCTGGCTATGATTATTATGGCAACCCATGCAGCGGTATGGGTCAGCTGCTGGTATTCAACCATTGCGATCAGGGCAGTCGAAACCAGAAGCTTGTCGGCAATAGGGTCGATGAAGCGCCCGAAAGTAGTAACCTGTTTATAAAGCCTTGCCAGATAACCATCGTAATAGTCTGTTATGGCAGCAGCAATAAAAATAAGCGTTGCCAGAACCTTGCCCCAGTCTCCTTCGAGTGAGACTCCCGGAGCGCGATAGAAGAATGCCGCCATAAAAAACGGAATAGCAACTACACGCATAAGGGTCAATTTGGTGGCCAGAGTCATTTTACAAGCTCCGCTTTGAAGTCATAAGCATCGGCTTCAATTATTCTGACTTCTGCCAGATCACCGGGCTTTAAATTTTTGCAGTTTGCTATGAAAGTGGTATTGTCCACTTCGTAAGCGTCATATCTGGTACGCGCCAGCGCTCCGGTATCGTTGATCTCATCTATGATCACTTCGGTCTTTTGCCCGAGCAGCTTCTTGTTGCGCTCTTCAATTATCAGCTGCTGAAGAGTCATGAGTTGGTCAAGGCGTGCTTGTTTGACGCGCTTCGAAACCATGGGACTCATTTCGGCTGCCGCTGTGCCTTCTTCTGGCGAATACATGAAAGCGCCAACACGGTCGAGAGGGCATTCTTCAATGAAGCCGATCAGCTCGTCAAAATCCCGTTTCTTTTCACCCGGGAATCCTACGATGAAAGTGGTCCTGATTGCAGCATCGGGAAAATTGCCGCGGATATGCTGAATCAGCTTTTTCAGATGTTTTGAATCGGTGTGTCTGTTCATCAGTTGCAGCATGCGATCTGAAACATGCTGAAAAGGAATGTCGAAGTAGGGGAGCACCTTCGGTATGTTGTAAAGTTCATCGATCAACTCGGTTGTCAGGCCCCTCGGGTGCATATAATGGAGCCGCAGCCATTTTACGCCATTTATGGCGGCGACTTTGCGGACCAGTTCCGGGAGGAGGCAGTTACCATTCAGGTCGGTGCCGTATCTGGTTATGTCCTGGGCTACAATAGACATTTCGCGTGCCCCGGACGCGACAAGTTGTCTGGCGTCTGCCAGTATATCTTCTTCGCTTTTCGAGAAGAAAGGGCCTCGGATGCCTGGTATAGCGCAGTATGAACAGCGGTTGCTGCAGCCTTCTGCTATTTTTAGTATGCCGATATGCTGTGGGGTGAAAAAGCGCCAGCTCTTGCTGACATCAGCTACTGTTCTGGTTTTGCCAAAAGCATTGAGAAGAGTTTCGAGATCATCTTCGCTGAGAAACTCATAAAGATAGTCAATTTCAGGTATCTGGGCCGAGATTTCCTGGCGGTATCTTCTTACCAGACAGCCGAACACGGCGGTTTTCTGGTCGGGATTGCCGGTTTTCACCGCTACGGCTTCCATTATGACGCGCAACGATTCTTCTTTGGCGTCGTTAATGAACCCGCAGGTATTGACCAGCAGCAAATTTGCTTCATCCGGTTTTTTTGCCCACTGCCAGCCGCGACTGGCAAAGCTGTTGGCTATTTTTTCCGAATCAGCAGTGTTCTTGGAACAGCCGAGTGAAATGAGATGAAATTTCATAACCACAGAATACAATTCTCGTTCAAAAAAGGCAAGTATGCAGTGAGAATTAGGGCGGACGGATGCTTCTTTGTTTTTTTGCCTTTGTGTTGCGGCTGCCGGGTTGTCACGGTTTCTGGCCCGAACCCACCTTTGCCGGCATTACTCGTATATAAAACAGATTTATTTAACTTTTAAATGATATTATTATCATAAATAGATTTATTGAAAAAGATTTGAGTATGGTGTAGGATGTCAGAATGATACAATCCGGGGGAGATGACCCCCGGAAAGCCGAGAGATGCTGAGGAGACCCGCGATGAAACACCGAACTCTTGCCGGAGTTGTTTGTGCCACGACCCTTTTTGCTTCGCCTTTGCTGCCTGGAAATCTGTATTCTGAAACCGTTCCGGCCCGGAATGAAATATCGATTCATCTAGACTTGAACCCCGCTTCTGGTTATGGTCGAAAGCTTCTGCGGGATTTTTCCAAAAAGGGTATTGATCAAAAAAATGATAACAAAGTGTTGCTCTCAATCGTTGTTCTCGGCGAAGTCATGATTCCGGGCGAATATGAAATATCCGGGCAGGTCAACCTCATAAAAGCCATACTTGCGGCTGGAGGGCCGAGCGACACTGGCAGTCTGCGCAGAGTCGAAATATTGCGCAACGGTAATGTGGCTGCCGTGGCCGACCTCTATGAATTTTTCGCTGCCGGCAGGTTCGCTGACGAGTTTAAATTTCAGGGCGGCGAGGTGATCAATGTTCCTGCGGCTGGGCCTTTCATCGCAATCAACGGGCGGGTTCAGCACCCTGGCGTTTTTGAACTGAAAAAAGACGAACTGTTTCTCGATAAGGCGCTGCATTTATGCGGTGGGATTTTGCCCTCCGACTCGGGGAGTCGTCTTGAAATTATGAGGCAGATCTCTGGGTTGCGCCGAGTTTTTCTTGCTTTCGAACTTGAACCCGGAGAAAAAATTCCGCCAGCTGCCCTGCTGCCAGGAGATGAAGTCATTATCAGTAAATCTATTGATCGACGGCGTTATGTTAGTCTGGAGGGATTTTGCGAAGCGCGAAGAATAGCGTTCAAAGATGGCTTGCGCTTATCTGAATTGCTCGCTGGAGCAAGATTGCAAGCGGGCGCGGCGCTTGAATATGCAGAAATTTTGCGCGAAAGCGGCAGAGCAGTTTGTGACGTGATCGGTTTTTCTCCAGAAGCAATCGTTGCGTCTGCAACTAATGATATCGGTCTTAGGGCTGGTGACCGAGTTGTTATTTTCAGTCAGGAATTTCTGAAAAAAAATCCGGTGGTATTTGTCGAAGGCATGGTAAAACAGTCTGGCAAATTCATGCTTTCTGGCGAAACCAATATAAGAAAGATAATTGCAATGGCAGGTGGCCTGAAAGAAGCTGGCAGACCAATGGCAGCTGAGTTATCACGCCGTGAAATAGTTGACGGTCAGTTGAAGTTTTCCAGGGTTGAAGTCAATATTACAGCTGCACTCAAAGATGACCCAAGGCACAATCTGATTCTCAAATCTTTTGACAGCCTAAGAGTATTTGATCTCTAACTGAATTTTCAGCGCGACATGATCGATCTGAGAGTCTGTTGCATTTTGCTCAGGCTGGGTGAGACTGTTGCAATGTCGCCACCCTGACTTGGGAGCACCACTCCAAGTTTTTCGGCTTCTGCGATTCGGTTTGCTTTATTTTGCAGCATTCTTGCGAGAGTATCTGAGAAGTTTGTTTTTTCGGGTGCCGGTACTGCAATTTTTTCTTCCGGTGCGGGGTTGGTCTGAACAACTGTTGTGGCAGCGGCTTGGGAAGCTTTCTTCTGTTTTTTGATTTTTACAGGTTTGTCAGTGGGGTTTATTGCTTTGCCTGCATCTTTTTCGGGGGCAGGTTTAACGGTATCGACAGCGTTTGCTGTGCTGTCGACAGTTTTGGTTTCGGTATTGGCAACGACCAGTCTGGCTCGCATTTCTTCGATAGCAGCTGTTCTGTCGATAGTCGGTGCCGCCTGCCGGGCAGGTTCTGCAGCCTCAAAGCCAAGAGGGGGGATATCAATGGCCACTGGTTCAGAAGCTTCGGTGGTTTGGTTTTTTTCATTATCCAGGAAATAGCTTAAAGAATTGGCTGGCGCTTTTTGCGAGATTTCTGCCGCAAGAGACCAGGGGAACAGAATGCAGATAAGCAGAGTGAAAATCAGAGATCTTTTGACGGCACGCATTTTAAAAAATATTTTCATGAGTTTCCTCGTATATTCATTGTAGTTTAAAGACCAGAACAGAATAATCGTCTGGCTTCGGGTTGTCAACAACCTGAGTCATATCGATATTGCCGCTTCAGCTTTCGCCTTTGCTGCGTTCAATGTGAACCAGAGAACGTTTGGCATCGTTGGCGAGCGGCCCTGTTGGATCGAGTTCGATAACCTTGTTGTATTCTTCGCTGGCACGCTCGTACATGTTTTTGACCCTGTATATGCTTGCCAGTCTGAAGTGAGCTTCGACGTAGTTCGGGTCGAGCTGGATAGCCTTGCGATATTCGGCCATGGCTTCATTCTTCATGTTGATATCATAGTTTTCGTTGTAGGCTTCGCCAAGCTCATAATGGGCGCGGGCGTTGTTTTCGTCTACTTTTAGAGCCTTGCGACAAATGGCTATGGCTTCGTCATACATATGTTTGCCGCTGATCGACTGTTTGCTGTAAACGATCTTCAGACCCCAGTAAGGCCAGAGATTGTTCGGGTCATTACTGTTGGCAAGCTTGAAGTAGTAAACAGCTTTCTGTTGTTCTTCTTCTGTTGGGGTAAAGCCTGAACCCAGAGTGATGTAGGCATAGCCAAGGCTGAAGTTGGCCATGGGATCTTTGGGATTCGCTTCTGCCCTGGTCTGGTATTCTTTGAGAATCCCCTGCAGCTGTCGGTCGCGGTCCTGTGCTTTAGCCAGCATTTCTTTGCTGATATCGATGATTTTCATGTGGCAATCACCGTTGACAGGATCGAGTTCGAGAAGCTGCCTGAGCTCAGAGAGCGCTTCATCGTATCTGCCCTGCGAATGATACAGGTCAGAGAGCTTGCGATGCACGTAGATGCTCTCGGGATCTTTCTCGAGAATCTGTTTGTATATAGCCTCGACGTTGGCAAGGTTATTACGCCGGTGGTAAACCTTGGCCAGTTCAGTCATAGCAAAGACATTGCCCGGGTCAAGCTCGAGCACTTTTTCGAAACTTTCGATTGCCTGCGTGATTGCATTTTCTTCATCGATTGTCTCGTCAAGTCCTTTTGAAAGAAACAGCCCAAGTTCGAGCCAGTCGCAGTAGTTGTCACCCTGCTGGGTTGCCCGTCTGATAGAAGAGTTGAATTCTTCGAGTTCTTCTTTCGAAGAGAAGTTATTGAGGGCTTTGAACTTGAGCTGAGTAATGAGCTCGATGCGAATATCCACGTTGTCCGGGAAATATTTTTTGGCCAGTCGCAGAGCATCGACCGCTTCGACGATCTTGCCCTTGCGGATATGAAGATTGCCTAGTCGCAGCGGTAGTTCACGGTAACGGGCAGTTTTGTCGAGACTGATTGCCTGTTCATATTCGAAGGTGGCTTCGTCGAACATATTTTTCGATTCATAGAGCATGCCAAGCTTGAAACGGGCATCGAGATTGTGGTTGTCGAGGTCGATGATGCTGTCATAATGCATTATCGCCGCATCGACATCACCGGAGTTTTCAGCTTCAGCAGCTTTGTTGAAAGCTTCTTCTATTTCCTGACTGCGTTGTGAAGCTGACAGATTGGCGAAGAAGTCAGAAGCGATCAGATTGCCGGCATCGATTTCAATAACTCTCTGAAACCATATTCTTGCGGATTCATGGTCGCCCTTGTCGCGAAACATTATGCCAAGCTGAAGAATTGGCTCAAGCTCGGTCGGAACGACTTCCCAGGCAGCCTGGTATTTTTCGATCGCTTCATCGACCCAGCCCTTCTCTTGAAAGATATGCCCGAGCATGAAGAGCCCATGATAATGGGTCGGAAACATGCCGAGAAGTTCTTGCAGTTCAATCGAGGCCTCGTCGGGCTGACCGGTTTTGATAAAGGTCGTTGCCAGTGAAACATAAATTTCGGGTTGTTCGGGGTCTATATCCTTGGCTTTCTGCAGTGCTTCGAGAGCCTGATCATAGGCTTCCAGGCTCAGATGGAGATTTCCCAGTTCATACCAGGCGACCTGATTGTTCTGCTGCAGCCCGATAACTTTTTCATATTCCATGATGGCATTTTTGTACATGCCGCGTTCAGAAAAGATTCTCGCTTGTTTGATGCCTTCGTTTGCTTGAGAGCTTATTTTGATGTTCACCAGAGACTGGTAATGTTCTTTGGCCTGGACATGAAGCGGGTCAAGTTCGAGAACACGCGAAAATTCATTCAAAGCTTCGTTGAGGTGACCGGCATCATTCTGGGCGAGCCCCAGCTCGAAGTGAGCCATAACGCAACTGTCGTCGAGAGAAATCGCGGTTTTTATTTCGGTTATGCCGCTTTCAATCATACTTTCGTCATTATATGACTTGCCCATGTTGAGGTAGATCCGGCCCAGTTCAACGTGGGCAACGGCATGGTCGTTTTTCTCGGCGAGAATATCCTTGAAGGTCATGGTTGCCTGATCGATCATATTGCTGATCGAATAGATACGACCAAGTTGAACTCTGGCTTCGTAATCGTTGCGATTCTGGTTGATCAGGCTCTTGAGTTCCATGATTGCCATTTCATGATCACCTGAGCGGGCATAAGCCTCAGAAATGATTGAACTGAGTTCACTGTTGGCAGGGTGCGTCTGTCTGGCTTCCTGCAGAACTTCTATAACTCTGGCAAAATCTTCGCAGGCGAGGTAGAGACGGGCAATTTCGATAGTCACCGATAGGTCCTGAGGCGCCACCATGCGTGCCTGATTGAGTATTTCAAGGCTTTCTTCAAACATCTGACGGCTTCTGTAAATGCGTGACATTTTCAGATAAAGTGACAGGTTTTCTGGTGAATTGTGCCGCAGATTTTCAAGTTCGTTCAGAGCTTCCTGGTGGAAATTACGCATCAGGTAAATGTCTACCAGGCTGTTCAGTAATTCTTCTGAATCGCCGCCGGTTTCTTTGGCCTGTTGCAAATAAGCCAGGCCATTGGTGCTGTCGCCATCCTGCAAAAGAAGGCTGCCGAGTTCGAGGTAGAGGCGCGGGTCGCTTGCCCCCAGAGAAATTGCCTGCTTCAACGACAAAATCTGTTCTGATGTTCTGCCAAGGGCTCGGTATAGCTCGCCAAGAGCAAGGTGGGCCTTCATGTCATCGGGGTTTCGCTCGATGATGATTTTGTATGAACCTATGGCCTCTTCGTTCATTCCGCGCATTTTGTATATTTCAGCCAGGGTTTCGTGGGGGCTGGTATCGTCTGGATCGAGCTGCAGCGCTTGTTGCAGAGAAGTGATGGCTTCACTGATGAAACCGAGCTTGATGTAGACGCGCCCAAGGGTGGCCAACCAGGTCGTTGATGGAGAAAGCTGGTGCAGACGCAACAGAATAGTGACGGCCTCTCGGTCTTTGCCGCTCTGAATAAGCAGCTCCTGAAGATCGTTCAGTAGTTCCACATTGTCGCCATCGACTTCGAGAAGAGCGTTTATCGCCTCTATTTCTTCGTTTATCATCCCCTTGCTGCGATAAATCATGCGCAGCTCGCCCTTGATATCTGAGCGGGATGGATCGAGCTCGAGAACTCTGACATAATAGGCGTTTGCTTCTTCTATCATGCCCTTTTCACCGTAAGCTCTGGCTAAAACCAGTGCCAGTTCAGGGTCATCCGGGTGGACGGTGCCCAGCGCTTCTATGGCATCGAGGCACAGGCCGGCGTCGCCGCCTGCCAGAACTATTTCATAGAGTCTTTCGGGTATTTCGTAGTCTTCGGGAGTCGAGGCAAGCGCCTGATTGTAATATTCTATGGCGCGGTTCAATTCGCCGTTTGCGGCATATGAAGCCGCGAGGCTTTTCATTACTTCGGGCGAAGTGGTGTCGTGGGCGGCAATCGCTTCGTATTCTTTGATCTGCAGGTCATACTGCCCACGTTCACCATAAAGGTTGGCCAGCTCGTAGCGTATTTCCAGCCAGTCAGGCTTCAGCTTTGCGATGGTCTCAAATTCAGCGAGGGCTTCGTCGCTCATTTCGAGGCGCTGATAAAGCTTGCCGCAGCGGTAGTAGAGTTCCACGTTGCTGCTGTCTAGCTCTTTGACGGCCTGATATTTTTCGAGTGCTTCTTCGAATTTTCCTCTTGATTCAAGGTCTTTGCCGATTTTGAAATGGATAGCCGGGTCATTGGGGTTGAGGTATTCTGCTTTTTTGTATTCCATGACCGCGTCATTGTATTGGCCGTTCAATTCATAAGCTTCGCCAAGTTCTGAGTGCAGACGTGCATTTTCTGAGTCATTCTCTATGGCGCGCTGGTAAAGGTCTATGGCTCCTTCAATGTCGTTGGCGGTGATTTTAAGCCGGGCCAGTTCGATTATTGCCGGAGCATAGCGACTGTCTATCTCTATGGCTTTGTTGAAATGTTTTTCAGCCTGATCGAAAGCGTTTCTTTGCAGGTTGAGAACTCCGAGGTCAAACTGCATTTTCTTGTCGTCGGGAGCCAGGTTTGCTGCTTTACTGTAGATTTCTATGGCTTTGTCAGCCTGACCGGTTTCGAGGAGAAGTGAACCGAGGGAGCTGAGAGCCTGCGCATCGGCCGGCGAGATATTGACCATCTGATTCAGAATGTTGATGGCATCTGGTTTGCGGTCGAGGCGCTGATAGCAATCCGCCAGCAGTTTCATTGCCGGAGCATGATCTGGTTTTTCTGTAAGAACTTTTTCAAGGGTGGCGCTGGCTTTGTCGTAATTTTGCAGCTCAAAGTAGGTCTTCCCTTTTTCCAGAAGGATTTCCCAGCGGTTAATCATTCGCCTGTCTCCTTACCTGCTGTAGCATATTCTATGTAAGTTTTCATTGTCAGTCTTCGTTTTCCATGAGTTCATCGGCTTTTTCGAAAGCCTGTGCTGCTTCAACATTCTGTCCGACACCACGATAGGCCTTGCCGAGCAGAAAATACAGTGTCGAATTGGCTTCAGCAAACTCACTGGCTTTTTTCAGTTCTCTGAGAGCATCTTCGAACATTTCTTTTTCGAGGTAGTCGGCACCGATTTTAAGCAGAACTTCGTAATTTTCTTCCATCTGGCCTTTGGCATTTTTGAATGCTTCGGTGGCTTTTTCTTTTTCGTTTAGGCCCTCATAAGCCTTGCCAAGCAGGAAAAACGCTTCGCCGTTTTCGGGCGTTATCGCAACCGCTTTTCCGAGGGTCGTGGCTGCTTCGCTTAACATGCCGTTGTCGAGATAGAGACGCCCAAGTTCAAAATAGACTTCCTGATGGTTGGAATCGAGGTTGATAACTTTTTTGAATTCGTCAATGGCATCGCCAACCTTGAGCAGTTTGTAATAGGCTTTGCCAAGCTCGAAATGTGCCCGACTGTTGGTTGGGTAGCGGTTGATGGCCTTTTTGTAGAGGCGAACCATTTTGTCGTAACTTTGGTTGGCCCAGAATATGCCACCGAGGGCGTAGATACATTCAATCAGATTCTCGTTCAGACTGAGTGCCTGTTCGAAGTTGCTGACAGCTTCGTTTTGATTGCCCTGGCCAAGATATGCTTCGCCAAGCTCGAAGAAGAACAGCGCGTTTTTGGGTGCCGCTTCCACTGCTTTTGAGTAGAGGGCAACCATGCCGTCAAAGTTGGCTTTCTGTTTATACTGGGCACCCAGGCGGTAGATGATGTTCAGGTCGCCGGGTTTGAACTCGAGTGCTTTTTCGAAGGCATCGATGGCACCGCCTATGTCGTCGAGCTTTTCGCATACTTCACCAAGCTCTTTGTAAAGCGAGTAATTTTCTGCTTCGAGAGAAATCGCCTTTTCGAGCAGTTCTTTGGCTTCTTTCCATTCTTCGCGGCTTGCGTGGATCATGCCAAGTTTCTGGTAGACGTCTACATAGTCTTCCTGGAGCTCGAGAGCTTTTTCGAACATCAGAAGGGCGTCGCTATTCTGGCCGCGCTGATAGTAGATATCGCCTAGTTCATAATAAACCACGGCATTTTCGGGGTCGAGTCTGACAGATTTGTTGTATTCTTCGACCGCTTCATCATTGCGGCCGGTATCTCTGAGGTGGCGTGCCAGTTCGAGATGGGCTCTGCGATGTTCGGGTGCGAGACCGATCACGGTTTTGAATTCGCTGATGGCAAGATCGTTGTGCCCCTGAGTGGAATAGATGATGCCCAGCTCGAAATGGGCCGAAGAATTTCGCGGATCGAGGGTGATGACTTTGCGATAAGCCTCGATTGCCTCATCGATAATACCCTGACTGGCGAAAGCTTTTGCCAGTTCAACATTGACAGCGATGTTGGAGGGTTCCCAGACCAGGGCTTCCTTGAATTCGCCGATAGCTTTGTCGACACGGCCTTTGTTGATGTAGGCCATTGCCAGTTCTCTATGCGGAACAGGGTTGGTGTTATCAAGTTGAATTGCTCTTGAAAAGCGTTCGATCGCCATATCCAGATTGCCCTGCTTGCGGTGAATCAGGCCGATCTGGGTAAGTATTTCTGGGTTGTTGGGCTCGCGTTCGAGTGCTGCCTCAAATTCGCGTAGAGCGTCGGTGAGGCGATTGAGATGGTCGTAAACCTTGCCGAGTTCGAGATGGATGATAGAGTTGCCCGGGTCGGTCTCGAAGACGCGAACGTAGAATCTGGCCGCGTCTTCCCATTTTTCGAGGGACGCGTAAATTTTTCCGAGTCTGATAAGGGCATCGGTGCGCTCTTCATTAATTTCTGCAACTTTAAGATACTCGTCAAGAGCCTTTTCAAGCTGACCGCAGTGATAGTAAGTTTCGGCCAGTCTGAAACGGGCGGTGTGGTTTTGTGGATCGAGCTCGACGAGACGTCTGTAACAATTGCCGGCAAGTTCGTAACTTTCGCTGATGTAATAAAGATCGCCGAGGCTCGTCAGAGCTTCGCTCAGAGAAGGATCTATTTCAAGAGCTTTGTTGAATTCCTCGATTGCTTTGCCCTGTTTTTCCATGTCGAGGTAGACTTCAGCCAGTTCGACGTGAGCCTGAGGAACTTCGGGTTTAATGGTAATCGCCTGTGAATAAGATTCGACAGACCTTTCGAGGGCATGGCGGTGGTGATACAGGCGCCCAAGCTCGAGATGGGCTTCAAAAATATCAGGCTTGATATCGACTACCACATGCAGCGCATCGAGAGCTTTGTCGTGCAGATCTCTGATGATGTAGATTTTGGCCAGCGACATGTGAGCGGCGATATGGTCGTTTTTAAGCTCGACGACTCTTCTGAATTCGTCCTCGGCTTTATAAATCTGATTGGTGTTTTCATACAGCCGGGCAAGGTGCTCGTGAGCCTGTAGAGATTCAGGGGCGATTTCGATGGCCCGCAGATATTCTTCCTCGGCGTCTTTGAGCTTTTCCAGGCGTTCGAGTGTCTGTGCGTAATGGATGATAGCCTCAACATAGTTGGGAGAAGCAACCAGAACGGTTTCGAGAATATTTTTGGCTTCGAGCCAGTTGCCGGCATCAAAATACAGGCAGGCAAGGTCAAACCTGATTCTTGTCGGGTTTTCAGACAGGCTGATCGCGGTGTTGAATTCATCTATTGCCTGTTGGAAACGGCCATTGCGGTGATGAATCAGGCCGAGGAAATAATGAGCCTGGTCGTGTGACGGGGCAAGTTCAACGACACGGGTGAAACGTATGCGTGCGATTTCATCCTGGTGTTCGGCGAAGCAGATCTGGCCGATGGCAAAATGCGCCTCGGTGTAGTCAATATCGAGCTCGATAGCTTTGCGCAGGTTGGCGAGAGACTTTTCGTTTTCGTTGATGTCTTTGTAGACGCGGCCCAGCTCATAATAACCCTGGGCAAAATTCGGGTTGATGCGAATGACTTTCTGGTAGAGCTTGATAGCTTCATCAGGGCATTTTTCTTCGCTTCTGATTTCGGCCATGTTCAGATAAGACGGAATATAAGTTTTGTCTTTTTCGGCGGCAAGGCTGAAATATTCAAAAGCCTGTTGCAGCTTGCCCATGCGTCTGTAGACATCGCCAGTCTCAAAATAGGCGCGTGGGTCTTCCGGGTCGAGTTCAGTGACCAGTTTGCAGGCTTCGAGGGCCTGATCGTAAAGTGGCACACCACTTTCGAACATGTTGAGATATGAATTTTTCAAACCCCAGTAGGCCCATTTGAAGTCTGGCGTAAGGTTGATTGACATCTGATAGCTGTTAAGGGCTTCTTCAAGGCGCTCTTCCTGCTTTTCAGGGAGAATGGAGGGCAGGACCTGACAGGCATAGGCGAGTGAAAAATGCGCGACCGGGTTCTGAAAGTCGACCATGGCAGCATTTTTGTATTGCTCGATGTATTTGCTGTAGAGAGTGTCGGTGTCTTTGCTGTCACCTGTTCTTATTTTGTAAAGATCGATCTGGTTCATGATTGCCAGCGGGCTGGATGGGTCGATTTCAAGAGCCTTCTGGAAAGCTTCGAAAGCTTCGTCATACTGACGGCGCTTGACAAAAATTTTGCCCAGTTCGATCCAGGCACCAAGAGCGTTGGCTTCTTTGAAGAAGCGCAGTTTGTTGAAGAGGTAACCTTCCTGATAAATATCATGGGTGCGGTTGTGCGAAAGCTCGATGATTTCCTTGAAACGATTGACTCCGAGCTCAAGCATTCCCATCAGCAGATGAATCTTGCCTAATCTGAAATGGGCAAAAATATTGGTCGGGTTGATGTTCAGCCCTTGCTGATAATAATCGATTGCCTGATCATAACTGGCTTTCTGTTCGCAGATATAGCCAAGGCGGAAATAAGCCGGCGCGTAGCCCGGGCTCATTTCAAGGACTTTGCGGTAGCTTTCCTGGGCGTTGGTAAGGGCGTCTTCTGACGGCATGGCGTGTTCAGCCTGCGCGATCAGGTAGCATTCGCCAAGCTCAAAGGTCAGGCGTGGGTCTGCCTTGATGAATTTCATTGCGGCAAGAAGCTGCGCGATGGCGCCCTCGTAATTTGAGTCGTAAATGCACAGATCTTTAAGACCAAGATTCGCCCAGAGATTGGCCGGGTTGATTTCGACGGCACGCTCCATCATCAGCCTGGCTTCCTGGCGCTGAATCTTGAATTTTTCGGGGTCTTGTGAGTGCAGAATCAGGTAAGAATTACCGATTATGCAGTTAGCCATCGACTCGCTTTCGATATTTCTGAGTTCTTCGCGAAGTTTGTCGATTATCTCGCTGTGCCGACTTTCACGGTCGGGCATGCTGGCGCACAGAGCCCGATATTGCAGAATGAGGCGAATCCATGTTTCCCCGTCTTCTGGCAGTTTTTTCAGGGCCTGACGGTAAGACGAGATAGATTCGTCCATGATGCCTTGAACCGAATAAATGTCGCCCAGAGCCTTGTGAATCACGGGGTTTTCCGGGGCCAGAATCAGAGCTTTTTTATAGTCGAGCAAGGCCTTGGCAAAATTACCTTTGTTTTTGCAAATGCCGGCCTGGCTTATATAGAGCCCGACACGTTCGTTCTTTTCTTCGTCAGCGAATGTGCCGGCCCGCTCGCGCAACAGCAGCAGTTCGTTCTGCTCGGCAAGTTTTTTGAGAGACTCAAGATATTCTCGTGAAGCGGTGCCGATCTCAAGGAAAATACACCTTGAATCCTGGGAATGCCAGAACGTGCATTGGTCCTGGATACAGGCATTGCCTGTGCGGTTGTCTTCTCTCAGCCTGCTCAGAAAAGGGCAAATTTCCTTGGTCATACCTGAGTGCTACTCCTTCCGATGAGAACTCTACGTTTATTTGATCCATCCATTGGGCTGACCAGCCCTTTTTCTTCCAGTTGATCCATAATTCTGGCCGCCCTATTATAACCGATTCTGAACTTTCTTTGCAGCATACTTGTTGAAGTTTTTTCCTGAGTCTCCAGATATCTCAATATCTGGCTGACGAGAGAAGAATCCGAATCTCCGCTTTCACATTCATCGTCGTCGTCACAATCATCATCTTCAGATTTAGTTGGCGCAATGTCCATGTATTCGGGCTGGCCCTGACCTTTGACGAATTCAACTATATCCATCAGCTCGCGGTCTGATACAAAGGCACCCTGCAGGCGCAGCGGCTTGTTTCGCCCCTTGGGTATGAACAGCATATCACCCTTGCCCAGAAGTCTTTCCGCACCTTTCGCGTCGAGAATGGTTCTAGAGTCTACTGCAGATGCTACCGAAAATGCAATTCTTGTCGGTAAATTCGCTTTGATGAGGCCAGTAAGAACGTTCACGGAAGGGCGCTGCGTGGCGATGATGAGGTGCATGCCAACGGCACGGGCCATCTGTGCCAGTCTGCAGATAGAGCCTTCGACCTCGGCCGAGGCAGTCATCATCAGATCTGCAAGTTCGTCGATAATGATAACGATGAAAGGCATCGGCTCGAGGTCTGGGTCAACTTCGCGCTTGAGTCTTTCAAGCTCTTCGTTGTAAGAAGTGATTTTTTTGCAACCGCAGCTCGCCAGAATGTCGTAACGCCTGGTCATTTCTTCGACGGCCCAGGCCAGAGCAGCGGCCGCCCGATCAGGCTCGGTCACTACCGGGGCGATCAGATGCGGTATTCCGTTATAGGTCGAAAGTTCTACCATTTTGGGGTCGATCATCACGAATTTAACCTGGTCGGCTCTGGCCTGAAAAAGAATGCTGGCAATGATGGTGTTTACGCACACCGATTTACCTGAGCCGGTTGAGCCCGCGATAAGAAGATGAGGCATGTCTGAAAGATCAGCAAAAACGGGCTGGCCATTTATGGTTACCCCGAGTGCAAGATTCAACGGCACCGGATTTTTTTTGAACTTGTCATTTTTTAAGAGTTCGTAAAAATAAACCGGGGTGGGGTTGGTATTGGGGATTTCGATGCCAAGTGCCGGTTTGCCAGGTATGGGAGCTTCGATTCGAATAGATGGTGCTGCCAGAGCCAGGGCGATATCGTCTACCAGCGAGGTGATGCGGCTGACTTTTACCCCTGCCGCTGGTTTGAGTTCGAACCTTGAGACTGCCGGACCTTCGACAATAGCAGTTACTGTTGCCTTTATGCCGAACTCCTCGAGCGTTTTCAACAGAAACGCTGAACGCTGACTCAAGTCAGACTGAGTTTCTGTTATATCGCGTGGCGGCGGAACTTTGAGAAGCTCGAGCGGCGGCAATTGTGCCTCTGCATGACGATTCGCCCGTTCACTTCTCGGTTCCAGAACCTCTTTTTTCAGTTCGAGGTCAATGCGGTTGTCGTCGAGATATACGGGTTCTTCTTCTGAATTTGTTTCACGAGAAACACTTTGTACGCCACTCTTAGAGTTTACCGCATGCGGTGCATTCTCTTCTGTATAATCTGATTCATCTTCAGAGTCATCTTCGTCTACACAATCCAGATCGTCTTCATCATATGTTTCGTCTTCAAATTTTACCAGAACCTGAAGCTCTTCTTCTACTGCGGGTTCAGAAGATTTAACAGCTGCAGTGGCGGCAGCAAAAACACACTCGGTGGTGATACTTGCAACCTGAACGGAAATTCCCGAAAGGTCTTGAGTTACAACTTTGGCAGCCGGGGTGGGGGAGTGGTCACTGCTTTTCATTTCATCATTAGCCTGCCAGCATTGAGGCACCGGAATAATGGTTGCATCTTCTTCGTCGCTGTTTTGAGAAGTGTGGGCGGCGGGAACCATTTCTTCTTCAGCTGCTGAATCTGTGGCAGCTGACATTTTTGGCCTGAACGAAAGAAGTTTGCCAAGCTGACCCTCAGGGTCGATTTCCTGTTCTTCCCAGGTTTGTCTGACGCGTTTGTATACGGCTAAAACAAGATCGGCTGTGGTTTTTACTGCTCCGATCAGCATCGAAAGCAGCGCGAGGGTCACTTCCCAGCAGAAGAATGCCAGTCTGGTCAACAGGCTTGCAGTTACCAGAGTGGCAGCGAGGACATCCTTATAGAGAATATCGAGAGCGAAGATCAGTGAAGACAGTACCAGGCTGACAAACAGAATTTTGGTCGGAACCGGGCCAAAAAAACCCGAAAACAGCTCGAAGGTGTGAACGCCAACTTTGCCGCCTTCCATGCCGAGAAGTCCGAGTCCGAATGTCATCACCCCAAAACAGCCGGCCAGTCGCCAGCCAAGATTCTGAAACGGTCGCTCCAGAAATCTTTGAATGCCCATCAACCCGACGAGAACGGGCAGAATATAAACGCCCATTCCCAGATAGATCATCGAGGCGTTGATGATTCCCGGGATTTTGGAAGAGCTTATATAGTGGATGAGTGAGAGCGAGAAGGCGCTCACACCGACAAGCACAAGACCGACAGCCTCGTTGCGCTGTCGGATATCTGTCACCAGTGGCATCGTTCTGGTGTTGTTTCTTGAAGTAGTTTTGCTGGGCCGCGAACGTCGTTCGCCAGCATCTTCGGGTTTTTGCCTGCGAACCCGGCTGCGCTCTTTTACGTTACTTTCAGGCAGCAGAATTTTTTTTGTACTCATGATTATTTCCCCGCAAATTGAATGAGAATCATACTGGTGACAGAGATCAGAAAAAGGTAGTAGGCAAAATAGGAAAGCTTCTGTTCTCTGATTATGTAAACAAGAAATTTTAACGAGAGGAAGCCGGTAACTGTTGCGGCAATGGCGCCAAGGGCAAGTCCGACTGCATCTACCGTCGCCGGCAGTCCGACTTCAAACAGGTCTTTTGCTTCAAGAAGAGTCGCGCCACCAACCGCCGGAATCATCAGTAAAAATGAAAGTCGGGCAGCGTCCTCGCCTTTAAGGCCCAGGAGCAGACTGGTGGCGATTGTTGAGCCTGATCGCGAAATGCCCGGGGTAATGGCCAGACCCTGTGCCAGGCCAACAATAGCAGCGCGATAGCCGGAAAAATCGTAAAGTTCACTTTGCCTGGTTGATTTTTTCAGCTTTTCAGAAGCCAGAAGCAGCATGCCCGTTACGAACAGAGCCGCACTGACAGCCATCGGCATCGAAAAAAGGGCTTCGAAGTGGTCTTTGAAAACAAGGCCTATAATGGCGGTGGGTATGCTGCCAAGAACGATCAACAGAGCCAGACGTCGGCGGCCGGCATCTTTCCAGCCGCTCGAGGTGAAGTAGGGCATTAGGTCGGCGCGAAAGAAAAAGATGACCGCCAGGAGTGTTCCAAAATGCAGGGCAATATCTGTGAGCATGTTGGCATCATGGTTGTGGCTACCGGTAAAATATTGAAAAAGAGTGAGGTGACCCGAGCTTGAAACTGGCAGAAACTCTGTCAGACCCTGTAGAATTCCCTGAATTATGTAACTGAACAAAGCCCGCCTCCTGTTTTATCAGATTCTGCGCGTGCATTTGAAATGCAGATGCCGCAGACTTTTTTTTGCTATGTCTTTAGAACTATCGGAAACGATCTGGAAATGTTTAAGACAAAGTTCTCCCTCAGGGGAGATGTTCGCAAATAAAGCCGTAAAAGAGCTCGCTAATTCTCTTTCTGAAGTTTCTTTTTTTTGGGGGGGGGGCTTTTTCTTCACAATCTCTACTTAACAAATCTTGTTGTCCGCGATTAAATATATTTTATTTATCATTTTATTGATATTAAAACAGATTTACTATGGAGATGATAAAAAGTTGGCTTGTTATTGGTTTTTTGATTAAAGTTTGCGGGTGTGTTTTTTTTGCGCGACACGCAGATGAATAATTATTTGATTAATCTTTAAATTTTTATCTATCATTATTTGCTAATGTTTAGTAAAACGCTTGACATATTGTAGTTTTTAAAGATTTCTTGAGAAATAATTCACTATATTGGCTTTGGCAACACGCTCTGGATATTTTTTATGGTCTGGTTGTGTTGCGTCGAGCCTTGGATCTGTCGAAGATGGGCAGGAACAGGCGATCGCTCCGGGCGGGATCTATGACAAGAGCAAAGATAGACGGCTTTTCTTTTTAGTTTTGCAAGCGGGCATGTCTGCAGTGATCGGTTTGCCTGCTTTTTTTGAACGAGAAAAGCGCTTGCTTGTCACGGCTTTGCTGCGTCATCTTGAAAAAAAACTCTGCTGTCATCACCACAGATGTGTTATAATTCTCACCTGAAAAATTCCAGCCAGGGAGCATAATGTATGGCTATCACAGCAAACGATCTGAGAAAAGGTATGGTAATCATTTATAACGGTGATCTTTGCCAGGTTATCGATATAGAATTCGTTCGTCCGGGTAACTGGCGGGCTATGGCGCAGGCCAAACTGAAAAGCCTGAAGACTGGTTCCATCTTTATTCAAAGATACCAGACCACCGAAAAAGTTGATGAGGCAACGGTCGAAACCAAGTTGATGCAGTTTCTTTATTCTTCAGATCACTTCCTGCACTTTATGGATACTCAGACATACGAACAGATGGAAATGGAACTCGATTTGCTCGGTGATCAGACCAAATTTCTCAAAGAGCAGATGGAAATATACGTGAAACTTTATGACGGAAAAGCCATCGGCGCAGAATTGCCACCTTCTGTAGATCTCGAAGTTATCGAGGCTCCGCCTAACGTGAAGGGCAACTCCGCCAGCGGAACGAACAAACCCGTAGTCTGTGCCGGTGGTCATGTCGTGAACGTGCCGATGTTCATTGAAGCGGGCGAATTCATCAGGGTCGATACCCGTACCGGTGAATACCTCGAGCGAATGAAAAAATAAATTTTCTGCCGTTCACTAACAAAAATCAGATTTTCTTTCGATGCCTGCAAATGTATTCTCTTGACAATTTATGTTCAAAGAGTACATTTCCTGATTTGTAAGGTATTTCAAAACCAGATTGTCTCCCACTGAGGGGGCCATCGTGAGATGGCCTCCTCTACGGTGGTTTTGCCGACGTTCTTTATTGCAGTTTAAAGTCTGTTTTTAGAAATGCGTCGACACATCCATTATGGAGTTCGATCCCATAGCGTTTGCGAAATGCTTAAATTTTCCAGGTAGTAAGGTAGCTGATGAGATTATTGAAACGAGAGAAGGGTCTGCTTTTTTTGTTGACCCTGGGAACATTTTTCATTATCTCCGCCAGTTTTCTGGCGGTTCAGCTCTGGTCCGGAAAAAACTCTCTGCGTGGTGCCGCTGTTGCCCTCGAGGCACCTGTAATCCCGCCTGCTATTTCACGCAACGCGATGAAAGCCCGCAAGGATGGTTTTTCTGACAAAGCTGACAAAAAAAAGCTGCAGCATTCCGGGGTCCTCGAAAAAGCTGTTCTGTCTGAAGACCCAGAACTTGAAGCCACAACAAAAAAAGAAGTAGTTTCACCTGCCGGTGATATCAGTGAAGTTCCTGTTGCTGACGCCAAGGTTGAAGCTGGTTTTGTTGAGCCTCTGGCCGTAGCTGAAACAACCGCTGTCGTTGAATCACTCCCTGAAAAAACACACGAGGAAGTTGCTACCGCTGCTGGATTTGTTGCTCCTTTACAGCATGTGCTACCAGCCAGGCTCGACAAAAAGATTGTTAAGCCGGCTAAGTTGCGCAAAAACAGAAAAGTTGATAAAAAAGCAGATGTGATACCTACTGAGATCCCCCCTGAATGGAACTGGTTTTCTGCGCCTCTTGAAATAAAAATGGCAAAGGGCAAGGTAGAGATAGTTCGCAGTCAGGCGTCGGTGACAGCAGATGCTCATGTTTCTCCGGCAGTAACTGCAATTGAAGTCGTTGCAACCGAGTTCGATAGTGAAAAAGTCCCTGCTATTTTGCAGGTTGCAGTAAAGTCTTATGTTGATCGGCCTTTCAAAAATGCTTTGAACAGAATGGCCAGAATCAGGGTATTGCGGGCTGAGCGTAAAGATAGCGTCGATTCGTCGGCAAAAGCTTTTTCGCCCGCGGCCGTCAGGCTGTCTGAGGTTCTCAGAAGCCTTTGCCAGAAAATGCCAGATTCTGATCGGGCTGTTGCAACTGATGTTTTGAAGACCGAGGAAGTTGCCGATGATTTTCCGGTAGATCTGCTGGTAACGGATTTACATAACGATATGGTTGAGACTGCAGTTTCTGATTCTGATAAGAACGATGATGAAATTCATTATGCAGGGTCGGGTAGTTCATACAGCAACAGAATCATTTCTCTGTTGAAACAAAGGCACCTCTGAATTTTATAGATTGATTTGTTGACCGGCCCCGCTGCTTTGGCGGGGTCGTTTTTTTATTACAATCTTTCGCGATTTTTGCAAAAATACCCGCCCCGAGCCGCCGTATTAAGCCTCGACAATCCCCGAATTTATAAATAAATATTTATTTATAAATTCGGGGATTGTTTTTAACGGCAGGTTGTCTGTGTCTCTTAATAATAATAAAGGATTTATTATTAAGAGGCGGGCTGAATTTGCTTCGTTTTTACGATTGTGAAATATTAAAAATAAAAATTTAAAATTAGGTGATCGTTAATGAGTTGTCTGAGATAATTTGACCCAACGGTGCAAAAGAGAAAGGGGGGGCATTGTGGAAATCCGATGGCGAGGTGAAATAATAAACCAGATAAGGCGCGATGGCGAAATATAAGTGTTGTAGATAAAATGGTTTAACTTTGTTTGCGAGTGCCCAGATGCCTTGTAATAAACTGAGGTGTTTGTGGTAATTGAAATGTCCGCACATCGAAAGATCTGGGAATTTAATTTGCGTCATGTAATGCTGGCATTTCGCATATTATTTGGTGAGTTCAAAGGTCAGCAGAGTTGCAGACTGTCTTTATAATGTGTCGTTACGTTGGAGGGTCAGGAGGCTGGGGGGGGGATTGGTTTTGTTCAGCGTTTTCAAGGGGTGAATGAAGCTTGCGTTTTCTCGGTTGGAATTTGCAATGTCTTGTATAAGCCGCGAAAAAATGTTAAAATATTCACATAGTCCTATAAATATAATATTGATTGAAGCTGACTGACTTCGGCACTAGACACAAAACACAACAAGGAATCAAGCTCGGCCAATTTTTCGGTTGTGTAAGATATTGTCTGTAAAATTGGTCTTTTAAAGATGCGGGCCAATCTCTCCGAAGTTTTGAGTGACGAAGCTTAAAACGGAGGAGAAAAATGACCCGCATGAATAAGAATACAGTTTTTAATGAAGTTTGTGAA
>JAKQQP010000040.1 GCA_029564115.1 Candidatus Rifleibacteriota bacterium | reverse complement strand
ACCGCTGGTATGTGCCCGACCCGAACAAGGCCAGCGACCTTGAAAAACTGCGCGAAAAGGCGCTGTTGAAAGAGTTCGAAGAATACCGCAACGCCGGCAAAAAACTCAAGGTCTTTCGCATCGAAGCCGTGAGAGCCGGCTTCAAAAAAGCCTACCAGGAAAAGGACTACCAGACAATCATCTCGGTCGCCGAAAAACTGCCGCAAAGCATCATCGAAGAAGATCCAAAACTCCTGATGTTCTTCGGCCAGGCCCAAACCCGCCTCGGGCTTTGATCATGTCTGCCTTTGTTTCGCAAAGATGCTGCAGATGTGGCAGATTTATGTTTTGTGCGATAGAATTCAACCCGTGACAAGATGTGAGCTAAAAAGGCAGTGAAAACAACTGGAGCAGTTCAAGCATGGCGAAGATTGAAGGCTTTCGAATAAAGAATTTCAGGGCTCTGAAAGATATTACTCTCGGGCAGCTCTGGAACGACAGAACCAGTAAACCCCTGAGCCCTCTTACCGCTGTAATTGGCAAAAATGGTGCCGGCAAAAGCACCCTTTTTGATGCATTCGGCTTTCTTGCCGACTGCCTTAAGCATGGTGTCGAAGAAGCCTGTGATGCACGCGGCCGCGGCGGCTTCAACAAAATAAGAACCCAGGGGCAGAGCGGGCCGATCGAGTTCGAAGTTTATTACCGCGAAGACGGCAATTCGCGCCCCATAACCTACGAAATTGTCATCGACCTCGATACAACCATGCGCCCCTATGTCGTAAGAGAAAGGCTGCGCCAGCGCCGCCAGGGCCAGACCTCGGGCTGGCCGTTTTCTTTTCTTATTCTCGATGCGGGTAAGGGCTTTGTCTGGAAAGGCGATGAAGGCGGCAGCGAGATGCCAGAAGAGGGCAATTTCGACCTGTTCGAATTCATCAAAAACCTCGAACGACAGCTCAAACAGCAAGAATCAAAAGAAACCGAACTGGTTGAACTCGACGACAAAAGAAAACTGGGTATCTCGACGCTCGGTTCATTGAAGCAGCACCCGCGAATTTCTGCCTTCAGAAGATTCATTGAAGGCTGGTATCTCAGCTATTTCACACCCGATGCCGCCCGCAGTCTGCCGCTTGCCGGGCCGCAGAAACATTTGAACATTCATGGCGACAACCTGGGCAACGTCGTGCAGTTCATGGAGCGCGAGCACCCAAAAAGATTCAAGGCGATTCTCGAACGGATATCTGAAAAGATACCAGGTATCAGCAGAATCGATACCGAAAAAACCAATGACGGCCGTCTGTTGCTCAGATTTAATGACAAAGGCTTTGTCGACCCGTTCTATGCCCAACAGATGTCTGACGGCACACTGAAGGTTTTTGCCTACCTTCTGCTGCTCGAAGATCCTTCGCCGCCGCC
>JAKQQP010000026.1 GCA_029564115.1 Candidatus Rifleibacteriota bacterium | reverse complement strand
TGAAATGACTAGCAATACTATAAAAATTAAATCAGGTTTCAATCCCCGATTTGGTGGGGAGGCCGGTAGAACGGTAGCCCTCGGCGGCACTGTGATAATCATAAGTTTCAAAGGCTAAAATGTCAACCTATGCTGAAAATTCAGCAATAACTGCGGTGCTTTTACCTCGGAAGTCGGCAGATGCTGATGGGAGCGTATGCACGGTCAATGTCAACCTCAACGGAGAAATGCGGTTTTGCGAGATGGTGGGGTAGTTCACATTCATTTCGATGTTTTTTTATTTTTTTTGAATGGCGGCCGGGGCAAAAACTTAACTATTGCTTGAGCAATTAAATAAATTGGGCAAAAGGAGAGGCCATGGAAAACTCACAAAACTACAACGAACTGTTTTTAAAAGCCGAAGAATTACGCAAATGCGGCAGGCACGAACAGGCGGCTGAAATGCTCAGACAATGCTGGCTGGCTGCAAAAACTGAGGATGTCGCATGGCGGCTCATTTCATGTCTGAGGCATCTTCAGGCGAGAGAAGAGGCCTGGCAGATTCTTTATGAGGCGGTCGAAATTACGCCTGATTCACATCTGCTGCGAAACCAACAGCAATGGATGCTTTACGATTTCGATCTGGCCGATGCCAAAAGCAAAAAGAACAGCGAAAAAATTCTCGAAGTCTGTGATTGCCTGCTCGAAATGGCACCAGATGCTATGCTTCTTCAATTAACGGTATTTGCGGCAACTGATGCCTGCAAAATCCTTAATCTGCCAGAAAAAACACTGCAGTATCTCAACTATTTAAACCGGTCGGCCCTCGATAAAACACCCCGTGAATACAATGGCAACAAAATTCTTTCGTGGCGCGAGCGCTGGTATTTTGCCTGCACCAACGCTCTTTTCGAGCTCGGCAAATTCGCCGAATGCCGAGAAGCTGCGCTTGAAGCGTTTAGAGATTTCCCTGCCAAAATTGAATATGCCCGCAAAGCTGCTCTTTGCCTTGCCGAAAACGGCAACGAACAACAGGCGGCTGACGAACTCGAAACCCTGACCAGAGGAAGGCGTGTGCCCTGGTATATGTATTCTGATCTGGCCAGGCTGCTGTTTGAATGCGGTGACACCGAAAAAGCCTGGCTCAACGCCTGTTATGCAGCTGAAGCCGCTGGCGAAACAAAAACCAAAGTAAACCTGTTCTATCTTATGGCCAGAATGCTCATGGCTCAGGGAAACCGCGACGCCGCCTCGCTACACGCAAGTCTTGCCGCACAGGCAAGAACCGAGCAGGGCTGGTCAATTCCCGAGGAGCTGAGTGATTTTATGCAGAAATTCAATTTAAGCCCGGCAAACATAAGCAGTCTCAATCTTCTTGCCGCCTGTCGCAAATTCTGGAACCCGAAAAGCCCGTCTGCTCAATCTCATTCGTCTGGCCACCCAGATAAAAGTCAGTCTGAGCAGCATCAGGGGAGTCTTATTATGAAGAACCCGGAGTCACCTTTTGCCTTCATCAGGTCGCGGGGTTTGTCTGAGAATGTTTACGTAAAAACTTCTGACATACCGGCTGAACTTCGTTATGACGGTGCGCAACTCAAGTTTTTTCTGCAAACCTCTTTCGATGCAAAAAAGAACCGCGAAAGCATCAGGGCGGTAAGGGTTTCTGTAGCCTGATTACCAGGAGTTTATACGATTCATGTTAAACAGAATACGAACGCTGATCTGTCAGAAAAAATATGAAGAAGCTTGGCAACTGGTTCGCTCGCTTCCAGAAGAAGAGCGGCAGAGCGGTGACGCCATAACCCTGTCGGCAAGACTACAGGGGCAGATGGGAAACTTTTCCCAGGCTCTGCAGATGTTCGAAGATCTTGAAACGGCATGGCCCGACCGACCGATGATTTTCAAACTGCATGGCACCTTCCTGCAGGAAGCAGGTCACACTGAAGATGCGCTCGAAAAAGCAAGGCAGATGATCGGCAATTTCCCTGACTTCATCGATGGGCACGCTCTTGCAGCCGAATGCCTTGAAATTCTTGGCAGACCATTAGAAGCTCTTGAACTGACCGACCTGGCCCTGAAAAAATGCCCGGGTAGCAGCGAACTGCTCGAGACCCGTCGCCGGCTCGAACCTCTCTGTAAAAGAAAAGAGCAGATCGACACTCAGATCGAAGCGGCACGCGAAGAGCTTGAATTGAGCCATTGCCAGATCACGCATGACGAAGACTTTCTTGAGCGCTACCTGCAGCTGTTCGATGGCCGCGAAGGTGTGCATGCCAGACAGTGCCGTTTCAAAGGCCGGAAATTCGGCTATATTCCTGTTCATGCAGGTCTCGACAAAGAAACGCTTAAAAGTCACCTGGCTGGCGACCAGACCCTTGGGCTTTATCTGGTCAAACAGGATAACAGCGCAAGATTGATGGCCATAGATCTCGATATCGCAAAAAGTTACCTAAACTCATATCTGCAAAGCACGAACGAACAGAAACGCATCAAAAAAAAGTTGCTCGAAGTTACGACCAGTCTTTTGAATGCCGCTGAAAATGCCGGGTTTGAACTTCTTGTTGAATCTTCCGGCTACAAAGGCATACATTTGTGGGCTTTTTCAGACTTTGCCTTGCCCGCCAGGCACTGGCGACTCCTTGGCAAATGGCTCCTTGAACAGCTTTCCGGCATGCCGACAGAAATTCAGGCCGAAGTTTTTCCTAAACAGGAAGTCGTCGCCGAGAAAGGGCTTGGCAATCTCGTTAAGCTGCCGCTTGGTATTCATCAGGCTTCCGGTCAGCGGTCGCTCTTTCTCGAACGCAACACATTCAGGCCCTGGCCAATGCAGCGCGAAGCACTCGAAAACGTGCAGCCCATAACTCGTAGTGAATTCGAAGAGATTCTCGGCCGAATAACCTTAACAGGCGTCAAAGAAAAACCGCATCCGGAAGCGAGCTTCATCGAGCCCCAGGCGTATCTGGGTCATTCACGTAAGGCGCCTGCAGATTTACGACCAGACCCTGAATTGTCGTTGCGGGTTAAAATGCGCCTGCCTGAGCGTTTTACCGTCGAAATTGAACAGGTGCTTGCCGGCTGCAGGCCGCTTTGCGAAATCTTGAACCATGCGGTTCAGAGTGGTCGCATCGAGCCGGAGTGGCGGCATGTATTCATTTATATTTTTGCGACCATGGGCGAAGAGGGCAAGGTGTTCATTCATCAGGTCATGAGCCAGTTAAGCGATTATGACCCCGACCGGGTTAATGCCGAGACGCGTGCGGTGCCGCCGACCACGATGAGCTGCAGCAAGATACGTAAATATCTTCCGGCTTTTGCGGCGAAATTTGGCTGCGGTTGTCAGTTCAGACTGCCACCGGGTTGTTACCCGTCGCCTGTTGCGCATGCGGGCATATTCCCGGGAAGCGGACGAACGGTTTTTCAGCCGACTGCCTCGCCGGCAGCCCTTTCAGTTCGCGAGTTGATCGCGGGTGGCAGCGCTTCGATAGACAAGCTGATGCTTGAATTTCGTGAGCTGGGCGAAGAAATAGCACGTCTACAGCAGCGACATCTGTTGCTGCGTCGTCAGATAAACCGGTTTTTTGATGATTCCGGTTGTGATGAAATCGCTACGAGACTCGGCACTTACAATCGTTTGCCCGACTCTGAAGAAAAGGTCGAAGAATATCTGCCCGACAACCTGCCGGCAGCAGGCGGAGAGAAATAATGGAAATCGGAGTGCTCTACATCAATGCACAGGGCAGCCGGATCACCAGGGTTGGTGAAAGGCTACTGGTGAGAGACAGAGATGATAAAATTCTCGAAGATGTGCCTTTCTTCAGGGTCAGACAGGTTGTCTGTCTTGGCAGTGTCGAAATTACCGGCGCGGCAATCATTCAGCTTTTGCGTCTCGGCATCGATGTCGTCTATATGAGCTTGGCCGGTCGCTTCAAATGCCGGTTGTCAAACATGAATCCGTTGCAGGTAAAATGCCGGCAGAACCAGTATACAAAGGCAGCAGACCAAGAATTCAGACTTAAAATTGCTCAGTCCATGCTGAGTGGGAAGCTGTTGAATGCAAAAAGTTTTCTGGTGCGTCGCAATCGCCCGGCGTGTGAGACCGTCAGCGACAGCATCTGGAAAATAGCAACGGCGCTTGAAATGATCAGGTCTGCGCAAACGCCAGATGAACTTATGGGCATCGAAGGAATTGCCGCCCGCGAATATTTTAACGGTTACCGCTACCTGCTCAAGCAGGATCTCGGCTTTTACGAACGCAATCGCCGACCGCCGAAAGACCCGGTTAATGCGATGCTCAGTTTTGGTTATACTTTGCTCTACAACATGGTGCTGGCTGTGGTTGAGCAGGTGGGGCTCGATGCTTATCTTTCAAATCTGCATGCAATACAAGATCGCAGACCGTCACTGGCACTCGATCTCATGGAAGAATTCAGGGTAATCACGGTTGATATGGTGGTCATGCGCCTGGTTAACCTGGTGCGTGTGCGACCGGTCGATTTTTTCTTCGATGACGAAAAGGGCACGCGTATGCGCGAGCAGACAATTGCACTTTTGACCAGTGAGCTGCAGGCACGCCTCAGAGCAAGAGTTGCCGACCCGCTTACGAAGAATCAGTTCCCGATCAAAGATCTTCTGCGGCGGCAGGCCTATCAGTATCGCGCGGTTGTCAACGGCGAACGTGAAGAATATTTGCCGGTGGTGATCTGATGGCAGACAAGGGCATGTTTTATATCATCTGTTACGATTCGCCGTCGAACAAACGCCGCACAAAGCTTCATAAAATGCTGAAGAATTACGCGGTTCCGGTGCAGAAGAGTGTGTTTGAGACATTTCTCGACGGCCCGACCTTCGACAGGATGATGCATAAAATCTATGGTTTAATGGATGCGTCGGTCGACAGTGTCAGGGTTTATGGTCTTTCGCGGTCGGCACAGAAGCGTATGCGGGTATTGGGTTTCCCCGGCAGGCTCAGTGACCCTGATTTTTATTTTGTGCGGCAACCTGGCAAGAGTGGGCAGATAGACCGCGAGATCGTTGAAATAAATCTGGATGATGACGATTTGCCAGATTGGTTATAATTTTTTGAATAGATTGCTCAGCGTTGACTTAATAAAAAGTATGAAGAGCAATTTGCGGGGGCAGGAGGTCGACAAATGGAATTAATAGAAGCCATTATTACGCTTGTTGAAGCATTCATGCAACTGGCAATGGGGCTGCTCAAGTTTGTTGTCGTGATGTATCTGTTTGCTTTGATAATAAGCAACCCACTGGTTTTTATATTCATAGTTATTTTCTGCCCGGGGGTTTTTACGTTTATAATGTCGCTGATGCTTATGTCATCAGGGTCTGGTCGAAAGTGAAGATAAATGTTTGCAAAACAAGGGGCAAAGTGATAGATATCTTTTAAGAAATTGATTTTTTTCGGGGCATTGGCGGCACACCTGTAAGAGAAAATGGCTGTGCTGGCTGACGGGCTTACAGAGTGAGGGCAAAAGTATGCAGTATTGCAGGATCGCATTCAGTTTTCGTGCAGGCGGCGAAATCGGTTTTCCGGCCAACCCGGTCAACACTTTTCGTGGCGCTCTGGGGTTTCAGTTGCAGCGGCTGGCGTGTGTTCAGCGCAAAACTTCAGAGCAGGGCTGCCGGGTTTGTTCTGTGGCGGCCAACTGTGCTTATGCACTTTGTTATGAGACGGCTCCGCAGCATATCGGCAAAGAATTTCTGGCCGGCAATTCAGATGTTCCGCATCTTATGGTCATCGATGCCGGTCTGCCCGGTAATCAGGTAATAGCGCCAGGCAGCACGCTTGAATTTTTTGTACAACTTTTTGGTCGTGGCATTGAAATGGCGCCTTATATTGTCGTTGCCGCGCAGAAGGCCGGGCAGTCTGGTCTGACGCGGCTTCGAGTGCCGTGCGAGCTCGAACGGGTAACAGATGCCGGTACGGGTACGGTTATATGGTCATCTGCAATCGACGAGTTCAAAATGCCCGTGGCGCAGCAGCTTCAGCTTGTTGAGCCTTCGCTGTCTGCGGTTGAAAATGGCGAAATACGCCTAAAATTCGTTACGCCGGTGGCGTTTAAAGATCAAAGTCGCGGCAATTTAACGCTCGAACCTGATTTTTCAAGAATCACCGGCTCGCTCATGCGCCGCTATACAGCCTTTGAAGCATCAGAAGGCAACCGCATAGCCTGGGATTTCGCCGAAATCTCGCGCCTGGCACGCCAGGTAAAGATTTCGGCAATAAACCTCGAGCCGGTCTACTGGGAGCGCTTTTCAACGCGGCAGCAGCAGCGCATTCCGATTTCAGGTGTAATCGGGCAGGTATCTTATACCGGCCCGGTAAAGGGTTTTATCGATCTTCTCCGCGCCGGCGAAGTAATCAGATGTGGTCGCAGCACAACTTTCGGCCAGGGCCGCATCAGCTGCGACGGCGCTATTGCTCTGCCAGCCAGCGAGCCCAGCAGCGTTTTCTGCGATTAGATGTATATTTACAAAAATAACAACATGGGGGATTTGCTTTGAAGAATGTTTTGCTTGCCAGCCTTGGTGCTGGCAACAACCTCAGAGAGGCTACTTATTCATTCAATAATGCAATTTATACGACAAAGTTCTGCTGTCTTGGCCTGGTTAGACTTCTCGACGTAAAATTTGACAGTCTTTACCTACTGCTGACCAAAGAAGCCAGAAAAGCGTATGAAAACGAGCTGCAAAAAGAGGCAGCAGACCCAGTCCCTGAAATACGCATTATCGAAATCAATTCAGGTAAAACTATTGAAGAAATCTGGCAAATGTTTGACCATATTACCGAGAGCTTTGAGCAGGGCGAAGAAGTAAATGTTTTTCTCGATGTCAGCAATGGTTTCAGGCATTTGCCTTTGTTGTCGTTCACTTCTTTAACCTATCTTGAAAGCTCCAGAAAAGTTAAACTGGCCGGCGTTTATTATGGTGCTTATGAAGCAAGATCAATTGAAGACGTTACTCCGGTTTTCGATCTTACGCCCCTTGTAAACATAGTTAGAGGGTCATATGCCGTGAAGTCTTTTGAAGAAACTGGCGCTATAGAACAGCTTGGCGAGTTTTTAAATGATCTGCTTTCAATGAAGCCTGGCGAAAGAAAATCCCTTTATTCTCGTCTCGAAAAATTGCATGGGGCTATAAATTCGGGTCTGACAATAGAGTCTGGCATCGAGTCGAATGAGTTGCGAAACTGGCTTGAAAAAAATATTCCGGCAAAATGCAGTTTTAAAGCTGCAGACGAATTAATTGGAAGATTGAGAGCAAGAATAGACAAAATTCTTTTCTCAGGGAAAGAAAAAAAGGCTCAAAAACAGCTTACGATGGCTGAGCTAGAGCGAGAATTGAATTTTATTGAACTGCAGATTTCTTGCAATAAGCCTGATACTGCACTGCTTCTGTTAAGAGAATGGATTGTTAACCGGGTTTGGCTGGCAGAAAAACCTTCCGGTAGCTGGCTGAAGGTCAAAGATCGCGAAAATTATATTGAGCGAATTCTTGGTTATTGGGGTGCATCAACACGTAAGAAACCTGATGATTCAGGTAACATCTCTTTTTCATCACTGGCTAAAAACTGGGATGAAATAACCAGAAAACGTAACGAATTTGCACACGCCGGCTTCCGCGCTGAAGTTGTTTACCCCGAAGATGCGAACACCGCTGCCAGAAAATTTTTAGCTTTGTGCCAGGATAATATTTTGAATGACAATTTCTGGCATTTGCCACGGCGGGAGTGTAACGAGAGCAAAGTCTTGATTACCGGTATGGGCAGTTCTTTCGGCTTGTTATACTCTGCAATTCACCATATAAAGCCTGACGTGGTGGTTGTCATAACCAGTATAAAATACCGTGAAAGCGCTTTAGAGGCCACTAAAAAGGCAGGTTTTACATCTGACAATGCTTTGCATGTGATTGAAATGCAGGATGTTTTTTGCGGCTTTGCTGAAACGCCCGGGCTGATTAAGGCTATCTGGCCATTAATACAAAATGCTGGTTCACTGGTAGTAAATCTTACGGGTGGCACAACCGCAATGCAATGGGTTATGCAAAGTGTATTTGAACAGTCTCGTAGCAACCACTTGCCAGTTAAGCGGGTTGCGTTTGTAGATCGACGACCGGCAGTCGAGCAGCAGCAGAATCCATGGCACCTTGGTGAAATAATAGAGGTAGAGAGTGTCTTGCTTAAAGAAAAGAATATTGAATGAGGCCACGAGATTTTACTTATTAATTTACAGATAATCTGGAAAACCTTTGGGGAGTGCCCAACAGAAAGGGAAATTCGATGACTGAATCAAAAGGTTCTTTGAATGACAAAACACTTAAAATAGCATTAGCAGCTTTTTTGCATGATATCGGCAAATTTGCGCAGAGAGCCAGGGGTAAGATTGGCGAAGCAGGCGAACCAGCTTTTTATCCTTCGCAGAGTTTCCTGGATTCAAACCGTGCAAGATTGCAGCCTTATAATAACCAAACTAGATCATATACTCATGAGCACGCCATTTACACTGCAGCATTCATCGACCATTTCGAAAAAATCCTTCCAGAATGTTTCCAGAAGTTGAACTGGGGCGGTCAGGAATGGGTCGGTGATCTGGCAGCGGGCCACCATTTTGTGAAACGTGACGAAGATGCAGCTTTTTGCAAAGAATGGCACAATTTCGAACGCTGGATTATCGCCATAGCCGATCGTTTGGCCTCAGCTCTCGATCGAGAAGGTATTAAAAATTTTGAACAGGTTTATAATCGCAATGAAGAAATGGCTAATTTTAAATCAGCCAGATTATGGCCGATCATGGAAAGCATAAAAACCAGCCGAGAGGCCGGCAGTCATTCAGAGGGTGCTTTTAACTCGCGAGTGCCACTCAAATCTTTGCGCTCAAGCCAGTTTTTTCCGGCGCCGAAGCAACAGGTTTTGCCTGTTGACAACAATGCTGGTGCCAAAGAATATCGGCAGCTGTTTTTCGAATTTGTTGAAGAGCTTAAGGGGCTTGAAAAGTTTACCGGCAATGTTGAGCTCTGGTTTGAGCAGTTCGAAAATCTTTATATGAGATATGCCGGTCAAATTCCTGCGGCAACAGTCAGCCCTGCAATGCAGGATATTTCGCTTTATGACCATTCAAGAATTACTGCAGCCATAGCCGTAGCTCTCTATCAATTTCATTCAGAGACCAGCAAAATAGAAATAAGTGATGTCGAAGACAGCAAGACAGACAAGTTTCTTTTTATCGGGGCCGGCCTGTTCGGTATTCAAAAATTTATTTTTGCGTCGGGCGGCTCAACAAATAAGGCGGCGGCTAAAATTCTGCGTGGCCGCTCGTTTTATGTCTCTCTTCTTTCTGAACTGGTTGCAGACTTGATTTTGCGTGAAACCGGTCTGCCAATAACCTCGTTGATTTTTAATGCTGCGGGTCAGGCAACAATATTGGCCCCAAATCTACCGAGGGTTTTAGATGCAATTGACCGGGTAAGAAAAAAAATTAATGACTGGCTGATCGAATGTTTCTATGGTCAGACCTCTCTAGGTATCGCTGCCGTGAAAACCTCGCAATTTGCGATTACTCATGAATATCGCAAAATGTGGCACAATCTGGGGCGGGCCATGGATGAACAAAAATACAAGAAATTTGATATTTCTGTTTATGGCGGGGTGCAGAAGCAGTTTTTTGCCGAATTTGACGGCGAAACAGGTTTATGCCAGTTTTGCGGGCAACGCCCGGCTCGTGCGTCGCTTTCGTCTGATGTCGACGGCGGGGCTATCTGTGCTCTATGCTGCGACCAGCTGGAACTTGGCGCAAGGCTGGTTAAAGCCGAAGCTGTTGCCATCTGGAATAGCAATGTTCCTGCTTTTGAGCGAAAATTACAGAAACCGGTTTTTGGCGAATACCAGGTCTGGCTGGGCCCGATTGGCGAAGCGGTAAAACAGTCTCTAAAAAGCAATATTATCAGTCTTGCAAGGCTTACGCCTTCTTCTGATGAAAGCGAATGGCGAAAAATTGCTTTTAAACCCTTGAAGGGTTATGTGCCGGTTTATTCAGATAGCGATGTGGAGGTCAAAACTGATAGCACGGCAGACGAGATTTGTCCGGGTGCAATAAAATCTTTCGAGATACTGGCTCAGGCTTCTATCAAAGATGGCGGTCCAGGCACCGGAAAAATCGGGGTTGCGGCTCTTGGGGTTTTAAAGGCAGATGTTGATAATCTTGGTATGATATTTGGAATGGGGCTACATGAAGATATTCAGACCCTTACCCGCATATCTATTCTCAGTCGCCAGTTTAATAATTTTTTCGCAGTTTATTTGCCCTCACTTCTGGCTGAAAAGTTTACAAATGTTTATACAGTTTTCGCCGGTGGCGACGACCTCTTTCTTATCGGCCCCTGGTGCGATATTGTTGATCTTGCACCGGTTATCAGGAAAAAATTCAGCGAATTCGTCTGTGGCAACAAAGATATTACTATTTCAATGGGTATCAGCGTGCATAAACCAGGAGAACCAGTCAGATCAATGGCCCAGTCTGCGGAAGAAGCGTTGGAGCATGCAAAAGCGTTTCCAGGCAAAGATGCGGTAACTATTTTTGGAGAGACCGTTAAATTTGAAAATCTTGATAATCTTTTCGCACTTGGTGACCAGATACAGGCTTGGGTTAACAACGGGTTTCTGAATACTGCAATGCTTTATCGTTTTAATAAAGCAATCGAAGAGGTCTACCAGGCAGATGCTTACCTGGCGGAAAAATCCATAAGAAGGGTAAAAAAAATCAGGCTGGCAGAGCTCGCAAGCAATCTGTCATGGAAAGCGCGTCTTAAATACAGCCTGATACGAAGTCGTAGCGATAAAAACCTCAAAGCTGGAGATGAGGCTTCCCGCCGCGCTGAGCTTGAAAACATGATCGGCTGGATCGAAAAACATAGAAATGCCATGCGAATACCTTTGTGGCGGGTTATTTATCATCGAAGAAAACACTGACAATAATTTTGGAGGAACAGTATGAGTATCGAATTCTGGAAAGACCGAAAAAACAAAGAACCTAACGAGACCCTTTTTTCGACAGTTGCCGAAGATGAAGCCAAAAAGGTTCAGGCAAAGGCAACAGCTACAGTCAACAAGCCAACACAGTTACGAAAGTTTTTTGACGAAATTATTTCTTTTGAAGCCCGTTATCGTATGGCATCAGGCAAAGCCGGTTCTGAAGAAGAGCGCATGCGTATTTTTAAGCAGCAGTTGCCGTTTGCTCACATGCTGGTGCCAAAGGCAAAATATGCAGAGGCAAGAAAGCTTGTCAGCAGCGAATTTGTTGAATTGATCAGATCATCGATTCTCGACAATCTTAAGGAACCCGATGATTTAAGAATACTGAAGAGCTTTTTTGAGGCCTTTACTGGTTATTACAAATATCACAATTCAAATTCTCAGCCTAACGATGGCTACAACAGGGGAGGGAGAAGATAATGGAAATCAAACTGCAAAAGATTATTGAACTTAAAGGTAGACTTATTCTCGAAAGTAATCTGCATATCGGCTCTGGAAACATGGACATGCATATTGGCGGCACAGATAACCCGATTATCAAGCATCCTCACACGCTTGAACCATATATTCCAGGTTCATCGATCAAAGGCAAGGTTCGTTCCCTTATGGAGCTCAGCAGTGGCGTCGCGCAGCTTGCTTACAGTAAAAACTCTGCCAGCGGTGGCCTGGCGAGTCTGGCTACTTTGAAACAGGCTAGCAGCGAGCAGGCCAAAGCAGAAGTTGCAGATATTTTGAAAATATTCGGTTTCAGTGGGTCCGATAAATCAGGTAATGACGAAGATGCTCAGTTGACAGGTGAGCTGGGTCCTACCAGAGTTGCTTTTGCTGACTGTTATTTAAACAAAGAGTGGAAAGAGAAAGCTATCGAAAATCTCTGGCCGCTTGCCATAGAAAAATCAGAGACGGCAATCGATCGAATAACCGGTACTGCCAAAAATGGTTCATTGAGAATAACCGAGATGGTACCGGCGGGCGCAGAATTTGATTTTAAACTCAGCTTTAAAGTCTTTTGCGACCAAGACAAAAAACTCTTTGACAAACTTAAAAAAGGCCTGGAATTGCTGGTAAAAGATGCCATCGGTGGCAGCGGCAGCAGAGGTTACGGAAGAATAAGATTTGAAAATCTGCGCGAAGAGTAACTTTAAGGAAAATCATCATGAAAGTATTTGAGTTTTGCCTTAAACCTGTTTCGGATTTTGCAACCGAACTGCAGGGAGACTGTTTGTTCGGTCAAATATGCTGGCAACTGGCACAGGATTCCAAGCTGGCCGGTAAAATATCAGAGCTGCTTGCAGATTATGATACCAACCCTTTTTGTGTGGTCGCTGACCCTTGTATGGTTTTTGCTAAAGAAGGCAGACGGGAATATCTTCTTAAAACTCCGTTTGCCCATCTCCCTGAAAAAAATGTCGCAAAGGGTGATTATGAGCAGCAGAAAAGGCAATATGCCGAGCGAAAACTTAAAAAACGTTTCAAATGGACAATCGTGTCAATGGTTGACAGACTTGAGCCAATGTCTGGCAGTAACCTGGTTGACAGCGGTCTGGTAAGGTCTAGATATAATCTTGCAGATGACTGGGAAATGATTAAAACTGTTCGCCAGACTCATAATAGTATAGATCGCATAACGGGAACAACTGGTACAGGAAGCGCATTTGCTCCGTATGCCAGCAATCTTGTTTCATGGTATCCGGAGACAAAATTTGCTTTGTTTGCAGGTGTTCGTGAGGGTATAAGCATTAAAGGAATTTATGAGGCACTTCGTCGGATAGGCTTAACAGGTTATGGGGCCGATGCATCATCTGGCAAGGGCCGTTTTGAACTTGTCGGAGAGCCTTCAGAAGTTAATCTCAACGAATTTGGAAGCAAAAAACCGGATTCAATTTGCGTACTTTCACCAGTTGTGCCTGAAGATGGAATGTATGAAAAAATATGTTTTGAACCATTCGTAAGATTTGGTCGGCATGGCAATAAGCTTGCCACCAGCTCTACGCCTTTCAAACAACCTATTCTTAAAGCAGCCACCGGTGCTGTGTTGACTCCCACCAAAAACAGGTGGCCCCCAGGCCAGATTGTCGGTTGTGCAGTAAAAGACATCAGTCATCACAAAGAAACTGTTGACCAGGGCTACGCATTGTTTATACCAGTCAGAACGGAGGCCGGAAATGACTGAAAACTATAAGATCAGATTATATACACTGACTCCGATTCATATTGGTTCTGGCGATGCGTATGAGCCAACGCAGTTTGTGATAGATGATAACTCTGTTATGCACGTGTTTAAAACAGCTGATTTTCTGGCATCGCTTGATGAAAATAAACTTGAAGAGTTTTCTTCAATCTGTCGTGAGATGACTCTGATTCCAGTTTTCAGATTCTTCAAAAAGTATTTCAGAGAAAATGCCTTTTTCACAAGAAAGCTTAAGATTCCGGCTGATCTCGCTTTTCGATACCGGGAAATCTTGAATTTAACCGGCTCCAGAACAAATGAAGTTATTAATAAATTTGAGCTGAAGCGTACGATATACAACGAATGCAATGCAACTCCGTATATCCCAGGGTCTTCCATCAAGGGCAGTCTCAAGACAGCCTGGATGAGCCTGGAAGCTGTGAAAAACAGTATAACGAATTCAAGAAATATTCGGGATCTCGAAACTGACCTGCTGCACGGAAAGTTTGATACTGATCCATTCAGATTTGTCAAAATTCCCGATCTGTATCCGGTTAGTGGAACAGCCCCTTCTCGAATTCTTTATGCAACGAATCACAAAAAAAGGCCTGTGGCTGCAGTTCCTCAAAGAAGAGGCCGGGGCGAAATGCAGGTGCCATTTGAGGTCATTTTGCCCGGGGCGATTTTTGAAGGCACCGGAAATTTGGGCGAGCCACATGGTTTCAAAAGAATTACCGAGCGGAGCAGGCAGGCATTAGAAAAAACCATCAGCATTGAATCTCTTGGAGAAGCCACTAAAGAACACTACTGGGCAAAGCTGTCCGCCCAGGAAAGTATGCTTAAGGGGCTGGGTTGCAGTTTTCAGCTGGCTCAAAAAGTATTGGAGAAGTTCGGTGAAAAACTATTCAAGACCGTTTTTCTTTTAAGACTTGGTCACCATAGCGGCGCTGAGTTTTTGACCATTGACGGAAACCGAAACATTAAAATAATGCAGGGTCCTGGCAGACCACCAAAATTCGAGAAGGAATCTACAACCGTCTGGCTGGCTTCTCTGACAAAGGAACCGCAAAGCAAAGAGGGGTTGGTTCCCTTTGGCTGGGCTGCCGTCGAGTTCGAAAAAAATACCTGAAAAGTTTCGACCATGGTTGAAGATTCTAACAAAACGGTTAAAACCTTCGACTATAGTCGAAACTTTTATGACAACGCACCCTTTCGCAGCGGGAGGCGGCGAGATGTTTGAGCGCAAACGCTATTTTGACAAGATTGCACTATTCATGGGCAAGACGGTGATCAAGCTTATTGCCGGTATGCGGCGAAGCACTTGTTAGACCGATTTAATTTTTTTTGAATCTAAATATAGTGTGTCTGGGCAAAAGTCTTGCTCGTGGGGCCATACAACGGTGCCGCACTGCACAAATGCCTTAGAGAAATAATTTAAATCCTTAAGCTCTTGAAAAACCCCAATATCAAGATAGGGCCGACAGTCGAACATCTTCTCCTCTCCGTTTTCAAAAGTTAGGTGAAGGGAGAAGTCTGAGTTCGTTTTTACTTTTTTTACTCTTGGGTTCATTTTATTTCAATGGATCAATTTTATAAGGATTTTCACCTTTGGAAGCCAGCTCCCAGTTTGCCATTAATTCATCACGATGAATCTCAATCCAGGCCATAACAAGTTTCAGTTTATTACCGGGAAGCTGTCCCTCCAATAATTCAGCATCTGGTATCGATATAACAGCCTCATTATCTTGGTATTTCACATGAATATGTGGCATTTTGTGCTTTTTATTGTCCAAAAAGTACATTGCGACAATAATCCCGTAAAACATTGAGATAATAGGCATTTGGTGGTTCTCCAATTTGATGTAAGGATAGTTTACATCAGTTAAGATACTAAAACAACTTCGAAGCTGTAGGCTCTGTTTTTATCGGTCTAACAGCGTGGAACTCATGGAATTCAGCTTCATTACCGATCATAAAATTCTTTATGACTACATCGTAAAGCACCTTGAACGCGGCAAACCGCAACTTTGCTCACCGGTCGTTACGTTGAACTTGCCATTTTATTTACTTTCAGGTAGCGTAGATGCCGGTGTCAGAACCAACCGAAAAGCTTGAATTCGGGTCGCTCGATCAGATCGACGATAATTACCCCAAACTGGTTCTTTCTATGGATAAAATCTGGGGAAATGGCCGTAATGGCGTCAGGCGTATTTATCTGCCCGATTTTCTGCTCGAGCGCCTTAAATAAAAACTTCGAGGATTTTACTGATGCGAAATAAAATGCTGCTGCTTGGCACTCTTGGTGGCTCATGGCAGCTCATACCAGAACTGTTGGGGTTTACCAATCCTGAACAGATAAAACTTTTTGCGCAACGCGATGACCTGACCGATGTTGCGGTCGGTTTGCCTCTGATCGAAGAGGTCTGGCTGGTAACAACGGCCGGCGATGTTGCCGGCAATTCGGTCAAAAAACTTCGTGAATGGCAGCAATTGATGGGTCATCATGCCCCGACAATAAGAATATGGGCTCCTGAAGGGGTTGAAGACCTGGCGTCACAGGCCGAAGTCGATGCCATGCGTGAGCTTATCTGGAGGCTTGCGTTGCATGCCACAGAGCAACGCGGCGTAGATGCGGTCTGCTATTGTCTGGCCGGCGGGCGAAAAACCATGAGCTCAGACCTGCAACAGGCAGCCAGCCTGTTCGGTGGCAGGCAGTTGCTGCATCTCATCGACGCCGGTCGATTACCTGATCATATTGGCACCGGGGCTATTCCCCAAACCTTTGCCACCAGTTTGGCAAAGAGCGACGCCGAGATGTTTTCGCCGGTCGTCATTGACAGAAATCTGCCAAAAGCCGAATTGCTGGCTTTTCGTGGCGAAAACGACGGGCAGACCATAAACTCAGAACGTTTTCAGTTATTTCTGGCACCTGACTCGGGCGCGGCATTTCCGGTTACATTGCGGCCAGACTTGCAGCAGACTGTTGAAGAACGCCGAAAAAGGGCAAAAAACCTGCTATTTCACTATGCGTCGTCACTTTCTGCAGATTCGGCCACTGTGTCATTTCAGGCGTTAAATGTTCTGCCGCCCTCGATTATCAGCGGTCTTAAAACGAGAATGATCGGTCTGAACCCAGACAGCACAGAAGAAGAAATGGCATGGCTACGTATGCTTCCCAAAGTTGATCTGCACTGCCATCTGGGCGGCGTTTCGAGTGCTGAAGACCTGATCGAAATTGCTGCTGCCATGCAACCTGAATTAGATCCATGGCTTGATAAGCTGACCGGGTTGATCACTGGTTGGCGGCAGCTGGTCAAAAATGGTTCTGTTTGCGCAATTCGTCAGGCTATTATGCACCCCTCAGAAACAAGGCTGAAAGACACTTTTGCCCGACTGGCAAAAGAAACCGGAGTGCCGGGCTGGGCCGTATGCGCGGCTTTTATCAATGCTTTTCGCGACGAACCTCAACTTCTCGACAGCTTTATTTTTGCCGAATATATCGAGCCCGAAAAATATACCGGTATCGATATAAAGGGCTATGAACCACTTGGCGACCTGCAGGGCTCAACTTTGCTGCAGACCGAAACTGCAATAAGAACTACCTGCCGCCTGCTTCTTAAAAAATGCCGGGCAGAAAATATCAGATATATTGAAGTGCGCTGTTCACCGATAAATTACACGCGTGGCGGTCTCGCGGCAGAAGACGTTGTCAATTTTATTCGCGAAGAACTGAGCGAGGGCTACCCTGAAGTCTGTGCCGGCCTGATTTTTATCGGCTCGCGTCATGGCGCGATGAGTGACTGCTGGCGCCATGTTGAACTGGCACAACAAATACTCGCCAATGAAAAGGAGCAGTTTGCAGTGCCTCTCGTCGGCTTCGATCTGGCTGGCGATGAAGAATTTAACGCCGAGCGCTTCGTTCCGGCTTTTCGACCTCTTTTTGAGCAGTGTCTGCACATAACTGTTCACGCCGGCGAAACAAGAGCAGCTGAAAGTATCTGGCAGGCAGTATACACTCTGAATGCAGAAAGAATAGGGCATGGCCTCAAATTGAAAGATAATCAGAAACTGCTGCAGCATTTTCTCGACCGCGGTATCAGCGTCGAAATGTGCCCGTCAAGCAATTTTCAGATAGTTGGATTTAAAGATAATTATTACCCTGAAATATCCCACAACGATGTTTATCCGCTCAAGAACTATCTCGATCAGGGTCTCAAGGTATTTGTAAATACTGATAACCCTGGTATCTCTCGCACCGGTGCCACAAAAGAGTTGATGCGGGCTGCCCGTCTCACGCCCGGTGGGCTAAGTCGCATGGATATTCTTAACCTTATAAAAAATGGTTTTCGGGCATCTTTTGCCGGCTACAATCTGCGTAGAAGTCTACTTTTGTCAGCCGAAAAACAGGTTCTCGACATTCTTAGGCAGGAGCCAGGTTAAGCTTTATTTTTGACAGCCCGCGCCCGCCGACATTTGTGACTGCCGGCGGGCGCTTTTTATGGCTCAGATCGTTTATATTATGGCGCCGGTAGCGAGATTTATTGTCAGACTGAAGGATTCTGCACCCGTAAAATTAACTTTTGCAAGGTTGGAGCCGTTGTAAGTCGTAGTGTAATTGTAGGTGTGGCCATTGAAAACGAGCGTTCCACTTTCGCCGGAGCCATTTATCGGGTATGGGTAGCTGCTTTCATTGACGCTGACGTTGCCGTTGATGGTCCAGCTGATCTGGTCGATGCCGTTGATGTTCCCTGACATGCTCAGGTTTTGAACTCTGACGGTCAGGGTTGTGGCATTGTAGAAGCCGGAAAAAATTATTTTACCGTTGTAGACGAGGTTCATGACACTGACACCGTCGTTGATGCTGCATCTCATGTTGACGCTGTTTATTTCGAGGCTGTCTAAAAGCTCTTCAGCGTCTGTAAAGTTGCCGCTGATGTCTCTGGTTATAAGATTTTGATAGCCGGAATTATAAGTATAGTTAACCCCCCACAGGTTGACGGTCTCTGTTTTATCGTATGTTACTCTGGTCTGGCCGACGCCAGGTCTGGTTACGGTAGAAGCTTTCAGTGCAGAGCCTGTTTCGCGGAGGCTTTGTCTTTTTGAGGCACTTGCATAACTGGCAAGAGATGAATAGGTGCCGGCGATTTCTCTGGCAATGAAATTTTTGGCAGTGGTTGAGCTTGAAACGGTTGTTGTCGAGGTACTTGTGGCAGCAGGAGCATCGCCTCCACCGCCCCCGCCACCGCAGCCGACTGTGATAAGGGCAGCGTTGAGTAAGAATATGATTAAGATCTGGTGCAGACGGGTATTTTTCACGATTTTTTCTCCTGTTGTTTTTTATTTTTAAGGGCATCGAGGCGTTTCTGTAGTTCGCTTGTGCCTGTTTTTTCGCCTTTGTTGGCTTCTGCCGGAGCTTCGATTGCCTGAATATTTTCGATTTCTTTTTCGGCGATATTCAACTCACCAAGGGTGGTTTTTATTTTATATACGCCAGCGTTCATCGATAATATGTTGCCGGTGACACGATCACCATTTTTCATGACGATGATTTTATCAGGAGCGATGCTCTGGCCAGGCTCTTCTGTGGCGGTGCTATCGGTGTTGTTTGTGATTTTGACATCGACGCTGTCGTTAACATAGGCAACGAATGTAGTGCCTGAATCGATGGTGACATTCGAGCCTTTGCAGAAGGCGAGCGGCCAGGCGACAAGCAGGGCGCCCGCGGTTATCAGGCCTTTGTTGCCGCTGCCGAGTTTTTCTTTGCTGGCACGCAGGTTAACTTTTTGGCCATCGATAGCTGTTGTGTAATCGACGGAAATGTCGAGCGAACCGCGGCGGCCAAGCATGCCGGCCCGTCGAGAATTCAGCACCGTACCGTAAGCAGGCGTGCCCTTTCTGATCAGGATGTTGCCGTTTTTATCAGTAACGTCTTCGTCAACTTTGTAATTTACGCGCGAATGTCTCTTTGAATCGCCCGATCTTTGTTTTTCGAGCAGAATCAGCTTAACCGAGACATCGGGGTTCAGGTTGAATTCTGCTCCGGCAGTCATGGCCGCCAGGGTGAACAACAGAAGGGCAACGGCCCGGTTTAAAAAATGGTTTCTCATGCGTTTCTCCAGTTTGGTATTGCTGAATCGCAATTTAATTCAGCTGACACATAAAGATAAGTGCATGAGATAATCGTTGTTCAAAAAAAATGTGCAGGCGAAAAAGAATCGCCTTAAATTCTGGAATATGGTTTTTCTATTTCAAGCCTGGGAACAATAGCAAGGTGTTTTTCGTTGAAAGAGTGAATTGGGACTCTGACGCTGAATATCAACCAAAACATCCGTATCAAGGAGAATCGTTGTTGTCATCCTTGTGAGCCCAGTTCGAAAAGTGGTTTGATGCGAAAAGATTTTTTTGTAATTTTAGAGACTTATTACCTGCAGGTTGGCAAGGTCTTCAACTTCACTCAAAGTATAAGCTTTAAAAAGTCCGGGTTTGAACAGGTGGTAATAAGCAAGCGTAAGGCTGTCGAGAAGGTGCTTTTCAGCCGACAGAGACAGCTCCGGAACTGGTTGCGTTCTGAAGTCCGGGTTTCCGAGGCGGGTGAAGCGCAGAAGAAAAGCGACGGTAAATTCTGAATTGTTCACCAGATACCGGCATTTTCTGACGTGGTGCCAGGCCATTCGTCTTTCACCCTTTAACAGAAAGTAAAAAGGTGCCAGAGCCTGAACGGTACGACGGGCCTGCGATGGGTTCTTCAGGCATTCATCAAGTGAGGCAAGCCAGAGTGCTGCTTGCGGGTTGTGGCTGTCATCAGCAAGCAGAGCCTGGAACATCGAGAGGGATATGTCGTTTTTGCGGCGCAGCTGATCATTAATTTCAGATTTGCCGGCTGAAGAAGTTTTTGAAAGCAGCCCGGGTTTGAGGCAGGCGACGCATTTTGCCGGTAACAACAGCAGCCACATCAATGACCCGACCGAAAACCGATCGGGTCTAACCAGTTTGTGGCAGGCATCACAGGGTAATGCTTTTCTGATAAGGTATTCCTGGTGCAGCCAGCCCGTAATAAATGGCAGGCTAAGGTTTCTGGCATTTTGACAATGTCTGGATTTTAAAAGAGAATCTGCAGAAGTGACATAATATCGGGTTATGATCCCGGCCCAGAAGGCCAGAGATGCCTCGCGAAGTTCAGACGCCGGGGTGCGATAACTGTTGCAGGAAAACTGCCTGATTATACCGAAAAAATTAAGGTCAGGCCATGAACCGTCTAGAACAGCGCGAAGGCATGCACTGCCTGGTTGAGGCAGCCAGAGAAGGTCGGGCGATTTCCCTTGAATTGCGGTTTTGCATTTATTAAAGGGGTCGGGTAGCTTTTGGGGCAACATTTTGCTTTTTTTGAGGCTGCCTTCTGAACTTTTGAGGGCATTCAGCAAATCATGCATAGCCGGAATTTCAGTCATTTTTTGCATTGCTGCAGCGTCGGCGGCTCCACGGGCGAAAGTCTCAGCGAGATCGAACCCGGGTGATGTCATGGCGGTAAGGAAGTCGAGATGCCGGTCGAGAAGAGTGCTACAACATGCTGCCGCGTCGTTGTTTCCGGTTGTGGCAAAACCGGCAGCGGCATGCCACAGGTAAACCAGGCGCTTTCTTATTGTCAGCACCGGACCTGCTCTAAAGCGGGCTTCGGGGTCGATTTTCTGCAAGAGTTTTTGCATGATACGGGCATCGATGCGTTGCCGGGTTGAATCTGAAACATAGGTTTCGGCATGACGCCCAAGCAAGGCGATAAGCTTCCCCAGAAGACGTTTTTCTACGCTGTTTAATTGTTCAAGCAAAGAAAAGGCCAGCAGCATTTCAGCCGGCTCGCGAAAAAACAGCCATAAAAGCAGAGGAAACCGGTGGCGAGCCTCAATGAAATCGCTTGTTGCCAGCAGACAAAAATAGGGCTTTTCGATCAGAAAGCGCGAGGCGTGATAAATCTCTGGTGCCGACTCTGCATATCGCCTCGAGAAAACAAGATAGAGAGCTTCGGCTGCGGCAGGTTTTTGGGGTAACAGTTTTTTTAGAACCCAGGGCAGACAGGCGTAACGAAGAGCAGCCGGAAGAAACGCAAGAGTTTTAAAAATTTCGTTATCAGGAAGGGTGCAAAACGCTCTTACCAGATGTTTCAGACGATATATGCGCTGCCCGGGCGGTTGATGCCGCAAAATGGCTTTCCAGTGGGCTGCGGGTTCGAGGTCGCTGAAGGCGTTGCTGTTAAAAAATGCGGTAAAATCTTCGCTGTTGGGTATATCTCGGTCAGACTGCAGCCAGCTGACTACCCGGCGTGTCTGACGTGCCACGCCGGTATTCTGAAGAAGCCAGTCATTCAATTCATCGATATCATTAATGGCAACTACTCTTGAATCGCCGGCATAGCGACTGGCAAAAAAACCTTCGGCTGGCACCAGGCAGGTTGAAAAACCATTGCCAAGTGCAGCATCGAGTTTTTCATCGAGCCGGGAAACCCTGCCGATGCGCCTTGTTTTACTGCAGATGGTGCCGGTGCAGCAGATATTGCCAGCCTGTGGCCAGCCATGAGTCGCAAGCCAGAGTGATACCCATAGACCCAGTTCAAATGAATTGCCTTCGACAGCGAACCCTGGGAAGGGAAAGCACATTAGAGGCAGCAGGGGCATCAAAAGTTTGTCTGGCGAAAACCTGTGCATGAAAAGTTCACATACCCGTCGATGCTTCGCAATTACCTGACTGTCAGAAGGAAGATACATGAATAAAGAAAAGTCGTCAGAAAAGCGGTCGAAGATAACTTGCGGGTGAAACTGATTGCTGCTGTCTATCAAAAGTGGTACCGCCGGCCGGTTTATGCTGACGGCAGAGGCTGCCATGCTCTGGCCATCGATAATACTATCGAGTATTTTTGCCAGATTGTGTTCTGCTTTTTGAAGCGAAAGATTATGTAGGTATTCAAGCTGTTTTTTGGAATATAGCGAGTGTGACAGGACCAGTGGTAAACGCCGGGCTTCGAGGTCGAAAAATGAAAACCAGGACTGAGGCTGTTCGGGATGATACTCAGCCAGCAGTGAAAAAAGGCGCGTCGGCCGGCGCTGCCAGAAACTGTAGATCAGGCTGCCAAGACCACCGGGCAGCGAAGAACGGTCGGTGTTTCTGGCTATTTCTTCAATTTCGAATTCTTTATCGTGGCCGGCAAAATTGAACCAGCAGGAAAAGACTTTTTCGAGGAGGTTTTCGGGCAAGCCGCTATTCTTCTTTCAGGGTGATGAGGGTGATGTCTTCTGTGGTTGGGAGGCCGGCAGATTCAGTGTTAATTTGGCAGACACCGTTTTCAGAGGCCATTTCGAAGCTGCTTCCGCCAGCCATTCTTATTGAGAGAATAAAGTTTTGCCGCCCTGTGTGCACGATCTGCAGGGAAGTGTCTTCAGACTGCCGGATGCGGAATGGAAGGCTGCCATCAGTTTTGAGCAATGCAGTTAGTTTGCTGTAAAGAGCTTCAAGAAAAAGATTGCCTTTGCTTTCAGAGGCTGCAAAAATCATGGCAGGTGAATCTTCGCGCAAAGTACAATTAAATGCCGGGCCCGGATACAGCAATTCTTTAACGAGACTGCCAAGTTTGATATACGAGAGCTTCAGAACGCCCTCAGAGGTTGCTGACTGATAGTTGTGCAGGGCCTGTATAGCCTCTTCGGCTTCGGCAAGCTGCCTGAAAGTCATATCGGAAAACAAACCGCCGCGGGCGATTTCGTGCCGACGGAAAACCTGCACGGTTGTGGTGAGAGTTTCGCTTATTTTGTCTTTGAGTTTCGCTTTTATTTTATTGAAGAGAGTTTCTTCGAGCTGGCCCTTGTATTCCATGAGCTGGGCGCAGAGAATCGGCCGCTCGTTCCAGGTTTCTATGAGCACAGGAACCTCGAGAGCGGTTCCCTCTGATGGGATAAGGATGTCTGATGAACTCAGTTCTTGCGGGTTTGGTGAAAGATAGAGCGGGGCGATGCGCACAGCGAGGTCGAGGTTTTCGTGCCCTTTAAATGGGGCAGAGGTTATCAGGCAGAAATCTGATTGCTTTTCGGGGCCGAAGAAAAAACGCCATATCTGGCCGGGCTCGGCGGCGCACGACTGTTTTAAGGGCACGCGCGAGGCGTTGTCGTGCTTATGGTGAGCGCGATAGAAGCTGACGAAAGCTCTTGCCATATGCTCTTCTGCAAGCAGGCGGGCACAGACCGGGCAGTTTTTCGCGTGGGCGGCGAGGTCTTCGGGGATCGGCATTTGAGGTGCTTTCAGGTGTTGGCTCAGAAATTCTACCAGTTGGCTGGCAGGGAATTTGCACTCGTTCATTTTGCACCCCCGGAAAGTTTTTGGTAGTGACAGATCAGGATGTTGGCCAGGCCCTTGATGCCGGTCTGTTGCACTTCGACCGGAAAATCTACCAGTGATGACTCTAGAAGGGTTTTAAATGAACTTACGCGGTTATAGACAGTACTTCTGCCTGGCTCTTTAATAAATAAGTCACTGAAAGGCTTTGTATTCAAAAATTCGTGAATGCGGTCAATTTCGCCTTTTTTTGCAGACAAAATTGCGACATGCTCGGCGGAAAAATCATTCTGGTCGAAGTAATCAGGGCAGACGATGAAACAGTAGGCCAACCCTGCCATAAGTATCTGCAGGCGATCCTGGTCAGGAACCTGCAGCCCGATCTGCTCGAGCATGCAGCCGGCCATGGCGTTACATTCACTGCTTTGCCTGGGCGATACTGTCTGTAAAGACGACTGAGACTCGTTCTGGTAAGTGAAAAACTGCAGTGGCGAGGTATCGAGGTTGAAAAGCGCCGAGCTTATCGAAGAGGTTTTGAAACGGTAACAGATATGCTCGGGGCTGTTAAGTAGCTGCAGAAGACTTTCTTTGACTTTGCGGCAGAGCTGCCTGCCGGCCTGGTCAATCGTGCGTTGCAGGGGCAATCTTGCGAGAACTGATGGAGCCATCATTCCGGTATCGGCGGCGACGCTTTTTTTTGAATCTCCAGCGGTCCAGTAGCTGTTGGTTAACAGCTTAATCAGATTTTCTTCAGCAAGATCGCCAAGATTCTTTTTGATTATGTTGTTGAAAGCCAGGTAGTCTCGTGACGCTTTTGAAGCATTGCGTTTCAGCAGCGTGAAAAGCCGCCGGGAAGCATAAAACTGCAGTTGATCGATCAGATTGGCCGGTTGCCGCAGTTTCATGGCCATGAGCCTTGCAAGAAAAGGATTCTCATCAGGTGAACCAGAGAGATCTTCAATAAAATCGGTAACGGTGTTTTTTATTTGCTCCTCTTCAACAACAAGCTTTAAATTCCAGTGTCTGACCAGCCTCCTGATTTCTGATTCCGCGGCCTGGTAAAGATCGAAAAAAGCCTGTTGCATACTGCTTTTATTCTGCAGAGCGTTGTTGATGGCGTCGCCCAGAGCAAGCCTGTTTTCGCTGGGGCGCGTCTCTTTTTGAAAATCGCTTGTGGAAATTGCATCAAACACTGGCAAGTTTCCTTTCGAGCTCTACTTTCAGTTTCGGAGAAAGGTCTTCTATTGCCGTTTTGCTGTAGTCGACATCAAAAACATTGAGAGGAGCTGAATATTGCAGCAGGAACGCGGTTTTTCTGCCAAGAACGGAGCATTCGTCGGGGGAGGCAAAGAGCGTGGTGTGCGGGTCACGGCCCTCAAGGCTGCTGCTGCCGAACGCAATCTGGTTGCGTGTTTTAGAGATGCTCAGGCCAGGGTGTGACGAGCGACAGGATTCGCGGGCATTGCGATACCAGGAGCAGGGTTTCCAGCTCGATTCGCGAAAAAATGCCACAGAGGCAAATTTAACCGATTCTGCTGAAGCCTCTGCCAGGCTGTCGTCATAACCAGCGGCAAGTCCCGCAAGGCTGTTTTTCAGTAAAAGGTCGAGTTGATTCATTTTCCCGTGATTTATTATGCGTTATTTGCAAGGATATTATAACAATGTCGCCAAAAATGCCAGTTTTGCTTTTGGGGCGGTGGAAAAAATGGGGAGTGGTGTGGTAGTATCAGGCCTTCTGGTTTAGGCCGGGGGTGGTGCGGCGGAGTTGTGCATACGAAATCTGTGGCTGTGAAAGGAACTGCTGATGACTGTTCGCATTGGAATCATTGGTTACGGTAATCTGGGGCGGGGGGTTGAGTTTGCGCTGCGACAGAACCCTGATATGGAACTGAAGGCTGTTTTTAGCCGCCGCCCGCCCGACTCTGTGAAAATTCAGAGCCAGGGGGTGCCGGTCGTGCCCTTTGAGCAGATAAGTAACTGGCGGCAGCAAATAGACGTGTTGATTCTCTGCGGTGGCAGCGCTACCGATCTGCCGCGGCAAAGCCCCGAGCTGGCGGGCATGTTCAATCTGGTCGACAGCTTCGATACGCACGCAAAGATTCCGGAGCATTTTCAGGCCGTCGATGCGGCTGCCCGCTCTGGTGGCCGAACCGCCATCATTTCGGTTGGCTGGGACCCGGGGCTTTTTTCGCTCAACCGTCTGCTTGCCCAGGCTGTGCTGCCTGAAGGCCGCGACGAGACTTTCTGGGGTAAGGGCGTCAGCCAGGGGCATTCAGACGCGATCAGGCGCATTCCTGGCGTTAAAGATGCCAGGCAATACACGATTCCGGTCGAAGAGGCTCTGAACCTCGTAAGGTCAGGGAAAAAGCCGCAACTGACCGCCCGGCAGAAGCATCTGCGCGACTGCTATGTTGTCGTCGAAGCGGGCGCCGATAAAGAGAAGATCGCCGCGGCCATCAAAAGCATGCCCAACTATTTTGCCGATTACGATACTACCGTCAATTTCGTTTCCGAAGACGAGCTCAAAGCCAACCACGCCGGCATTCCGCACGGTGGCTTTGTCATCAGAACCGGTTTTACCGGCGGCGACAACTCCAGCACCCACCTCGTCGAGTTCAGTTTAAAACTCGATTCGAACCCGGAATTCACCGCCAGCGTCATGGTCGCCTACGCCCGCGCCGCTTATCGGCTGCATGCCGCCGGGCAGACCGGTTGCAAAACCGTGTTCGACGTCGCGCCGGCATTGCTCGACCCTCGCCCGGGCGAAGAGTTGCGCCGAACGCTTCTGTAAAAGCCAGAAAAAATCAGGGTTTTTACAGAAGATGCGCCTGCGCAACGATCATTTTATGTTGTTGCGGCGAAAATTCAGCGTTAAAAAGGGCACTGAACCTGAAGGCTCGCATCAGTCGCAAAGGGGCGTCGGTGAAGAGTTGGTCAGAGCTTGGCTCAATGCAGCCGGCGGCACCGGCTTTATTTTTGCACTTGTCTTGACCAGAAATGAAAGACTGGCGCGGGGCTTGCGTAAGCAAGGCCCGTGATCCGGCATTATTTTCCGAGTTCACGCGCTTGTTATGCATTTTGTTTTTTTATAATTTGCCACCCACGCCTTTGAATTTCTCAACAAAAGCTGCAATTTTTTGAAAGACACTTTGTTTTTTGGTGAGGAACTGAGGATTGAGCGGACTCATTTTGGGAAGGATTGCATTGAGTTCGGTGCCGTTTTCACTTGCATACTCACGTTTTAAAGATACGGCAATATATCGCTTGGCTGCTTCTTCATTCAGTTTTTCAACAGTGATCAATTCTACAGCTTCACGTTGCTGTTCAGCTTGAGCGAAGGAAAAGAACGCATCAATAATACCAGGTTTATCAAGGATTTTTTCCAGGTTGGTTTGATTAATAAAATCAACAACCAAACTCTCTTTTGCGCGGTTGCCAATGCTGGAGCGGATTAGACGACGCACATCTTCAATCAAGGCCTCTTTATCTTTTAGCTTTTTGTTGTTTTCAAAAATCAATTCCAAAATGTAATCAAGATTAATTTCCTGCGATTTGAGAAGATCTACTTCAAAAACTACATCATCCCAGTCTATGTTCGAAGCACCTGCATCTTTACCGGCTTTTTCACGACGAAGCCAATCGCGAATGTCATTATAGGTTGAGCGGTAATCCTGAATGGCGCGTGCTGTAGGGGTCTGAATATCCTGCATGTTTTTTAAGTCTTCATCCGTTAAGTAGTGCTTTGCTTTAAACTCTTCAACCGCGGCAGGGTCGGTCATATCTAAACATTGAAAAGCCTGCAATCCTGCAAATTCATCGTAATTCTGAAGCACATTTTCAACGCGAAGATATTCACCAAACAGTTTCACAAACTCTTTTTTATCTTTTTCTTTAACGATTTCATCTGGACTTGGAAATTTCTTTTGCAGATCAGCCACAATATCCAGATATCCCCGACGGGTTTCACCGGTAGTTGCATCGGAAAACCCTTCCATATATTCTTTATAACTCTTTTCAAGTAACACGTTTTTGGTGTTTTTATCTCCAAATAGAGTTATTGCGTCAATGGTGGCCTGCTCTATATCGCGGAAGGTAACGATATTGCCAAAGGTTTTTGTTGCATCATAAATACGATTTGTGCGCGAATAGGCTTGTATTAAACCGTGATAGCGAAGATTCTTATCGACAAAGAGAGTATTCAGTGCGGGTGCATCAAAGCCAGTCAAGAACATGCCGACAACAATTATCAAATCAACCTCTTGTTTTTTAACTCGGGCCGACAGGTCACGGTAATAGTTCTGAAATTCTTTGCTGTCGACACTGTAATTGGTTTTGAACATCGCGTTATAGTCGCTGATTGCCGCGCTCAAAAACTCTTTTGCACTTTGTTCCATTGCCGAAACTTCAAAGCTTTCGTCAAGGATTTCCCCGATGGCACTTTGTTCTTCATTGGCAGCAAATGAGAAGATGGTAGCTATTTTGAGTGGTTTGTCGCCTTCTTCCTGCAATTTTTGCAGGGTTTCATAGTATGTTTTTGCCGCATCAACGCTGCTTACGGCAAACATGGCATTAAAGCCCTTAGAGTTAGGTTTAAGGCGGTGTGTTTTTTGTTTGAAGTTAAACAGAATATACCTGGAAATCTCTTCAATACGTTTTGGGTGCAATAATGCCTGCTTATTTTCGGCAGCAGTAAGTTTTTTTTCGTCCTGCTCTGTTTCAATTGCCTTGAATTGTGGGCGGACATCATTATAGTCAACTTTGAACTTAAGAACTTTTTCATCACGAATTGCATCGGTAATTACATAAGAATGCAATTCACGACCGAATACACTGGCAGTGGTTTCTGCGCCTAAGGCGTTTTGCGGGAAAATTGGGGTGCCGGTAAAGCCGAACTGACAGAAATTTTTAAATTTCTTTTTGAGATTCTTTTGAGCCTCACCGAATTGGGATCGGTGCGCTTCATCAAAGATAAATACAACCTGTTTTTTGTAAATAGGCAGGTTGTTTTCACTTTTCATCAGGTTGTTGAGCTTTTGAATAGTGGTAACAATGATTTTGTTATCATCTTTTTCAATGTTACGTTTTAATCCTTCGGTGCTTTCTGAGCCATTGACACTATCAGGCGAAAAGCGCTGATATTCCTTCATGGTTTGAAAGTCGAGGTCTTTACGGTCAACGACAAAAAACACCTTGTCGATAAAATCACACTCAGTAGCCAAGCGAGCTGCTTTAAAGCCGGTTAAGGTTTTTCCTGAGCCGGTAGTATGCCAGATATATCCTCCGCTTTCGGTGGAACTCCAGCTTTTAGAATGGTTAGTACTGTTAATTTTCCACAAAATACGTTCGGTAGCCGCTATTTGATAGGGGCGCATTATCAGGAGGGTATTGCTGACATCAAACACCGAATAGCGAAGCAGAACTTCAAGAAGAGTGTTTTTCTGAAAGAAGGTTGCAGTGAAATCTTTCAGGTCTTTTATCAGGGTATTGTCTGACTTCGCCCAGTTCATGGTGAAATCGAAACTGTTTTTATCTCTTTTGGTAGTATTTGCAAAATATCGGCTGTCGGTGCCGTTTGAAATGACGAAAAGCTGCAAATATTTGTAGAGTGAATGCTCAGAATTGAAGCTTTCCTTGCTGTAACGGTGCACTTGATTGAAGGCTTCCCGAATAGCTACGCCCCGCTTTTTAAGCTCGATCTGCACTAAAGGCAACCCGTTTACCAGAATGGTAACATCATAGCGATTTGCCTGAGTGCCAGTCTGTTCAAACTGTTTTATTACCTGAACTTTATTGCGGGTAATGTTTTTCTTATCAAGCAGATAGATGTTTTGAATATGCCCATCATCAAAGACAAAATCGTGGATATAATCGTCGTGAATTTTGCGGGTTTTATCGACGATGGTATCGCTGGGTTTGTCTAAATAAGATTCCACAAAGCGCAACCACTCACCGTCGGAAAACTGTGTATTGTTAAGAATTTGCAACTGAACGCGAACATTTGCCAGCATGCTGTCAGGGGTTTTGACATCGGGCAGAAATTCATAGCCCTGCTTCTTTAAATCCTGAATCAGTTCCTGTTCCAAATCGCCCTCGTTTTGATAGGATTCACAAACCTTCCACTCTCTGGTGTATTTATCTAAAACGATGAAGTTATTGGTTTCTGCAACAGTTTTGGTATAATTAATCATGTTCGCCTCCAACATTGTTTGGATGTAATGAATCCAAATCCCACGTTAATGGATTGCTGTTGATATATTGTTGTACACGGTTCAAATCAACCTCGTTACGAATGATGTGTTCATAATAATTGCGTTGCCATAATTTTTGGCCGGGGTGATTGCGCATGATATTTATTTGTTTTGTCGCCGCCGATTTAAATGAACCAATGATATTGCCCAACGTAGGGGCGAGGCATGCCTCGCCCCTACCGATGACAACAATTCCGTGCAAATGGTTGGGCATGATTATTGATTGATCCAATTTAATATTGGCGTAATGATTCGGTAATTCATTCCAAACCCGTTCAATTGTTTTGCCGGTGTCATTTAATTGCATTTTTCCATTGGCAATATTTCCAAACAGACATTCCCGATTGTGGGTGCAAATGGTCACAAAATAGGCCCCGTTTTGTGAATAATCGTATCCGCGCAATCGAATGCTTTTACGTTTATGAATATCTGGATTAAATGGCATTACACCTCGACTTCCGGTTTTGGGAAGCTCAATAGCAAATCTCGATAGTATTCATACTGCTTTTGCCGCAACTCGATTTCTCGGGGTAAACCTTCACTGATGGAGTTAGTTAAGGCATCAAATTTATCGAGAATTGAGACAATGCGGGTTTGTTCGGAGAGGGGCGGAACAGGAATCGGGAAATTTAAAAACATTGGTCTACGAAGGGAGGTAACAGACGAACTCACCGATGCTTTTTGTATGTACACGTAAAAATATGATGCTATGTAGTGATATACAAATCTAGGCACCATAACTACGCCTGGAACAATACGGTATGCTCGCTGATGCAGCGCATATTTACCTTTTGCATAATGGAATACTTTTCCTACTCCAGCGCCATCGCCTGCTGTGATGATTGCAGTTTCATCAAAGTCAAAAACATTTAGCCTTAACGGATCACGACCCCGAGCATAAAAAATATAATCACCATCCTTAATGGCATCTTGTGTGTCATGGCTACCTGTCCCAATTTCTGCTACTTCCCCCAATGTTCTCCATTCTACTTGCCCCTCTTCAAAGGTGAGCAGCCGGTCGCGGTAGTAATTGTATTGCTTTTTGCGGGCTGTAAGCTCGGCTGTAAGCTCGGCTGTAAGCTCGGTGAAAGTATCCAGAATGCGAATGATTTTCGCTTGGATTTCGAGGGATTTTTTCGGGTTTTTAGGGCATGGGATCGGGATTTGGATTTTGTTTAAAATAGCTTGAGTTAGACTTGGCCTACCAGAACCAGTATCCAGAGCCATAAGGTTAATTTTTCTGATAAAATAATAAAAAAATTTGGGGATAATCTTCGAGTCATCGATCTCGGTATAGTAAATGGTGTCAACATTCCAAAATGGTGTCTCAATATAGAAAACATTTGTTATCGAACCTTTTCTTGGAATCAAAACAGTTGGCTTATTATATGAATATGTGTCAACATACCCCATGATACCGCCTGAGCCATAAACTGGAATATTGCCCGAACCAAGGCTTTTCCAATCTTTCCCATGCTTTATTTTCGCCACCTGCTCCAAAGGTTCCCATTCAACATCAAAGCCCTCTAGCAATTTCTCCATAAAGTTTTGATTGTTCATGCCTTGCTTCTCTCCAGCTTTTTAATACTACTGTCTTCGGTAAGCAGGCGCATTTGCTGAATTGCGGTATTATTAAGGAGCTTTAAGCGCTCTTTTTGAGGGAGTTCCTGCTGTATTAAATGGGCATTCAGGTTTTCAAGGTTCGCCAGGCAAACGAGTTGCGAAACATTGGCGTAATCACGCATATTGCCGGTTTTGTCCGGGTTTTCATTTTTCCATTGCTGTGCGGTTTTTCCAAACAGTGCCACATTGAGCAAGTCTGCTTCTGATGCATACACATGACTGATTTGTTGCTTGGTCAGTTCGGGGGGAATCAGGTTTTCTTTAACTGCATCAGTATGAATCCGGTAGTTGATTTTGGTGAGCTGGCGTTTAACATCCCAGCCAAATTGCTTTTGCTCATCTTCTTTGAGCCGCTGAAATTCTTTAACCAGGTAAATTTTGAATTCTGCACTGATCCACATGCCAAATTCAAAGGCAATATCAGGGTGCGCATAGGTTCCCCCATAACGGCCGGCCTTGGCCTGAATGCCAATTGCCCGGGTTTTTGCCACCCATTCTTTAACACTGATTTTATAGCTGTTTAGCCCGGCATGACTTTTAATTATGGCGAATTCGCCATAATTAAAATCCGGGTTATGAACCCGCTCCCATATTCCAAGGTATTCAAGTGTATTGCGGTTTCTTAACCAGTCTGAAATGAAAAAATCGCCGTCTTTTGAACGAAGCATGTCGGTTAAGGAAATATAGTTCTCGTCCGTTACCCGTATTTCTTCATTGAGCACGACTAGCATTCTTGGATTTGTCTTATTCATTGCTTACGCCCCCTCTATCTCCGCGACAATGGCATCGATATCGGCACGCAGGCGGTCAATTCTGGCGACAGTGGTTTTAATCTCTTTATTCAGTTTCGTAATATCAATAACTTCACGGGTGTCTTTGGCTTCTACATAAGAACTTACAGATAAATTGTAATCGTTTTTGACAATATCATCGTATTCAACCGATTTTGCAAAATGGTCAACATCTGCTTTATTGTCAAATACCTCCATAATCCCGGCAATATGCTCATCAGTTAGTACATTGTTGTTGGTCTCTTTTTTAAAGAGCTCACTTGCATCAATAAATTGGGTTTTGCTGTCGGTTTTATGCTTTGAAAGCACCAGGATGTTGACGGCAATAGTGGTTCCAAAAAATAGATTTGGTGCCAGAGATATAACGGTTTCAACAAAATTATTGTCCACTAGATATTTACGGATTTTTTGTTCGGCACCACCGCGATAAAAAATTCCGGGGAAGCAGACAATTGCCGCGCGACCTTTGCTGGAGAGATAACTCAGGGCATGAAGAACAAACGCAAAGTCAGCCTTTGATTTTGGTGCTAACACGCCGGCAGGGGCAAAGCGCTCATCGTTAATGAGTGTGGGGTCGTCGCTACCTTTCCAGTTCACTGAATATGGTGGGTTAGAGACAATGGCATCAAAGGGCTTTTCATCGCCAAAGTGTGGATCTAAGAGGGTGTCGCCAAGGGCAATATTGAATTTGTCGTAGTTAATGTTATGCAAAAACATATTCATGCGAGCAAGATTGTATGTGGTGTGGTTGATCTCCTGACCAAAAAAACCATCTTCAATGATGTGGTTATCGAAATGTTTCTTCGCTTGCAGCAAAAGCGAGCCGGAGCCAGCTGCTGGATCGTAAATCTTATTAACTGCAGTTTGCTTGTGCATCGCAAGTTGAGCAATCAGTTTGGAAACATTTTGCGGAGTAAAAAATTCACCACCTGATTTACCGGCATTCGCAGCATAGTTAGAGATAAGAAATTCATAGGCATCGCCGAAGAGATCGATCTGATTATCATGAAAATTGCCGAGCCGAAGCCCGGCTACACCCTTTAAAACTGCCGCCAAACGGGTGTTTTTATCTTTTACAGTATTGCCAAGACGGTTGCTGGTAGTATCGAAATCGGCAAAGAGACCTTTGATATCGTGCTCAGAAGGGTAGCCATTGGCAGAGTTTTCAATAGAAGAGAAGATAGCGGCTAAATCAGTGTTCAGGTCTGGGTTATCGTTGGCATTTTGAACCACATTTGCAAAAAGCTGACTGGGGTATATGAAATACCCTTTAGTTTTAACTGCATCGTCCTTGATTGCAGAGTTAATGCAATTGTCCTTCAGAGCAGCATAATGAACACTTTCATCACCGGCTTCCATGTAATTGGAAAAGTTTTCGCTGATAAATCGATAGAAAAGCGTGCCAAGAACAAATTGTTTAAAATCCCAACCGTCAACGGAGCCGCGAACTTCATTGGCTATTTTCCAGATTTGGGCTTGCAGTTCTGCTCGTTGTTGGGCACTTGTCATTTGTTTACTCCTGCTTTGTATAGTTTTATGTGGCTACTGGTTTGTCTGCAAGCCAGCTATAATCTGAGCAATGATGTGTATAGTTGACTTTTTATCATAAAAAAAAATATATCACTAGATTAAATTTTCTGTTTTCATGTTCATTTAGCCCACAATTCTTTGGATCGCAAATCTCTCACTCGATCAGCTTACTGTGTGTTTATATTGGATGATTATAAAAGGTGGCGGCCGATTTTCCCAAGGGGTTTTGGTAAATTTTGCCTGAATTTTGGCTGGCTGAAAAATCCCTGAAATTACTTATTTTACATTCAGGTGAATAAACGCGGGAATGCTATCAACAAAGGCCTGAATAGAAATTTACCGCTGCATTTTGATCAGCGCATGTTGGCAGAAAGATCTTTCAGGGCGGTCATTACCGTCCTGCGCTGCCAGCTGGGCGGCGGCGAAAAGTTTACATCGAAAAAACAAACTCATACGGCGGGGTCCTGTTTCCTGGCCGGGGCGGCCTGGCGCAGGTTCTCGGCGCTGTGCTCGGGGATCGAGCTGTTGATATACATGCCGGTGCCCAGCTCGAAACCGGCCGCTTTCGACAGGCGCGGCACGATGGCGAGATACCAGTGAAAATGCGGTGCACCGGCTTCGTCCGGGGCGAGCGATCTGATGACGAAATTGAACGAGGGGTTCTGCAGCGCCGTGTACAGCCGGCCCAGAACATTCGGAAGCAGAGCCGCCAGATCATCGAGCTCGCCCTGGCTGGCTGTCGAAAAACAGGCCGAATGCCGCTTCGGGAATATCCAGACATGATAGGGCGACAGCGACGCAAAGGGTATGAACGCCACAAAATGCTTCGTTTCAGCAATAAGGCGCTTCGCCTCACTGACTTCTTCATTCATGGTTTTGCAGTAGAGACAGATTCCGGTTTCCCGCAGCGATTTCTCGGCGAGCTCGATGCGCTGCAGCACCTGCCCCGGAATAACCGGCGTGCCGACGATCTGCGAATGCGGGTGCTCAAGCGAAGTGCCGGCGTCAGGGCCGTGGTTCTTGTAAAGAATGACGTGCCTGACACGCGGGTCTTCATAAAAGGCGAGAAAACGCCGGCGGTAGACTTCGAGCAGATTGCGCGTCTCTGCAAACGTGTGGAAAGCGATAATCTGATCGTGGCGCGGCGATTCGACAATAACTTCGTGGCGGCCGACGCCGTTGACGGTCTTTTTTTCCGGGTCGAGGGCCATCGCCTCACCGACCGCCGAAAGGGCCGAAAACTTGTTGCGCACCGAACGGATCAGCCAGTTGCCGGCCGCGTCGTCGAGCCGATACTCTTCATCAGCCGCTGCCGCCTCGTTGCCCCGACAGAACGGGCAACCGGCAACATAAGCCGGCACCACCGCCTGCTGCGCCCGCTCGGCAAAATTCATCGGACGCTTCGCCCGCTCGGTCGCAATAATCACCCAGTCCCCGGTAATCGCATTGTATCTGATCTCAGACATGTCTCTAATCCTTTCTCACTTAAAAGCAACCCGACTGATAGACCGGGCCGCCGAACCAGTTAACCAGATTTTAATTTTACAGAAACCTGAATAACCCTTTGCAGGCGTAGAGAGAAGTATTCAATTTGCTGGCTTTGATAAAGAGCTAAGCTGTTGGTTGCAGCAGGGTTCTGGCAAAATCGAGGGCTTCGTCGCGGGTTTTGATTTCGCCGGTGAACTGGGCTTCTTCGAGAGTCTCGAGAATGCGCCTGAAGTCGGGGCCGGGCTTGAGACCGAGATGTTTGATCAGGTCGTTGCCGTTGAGAAAGGGCGCCATTTTCGGGCGCTTCATCTGCTCGTAAAACTGGTGCATTATCTGGAAAATGCCGGCGGTGAATTCTGCCAGCTCGGTGTCGCCAAGCGAGCCAAGCGCTGAGTAACGATCGGCCAGCGACAACAGTGCTGTGGCCAGACCATCGCGGCCCGTTTCTGAATAGAATCTGAACAGGCGCTTTTCGTTCAAGCCCTGCTGCAGCATTACCCCGGGGCGCATGTGGTTTTTTACCAGTTTCTGCAGGTAGTGCATTTCGTTGACCGACAGGCGCAGACGCTCGCTGATGTCGCGGGCCATGCTGGAGCCTTCCATTTCGTGGCCGTGAAAAATCGTGCGCCCGGCCTGGTGGTCGTAGCGTCGGCAGGGGGGCTTGCCGAGATCGTGCAGCAGGCAGCCGAGTTTGAGGTTCTGGGCGAAGGTTCTGACGCCCGAGACTGTTTCGTCGAGATAGCTCGTGAAGCTGTTCCACCATTCGTATGGCTGTTGGCTGTTCAGCAGTCTTTCGGTATTTTCGAGAGTGAGCAGAGTGTGTTCGAAAACATCGAGATGATGCCATTCGTTCTGCTCAACGCCGTGGCAGGCATGCAGTTCAGGCAGAAAAACCTGCAGAATGCCGGTTTGGTCCATCAGGCGAACCCATCTGGCGCTGTCGGCAACTCCGAGAACTTTAAAAAATTCATCTCTGATGCGTTCGCCCGAGACATCTTTGAGAAGATGTGCCTGTGCCACGATCATTTTGTGCAGCTTCGGCGAAAACTCGGCGTTAAAAAGGGCACTGAACCTGAATGCCCGCATCAGTCGCAACGGGTCGTCGGTGAAGAGTTGGTCAGAGCTTGGCTCGATGCAACCGGCGGCCAGATGCTCTATGCCGTTCAACGGGTCGTAAAGCTCGATCTGCCCGTTGGCAAGAGCTGACGCCCCGCTTGCAAACAGAGGTGCTGCAATCGAATTGATGGTAAAATCGCGGGCGCAGAGGTCGGCATCGATAGTTGGCGCCCTGAACTCAGAAATATCGAAAGTGTAGTGCCCGTGCCCTGTGTCGCTGACAACACGCACTACATGACGTTCATCATCGAGAACGACGAAGCCGGCACCGGTGGCACGGGCAAATTCGCGGGCGGCGCCGATCGGGTTGAAACTGGTGGCGAGATCGAGATCGGGCACCGTTGCGTGCCCCTGCAGCAGATCACGGATACTGCCGCCGACCAGCCAGACCTGCCGCTGCTCTGAAGGCCGCAGAAACTGCAGAATTTCGCGCAGCATTTCGACTTCAAGCGCCGGCAGGTTAATTGTTTGTTTTACGTGCATTATTTATTTGTTGGTGTATTAAAAAATATTGTTCCAGGAAAGCCGTTGGGGTTCAACATGTTGAACCCCAACGCTATTATCCCGGGATATTTTACCAGGTCTGCCCCGGTTTATTCGGGGCGCTGGAAGTAGTTGATGTCGGGCTTGCGGGCGGCAGTGGCCTCATCAAGGCGGCGCACCGGTGTTTTCAGCGGCGCGTTCTTGAGGTTTTCGGGCTTTTCTGCTGCTTCGCGGGCAATCATTTCCATGGCTTCCATGAAGCAGTCGAGGGTGCCTTTGCTTTCGGTTTCGGTCGGCTCGAACATCATCGATTCTTCGACAATCATCGGGAAGTAGATGGTCGGGGCATGGAAACCGAAGTCAAGCAGTCGCTTGGCCACGTCGAGAGTTTTGACGCCATACTGTGCCAGCGACTTTCCTGAGAGCACGAATTCATGCTTGCAGAAACGGTCGTAGGGCAGATGATAAGTCTTCTTCAGACGCTGCATCATGTAGTTGGCGTTGAGAACCGCGTAGGCCGAAGAGTCTTTCAGGCCTTCGCGGCCATTGACCATGATATAGGCAAAGGCCCTTACCAGCACCAGGAAATTGCCGATCGAGCCCAGAACAGGGCCGATCGATTCGCGGCACTTGGTCTGCAGTTTGTATTTCTTGCCGTCGAAGACGACACGCGGGTTGGGCAGAAAAGCTTCGAGATGCTTTTTGACGCCCACCGGGCCAGCGCCCGGGCCGCCGCCGCCGTGCGGGGTCGAGAAAGTTTTGTGCAGGTTCAGGTGAACGATGTCGAAACCCATGTCGCCGGGGCGGGTCCAGCCCATGATGGCATTCAGGTTGGCGCCGTCATAGTAGAGAAGGCCATCGACCGAATGAATCAGGCTGGCCAGTTCACCGATGTTCTCGTCGAACAGCCCGAGAGTGCTGGGGTTGGTGATCATCAGGCCGGCCACGTCTGGGGTTAGCTTGGCTTTGAGATCTTCGATGTCGATGCTGCCACGCGAATCAGATTTGATGTTGACGACTTCGTAGCCGACCATCGAGCATGACGCGGGGTTGGTGCCGTGTCCGCTGTCAGGAATCATGATTCTGGTTTTGTGATTGCCCTTCTTTTTGTGGTAGGCCTTCATGATCAGCAGCCCGGTCATTTCGCCGTGAGCGCCAGCAGCGGGCTGCAGGGTCATTGCATCCATGCCGGTGACTTCGGCAAGGTATTCTTCGAGGGTTTTGAGCATCTCGAGAGTGCCCTGAACCGTTTCATCGGGCTGCTGCGGGTGCGTGTTGGCAAAACCGGGCAGGCGGGCCATGTTTTCGTTGACTTTCGGGTTATACTTCATTGTGCACGAGCCAAGTGGGTAAAAACCGATGTCAACGCTGTGGTTGAGCCGCGAAAGGCGGGTGAAATGCCTGACGACCTCGAGCTCTGAGAGTGAGGGCAGCGGCAGTTCATTGCGCAGAAAGCGGGCGGGAATATGGTCGGCGGGGTCTACTGCCGGCACATCGAGTGCTGGCAGGGCGTAGCCTCGGCGGCCGTCTTTGTTCAGGTCAAAAATCAAGGGTTCAGCCATTGATAAACCCTCCTAACAGATTGCAGTAGTTGTCGATTTCGTCTTTGCTGCGTTTTTCGGTAACAGCGATGAGAACACAGTCTTTCAGACTGGTAAACCAGTTGTCGAGCGGAATTCCGGCGAAAATACCCTTTTTGGCCATTTTGGCGAGAACCTTGCGGGCATCGGGGATTTTCACGACCATTTCATGGAAAAAGCTGCCGGTGAAGGGAAAGCTGACGCCTTCGATTTTCGCCAGTTCGCGTTTCATGTAATGGGCTTTCTGGAACGACTGCATCGCAACTTCTTTAATGCCGTCGCGACCCATCAGGCTCATGTAGATCGTAGCGTTCAGAGCCATAAGAGCCTGGTTCGAGCAGATGTTGCTGCTGGCTTTTTCGCGTCTGATATGCTGTTCGCGGGCCTGCAGGGTGAGAACGAAACCGGTCTTACCGTCGATGTCTTTGGTGCGACCGACAATGCGCCCGGGCATGCGGCGCAGCAACGCTTTTTTCGCGGCGATGAAACCGAGGTATGGGCCGCCGTAGCTCAACGGAATGCCGAGCGGCTGACCTTCGCCGGTAACGATGTCGGCGCCGAGGTTGCCCGGTGCTTCGATGAGGCCGAGGGCAATGGGGTTGGCGCTGACAATGCTGAGCGCTCCGGCTGCGTGGGCTATTTCCGAAATACGCTCGATGTCTTCGATGCTGCCAAAGAAGTTTGGATACTGCATCACGACTGCAGCAACCTGGTCGTTGATCAGTTCGCTGACTCTGGCCGGGTCGATAACGCCGTCTTCGAAAGGCACGGTAATGATCTCGACGCCGAGGGCACCGTTCAGGGTGTTGATGACACGGCGATACTCAGGGTTGAGAGTCTGCATCACCAGAACTTTGTTGCGGCCGGTCTGGGCGGTAGCCATGTTAATGGCTTCGACGTTGGCGGTGGCGCCCTCATAGAGCGAGGCGTTCGACTGGTCCATGGCTGTCAGACCGCAGATCAGGCTCTGATATTCGTAGATGCACTGCAGAGTGCCCTGCGAAACTTCAGGCTGGTAGGGGGTGTAAGCGGTGAAGAAGTCGCCGCGCAGCAATATGTGGTCGATTACCGCCGGGATGATGTGGTCGTAGGCACCGCCGCCCAGAAAACAGGTCTTCTGATCGACGGTTTCGTTTTTTTCTGAGAGGCGGGTAACTTTGCGGGTCATTTCTGACTCGCTCATGCCGGCGGGCAGGTTCAGTTCGCCCTGAAGCCGAAGCTCGGGCGGAATTTCGGCAAAGAGGTCGTCGATGGTTTTGACACCGATGGCCCCCAGCATTTCCTGAAGTTCATCAGGAGTGGTGGGGATATAAGTAGCCATAAAAAGCTCCTGTTGCGCTTATTCGCAGATTTTCTTGTAGTCGGCTTCGGAGAGAAGTTTTTCGAATTCAGCGGCGTCTGCCACTTTTACTTTGCAGATCCAGCCGGCGCCCATCGGGTCTTCGTTGACCAGGGCGGGGTTGTTTTCAAGATCGTTGTTGACGGCGGTAACTTCACCTGAAACAGGAGCGAAAAGATCAGAAACGGTTTTTACCGATTCGATGGTTCCGAAAACTCCGCCCATTTTGAGTTTGGCGCCTTTGGCCGGCAATTCGACGAAAACCACGTCGCCGAGCTGGTGTGCAGCGTAGTCAGTGATGCCGATGGTAGCGGTATCGCCTTCGAGTTTTGCCCATTCGTGTTCCTTGGAAAATTTGGTAGTCATAATATCTCCTGTTCGACCTTAGAATTTATAAAAGGGGAATTTTTCGCAGATGGCGTTGACCTTGGCTTTGACGGCGGCAAGGTTGGCTTCGTCTTCGGGTTTGGCAATCGCTTCGTCCATGAGGGCGGCGATCTGTTTCATGACGTCGGGGGTCATGCCACGGGTAGTTACGGCCGGGGTACCGACGCGCAGACCCGAGGTGACGAAGGGTGAAGCCGGGTCATTGGGAATGGTGTTCTTGTTGACGGTAATGCCGGCGTGGTCGAGTGCTTTTTCGGCAGCTTTGCCGGTGATGTTCTTGTTGCGCACGTCGATGAGCATCAGGTGGTTGTCGGTGCCACCCGAAACAAGGCGGAACCCGCGTTCGGTAAGAGCGGCGGCCAGGGCCTGGGCGTTTTCGACGACGCGTTTCTGGTAGTCTTTGAAGCTGGGTTCGAGTGCTTCTTTAAAAGCTACGGCTTTGGCAGCGATGACGTGCATCAGCGGGCCACCCTGCAGACCGGGGAAAATAGCCTTGTCGAGAGCCTTGGCCCATTTTTCTTTGCAGAGAACCAGGCCACCACGTGGGCCGCGCAAGGTTTTGTGAGTTGTCGAAGTTACGAAATCGGCATAGGGAACCGGTGACGGATGCAGACCGGCTGCTACCAGACCGGCGATATGAGCCATGTCGACGCACATTACGGCTTCGACATCGTCGCAGACTTTGCGGATGCGTTCGAAGTCGATCTGGCGCGGGTAGGCAGAGGCGCCGACCATGATCATCTTTGGCTTGTTTTCGTGAGCCAGGCGGGTCAATGCGTCATAGTCGAGGGTTTCAGTATCGTCGGTGACGCCGTAAGGCACGACGTTATAAAGCAGGCCGCTGAAATTGACCGGGCTGCCGTGGGTGAGATGCCCGCCGTTCTGCAGGTTCATACCCAGAAAGGTTTCGCCCGGCTTCATCACTACCTGATAAACAGCCATGTTGGCCTGGCTGCCAGAGTGGGGCTGGACGTTGGCGTGTTCGGCACCAAAAAGTTTTTTAACGCGGTCGCGGGCCAGATCTTCGGCCTGGTCGACGACTTCGCAGCCGCCATAGTATCGTTTTGCCGGGTAACCTTCGGCGTATTTGTTGGTGAGAACCGAGCCGAGAGCTTCAAGAACGGCTTCAGAAACGAAGTTTTCTGAGGCGATAAGCTCGATCTGGCTCATCTGACGCTTTTTCTCGCGGTCGATAATGGCGCTGATTTCGGGGTCGAACTGTTTAAGTGTCTGCATTGTTAACTCCTTGCCCTGGTATAAAATGGTGTTTCTATAACGGTTGCGGGGTAATTCTTGCCGCGGATTTCGATGTCGAAGGTTGAACCGATGGCGCTGAGTGCCGGCGGAACATAACCAAGACCGATATTTTTCTGGAGGGTGGGGGCCATGGTGCCGGAAGTGACTTCGCCGACCTTCTGGCCGTCTTTCATGATCGGGTAACCGTGGCGGGCTGCCGGGCCTTTGCCAAGTTCAAAACCGACGAGAGTTTTGCTGACGCCCTGGTCTTTCTGCTTTTTCAATACATCGCTGCCGATGAACGGGCCTTTGGCGAATTTGACGGTCCAGTTCAAATTAGCTTCGATCGGGGTGGTATTGTCGCTGATATCGTTACCGTAAAGCATCAGGCGGGCTTCAAGACGCAGCGTGTCGCGGGCGCCGAGGCCGATCGGTCTGATGCCGAGATCTTTGCCGGCTTCCATGAGAGCGTTCCAGAGGTGTTCTGAGTGCTCGGCGGGGTAATAAAGTTCAAAGCCTTCTTCGCCGGTGTAACCGGTGCGGCTGATGATGCAGTCGATACCGCTGACTTTGCCGGTAGTGAACCAGTAAAACTTGATCGGTTTCAGGCGCTGCCGGGTAAGTTTCTGCAGAATGGCCTCGGCGTTCGGCCCTTGAATGGCTATCAGGCCGGTTTTAGCTGATTCATCGACGAGTTTTACGTCGCCTTCAAGCTGGCTCTGAATCCAGTCGAAGTCTTTCTGAGTATTGCTGGCGTTCACGACCAGAAGAAACTTTTCCGGGTTCCAGCGGTAGATCAGCAGATCGTCGACGATCGAGCCGTCGGGGCGGCACATCGGGGTATAAGCAATCTGGCGGTCAGAAAGTGCTTCTGAATCCTGACAGCAGATTTTCTGAATGTTCTTCATCGCGTCTGGCCCGGTCAGCCAGAATTCGCCCATGTGAAACAGGTCGAACAGGCCGCTGTTGCTGCGAACTGCGTTGTGTTCTTCGATAATCGAAGTATACTGCACGGGCATATACCAGCCGGCAAAATCGACCATGCGGGCACCGGCTTTTTCATGAACTGCGCACAATGGGGTCTTATTCATCATTCTCTCCTTGCTGTATTTACGATAGCCCGGTAATGTTACCGTTCTCGTCAACGTCGATATTCTGTGCCGAAGGCTCTTTGGGCAATCCCGGCATCGTCATTATCTCGCCGGCAATGGCGACGACAAAGCCGGCGCCGGCACTCAAACGCGCTTCACGAATAATAACTTCAAAATCACGTGGTCGCCCCAGAAGATTCGCTTCATCCGAGAGCGACGACTGGGTTTTGGCTATGCACACCGGCACTTTTCTGAAGCCGAGCTTCTCGAAACGATCGATGGCATCTTTGGCTTTTTTCAACACCGTTACGCCCTTGGCGCCATAGCAGCAGCGGGCAATCACGTTGATTTTTTCGATGAGCGGCATTTCGATTGGGTAAAGGAAATCGAATTCGTTACTCTGCGTCGCGATAGTCTGCTCGACTGCTTCGGCCAGTTCGATGCCGCCGGTCGGCCCCTGACCGTAAATGTCAGAAACTACTGCCGTTACGCCCTTTTCGCGCACTGCCGATACAACCCAGTTCAATTCCTGCTCGGTATCGGTTCCGAAACGGTTGACTGCGACTATGCATGGTACTCCAAAATGTCTGACATTTTCGATATGTTTGACCAGATTTTCGAAGCCCTTCTGCAGTGCTTCTAGATTTTCTGTGTCGAGTTGGGTTTTGGGCACGCCCCCATGCATTTTCAGGGCTCTTACCGTCGCGACGATGACTGCTGCCGCCGGTTTGAGACCGCCGAAGCGGCACTTGATATCGAAGAACTTTTCCGCGCCGAGTTCGGTGGCGAAGCCGGCTTCGGTGATGACCACATCGGCAAGTTTGAGGGCCAGTTTGGTGGCGACCATGCTGTTACAGCCGTGAGCGATATTCGCAAATGGCCCGCCATGCACAAAAACCGGCGTTGAATACCTTGTCTGAACCAGATTCGGCTTCATCGCTTCTTTGAGAACGGCACACATGGCGCCCTGTGCTTTGAGATCGCGGGCAAACACCGGGTTGCCATCGAGGTTGAAGGCAATGATGATATTGCCCAGACGTTTTTTGAGGTCGTTGAGGTCTTCAGCCAGGCAGAGCGCAGCCATAACCTCAGAGGCGGCAGTGATGTCAAAGCCGGTTTCGCGCGGAACCCCGTGAGCGGGGCCACCCAGACCGGTGACTATATTGCGCAGGCTGCGGTCGTTCATGTCGATGACCCGTTTGAACGGCGTCGACTTGGGGTCGATGCGCAGCTCGTTGCCATGCTGGATGTGGTTGGCTACCAGCGCTGTCAGCAGGTTGTGCGCCGAAGTTACTGCGTGAATGTCGCCGGTGAAATGCAGGTTTATTTCATCCATTGGCACCAGCTGACTTTTGCCACCACCGGTCGCGCCGCCCTTGACCCCGAAGACCGGGCCCATAGAAGGCTCTCGCAGGCAGAGCATGGTTTTTCTGCCCATAGCTCTGAAAGTGTCGGCCAGACCTATGCAGGTCGTGGTCTTGCCTTCACCGGCCGGAGTAGGAGTCATGGCGGTGACCAGAATGAGTTTGCCGTCAGGATTGCCGGCAACACGGTTTCGGGTCGAAAAAGCCACTTTGGCTTTATAGTGGCCGTAGTGCTCTATTTCTTCGGGCAGCAGGCCCAGTTCGGCGCCAACCACCTCGATTTGTCTGGTTTCTTCTTTTATCGCGAAATTTTTTACATCTGACACTGCAGAAACCTTTCTGATATGAACTGAAACATGCCGGCAGCTTACTCGTTTTTCAGAAAATATTCCATCATGGCGTTAACGCCGGCGCCGGTTTGTTTCAGATAACCTTTTTTCTTGAGAATCATTTCGAGCAGAGCCACGGTGCCGAGCAGGTCGCGCTCGCCAATGGCGCCAATAGTGGTGATCCGCAGCAGGGTGGCAGCGAACTGTTCCTGGCCGCCGGCAATGAGAATGCCATATTTATTGCGCATTTCGGCGACGATATCTTTGGGTGCTACGCCTTCTGGCGCATAGAAAACGGTCAATACATTGGAAGTCGCTTTTTCTTCGGTGAAAATTTTGAGGTTGAGAGCCTTGAGAGCTGCGCGCAGACCGCCGGCCAGTTTGCCGTAATGTTTGATACAGTTGTCGAGGCCGATGCGGTCAATTTTGCGCAGGGCTTCGAGCAGTGAAAACATGACATTGATGGCTGGAGTCCAGGGGTAGGCCGGAATCGCCTGTTCCTGGTCGCGCTTGTAAAGCTTGAGATCAAAATAATAACCGTGGCATTTGACGCTTTCGACTTTTTTCCAGGCTTTTTCAGAAAGAGCGACCATGCCGACGCCTGGAGGTGCGAGAAAGCCTTTCTGTGAGGCAGATACCGTGACGTCGACGTGCCATTCATCCATTTTGTAGGGCAGAGCACCCAGCCCGGAAACGCCATCGACGATCAGAATTTTGCCTTTGTCTTTGAGGAAGTTGCCTATGGCCTTGATATCGTTGCAGATACCGGTAGAAGTTTCGTTGAAAGTGACGGTGACACCACTGATTTCCGGGTGTTTTTTCAGGGCTTCTTCAATCTGCTCAACAGTTACTGCTTTGCCGTCTTCACATTTCAATACTACCGGTTTGAGACGGAAAGCTTCGCAGATCTGGGTGAAACGCACGCCAAAAACGCCAGTCTGAATGGTGAGAACAGTTTCGCCTTCGTCGAAAAGGTTGGCGATAGCTGTTTCCATGCCGCCGGTGCCTGATGAGGTCGTCAGGTAAAGGTGCTGGGTGGTGCCGAAAAATTTTTTCAGCAGATCGACACATTCTTTGTAAACAGGTGCAAAATCGTTGGTACGATGGTGGCGCAACGGTCTGGCACCGGCCAGAAGCACTTCTGAATCAAGATGAACAGGACCCGGGGTCATCAACATTGTGTCAAGCAATTCCACGTCTAATTCTCCATTCAATTCCTTGTTGTATTTATCTGCAACTTTGCGGCGGCACTACTTTTAAAGTGTGCAACAAAGCTTTTTACGGAAATTTTTGCCTTGATTTGAGAGTATTGGAAAGCAGCATGGCAATAGTCATCGGGCCGACGCCACCGGGTACAGGGGTAATTGCCGAAGCGCGTGCTGCTGCTTCTGCATACTCGACATCGCCGACCAGGCGGTAACCACGCGGCGAATCAGGGTCGTCGATCGAGTTGGTGCCGACGTCAATGACTACCGCACCTTCTTTAACCCAGCTGCCCTTGACGAACTCTGGTTTGCCGATGCCGGCCACCAGAATGTCGGCCTGGCGACAAAGCCCGGGGAGATCGCGACTGCGGGAATGGGCAACGGTTACCGTAGCATTGGCTTTGGTCAGCAGAGCCGCCATCGGCTTGCCGACTATGTTGGATCTGCCGATGACGAGGGCGTTTTTCCCTTCGATTGCGATATTGTAACGTTTGAGCATCTCGATTACCCCGAGAGGCGTGCATGGAACGAAAGTATCGACTCCAAGGCTCAAATAACCAACATTTGTCGGGTGAAAACCGTCGACATCTTTGCGTGGGTCAATCGCCTGCAAAGCTGCAAACTCATCTAGGTGGGCCGGCAGTGGCAGTTGCAGCAGAATGCCGTGAATCTGCGCGTCGCGGTTCAGCTGCTCGATGGTAAAAAGCAGGTCGGTTTGGGTGGTATCGGCGGCAAGGGCGATTTCTCGAGAATAGAAGCCCGCTGCTTCGCAGGCTTTCTTTTTTGAGGCGACGTATACGTGTGAGGCCTTGTCGTCTCCGACCACTACGACTGCGAGACCGGGAGGCAGTTTCCCGGCGGCAACGATAGTTTTTACTTCAGCCGCTATTTCGGCTCTAATCTGTTCCGAAAGCTGTTTTCCGTCGATTACAGTAGTCAAATCTGGCTCCTGTTTAATTGATTTCAGGGCGAGTATAACGCCGCCGGCAATTATAGGCAACCCCTTTTATCAAGGTTTGCAAAACCGCTTCTTAAAGGCATGCTGCCTCTGGCTCCCAAGATATTGGCTGGGTAGCTGTGAAAATACTCACAAATTCAGATGTGTTTTTCTTTCTTTCGCTGAAAATGATATCTGCAACTGGCAGATGCGCCGTTAAGCTTCTGCCGGCTCGAAAATCGATTGCAGTTCAATCATTGTCAGTCGCTTTTCTTGAGGTCACGGAGATTTATTTGCAGCTCTCTGAACCAGCAGTAACCGACAGGAACCACAAACAAAGTCAACAATTCGATACACATACCCCCAAAGGTTGGTATGGCCATCGGAATCATCACGTCTGCACCGCGACCGGTCGAAGTCAATACGGGCAGCAAAGCCAGTATTGTCGTGGCAGTCGTCATCAGGCATGGCCTGATTCTTTTGATACCTGCAGCCAGAACCGCCGCCCGGATTTCTTTAACATTTTCCGGGTCATGCTTGCGAAAGCTTTCTTCGAGATATGAGGCCATGACCACGCCATCATCACTGGCAATGCCAAAAAGAGCGATAAAGCCGACCCAGACTGCAATAGACAGGTTCATCGGCCCGATGTTGAGCAACTCTCGAAAGTGAATGCCGAAAATGGAAAAATTGAGAAACCAGCTTTGCGAGTAGAGCCAGATCATTATAAAACCGCCGGCCCACGCAATACCGATGCCGGCAAAAACCAGAAAAGTCACCGCAACTGACGAAAATTCAAGATATAGAATCAAAAAAATCAATAATAGACTTAGCGGAAGAACTACCATTAGTCTTTTTTCGGATCTGACCTGATTTTGATAGTTACCGATGAATTTGAAGCTGGTATTGGCAGGAAGCTTAAGGGTTCCAGCCTTTATCTTTTCGTTCAGAACCGCAAAAGCGTTTTCGACTACGTCTGTTTCGGCAAATTCAGGTAATTTGTCGAAAATCACGTAACCGACCGGAAAGGAATTTTCGCTCTTGAGAGCCTGTGGCCCTCGAACGAATGCTATTCTGGCCAGGTCTCCCAGCGGGATGAACTTTCTGTCTGGCGTGGCAACCGGAATGTTTTTGATCAGTTCGGGGCTGTCGCGAAGCTCGCGGGCGAAGCGCAGCCGGATGCCGTAGCGTTCACGACCTTCAACTGTCTGTGAGAGAGTTTTGCCGCCCAGTGCGATTTCGATGACATTCTGCAGATCGGTTACCTTGATGCCATAGCGAGCTGCCGCCGGTCGATCTATTTCGATTTCGATATAAGGTTTGCCAACGATTCTGTCTGCGCTAACCGTGTTTGCATCGACTCCACGAATCTGTTTGAGCTCTTTTTCCAGAGCAAAACCGAATTCCTCTACCGTTTCGGTATCTGGCCCGGTTATCTGAATGCCCATCGGGGCTCTGATTCCGGTTTGCAGCATAACCAGTCGAGCGGCGATCGGCTGCAGCCTCGGAGCTGAGGTTGTGCCAGGTACGGCGCTGACTTCGACTATTTCATCCCAGATGTCGTTTGGGCTTTTGATGTGATCGCGCCATTGTCTTTTTCTTTTGCCGGTTTCCGGGTCAGGTTCAGAATACTCGGCAACATAAGAAATGACCGTTTCGATCATCGAAATGGGTGCTGGATCGAGAGGTGATTCGACTCTGCCGATCTTGCCGACCACGGATTCTACTTCAGGAATCGCTCTGATCGCCATATCTTGCTTGCGAAGCACGTCGAGACACTCTGCCAGGCTTGCATGCGGCATGGTTGTCGGCATCAGCAGAAAGCTGCCTTCATCGAGCGGTGGCATGAATTCTCGCCCAAGACCGGGAAAAGCGTGAACACCTGCCTGCCATAGGCGGGTGTGTGTGACTATTGTAGGCTCGATACCGACTTTGCTGACAAGGTAAGGAACAAAGGCGTTTACCTTTTCGAAGCCAAGCCAGACGTGCAGGCCAAAAACCAGGATCAGCAGGGGGACTGTCAAGAAGGTTTTTTTGTGTTCGAGAAACCAGCCGAGCATGCTGCCATAATGATTCAAAAACAGCCTGAAACCAAAAAGCAAAGCTCCTGAAGTTGCCACAACCGCGAACAGATTAAGCAAAAAACCGCGCCCATAACCAAGTGGCATCCAGATTCTGGTCAGGTAGATGGCGGCGGCGGCGGCAAAAAGCAATGGCCCCCAACGTTCGGCCTGGGCACGAAAAACAGGCGGAAATTTCTGCCAGAAAACTCCGACAAGGCCGGTGATCAGCAAAATAAGGCCCGGCACCGGCAGAAAAAACACTGTTACGATACCTGCAAGAGAGAGAGCTACAAACCTCGTGTCATAAGTACTTCGCGAATTTCTGAAAATGATGGTGGCTGCGACCGGAATCAGAATCAAAGCGATAAAAAGCGACGAAATTAAAGCAAAGGTTTTTGTCCAGGCCAGGGGCGAAAACAGCTTGCCTTCAGCTCCCGTCATCGCAAATACTGGCAAAAAACTGACTACCGTAGTCGATACTGCGGTAATGACAGCAGACCCGACTTCGGTAGCGGCATTGTAGATCGATTCTTTAACCGGCGTTTCTGTTTGCGAATCTTTATCGAGGTGCGAAATGATGTTCTCGCAAAGAATTATTCCCATGTCGACCATAGTTCCAATGGCAATTGCAATACCGGCGAGAGACATCAGATTGGCCCCGATTCCGAATACCTTCATGGCGATGAAGGTCATCAGCACAGCCAGCGGCAGCAGACCCGAAATGAGCATGCTTGAACTCAGGTGCAGCAGCATGACGATGACAACCATGATGGTAATGGTTATTTGTTGTGACAGGGCGTCCTGAAGAGTGTCGAGTGTTTCACCGATTAATTTTGTCCGGTCGTAGAAAGGCACAATTTTTACCTGGCTCAGCGAACCGCCGGGCAGCGAGCGCGTCGGCAGGCCCGGTGCTATTTCTGCAATTTTGGCCTTGACGTGACCGATAACTTCAAGCGGATTGGCGCCAAACCTGGTGACAACGACACCGCCAACAACTTCAGCACCTTCTTTGTCGAGTGCTCCTCGGCGCAGAGCAGGCCCAGAGCTAACCCGGGCAATATTGCCGATGGTGATGCCAACACCGTTGACCGACTTGATTACGGCGTTCTTTAAGTCTTCGATCGACTTTATAAAGCCAATACCGCGAATCACGTATTCAGCACGGTTGATTTCAATCGTTCCGGCACCAACATCGAGATTACTTTCCTTGACGGTCTTTACCAGTTCAGGGATGGTAATGTTATAAATTCGCAAGGTTTCGGGGTCGATATCTATCTGATATTCGCGCACCATGCCGCCGACAGAGCTTACTTCAGCGACTCCGGGCACCGACTGCAGTGCGTATTTTATGTTCCAGTCCTGAATGCTTCTTAGTTCGTGCGGGTCGAAGCCATCGCCCTCTACCGTATACCAGAAGACCTGCCCAAGCGCGGTGGCGTCGGGTCCCAATACCGGGTTCACGCCATCGGGAAGAATACCCCGGATGGAAGCGAGTTTTTCGATAATTCGCGACCTTGACCAGTAAAAATCGACTTTCTCATCGAAAATGATGTATATCGATGCAAACCCAAACATGGATGTCGATCGAATGGTGGCAACACCGGGAATACCCATCAGATTGACGGTGAGCGGATAGGTTATCTGGTTGTCAACATCACGTGGCGAGCGGCCTGGCCAGGCGACGAATACGATCTGCTGGTTTTCGCCAATGTCAGGAATGGCATCGACGGCAACCGGATCTCTGATAATACCGGTTTTGAGATCGAAAGGAATGACCGAAAGACCGTAGCCGGCTAGAATTACCAGTAAAATTGCAGCTATAACGCGTTTTTCTAGAAAAAAGCGGATAATTGCGTTCATCATTTTGCACCCTTGCTCCAGACTTTCCTCGTTTCACCACAACGCAGCATCATTGCACCGAAATATGGATTAGCCAGCTCAGAAGCCTGCTGAAACCAGATCGCTCCCTTATTGTCAAAGGCCATCGGACAGAAGTCTTCGTGAATGGCGAAGCTCAGACTGCTGTCGGCCAGAACGACAAGCTCTCTGATCGATGGTGTCAGCTCATTCAGCTGCTCTCGGGCTCTGATAATATCCTTTTCACCTGCCATTTTCATCAGAACCGGCATCATTCTGTCTGCAATTGTCTGCAAAGACGGGCTGTTCATGTTCTTGAGGCCGCTCAATCGTTCGTGAGCATGGTGAGCTGCCTGGCTCGGAAGTTGATCCTGGGCCAGCAGGCTGGCTATTTCCAGGCATGGTTTGAGCAACTCTTCTACTGCAGTGACGGCCTCGGGCGAGAGGCTCTCTTTTTCCGGCGGCTGAGTAAGATCACGATGTGGGCTCATCATACTCATGCCAGCGCGGATCTGTTGCTCAGAATCGAGCTTGAAACCACCTTCGACAACGACTTCGTCACCGGCTTCCAGCCCTGAGAACACTAGATAACCGTTATCGACGTGTGGGCCAACCACGACTTCAATTGTTTCATAGAGATTTTCGGCATCAGCTGTTTTACGAAAGACGATCGATCGCGGCCCGCTCCAGAGCACTGCGGTTTCTGGCACCAGCAAAGGCAGACCCGCGTCGGTGCTGGTGTTTATGCCAAGACTTTCTACAGGCACCAGATCCATGCCGCAGACATCGCATTTTCCTGGGCCGTCTTTGATCACTTCAGGGTGCATGGGTGATATCCACTTGCCGGACAAAGCCGGGTCGATGACTTCGCCTTTGTTTCCCAGTGAAACTTTGATGGTGATACGGCCGAACATACCTGGTTTCAAAAGACCTTCGGCATTATCAATATTTATTCTGGCATCGACTGTGCGTGAGCTGGTCTGCAGAACCGGGGAGATGAAAGAGATATTTCCCGGAAAAATCCGACCGGGATATGCTTCGAATTCACAGCTGACCTTCTGTCCATAGCGCAGCCACTGAATGTCACGTTCATAAACCGAGGCTATCAGCCACAGCCGACTCATATCGGCAATCGAAAACAGGCGGGTACCCTGGCTCACATACATGCCCTCCTTGGCTGCCTGTTCGATGATAATTCCCGCAGATGGTGAATTGATAGTCACGAGATCTTTCGCTGCCGGCGCTGAGATGAACTGTTCGATCTGCTGAGGTGAAATACCCCAGCGCAACAGGCGCTCGGTTACAGCAAGATGTAATGACTCGTTGCCCACGGTTCGACGCAGCTCTTCCTGGGCAGCAATCAGATCAGGACTGTAAAACTCTGCCATGTGGTCATTAAGCTTGACCGGAATACCGGTATAGTTCACGTAAAGCTTGTCTATTCTGCCGGCGACCCAGGCAGTGACATGGCGCAGTCTTGTTTCATCGAGCTGCAGAGTGCCCGGCAGCCGAAGTGTTCTGGTAGCAGGCCCTGAATAAACCGTTGCGGTTTTAACCTGTGCCAGCTTCTTTGCCGCCTCGGACAGTTTCAATTCACGCGGATTCGAAGAAAACGCATCTTCTTTCAGCGGAATGAGATCCATAAAACATTTTGGGCATTTTCCTGGCTTGGGCTGTCTTATCTCAGGGTGCATCGAGCAGGTCCAGGTTTGAGGGACCGTTTGCGTTAAATTCTCTGTAACCTGCTGGCCAGGCACGGCAAAAAACACAAAGCCGACGGCAAGCCCGCCGAGAAAAGCCATAATGATTATCAATAATCGTTTTTTGCTCAGACCGCTTTCGTTCATTTTTCAGTTCCTCTTTCGCTGGAGGTTATGCCAAGACCTGCAAGAATCTCAGCATGCAGTTTGTAAACAGAAAAGTCTGCTTCGATCAGACTGTTTTTAACTGCGAGAAGTCGGCTTTCGATTTCGATCAGTTCCTGAAAGCCGGCCTTGCCATTTTCATAACGCGACTTCACTCCGACGAAAGCCTCTTCGAGCTCAGGCTTCATCTGGTCTCTGATGATGCGCAGATTTTTTTCGGCCTGATCGAGCGCAGCGAAATTGCCTGTGAGCTCAGCCTTAAGTCTGTTTTCGACTTCTCTCAGCCTGGCCTGGGCAGCACGCATACGCTCGCGCAATTGCAAAGAGAAAACCCGGTTGAATTCGATGTTACTGTCTTTTATCAGGTTCCCGGTGGCGGTGCGGCCTGAAACCGATATGGTTTCTGCGGCTGGAACAGCAGACAAGCCCGTGAATTCTGGAAACGACATGCGTTCGAGCATACTGGTCATTTTAAAGAGCCTTTGCACAACGCTATGTTCGGCTGCAAGCTCTGGATGTAGCTGCAATGACGCTTTCCGGTCTATACCTGAAAAATCGGAAAGCATGACGCGACCAGAGAACTGGATTCGCGGAGTTCTGCCGTCCAGTAGCGCATAGACGCTCTGCAGCAGCATTTCTCGTTCTCCTTCGTAGCGGTTCTTCAGCATTGTGTATTTTCTCGCCTCATTGGCGACCATGGTCAGCTCGGCCAGAGATATTTTGCCATTCCGGTACAGGCTGTCAGAGGTTTCCCTGAGATTGAGGTAAAGGTTAACATTCTGACCGGCGAGAGCAATTTTTTTCTGAATCTGCAACAGCTGATAGGCAAGAATTCTAGCTTTTAAAGCTGTTTTTACGAGTGTCAGCCTCATTCTGGCATCGGCTTCTGCGCTGATCAGATCAGCAATTTCAAGCTTCAACGCTGAAATGCCCGGATATGGATGCTCTTTGCCGAGCGGCACAAGCAGCGGACTCATGCCGATAAAGCGGGTGAACTGCTCAATCACCGGTTCAATTGCCCGTGTCTGAGCAAGGTTGAAGCGGGCGGCACGCAGCAGCCGCTGCTGTTTTTCCACCTCCGGGCTAAACTTTTCGACAAGTTCCACCAGCTGTTCCGGGGTGTTGATAACCTCTGGAAACGTGGCTGCCTGCTTTGGCTCAATGTCTGTTCGATTAAGGTCAGGGCGCACAATCATCGCGGCATGCTGAGGCTTCACTGCTTCTGTCGGTGTCGGTGCGGGCCGCTGTAGACGCTGCAGCTGTAACCGGTAAAAATCAGTGGCCGTTGGTGTCTGGCTCCTTGCGCTGACTGCAACAATAAACAAGAAACACAAGTTGATCAACAGATGCTTTTTCATTTCTGCCCTGCACTTTCTGCAAGCTCAAAAGGCATGCCTACGAACTTTTCGAGATCGGCAGCGCTGCTGAAAAGATCGGCTTCGGCCCGTAACGCCGCGATTTGCAGGGCATAAAAAGTAGAGGCCGTCTCGAGATAGTCGGCAAAGTTGCTGCTGTCAGTCTGAAAAAGCGCGTTGGCGCTCTCCATCGCAGTTTTTGCCTGCGGCAATATAGTGTCGCGGTAAATTTCGACCAGGCGCCGGCGATTGGTCAGAGTAAAGAAGAGCTCACTGAAATCGGCTCTGACTTTATTCCGTTCAGCTTCCAGCTGAGCATCGGCTTCGCGCTTTTTTTGCACGGCCTCCTGCATTCGACTGCGATTCTTGCCACCCCACACCGGCAGATTCATCTGCACGAAAACACCAACCGAATCTTCGCCTTCACCGGGAATATCAGGCCCGCTCAAATCAGGTCGGCGGCCGGTAAAGGCCCGGCTGTAGCCGACCATAAAATCCGGGCGCGAATCATATCTTGCCATACGAATACCAGTAGCAGCGATTTTGCTGTTATTGTTTGCAGCCTGAATTTCCAGTTTCTGGCTGAGAGCCTGTTCGAGTAAGTTGACTTCATCGCTCGGAAAAACATGTCTCGGCAATTGCGAAAACCATTCATGAGGCAGTGTTTCGATTCCGGTCAGTGCCGTGAGACGGCTTTTTTGTGCGGTCAGCAGTTCAGAATAGCGGATGAGATCGTTAGCGTTCTGCGCCTGCTGACTCTGCACCTTGATTACCGGCATCAGAGTAGAAGCGGGTTGAATCGAGTTAATATTGCGGTTGAGCAGTTCGACGAGCTCGCGGTTCTTCTCGGTAAGACTCACAGCTGCCGAAAGAAACCAGATTTCGGCAAAAGTTTTCTTGATGTCGGTTATCAGATCTCGCAGTCTGACCTCATACCTGATCCTGGCATTCTCTGACATCTGGTGATTGAGACGAATCGCGGTCTTCTGCCTGCCGGGGTATGGCAACATCTGACTGATAGTCAGAACCTGGTCCTGCTCCCCGGTTCGCGTCTGAATCGGCTCAATATTATGTCTGAAGTTAATCTGCGGATCAGGCAACGCTGTTTTGTGAACTATTGACGCCCTGCTCGCCTGCCAGCCATAAAAAACAGCCTGCAGATCGGGATTTTTCTGCAGGCTGCTTTCGATAAGAGCTGATAGAGACTCTGTGCCAGAGTTTGCGGCAAGAACCTGAACAATTGAAAAAACTAAAATAGCAACGAAAGTCGCCTTTTTGGTCATACGGTCACATTTTCCTTCTCAGTTAATTCTTATCTTTGCTTTCTTCATTGTGATAAAAAGTGATCGTTTTTGCAACCTCATCGATTTTGAAAAACTTCAGATCGGCGGCGAGACCTGTTATCGGGCATTTTCCATCGACATTGGTGACTTTAAGCGTTGTCATTACCGCGTTGGCAAGTTTCTCGGCATATTTTGCCGGGTCAGCAGAAAACATGCCGATACATCCGGGACAGCAGAAATAATAGATTTTACCATCAATGACAGTGTTGACTGCCTTGTTGATCTTTCCGCCCATGACCGGGCAGTTTTCTGAGTAAACTTCGATGATCTCGGCCGGAAAAGATTGGCTGGCGGCAGGTTGCACCTCATCGGCAAAGAGGACCCCCGAAAAAAGGACGACCAGGATTACCAGCAGAGTGATTCTATTCATCATGTGCCTCCATTTATCTTAATGATACTATAAATGTATCTTATTGAATATAAAAATGCAATCAGTCTGTATCGTTCAGTATGTCTTGCAAATACGCTGTTTTCTCTGCTGGCGGTGTGTTAAATAATTGGTGTCAGCTGCCGTAACAGCTCGTCGCATATCGCGTTTGCCCTTATCTTTGGCTGTGTTGGTGCTCTCACATCGCTTCAGTGATTTGACCTTTGTGTTAAAAGTAGGTAGTTTCGATAGGTGGGTATTCAAAACAGCAGGTTGTCATGCAAGAGGAAAATATCGGGGGTGAAAATTTTGTTTCAAAAAACTAGAAAATTAGCGGGGGCTGATGGGCGATCACTTTCGCCTGGGCTGCTGCTGCCATTTTTTCTGACGGTATTTTTTGTGCTGTCTGCCATTGCGGCTACGGCACTTGATGCTGGTGAACCGAGCCGTGAAACCTTGTTCAGAGCCGCATTGTCAGACTCTGACAATCACCAGGTTGCGGCCAGCCTTGTGCACAATCGCCGAGCAACGCTGGGTTTGTTCCCCTCCACTCAGACGCTTTCTCCAACTCGGGTGCGGGATTTTCTTTTTTTGACTTCAAGAAACAATCTTGAAGAAATTGCTTTTTTTCTGAAACCTTTGAGCGAATTCGAAGAGAAGCTTTTCAACAAAGTAGTTTCGCTACGACCTCCGGTCGTTTCAAGAACAAACTTTGCCAATCTCAGATTCATTCTGAGGCAGAAGGGGCTTCTTTCGCCGGTCGAAGCGGCGCGGCGTCGCCTGACAGTTAATAAAACCATCACTCCAGATCTCGAAGAAGTTCTTTATGGAGCCTACGGCTGTGTTTTTGCCAGTGTTGGCCCAATTGACGGAACCGAGCGCTACGGAGAAGTGATCATTCGTTTGAAAGATTCAGTTAAAAGTTTTGGGTGGGGTACTCCATGGAGCGGCCATCACTTTTTTAAAACCATTCGCGCCCGTTCGCCGAGGCAAATCAACCAGGATCTGCAAAAAGGTTTGCCCGTTGTCAGCACAGACGATTTCGTTCATTTTTCCCGTTTTGTCAGCATTGGCAGACACTGGAACGAGAGCCTGGCCTGGCAGGCAGTGAATTATCTTCGCGACACAGAAGATGCCTCGGTTTATGAAAAACGGCGTCAGACTGCCGAAGCTCTGGTTGCAGAAACCGATTATCGACGTTTCTGGGAACTTTTTGTCGCCGACTATGAAAACGTTTTTGGTTACATCGAGGCCAGATTTCCGGGGTATATCGCGGCAGAATACTTCGAAAGCATAGAAGTGCCTGCAGATCGCCTGAAAGAAGTGCTTTCCTGGCCAGAGGCAAGGCCTTTCCGCAATCGAATCGAGGCCGCCCGCTGAGATTTTACCGCCTGCAAAATTATTTGTGCAGCAGGGTTTTGGTGCGATTCGTTTTAGGGTATAGTGTTCAGGTAGATAAAAAAAACACCAGAGGAGACACCATGAAAAATCTTGGCGAAATGCTGCTGCGCCGCGAAGCCTTCAGCGAAATTGTCATGGGCAACACCGCGATTGTGCGGGCAATGATCGAAGCCGGAACCAGAATTGTGACTTCATACCCGGGTTCGCCGACCCCAGAGATTGCTTCAGCGATCGCTGCCATCTCGAAGGACGAGCGCCCGTTTTATTTTGAGTTTTCGACCAACGAAAAAGTCGCCACCGAAGTTGCTTACGGTGCTTCGGTGAATGGGCATCTTTCTACGGTTTTTTTCAAGAGTGTCGGGTTGAACGTTGCTGCCGACACTTTTGTGCAGCTGAGCCTGATGAAGCTGATCGGCGGTATGGTAGTTGTTCTCGGCGACGACCCCGGGGCCAATTCCTCGCAGAACGAACAGGACAACAGGCATTTTGCCAGTCTGAGCTATATGCCGGTATTCGAACCGGCGAACCCGGGCGAGGTCTACCATTTTTACAAGGCCGCTGCCGCTATGGCGCAGCACATGCATATGCCCGTAATTCTGCGTCTCACCACCCACGTCTGCCATGCCAAGGGGAAAGTGGATTTCGCCGCCTGGCACCCTGCCGAATTTGATAAGACGCCCCGCTTTGACGTCAAAAATGGCCCATACATGCCCTTGACCAGCCTGGTTTTCCCGATGAAAAGGCGTGCTCTGCAGAACCTGAGGCAGGCTGCAGAACTCAGCGAAAAAAACGGTCTGCACCACTTTGACAATAACAATAACACCCGCCAGGGTATAATTACCTTTGGCCTGCCTTATCTTTCGCTGCTCGACGTTCTCGAAGAATCAGATGCAAAGCCCGATATTCTCAAGCTGGGTATGATTTACCCGTTGCCAAGAGTTTTGGTCAGCGACTTCTTGCGCAGTCATGAAGAAATACTGGTTCTCGAAGAACTCGATGATCTGCTCGAAACCGAAATCAAACGCCTGGCTTTTGAGCAGGGTATCAAGGTAAAAATTCATGGTAAAACCGATATTGAATCATGGGTCGGCGAATATACAGCCGATAAGGTGGCTGACCAGCTGCGTCAGATTTGGCCCGAAATGGCAGGTTCTCAGCCTCAGGCTCCGGCTATGCCACTGGCTGTGCCGGCCCGCCCGGCTCAAATGTGCCCGGGCTGCGGGCATCGCAGCGCTTTCCATGCAATAAGACAGGCATTGGCTCCGCATGATATCAAAGTGGCCGATATCGGTTGCCATACTCTCGGCTTCATGCCGCCATACAATATGGGCGAACTGCTGATGTGCATGGGGGCCTCGACCGGTATTGCCGCTGGGTTGTCACTCTATAACGACAGCCGCAGGGTCGTTTGTTTTCTTGGCGATTCAACTTTCTTTCATGCCGGTATTCCGGGCATTATCAATGCATTGTTCAATAAACACAAAATTACCCTGATCGTCATGGAAAACGGCACGACCGCGATGACTGGGCACCAGGACCACGCTGCCAGCGGCCGTAATTTTAACGAGGCCACCGAAAAAGTGCCGGTGCGGCGAGTTCTTGAAGGTCTGGGCGTTAAAAATATCTTTGAAGTAGATACCTACCAGCAGGCGAAGCTGACCGAGGCGGTCAAAGAAGCTCAGGCAACGGAGGGATTTGCAGTCGTGATTGCAAAACATCCGTGTATGCTCAAACTCATGCGCGAGGCCCGCCGCAAAGACAGTTTTCAGGCAAAAGTTATCGATATCGACCAGAAGACTTGCGATCGCCGCTACGTTTGTGTCAGCAGCTTTGCCTGCCCCACTTTTATTTTGAATCATGATGGCAGCATTGGCGTCAACCCTGATCTTTGCATCGGCGATGGTTCATGCCTGCAGACCTGCCCGTCAAAAGCGATCACTCGCCCGACCAATCGTGAAAGCAGCAAGGAGTAAACCTATGAAACCATTTAATGTTTATTTGAGCGGCGTTGGCGGGCAGGGAATCGGTCTGATCAGCGAAATCATGCTGCGCAGCGTTGACCACTCGGGGCAGAAAGCTATTGGGGTCGATACTCATGGCCTGGCTCAGCGTGGCGGTATTGTGGCTTCGCAGTTGCGTATCGGCGACAACGTTCATTCGCCGGTCGTTTCAAGGCACAAAGCCGACCTGGTCGTTTCTCTCGAACGTCACGAGGCTGTGCGGGCGGCCAACGAATATCTGAAGCCCAATGGGACTCTCGTTTATTACAATACTTCCTGGCAGCCGCTGCCAGTCAGATTGAAAAGTGCCCCGGAAGTTAAAACCGAAGAAGTGGCGCAATTCTGTCAGAAAAACTCATTTCGGCTGATTGAAGTTTTTCAGGCTGACCTGCCCGATCCGCGTATGCAGAACATGGCTTTGCTGGCAGCTATATGCCGCAATAATCTGCTGGCTGGCGTGACCCGCGAAAACTACGAGGCGGCAATGCATGACCTGATGACCGGCAGCATGCTCGATGCCAACCTTTCCCTTTTTCAGCAGCTGCTTTAAGAGATAATTTTGCCTGACAGGGCTGCAGCAAGCCGGGTTTTTCTTTTGCCCAGGCTGAGACGTGACTATGCTGTCTGCTGTTTTCTGTGGCTGATTGTTAGTCTTGTCAGCGAAAAGCGAGGTTAAAATGGGTGAAAATTTCAGCTGGTATCAGCAGTTGATCAAACCTGACTGGGCGCCGCCAGCCTGGGTATTTGGCCCGGTCTGGTCTTTTTTGTATCTGATTATCGCAGTTTCATTCGGAACTGTGTTTTATCGGGTTTATCGCGGCAGTCTGCCTGGAAACACGGCTTTGCCGTTCGGGTTGAACCTGGTTTTTAATTTTGCTTTTACCCCGCTGCAGTTTGGACTGCGCAGTAATCTTCTTGCCGCCATAGATGTTATACTGGTTCTTCTCACGCTGATCTGGTCCCTGGTGACTGTTTGGCCACGCCTCTGGTGGGTAGCGCTGGCGAATCTGCCATATATGCTCTGGGTGAGTTTTGCGACGGTTTTGCAGCTTACCATCACCTGGTTGAATTATAAATAATGCACCCGTGGCATACTTAATTTAAAAAAATTAAAGCCCTGTTGATGTTTGCGGGGGGGTGGTGGTTGTGGCTTATTCGCAACAGTTGCGGGAGTTCAGCGTTCAGAAATTAAAAAGAAAATTGTGTACATTTTAGTTGACATGTTTAAGTT
>JAKQQP010000008.1 GCA_029564115.1 Candidatus Rifleibacteriota bacterium | reverse complement strand
ATGGGAATCAGGCCCAAGGTGCTTCTAGGCACTGCCGTAATGCTGCTTCTGCCCGTCTCTCTACTTCTCGCCGGCCTGATTACCTGGAACCAGTTCAACCGGGTATATGGCTGGTATCAGGCTGAAGAGCTGCAGAGACTTTATTTTAACGAGCTCTATGATGGTTTTTCCCATTATCTTGCCGCTCTGCAGAAGCATACCCTGCAGGTCGCTTCCAGGCTTGAAAACATGCGCGGCAGCAATGAAGAGGCATATCTGCAGATTCTCAGAGAGGGTCTCGAAAGCTCGGTTGCTTCAGATCTTTTCTTCGACCTCGATGCGGGCGGTCGCCTGCACGCCAGCTCGACCAGATTCTACCGGCCTCTGTTAAAAGAAGAGGAATCTGGTCGTCGACTGGTGTCTTCGGCCATTCTCAACGCCTTTGACCGCAGCGGCAATTTTGTAATGAACCAGACAAGGGGCAAGGAGCGGGAGCCCGGCACTGTCGATGCGTCTTTCGTGAACGAAATTGGTAACCGCTGGGGCCGGCCCTTTAAAATGATGCGCATGAACACCGGCAACCGGTTTTCGACGGCATTTGTGTTTAATGCTGATAAATACAGCCTTTTCGGGCTGCTTTCATTTAACTATTATGATAACCACCTGATTCGCGACTATATTGTGAACCATTTCAGGCCCTCAGAAAAATTTGCCGGCATTTCGGGGCGATTTTTCGAAGTTGTGCGCGGCGATGCCGGTTATCACCTGATGAGTCTGGCTGATGGCAGGATTCTGCGCAACGCCGACCTGCTTGAAAAGATCGATCTTGCCGAAAACGTCGAAGGTTTTGTCTGGCGCGAAAAGGCAAAGAATCTGCTGCAGGTGCGCTGGTTCAATGATTACCCGCTGGTGATGCTGGTTGGTTCAGAAGTTTTTGCGGCCGGGTCGGCAATCTGGGTTTTGCCTGGCGTGCTGGTTGGCTACGGCCTTTTGTTGTTGCTCTTTGTCTATCTGGTTTTCGAACTGATCTATCTAAAGCCATTGCGCGAGTTTATCAGGGTAACCGCCGAGGTTGGCCGCGGCAATCTGCAGACCAGCGTGCAGTTGCAGGCCAGCGATGAATTTGGTGACCTGAAAACCGTATTTACCGGCATGATTCTGGGCCTTGAGCAGCGTCGCAAGCTGGCGCATTTCGTCTCACAGGATGTTCTGACCGCCGTCGAAAGTGATTCTGACGCCGATATGGCCCCTGGCGGGGTGAGGGTGGCGGCTACGGTCGTGTTCATGCAGCTGCAGTCTGGCGTTTCTGGCCACCAGGCTTCGCCCGAAGAGCGCTTTGCCATTCTTGGCCGGTTCATCGGTGAAGCCGACGCCATTGCCCGCTCCTGCGGTGGGGTTATCGACAAGGTCATCGAAAATACGTTGATGCTGGTTTTCCGGTCTGCCACGGCCGGCGAAAATCACAGCCTGCAGGCCTGCCGGGCTGTGCTCGAACTGGCATACGTCATGCGTGATGCCGGTTATTATATACGCGCCGGCGTTGCCAGCGGCAATGTCGTTTCTGGTCGCATTGGCTCGCGGCTTGGTAAGCTCGATTACACGGTCATCGGTGACACGGTAAATCTGGCGGCAAGGCTGAAGACTGAGGCGGCGAAGGCCGGCACCACCGGCATCGTCGTTGCCCCTTCCACGATCAGGGGCTTAAGGGGCCAGGGCCGCGTCGCCTTTATCGAACGCGTCGAAGTCAAGGGCAAAAGCCGAGAATACCCGCTTTACGAGCTTCTCGAGCTGCGCTGACTTTTTTGAAGCAGTGATCTGCTGATTGTCTGACATTATCCATATTTTGCCGGTGGTGGCGATTTTACCCGCCTGACTTTCGGCAGGGGCGGAAACAGGCGGCGGCAGTCGATGCTCAGGCCGGCAAACTGCGCAATCTCGATCTGTGTCTGGTCGTCATAAATGTCTTCGCGCCCGAATAACCCGTCTTTGCCAAGCTTGTAGACCCGAATCAGGCGGTCGACGGGGTGAATCAGCCAGAACTCCTTAACCCCGGCCTGCTCGTAGATTCGGCGCTTGATGATATTGTCTTTCGATGAAGTTGACGGCGAGATGATCTCGACTACCAGGTCGGGTGCGCCGACGATGCCGCGTTCTTCGATTTTCTTCGGGTCGCAGACTACCATGACATCAGGCTGGATCACTGTAAAAATTTCGTCGTTCTTCTTTGCGCTTTTTGTCAGAATCACATCAAAAGGCGCACATACCACTTTGCATGATTTGTTTTCGAAATAATTGGCAAATTGTCTGCCCAGCTCCATCGATATGATTTGATGTGTAAAACTCGGTGAAGTCATATCAAACACTTCACCGTCGATTATCTCGTAGCGCTTGTCGTCATCCCAGGTCAGATAGTCGGCATAAGAATACCGCTCCTGCTTTTTCTTGGCCGATCCCGCCATTTACAAACCTCCGCCCGGCATTTTTTCCATTATACCAATCATAAAAAAAAGATGCTCAAATAAAATGCCCGCCATTCCCGCGCAGGCGGGAATCCATCTGACGACTATGTGCAAGAACTAAGTAGAATTTGTATTATACAACACCTCGACTGAGCGACTGTTAAAGGTTCTTCTACTGTGGGCGCGCTAAGAGTGGGCGGGCAGTTTGATGCCGGCGAAAAGCTTCGGGGCGTCGATGGTCAGGCCGGGCAGGGTTTTTATCCCGATTGTGGCGGTGTGGTCGTAGATGTCTTCGCGGCCGAACAGGCCGTCTTTGCCGAGGCGGTAGATGCGCACCAGGCGGTCGACGGGGTGAACCAGCCAGAACTCTTTAACCCCGGCTTTTTCGTAAATTGAGCGCTTGAGAATGTTGTCGCGCGAGGCGGTCGAGGGCGAGATGATCTCGACGACGAGGTCGGGGGCGCCGAATACTCCCTGTTGTGTGATTTTCTTTTCATCGCAGACGACCATAATATCGGGCTGCAGAACCGTAGTGATCTCTTCGGCCTTTTTATTCTGGCGCGCCAGCATCAGGTCGAATGGCGCATGCAAAACCCGGCAGGGCTTGTCTTCAAGAAAATTGGCGATCTGCCTGAACAGTTCGCCGCTGATCACCTGATGATCCAGGGTTGGACCGGTCATGTCGTAGACATCGCCGTCGATTATTTCGTAACGTTTGTCGTCGTTCCACTTCAGATAGTCTGCGTAAGAATACTTTTCAGGCTTTTTGCGCTTGGCACTGACCATAAGTTGCTCCAGTTTTTTATCAGGGCATTTTTAATCGCCCGGAATCAGTAAGGAGAGTATTTGAAAAAATCATTCCCCTTCTGGAAAGGCATATAACGATAGCGGTACAGCTGTACAATTTTTCGATTGAACATTATTTTGCATTCTGCGATAAGTTGAGCTGAAAAAGTTGCCAGAACGGTGGCTTTATCGTCTGAGTAATGAAGGAATCTGCCCTGAGATTTGATAACGTATTTTTCCGGGTCGGCGACAGCTGTAGTGCTTGCGGCCGGAAAAGACGTAACTCTGAAGAAGTAAGGCGGGCTGGCAGCCTGTTCATTTATTTTATAGAGGTCAAGCGCTTCATTGAGAAAGAGCCAGTCGGCGGGCACTGAGGCGACCTTATTCACTTTTGTCGTTGTCCAGGCTGCATTTAAAGAGGTCCAGTCCGAAAGGCTGGTAGTGGAAGCAATAATGTATGTTCTACTGGCAACTGCTTCGACCCTGTTAATGAACATTGATTTGTTGCTCTGGGCGATGGCAATAGCGTAGCTGATGCCCGAAAAAGCAGCGTCCATGGCGCGGTCTGAATTGTCAACCATGCTCTGCACTTCCACTTCTGTCTGCACCATTTTCATGTAGGCGGTAGAAACGGTCATCAACAGCCCGAATATCAGCATAATCATGATGATGCCGGCCTGCCCGTTTTTTTCTGATTTTATGGCCATTTGTCAGCCTCCTGCTGCCGGAGCAGTCAGAACGATGCTTTCACTGCTGACAATTTCCCGGTCGAAAATGTTGATATTGCCGTCAGGGGTTCCTGCCGGGCCGCTTGTGTCTTCGACCGCTTCTTCATCACTTCTGATCTGCAGACTTATTTTAAGGGTCCAGGTCGAGATTCTTTCCACCAGAAACAAACTGACATTTCTTGCCATTCTGGTGTTCCATGTCTGCTCTTTGGCAGCGTCACCGCCGCCTATAAGCCTTTGCAGCACCATTTTTGAGTCTGGAACTCCCAGTTTAAACTCTTCTTTGTTGCCGGAAATCAACATATGGTAGCCAAGAACATTGTCTACAGTTACTGAGGTGGCAGCCGGAGGATTCCCAATATTTACGGCTTTCATAAGATCCTGTTTAATCAGGTCGAATGCCATTCTTGAATAATTTTTCGCCGCGATCTTGGTTTGACCTTTCTGCCAGACGAGCGATCCATACTGGATATAAGCAATTACCGAAACCAGCATCATAGTCATGACAATGGTTGCAGTCAGAACTTCTACCAGCGAAAATGCTTTTCTGTTGTTTTTGTATTTTTTTACCATAGGACATCCCCAGGCTGATCTCCGTCATCATCGACTGCATAGGATTCTGAAGACAATACTCCAACTGCATTTAGATATACTCTTATTCTTGAACTGCCATATTCAAACAGAATGTAGCATTCCGGAAGGAGCTTTTTGTTTGTTTCACTGATTCCTGTGCTGTCGTGGGTTACCAGATAGCCATCAGGCCAGAAATATATGACCCTTGGAGCGAGATAAGAGTCGCGGGTAACTGTGACGCCCGGGTCTATTTCGACTTCTTCACTTTCCAGAACGCTTTCCCAGTTCAAGCTGTCATACCCTTCTTCAGTCAGCACAGTGCTTAAATCTGGTGTTATGCCGCCTTCAAAATAACCAATATGCATCTGAATCTTGTATGTGTCGCCGCCCGGTGAAAAAATCATGCGATGCAGTGCCTGCTCCTGCATTGCCCGGTATTTGGCCATGCGAATGTTTTGCACCATTACCTCGGCCACCGCTTTAATACGTTCAGAAGAATAAAAATTGGCCGCGCCCGGCAGCACAATGCTGCTGACCACCGCAATAATTGCCATGGCAGTCATGACTTCCATCATGGTGAAAGCTTTTCGCGCGCGCAACACAAATAGTTCAGACAATGGTGTTTTCATGGTGTGAATTTCCAGATATTTGCATCGCCTCCGGTTGAATGGTTTGTCGCGCCTCCAATCAGGTAAATTGCCGACCCGCATGGCACGGCGGTTTTTGCAAAGTTTTTGGCTATGGCCATTGTGCCGAGTGATCTTACTGTCTTTGTTTCCGGGTTCCAGGCGACGGCATCATTTAACGGAGTTGCACCGACAGATGCGCCGATAGAACCACCGAACATAAAAATCTCATCGCCGAATGAGCAGGCGGCAGCATTGTCACGTTGTAACATAGAACCGTTGGCTGGAAATTGGGTCATATTATTCAGCATGATATTGGTCCAGGAATTGGTGTTGAAGTCAAAGACATCGACGCTGTTCAGCAGCGTTGAACCGCGCCTGCCGCCAACGCGATAAAGCTTGCCTTTATGCCATACGAGCGAATGGTAGGCTCTGTCATCAGTGCCGGCGGCTCCGTTTTCCAGCGGAAATTTGGGCAGAGACCTGCAAATCCCGATTGATTGATCGTTTGGTCCGTTATAATTGTCTTTGCCATGGGGCCAGTAAACAAGAACCGTGCTGGTCGCACCCCCGCCAACCACAATTCCGTAAGGGGTCGTGCAGGCCGCTCCATCAGTTGTCTGTGTTTCGCCACGCATGTCGGTCATTGTTTTGGTCATAACCGGCTTGTTTGATGCTGCGGTTGCGGGCATGGAGCTGAAAAACTCTATCTCCCATGCTTTGATTTCGCTTGTCCAGGAATCATTACATACAAGTCGGTAGTGTCTGTAAGAGTTTGGGTTGGTTACATGATAAGTGTTCCAGGCAGTATTGTCTGGATTAGTATTTGTGGCGGCACCATTAATATTGAGCGTTGACCATGAAACTCCGTCTGTGCTGTATTGAAATAAGAAATTTTTGATTCCATCGGCGGCATTTTCGCAATGAATTCTTACAATATCAATGTTGTCAGGTGTTCCAAGATCAAGTGCAATCCAATGCGGAAATCCGGAAGCTGTGTTTGTATCCCACTTGTCAGTATCATTGACATTGCCGTCGAACACCTTGCTGCCGTAATCGCTGCCGCCATGGGCTGACCATGAAACGACTTTAGTGCCAAAAGTGGCTTTTTTATTTGCAGCATCGACTGTACCTGCTCCCAGCGGTGAAATCCGTCGAACATCGGTGTTAACCAATTTTATTTCTTTTATGGTTCTATATGTTCCTCCATGGTTTGTGTTAACAGTGAATCTGAAAAATTTATACATGCCTGGGTTCGTTAAAGATACAGGGTGGTCTAAGGTGTTGATTGGCTGAGAACTTGAAACCAGGGTTGTCCAAGGATCCGAGTCATCGTTGCTGCCTTCGAGAAGAAATGAGTTTACGCCGTTCGAGTTTGGACTAACGGTGTTGTCAAGATAAAGCTTGTTGACATAAACGGGATTTGCTCCGGCATAGTATTTTATCCAGTTTCCATTTGTTGTAGTCGACCAATAGTTATTGGCCGTTGCTGTGAGATGGTCAAAAGCCTTATATCTTTGAGAATCACCGTCTGCCATAGTTCCTGTGCTTGTAAGTCTCGCTGTAGTTGGCGCTCCATTCGCCTTATCATCAGCTGACATTTTTTGATTGACGATATACTCTGTCGTTGTTACAGCGGGCGGGTCAAAAGATGAGGTGACGGTTTTGGTTTCGGGGTTGTATTTTTGA
>JAKQQP010000604.1 GCA_029564115.1 Candidatus Rifleibacteriota bacterium | reverse complement strand
CATGGTCACAGTGAAGTTTTCGCCAACAAAAACCGTTGAAGGTGAAATACTCAGCGAAGCAACCAGATTACCGGGGTTCTGAACCCTGAAATACTGCAGACCGAGCATGTTACCCGGAGTATTACTATTTCCATCATCTGTTTCAAAAACGACACTCCATGTCCCAATGAGGCTTGGATCAATAACAGGGTCTTGAATGGTATAAAGATGGTCTGCAAAACCATTTGCATCGGTTGAAAGAAGCCCAGAAACGTTTATCCATCCGAGGGGACTAGCGGCAGCCTGGTTAACCTGAGTCTTATAGGTTCTTATACGATAAATAGGAGCAGACAAAGATGCAACTCCGTAAGCCCTCATATACACAGTCTGTAGACCAGAAAAATCATTCTGAGTAGGGTTAAATAAAAGATTTTTGGCAAGCAAAATACCTACGGCATTGATAAACCAGCTATCAGCAATCGAAGGTCCGGTCAGCCAGCCCTGATTTTCCGGCCAGTTTTTGTCGCTCCATTTAACATTGGCAAAAAAATCATCATCCCATGGCCCGACTCCGGCTGGTGGAACAGCACTTACGTCAATGGTGAAAGTGATAGTAACATTTGTGCCACCACCGGCAAGCTCAAAAGGAAAGGCCGGTGAAACAATCGATTGCGTATAATCTCCAATCAGAAAAGTCATACTGGCGGCTTCAAGAATGGCGGTAGCCTGGCCGGTATTACGCACCACCACCTGAATCTGAAGATTTTTCTGGTTCAGATAGACAATAGTCGGGACAGCAGTTACCGAAATAACAGAGAGAGCTGGCGGCGTCTGAATAAGACAGATATTGCTGGTAACCGCCGGACTGGTCAGGAACTGACCTGAGTTCGCATCAAACCCGTAAGCAGTGCCGGAAGCAGAGAAATTGCCTGCCGACTGCGCGGTAAAATTGTATGTAACCGTGGCCTGACTGTTGCCGCCAACATCTGTCAAAGGCGGCTGAGCGCTGGTCTGAAGAGCCGTGCCAGGCCCGAAAAACTGCAGCGGATCACTGACGTATGCGCTGCTAACAACAGCCCCGCCAGAGTTTATGAAAGTGAATGATGCTGTAAAGGGTTGGCCAACCGAGACCTGCGACGGCATCGCAAACGCTGCGGTCAGAACCGCCGGTGAAACCACTTCAAACTGGTTTTCGCAGGAAATAATGGTATTGATCGGGTTGGTCACCCTGATTTTGTAGTTGCCGTAGGGAGAAGCCGAAGTTATATCCATTTGATGCGACAGGGTCCCTGAGGCATCCGAGGTCAGAGGCGGCGAGGCGGCTATAATGTTGTTGGAAGGATCTAGCCAGCGAATGACAAATTCGCCATAGGGGTTCAGGTTCTCGGCTTTGGCGTATATGGTTAAAGAGCCGGCCGTAGGCCGGTTAAAGCTGACCGAGTTCTGAGAGTGAGCCGCATCTTTGAAGGT
>JAKQQP010000625.1 GCA_029564115.1 Candidatus Rifleibacteriota bacterium | reverse complement strand
CTCCTCGGCTGCGAGGTCGTTTACAATTCGATCTAAAAAATTAATCATTGCTTTGTGATTTGCTGCTTCACTCATTCGATTTTCTCCTCCGATTCTTTTACCAAATGCCGAAACAGGCCGGAAGTCGGCCAGTCTGACGGCATTTTTCGCAACATGCAGAATCTTGCGGTTGTTGACGCCTGCACTTCGTTCAGTTCGCAGCTTTCACACTTTTTGCTTTTGCAAAGCTGCGACAGAAGCCTGAGCGCCTCTATCGTATATCTATAATTCATACTTTTCCTTTCAATCTTTTAATCTTCCGCTGCCTCCGCAGCTCCCTTGCCAGAATCTGTCTGCAGTCGCGCAGCATGACGTTTGCCGAATAGGGCAAAAGTGGGTGTGATTTTGGTATTCTAAGATTCAATCCACGCCTCCCATTCTTTCCGGCTCCATTCCCGGCCTTTATACCAGTGGGCGCCGCATTTTGAGCAGTAGTAATGACGCTCTACGCCTAAGCCCTGGGTCATGTCGCGTTTTTCGGCATGATTGCAGTTAGTTATCATCCACCTCCCCCGCATATCTGGCTTGCAATCTCAGCTTCAGCGTTTTAACTTCGGTTTCCAGTTCCATGACTCTTTCGCGCAACAGCTCATTTAGCGCCTGCTCGTGTTTCAATGCTCGTTTCAATACTTCTGTCATTTCTTCGTCTCCCATCTTTTGCACCCGCGCAGGTCTGGCAGCCGCCAGCCGTTGCAGGTGTAGTGTCTCAAAGCCGCATTGTAGCGGCAGAACCGGCAGGTTTTGCAGTTCATATCAACACCCCCTCAGCAAGCCACGCCTGCAACAACTCCGGCGTCGGCGAATAGTGGCCGTTTTCTTCGAATAAATAACCACGGTTTTTTCCAGCGCGGAGACGGACGCGGGCCTTGCCCATTTCTGTATTCCAGCTGACCGCGGCCTGCAATATCGTTTGAGGATATTTGAGGGTTGCGAGAATAAATACCAGATCGTTTTTTCTCATAATAGCTCCACCTCCATTTTTGGAATTGATCGTCGATGCAAATCGGCTAAAATTCTGAATTTATAGCATTCGGCCTGGCACGTCATTGGATCGATAAATTTACAAAATTCGCTGCACCAGTGGTTAATAGTCGACGGGCAGCCGGGTTTTGATTTTCTGCGCATAAACGCACAGCTGTAGCCGGTTCTGGTCATGGTTTGCGCTCCTTCCAGTTTTTAACCAGCATTCGATACAGGTCATCAGGCGTTTTCAGGCGCACGTTTTTACCTTCAACCTTTATCGTGCCCGGCTTGTATTTATTGCCGTGGGCAAGGTCATATAACCAATAGCTAATCCAGTGATTTTCGTCATGGGTTACGGCTTCTAGCAAGTCCAGAAGCCCCGCTTGAGCATATTTTGTCACGTAAAGCACATTAGATTCAGGGCAGACGCATTGCAGGTGGGTTGAAATGTAGCCATCTTCTTTATCCTGTTTCGCAAGCGCATCAAGCGCTTTCAGGAATTGCGGTTTAGTTATCATTTTTCTTCTAATGCCTCCCATTCTTTCAATTCTTCGCAGCCTTCTTTGCAGGCCATACAAAGGGTTTTGCAGTTAAATTGCTTGCGTAAAAAGGCGTTGCAGGTGTCGATGATCTTCTGAGTTTTTGCCGATTGCGCTTGCTCTGCCTGTCGTTGTCGCTCGCGGTAGTCGTCGTTCGGGGCTACTTCGTCAGGTGTTGGCATGGTCACGCCCCACGATGATTGACATAAGCCGCTCGCAAGCAACCACAGCGTTGCATATCTGGTTCAGGTCGTCGCTTTCGTTGCCGGTTTCTCGCAGGCGTTCGC
>JAKQQP010000548.1 GCA_029564115.1 Candidatus Rifleibacteriota bacterium | reverse complement strand
GCGGTGAAACGGGGATTTTTCGCGAGAACAGCACCAGAGGAATATTGATCAGGGCACTGGCATAAGTTTCTTTGTAATAGAGAGGTCGCAGCTGCTCAAGATAGCTGTCGACAAGCTTCTGCAGGCTATCTTCGGCAAGCCGGGTCTGAAGAATTTTATAGAGCTGAAGATTGCGCTGAAACTGAAAGTCGGGCACCCGGAAAAAGGCGTTGAGAAACGGCGTCAGAAATTCGTAAAGCGGCACTCTGATGTCGATATCAGTGTGCATGCCGCCAATAGAGGTGATCACACCAAAGCCCGACGGGTCAGCGATTACCGGAAACAGCAGTGAGCTTTTATGGTCAAAGACAAGCAGATGCCCGAAGTAGTCGTTGGTGTGAATGCTGCCAATGGCGGTCATCAGGGCTGACCATGCGGCAAACCCGGCCGGGTCGATCACTTCAGCCAGCTTTTCAACACGCTGCGGATCGACCGGAGTTTTGACCGCTTCAAGAAGTCTGGCAAGAGCCTGTCTCGCGGCTTCGGGGTCACGGCCGACAGCTGGCTCAATTTCCCAGACTTCGGGATGAGCCCAGAGTTTTGAGTTTCTGATGTTGCCTTCGACAACCGAGCAGTCGGTAAACCCCTGCCCCGCCAGAGTTGCGACGTTTATCGGCTCAGCCAGATGGTAAAGTCCCTTGTAATCATTGTTTAGCAGCACGGTTGCGATTGTGGTCCGCGGTGAGGGCATGCCAAGTTCGACGGCGATATGGTCAGAAACGAGATTTGCAAGCATCGAAGCATCGTCGGGGGTTATGAAGTCAAGTATCTGCCGGCCCATGATGCGCTTGTTACCGCGCAGGCGAAGCCTGAATGACGGCTTGCGATGATCCCAGTTCCAGGCATGCGTGCCTCTGATGCGCATCTCGGCCTTAAAAAGCTGCGCGGTTCTGTTAATTACAAGCTCGGCATTCTGGTAATCAAAGAGGCTTTCGGGCTTGTCAGAGAAGAAAAATTCGTAGTTTTCTGTGAGCAGGCCAATGGTGAAGTGATTCACCTTATGCGGAAAATAGTCGCTGCGTGTATCTGGTGCAACGGCGACCGGCGGAATATCGGCAGGAAAAAGAAAAGCTGCACCCAGCATGGCCAGCCCCATCGCCAGCCACGGCAGATAAAAACCATGGCGCCCGAAAAAGTTTTTCATGCCTTATGCTTATTCGAGAACCACTGAAGCCTGAATTTCGGGGGCAACTTCACAGAGTTTTTTCAGACAGTCAGCGGTAAGGATTTCCCGTG
>JAKQQP010000522.1 GCA_029564115.1 Candidatus Rifleibacteriota bacterium | reverse complement strand
CACTTCAACGATCTTTACTCCCGTCTGTCAGACAAAGACCAGCACCTGCTGGACATTTCCCTCAACGGAGTTACAAACTACTTTACGACTCAATTCAAACACCTGTTCAAAATAACCATATCCGGGAATCAGCCATCGTTACTTGAGTTTTCCTGCCGGGTTCTCCAGGGCAATAATGATGAAGCTGACGCAAAAATTATCGAAGGCCTCATCAGAGATGCTTCTGACCTGTTACAGTCACCGCCGGATCTTTCCCAGAGCGAGCGCTGGTTCATGGAGGTTCTTGAAGAATCGCCACATGCCTTATACCGGGTCAACTACAGACTTAACCGATTTGACTACGTCAGTAAAGGCTTCGCCCAGGCACTCGAAATGACGCGCGAAGAAGTTCTGACCATCCCATATACCGAATTTGCCTCATACTTTCACCCTGATGATATTGCAATACTGAAAGCAACTGTTGCCAAAGCAATGGAAGAAAAAGCCGGCGGCAAGATCACGGTCTACTTCGAATTCCGCTTCCGCCTGAAAAGTGGCAGCTATGTCTGGCTCAATGATACCTGCACCATCATTCCGGGTGCTGACGGACAATATGCCTATCAGGTTGGCTTCGGAGCGGTAATTGAAGATCGAAAACGCCTCGAAAAACAACTGAGACAGGCCAACGAGCATCTTGAGGAAAAAGTCCGACTGCGAACTTCTGAACTTGGCGAAGCCAATGAAAGCCTCAAAGCTCTCATCAAAGAACGCCGGGAACTGAAAATCAAGCTTCTTGAAATTTCTGAACGCGAGCGCCGATTCATCGGCAGAGAACTGCATGATGGCCTGTGTCAGCAGGTTGTCGGCGTGACCTGCATGTTCGAAACCATGCGTCGAAGACTTGAAAAACAGAACAACAGCCAGACAAACGATTTACAGCAGATGCGTGATTATCTGCACGACACGATTCTTCAGATCAGAACCCTGGCTAGAGGACTGTGCCCAATGGCACTTGAGCCACGCGGGGTCGGCATGGCAATGTCGGTGCTCGCTTCTCAGACAAGGGCTCTCTATAAAATAGACTGCCAGTTCAATGGCCCCGAAGACT
>JAKQQP010000521.1 GCA_029564115.1 Candidatus Rifleibacteriota bacterium | reverse complement strand
CACTTCAACGATCTTTACTCCCGTCTGTCAGACAAAGACCAGCACCTGCTGGACATTTCCCTCAACGGAGTTACAAACTACTTTACGACTCAATTCAAACACCTGTTCAAAATAACCATATCCGGGAATCAGCCATCGTTATTTGAGTTTTCCTGCCGGGTTCTCCAGGGCAATACCGATGGAGTTGACGAAAAAATTATCGAAGGCCTCATCAGAGATGCTTCTGACCAGCTACAGTCGCCGCCCGATCTTTCCCTGAGCGAACGCTGGTTCATGGAAGTTCTTGAAGAATCACCGCATGCCTTATACCGGGTCAACTACAGACTTAACCGATTTGACTACGTCAGCAAAGGCTTTGCTCAGGCACTAGAAATGACGCGCGAAGAAGTTCTGGCCATCCCATATACCGAATTTGCCTCATACTTTCACCCTGATGACATTGCAATACTGAAAGCAACTGTTGCCAAAGCAATGGAAGAAAAAGCCGGCGGCAAGGTCACGGTCTACTTCGAATTCCGCTTCCGCCTGAAAAGTGGCAGCTATGTCTGGCTCAATGATACCTGCACCATTATTCCTGGTGCTGACGGGCAATACGCCTACCAGGTTGGCTTCGGAGCAGTAATTGAAGATCGAAAACGCCTCGAAGAACAGCTGCGACAAGCGAATGAACATCTTGAGGAAAAGGTAAAACAACGCACTTCAGAGCTTGGCGAAGCCAATGAAAGCCTCAAATCTCTCATCAAAGAACGCCGGGAACTGGAAATCAAGCTTCTCGAAATTTCTGAACGCGAGCGCCGTTTCATCGGCCGCGAATTGCATGACGGCCTGTGTCAGCAGGTTGTCGGCGTAACCTGCATGTTCGAAACCATGCGTAGAAGGTTTGAAAAACAGAACAACAGCCATACAAATGATTTACAGCAGATGCGTGATTATCTGCACGACACGGTTCTTCAGATCAGAACCCTGGCTAGAGGACTGTGCCCAATGGCACTTGAGCCACGCGGGGTCGGCATGGCAATGTCGGTGCTCGCTTCTCAGACAAGGGCTCTCTATAAAATAGACTGCCAGTTCAATGGCCCCGAAGACT
>JAKQQP010000501.1 GCA_029564115.1 Candidatus Rifleibacteriota bacterium | reverse complement strand
TCGCTCAGGGCAGCAATACGGCAGCTGACCTGAGAATATCGATTCCGGCGGGAACCACTGCAGGAACCTACAAGGCAAATCAGTTCGTATTCGAAGACAACGACCAGGACGGCAACTCCATCGGCGAACCCATCGGCCAGTTCGAACTGCAGGTCACAGTACCTCAGGTTGAAAAAATCAGAGCCGCGGCAGACACTTTATTTCTCGGCTCTTTTCTTGCCGGCGAACGCACCGCCACTGCCACGGTTCTGGTAACCAATATCGGTAACGTCAATCTGAATATCGTCAGATTTGTTCCGGTAGACTTGAAATCCGGCGCCAATACCATCGCCTCAAAAAGCTTTAACCTGATCCCTGTCGCCCGTGGCTTTCTAGTTAAAGGCAAAAGTTATCTTCAGAGTCTGTCGCTGACAATCCCGGCAGGCACACCCGCCGGCACCTATTCAGGCAACTGTTTCTTTCTCGACGATAAAAATGCCAATTTTGCCTATGAGGTCGGCGAAGCCAGCGATGCCATTACCATCAGTGTTGAAGTCGGCACCAACGAAAGCTTTACTCTCTCGGCAGCCACAGTTACGCTGCCTGATACTGCACCTGGGGATATCGGTGTCAGCGGCAATATCACGATAACCAACACCGGCAACATTCCATTGAACTACCTGCGCTATCAGACTGTTGCACTGGTAAAGGGCGGCGAAACCATCGGACCCGAGTATGTTTCATTCTCTCCCGACCCGATATCGCCAATCAATGACCCAGGCAGCGCGGTATTTAAAGCTTATGTGGTAATGCCTCCCGGCCAGAAGAATTTTCCCGGCCCAGCATATTCAGGGGTTCAGAGAATTTATAATGATAAAAACCAGAATGGCATCTACGACGTCGGAGAGGCCAATAGAACTTTTACACTCGAAATCCGGCCCAGAGAAAATATGGGGTTTGTTATTCCTCAGGATGTCGGCAATCTGGGTGCCGGTCTGCCTCTGGACAATGTTTCAGGCAACATTGAAGTTATCAACATCGGCAACAAACAAACTACCAAGC
>JAKQQP010000490.1 GCA_029564115.1 Candidatus Rifleibacteriota bacterium | reverse complement strand
GATACCCGCTGGATCAAAGCACGGCTGATCGATATGAGCCGCAGCAATGTCGCTTCTGAGTGTCAGATTATTTTTTCGCGCAACTATTACGACCAGTATCAGGATGAGGGCAGCCTGGTTTACCGCATGCGGCCCGATGGCCAGACGGTCGGCATCATCGAAGATGGCGACTGGGTCTACCTCGAAGGCAAGGGCGCCACTCCAGAAGGTTTCAGGCCTTTCCTGGTAAAGATGAACCTCTACACCCATGAAAAAATCGAGCTGTTCAGATCTGGCCTCGAAGCCTACGAAAGCTTCATCGAATTCGCCCACCCGGTGCATAAACGCATTGTTACTGCCCGCGAAGACATCGAGACACCGCAGAACTACTATATCAGACCGATAGAAGAAAACAGTGTCGGCACCCCGGTCGCCCTCTCAAACTTCGAAGCGCCGGCCCCGGAGCTGAAAAAAGTGCGCAAGGAACTGATAAAATACCAGCGCAATGACGGAGTTCCTCTCAGCGGCACGCTTTACTACCCTCTCGACTACAAGCCGGGGCGGCGTTACCCGGCGATTGTCTGGGCCTACCCGCGCGAATATACCGATGCAGCCACCGCCGGGCAGGTCAGGTCGGCAACCAACCGCTATGCCCGCATCAGCGGCACCTCGATTCTCTTTTTCGTGCTGCGCGGCTACGCGGTTCTCGATAACGCGGAGATTCCGGTAGTTGGCGACCCTCTGACCGCCAACAATAACTTTGTGCAGCAGATCACCGCCGGCGCCGAAGCTGCGGTCAACAAGCTAGTCGATATCGGCATTGCCGATCGTGACCGTATCGGGGTTGCCGGGCATTCTTATGGTGCATTCATGGTCGCCAACCTGCTTGCACACACCGACCTTTTTGCGGCCGGCATCGCCCGCAGCGGTGCCTACAACCGCACCCTGACACCGTTCGGGTTTCAGGGCGAACGCCGCACCTACTGGGAAGCCCCCGAAACCTACACGCAGATGTCGCCGTTCACCCACGCCGACAAGATCAAAGAACCTCTGCTGATGATTCACGGCGAAGATGACCCGAACCCGGGCACTTTTCCGATTCAGACCCAGCGCATGCTCGGTGCGATAAAAGGTCACGGCGGCACTGCCCGAATGGTGGTATTGCCTTACGAAGGTCACAGTTACGAAGCCCGCGAGTCGATACTGCACACCCTCGCCGAAATGTTCGACTGGTTCGACAAGTATGTAAAAATCCGCCGGAAATAAAGTGATTGAAAATAAAATCGCCCCGCAAACTGATAATCAGGTTGCGGGGCGATTTATTTAGTCTTTAGGGCAGGCGCATCATGTTGATTTCGATACTCTGACCTTGAGCAGACTCAACTATGAATTTGTATTCCAAACCAACTGTTGAGGATGGTTGTCTTATTACATAAAAAGCCACTGCCCCAGGGGCAACTGAGATGTCTTCTGGAAATTTTGCATCATACTGAACAGCTTTATAGACAGTATTAAGCATCAAAGCAGCCTGGTATCGGTAACGTGAATCGATAGTGTTCACATCAATTAGATTGGAAGTGCGCAACCCCTCGTTTATAACTGCAAACTGCCAATTTTTTACCAAAGAATTAAAATCAGCGCCAAGAACATTATTGAGGTTAGTCATTCCAATCGATGTATTTTGAACTATCTCTTTTATCTTATTTGCACCGAATTGCTCATAGATATAAAAAAGAAAGAGCCCTTTCTGCCCATAATGTGAGTATTCTGAGGCCCAACCTTTAATGGCCGACCCTGTAGGCTTATTAATCCAGTAATTGAAACGATTGTCGTTACCCACAAAATCGGTTGAAATGCTGCCGCCAAGATTGTTACCAACATAGGTGGTTTTACCAGCATCACCACGAAGCTTACGATATCTTGCTTCGGCGCTAACACATAGACCTTCGTCTAACCATACTTCTTCAATTGAACCAGAGTTAGTTAAAGATCCGCCAGGGAAAACTTTCGCGCTAAAATTTATGGCATGTTGCATTTCATGAGCAATGGTCTCACGGGTCGCTGACAACCAGCGCTCACGTTTGGTGTTCCATGTAGTTGTAATTCCATCTACCCAATCTGATGAGGGACTCCAGATGCCAATCAAATCACGTTGGTTGTCATTTCCCCCAGCCCCTTGCACCATATCTTCAGTATTAAAAAGCCCTGCAAATCCCAAATTCGCATAAACTGGAGAAATCAGAATTGAAAGACAACCATCATTATCAATATCGTAAATTTTGCCATAATTTTCTTGCATGAAAGGCAAAATAAAATCTTCTAATTCATCAGCAAAATGGTCTATATCTGCATTTGTAACACTATAGCTGCCGTCTTTGGCGTCTAATTCCTGATATTCATCCTGATCAACAAATATCTTGTAAAGATTATCCTTCTTTCGCTCAAGCTTAAAACTTCTTGTAATGTAAGAGGTTCCCCGGCTGTTAGACACTAATTTAATCGGGTAAATTCCACCTTCAACCTCATTACTATGGTTGCTAGCATGCAAAGACTTACGAAATTTACCAGAACCTTGCCGTAGTGCATTTATTGTATTTTGCCGCAGTTTTTCCTGCAAACGGTCTTTTTCAAGAACCTTTTGGACTAGCTCAAGGTCAGGCTCTAAAAACCGTGAAGTGTTTAGAGTCGTCTCTAAAGGTTTAACCGATGCTGCAAACGAGGTTGCAGGTGCAAGACCAACCAATTGACTTGAGCCCGAATTGTTTGTGACAGTCATAAGGAAATTAGCTGTTTTCCCACTAACAACCGGGATTGTCATTATCAGGTTTTGACTAGCGCTTGTCGTCGTAAATAGACTTTGGGCTGTTTTTAGAGTAGAAACCGCTGTAGGCGCTTCTTCTGTTTCTCCAGTGGGCACATACGCCCCCCCTCCTCCTCCGCCTCCTCCGCCGCCGCATCCAAGTGCAAAGGCTATGAAAAAAAGGGCTACTAAAGCCCCGTAATGGCGAGAAGTAGAAAATTTTGTCATAAGGTTCCAACCTTTTCTGTGAAGTATCTATATGATTATGCCTGTACTCTGGTAAAAATTCCAGCGGCTTAATACAAATTAATACTTCAAATCGTGCCGGTGGCCGGCATGATTGATTATTGCGGGCAAATGCTTTAGAATCGGCGGCATGACCAGTAAAAATGCCATGCTCAGTAATTTCTGCCGCCAGTGTCATACGGCGGTCACTTCGAAGGCGGCCGCCTGCCCGCTCTGCGGCCTGGCCCGGCCGGTATTCAACAACCTCAACCCGATCGAAAAAGAATATCTGGCGAACCCGCCCTCGGTGCCGGCCAAGTTTCACCATCTCTGTGAGACTATCAATCCCACCGCCAGTCTTGCCGGCAACATGCTCACCGAGTTCGGCAAATATCTCAGCAACCCCGGCCAGAGCTGGCTGTTCATCGTCGCTTTTCTCGCCCTGCTTCTTGGCGGCGGCATGATGATGCTGCACGTTCTGTTTCCGCTCAGCTTTATGTTGTTCTGGGGCGGCATGGTCTTCAGCGCCTATGATGCGGTACAATTCAGCCGGGCGGCAGCAGTATCGCTACTGGTGCGCCGGCTGCAGATGCGCGGCGGTTCGTCACCTTATTCGGTTCATTTTCGCATCGAAGAGCAGCTGACCCAGATGTTTTCAAGCCTGCAGCTGGTGCTGAATTCTTTTTTCGATAAAAACTGGTCGGGCCCGCAGATGGAAATGCAGGCCGCCGCAGAGGGCTTTCTGCAGGCGGCCAGAACCATTACCGCCCGCATTCAGAAGTTTGCTCAGCTGTCGCTCGAAACCTCGTCGATTATCTGGCGCAACAATGTTTATGCGATAGTTGCCGACCCGCAAACCACTTATCAG
>JAKQQP010000469.1 GCA_029564115.1 Candidatus Rifleibacteriota bacterium | reverse complement strand
AACTAATAACCCCACCTGGCAGAAATTTCCTCGGGCTATGTTAAGCGCTCGTTGCGTATCAGAGGGCGTTAGAGCGGTTTACCCTGCCGTAGTTTGCGGCCTTTACACGCCTGAAGAAGTGCAAGACTTCGACGAACAGCCGAAAACTAAATCTCAGCCCCGTGGCGACGTTAAAAATGTGCCGGCTGATAAAATACCCGCCGCGCCGAAACAAAACGCAACAGTGCCCGCGCAAATCGAAGCAGAAACCATTGAGCCGATTACGCTTGCTGAAAAATGTATCGGCGACCATAAACCTGATCCTGAGTTTGTGCCCGATGATTCACCGGCACCTGAAAAAGCAGAGATCAAAGCGGCAGCCCGGCCAATCTACGAGGAAGCAGGGCGACCCGGAAGCCGCGAAAGTGTGGTTGCCGCTGAGATTAACGCAGGGCGTGTTACCGGCCTAAACATCGACCAGTCGTCGAAAAATGCCGGTGAAATTGCAGCAGAGATCAAGAAAATTCGCGTGATGGCGCAAAACTACGGCTGCAAATCTACTGAGGACTTTGCGCAGTTGATGCAGATTGCCGTCGGCAGAGACGTAACAACAGCGGTGAGCCTGAATGACGATGAGCGCACCCGCGCAATCGAATTTTTGACACAGGCAGCACAGGAGGCTAGCAATGGCTAAGGCACAGAAAGAGAAACCGAATACCGGCATGATAACAAGTGCTATCGGCATAGCGGCAGAGCTGCAAGACATCGTTGCCCGCATTGAATCGGCTGGCGGCGAGTGCGACGATGAAACATTAGCGGCGCTGCAATCATGGAGCGCGGCGTTAGAGATTAAGGCTGAAAGTATCGCGCATGTTAAACTTAGGCTAGAGGCTGACGCAGGCTACTGGCAGCAATATGAAGATGCAGCAAGAGCTATGCGCAAGAGCAAAGAGGCCGCAATTAAACGCCTGACCGAGTATCTTGCCCGCTGCATGAGCGTTGCAGGCGTTAAGAGCATCAAGAAAGATGATGGCCTTTTCAGTATATCACTTGTCGCCGGGCGTGCATCATGCCAGATCACCGACGAGAAAAAACTACCTTTCGAGCTGGTCGATGTGGTTGAATTGATCAAACCGAAGAAGAAAGAGATCCAGGCGGCATTAGAGGCCGGGCGCGAGATACCCGGCGCGGCGCTTGAATACGGCAACGAGTATGTTATGATCAGGGCGAAAAGCTCGAAGAAAACCGAAGGAGAAAACGATGCGGATACTTGAATTTAAACCCAACATATGCGCAGACGATGTAGAACTAGACGACGATGAGCTTCAGGCGTTGCTAAGAAGGGTTTTGGCTAAAACTATCGAAACAAATTTGACCGCGATTATTGAGGAATTGGAAATATATTTTGACTATGACAAAGAAGATTGCGGAATAACCATTAACCATAGAGATTTCACGCTTTTTGCGTTTGTGTCAATGGAAGAAATTTTTAGCCATTACATGCATACAGAAAGAAAGAAATATGACGGCGAATATTTGCGACTTTTAGAAAACATCTCCGCGAAATTGCAATCAGAAATTAACGATATAAAGGGGGCCAATAATGGCTAGTATGGCAATGGTATGTTTGACAGGAAACTTGGGTGGAGATGCAGAAGTAAAAACAACAGCAACCGGCAAAAGCGTGATTAAATTCAGCCTTGCGGTAAAGACCGGCTACGGCGAAAACGTGAAAACTACCTGGTGGAATTGCGACTATTGGA
>JAKQQP010000456.1 GCA_029564115.1 Candidatus Rifleibacteriota bacterium | reverse complement strand
GCCAATATTTTCAGAATGGCGGTAAACAAGGTGCAGAAGATCGTCTGTGTAGCTTTCTATTTTGGCAATGGCCATTTCAGCCCGCTGGTATTCACCGCCGCTGATTCCCTCACAGACGATCTTCTGCACCTTGTTTACCGCCATTCTGAAAATATTGGCCTGATTTTTCTGCTGAGTCGAATTCAGGCTTCCCTTCATGGCTTCGAGAGAGTTGTGCAGCAATTCAGTGTAATCGAGAAGACGGGTGAAATCTTCGATCTTTTCAGGGTTGAAAACCCATACGGTCGGATTGTTGCGCAGGGTCACGAACCTGTCGGAACCACCACGTTCTGACACAGAGACCAGGACTGCATATTTCCCGGCAATTTCAGGGGCGGGAATCTGATTAAAGCGCAGCGACAAGCTTGATTTTGCCCCATTGCCCTGCAGGCCGGCGGTTTCGAGAATGAAGCCGTTACGGAAAAACCTGATTTTTTCGTCTTCGGTAGTATTGCGCTTGCCACGCAGCACTTCGACCGCACCGCGGCCAAGCCCGTCAACTTTCCAGCGAGCCGGATATTCGACTTTGATCTGGTCGATGTCGCGGCCATTGGCAAAAAAGTGCAGCTCGCCCATCGAGATCGGCTCGCCGGCAAAGGGCAGATCGGCAATTTGCATGAACGCGGCCGCATCGCTGAATTTTCCGAAGTATTCGGTGAATTCTTCGCGAAACATGCCGGCAATTTTTTTTGAGTGCAGAACCATGATGTTTTCGTCATTGGCGCGGTTACCGTTGGTTGAGGCATTCTCTGAGCCGAGAACCACGCGCGGGTCTTTACCGTTGGAGTCGACCACAAAAACCTTGTGGTGAAATTTGCCTTCGTTTGGGTAGATTCTGACCGGAATACCGACCTCGGTCAGGTGTGAAAACTCGCCGAACGGGCCGGTACTACGGTAGAGCATACGATCGAAAATACCCTTAACATCGCAACCCGCTTTGAATTTTTTGATCAGCAGATCGCGAAGATCGTCGGCAGTGAAGGCAAACTGCATAAAGAACACTTCTTTTTCGGCTTCAGAAA
>JAKQQP010000455.1 GCA_029564115.1 Candidatus Rifleibacteriota bacterium | reverse complement strand
AACCGACATGCGGCGCCCATCCATCATGCCAACATTGGCGACTTTGACAGGAAACTTTTCGGGCTCGATACCTGCCCCCTCGTTTCCGAGATACATAAGGGAAAGGGAAGCCATGAGGGTGAGGTTTCCCGCTGTGGTCAGGTCATACTGATTGATTGCCCGGCAGTTTTTGCAGACAATTTTGTCTCTGATCCTCGGGCCGTCAGTATCGAGCACAACCCCTTCAACCTCGTAGGAATAAACTTTTTCACAGTTACGGCATTTTATCTCGACCTTCAATGGCTTATTGAGCATCGATAGCGGGTTTCCTGACGAAAAAGAAGTTATAAGCTCTTTCAGTTCAAGTTTCTGTTTATGCAGTCTTTCTTCTATTTCGTCGAGAATCACATCTTCGTGCCCGTGTATTTTGCATAGAAGGTAATATGCCCGTTCCTCGCCAAGCTCTTCAGGCAAAAGTTCCTGGCGGAGAGGTGCAATAAAACGTCTGTCGGCAACACACTCCAGCGCCTCGACGAAGGTTCTCTTGTCACAGCGCCAGAATTCCTGCCAGTGGTGAAGGAAAAGGTCGACGGTCTCCTCGCGTGGAATATCCTTCAGAATCAGGAGGAAATGGGTTTTCTGGATATCACTGAACCCGGAAAAACCGGAAATGACATATTCGACAAAATCAATGCCCATCTGCAGCATGAAAGCAGTGCATGTTTCGTAAAAACTGTCACTGCATCCAGAATCGAACAGTCTGCAAATTGCCGGTATTGCCTCGACGCACTTTATCTTGCCAAGAAGCTTTATGGCGCGAACAGTGCCGAACGAGGCCGGGCGTTTTTTTATCTGATCGAGCGCCTTTTTTGCGATCACCGGCGGCGAACTTCGTGAAATGAGGCTGTCAATCATCTGATCGTCGATTGCGTTGTCATGCCGATGCTCAAACAGAGACCCGAACAAAAAGTCGACGTCTGCTGACGCGACATCGAGACCGGCAAAACCGCTCTCTTCAACAAGCCTGGAATAAATAACAATCGCAACGACGGCAAGGAGTTTGTGTGATTTTTCAGGGCCCCATTCGACGTAATCTCTGAAGGCAGCAAGGGTTGCAAGACAGTTTTCGGCGATTGAAGCCTGGCGGCCGCAGGCTTTGTCTTTTTCTTCGGCAGGCTTTACAAACCTTTCATCAGCATCATCTGAGAGCCATCGAATCGCCGAAGCATAAAGTTTTTTGCTGAAAAACTGCGTAAAAGTTTCGGCAGCATGCGATGCATTTTTTGCTCTCAGGTATTTAACCGCCTTGTCAACGAAAGCAGACTTTCCTTTTTTGAGCTGTTCCTGAAATTCTTCAAGAGGGTAAGAGAAACCGCACCGATTGGCAATTGCATGCAAAACCGTCGCAGAATGGGGTTTGAAAAACTTTGCGTAAAACCGGAATACAGCTTTGCAGCCATTATCGTGCCACAGGAGTGATTCAAGCAAAGCTCCGAGAACGTCTTCATCAGCCTCAGCATCAGTTTCTGACAAAACCGTTTCAAGCAGCTTCCGCGCTTCGGGGGCCCTGGTCTGGCCGAGGGCAATCAGACTGTGAAGAGTTTCGAGTCTTGAAAAACCGGGTTTCTGACTTCTTTCGGCAAAAAGCGGGATCCAGCCAAGTTCATTATTCTGGGCCAGATAACCGGCTATAATACCGGCAAGATAATTCGTCTGGTTTTTATAAAGCTCGGCAAGCGGGGAAACGTATTTCGGATCAGGAAAATCCTGCAGATAAAACATGACCGACAAAAGAACGTCGTCGTCGCTGTCTTTCAACAGGGGTTCGATGACTTCCATGCCGTCGCGGCCATAGATGACTCTGACTCTTTCGCAGGCCCATTTTCTCACTGCGGCGTTTTTGTGCCCGGCAAGTCTGACGAGATCATTGATTTTCCATATCATGCGATTCATTAAAATATCCTTTGACGGACTGAGGAAACAGCCAAGGGGCTGAGCGGTCTATTTTGTTTTTACGGAAGCATGGGGTTTTCTTGGGCGGCGAGTGGGAGCGTAAGGCGTCGCCGGTTCGGCGAGACGGTTTTTAGCGGCAGCGAGCTTTTTGACCTGTTCGATGGTCAGGCCGGTATACCTGGCAACTGCCTCAATCGGCAGCTTATCATCGAGCATTTTCAGAGCTGTCTGTTCGAGTGCTTCTTCACGGCCTTCTTCACGGCCCTCTTCACGACCTTCTTCACGAGCAGTATCGAGTGAATTCTTGAGATCGCGGTAGACCTTGAGACTGTCTTCATAGGCCCTGGCCTCTTCTGGAGTGAATTTTGCAATCTCGGCGGCGGCAAAAAGCTTTCTGAAGATGCGGTCCTTGAGCTTTTCGGGAATATCGTGCAGGCGTTCGAGGTTTTTAAGAATGTAGAGCCATTTTTCAAAGCGGGTTTCGAGTTCTTCGAGGGTTTTCTCGAATTTGGGCATTTCCAGGTAAACGAAAGTTAGTTTGTCGTAGAAAACCTTGTAAGTT
>JAKQQP010000449.1 GCA_029564115.1 Candidatus Rifleibacteriota bacterium | reverse complement strand
CCGGTGCCGAGTTTTTTGCTTCGACCAGCTGCTTGATCTGTTCATCGAGACCACCCATCGGGTGACCGTTCCAGACAATTTTGCCATCGACGACTATGTATGCAGCCGGAATACCGCTCACACCATACTCACGACCGCTTGAACTGCCGGCACCGATAATCCAGTCCATGCCGGCCTTTTTGTTGAATTCGGTAATAGTTTCTGCGGGTTCGTCAGAAAGAGAAACGATCACAACGCCCTTGTCTTTGTATGTATCATGCAGAGTTTTCAGATGCGGAATGGTCTTTCGGCAGGGAGGACACCAGGTTGCCCAGAATTCGACAACAACAATTTTGTCTTTATTGTCGGCAAGTCTGAAACCATCGGCGTTGATCCATGTGGCCGCAGTGACTTCGGGCGCTACAGAGTTCTCTCCCTGAGTGCAACCGGGCACCACAATTCCAAAACAGAAAACGAAGATAGCAAACACCATCAGACTGATTTTCTTCACAATATACTCCTCCTGGATACATGATATAAAAATAATATTACTAAATCGCACCAAAGTAAAGGACATTAATTCAATATCATTTATGTTAGAGCGATTAATACTTCGTCGATGAGCACGTTATTGCCTGTCAGCAGACAATTCTACAACAGCTCTATGCTTAAAGATGCAGTAATTCCTGATAAATTTCTGGGCGCCGGTCTTCGAAAATATTGTTTCTCGGCGTCATAAACTTATTTCTGGCAACTTCAAGATCGAACTCAAAAGCGCAAACTTCGTCTGAATCCGGCGAAGCCTGACAGATCACTTCGCCCTTCGGGCTTGAAACCGTAGACATACCGGTAAAAGTCAGCCCATTTTCTGTGCCGGTACGATTGGCGGTAATCACATACACATGGTTAATCAGCCCATGAACAGGCACCGATCGCTGAGCGAAACCTGGCAGCACCAGAGCGGAACAGTGACATATGACATCGGCGCCTTTGAGAGCAAGAATGCGCCACACTTCCGGAAACATCCAGTCGAAGCAGACAAGCATGCCAATGTTGCCTGCCGGGGTTTTGAAAACAGGCAGACCGACATCTCCAGCCGAAAAAATATCCTTTTCGTTGTAAAAGAGATGAATTTTTCGATACTTGCCGACCAGCCCATCCGGGCCAACAAGGACAGCGGAGTTATACAGCTTGAAGCCATCGCGCTCACAAAATCCTGATGCAATATAACAATTTTTTTTGAGACAAAAATCTTTGAGAAAATTTATAAATCTGCTGTCAGAGACTTCTTCAGAAGCTTCCCAGGCATGTCGGCGCGTAGGAAAATTGTAACCCGAATTGCACAGCTCCGGCAGAACGAGAAGGTCCGCGGCTGGTGCCTCATCCAGCAGTTTACCAAGCTTCGCCAAAGTTGCCTCGAGATTACATAGTTCGGGAGTGAATTGAACAAAACCTGCTTTCATCTTGTTGTCTCCATTCTGTTATTCTGCGCCCGTCAGCTGACGTGGAAGCTTTCACGCATACGCAGACGATCACGCCCATCGAACATTTTCCGGCGCATGAGCCATAAACTCAATATAACACCAAAACCCGTACCAGACGAGATCATAAACATAATAAGAATCTGGTAACGAACCGCATCCGTGGCGGTGTTTCCGGCCAGGATCTGGCCGGTCATCATCCCGGGAAGGCTTACCAGACCAGCAGCCGCCATCGAATTGATTATGGGTATCAAACCGGTTCTGACGCTTTCCCGCCAGATATCTTCAATGGCGTCAGTCGCAGTCTGCCCGAGTGCCAGCCGCTGTTCGATCACCGCCCTCCGGCCCCAGCAAAGACTCGAAAAAGTATTCATGGCCAGAGCGACCCCGTTCATGGTGTTACCCAGAAGCATACCAAGAATGGGAATAGCGTAGCGCGGGCTGTACCAGGGCTCTACTCTGATGACCAGAACGAGAATGAGCAACATGATCGAAAACGAAGACACGAGCATCGAACTTGAACCGATCAAAAAGCCGCCAGCCCCCCTGACCTTGACCTTCTGCCGCGACATAACCTCATAACCTGCTGCAATGAGCATCAGAGACCAGATAAACAGAACCAGCCAGAAGTTCATGGTATTGAACACCAGGTTGAGAACCAGTCCGATCAAAGACAGCTGAATAGTCGTGCGCAAGGCAGCAATCAGCAAAGGCCGTTCTATTTCGAGTTTTGAGCGAAAACTTAGAAAAGCGAGCAGCAACACCAGCAAACTTGCCAGCGACAGCTCAAAAACACCAAGCGGAATTACATTCATCGCAACTGCCTCATTTCGCCGCCAAGCAACAGGGCATAATGACAGACAGCCACACGTTCGAGCTGTTCAGAATCATGGCTCACCCATATGGCCAAACCGTTTTTCTGCCTGATGTATTCCAGCAGAAAACTCTCTACCGTCTTCATGTTGTTCTTATCCAGACTGGCAGTCGGCTCATCGAGCAGCAGAGCTCTAGGCTCATGTTGCAACAAGCGCAGAATTGCCAGACGCTGTTTTTCCCCGGTCGATAAGCGTGATATTTCCCAGCGCAGAACTTCCTCGCCAAAGCCCATTGTTTTGAGCCAGTTGCTTTCCGGCTGTTTCCAGAAATGAGCACCGACAGTCTCATACCACCAGTGGCTTTCAGCCGGCAGCCAGGCTACTCGCCGCCGCCATTCCGGGGCACTCAGAGTTTTGCTGCTGACACCATCCAGCGTCACTTCACCGCTGGATTCATCGAGATCGCAAACAGCCCGCAAAAGAAGCGTTTTGCCCGAACCTGAACTGCCACTCAGCCCAAAAACCGTAGCGGATGGCACAGAAAAAGTGTATGGCCCCCTCTGCATGAATCTGAGCTGGTTCACACACAGGCCGTTCATGGCGAGAGCCGGCTTGCCTGCCGCTCTGTTTTTCATATTCTGCAGTCCGCCTGTCGTTAAAATAATGCTTTGATCAGCAAGTATTTATAGCATACCAGACTTTTTTTTGCGAAAAAATTCAAAATAGTGCGAAGTCTGCCGATTAGTTGCAGGAAAATCAGTTATTCCGGAGCGACAATGATTTCACGCAATACGGTTTTATTTGTGGCCGTGCTGACCGCTGTTTCCATTTTCATTTCTGGCTGCAACGCTTTTGAAGCCCTTGACGGCGAAATTAACGGCCGCGACAGCCAGACTCTCGTTGACAAAGGTAATCTCAAGCTGGCATCGGCAGAATACGCCGACGCTCTGGATCTTTTCGAAAGGGCCATAGAACAAGGCGAAGCCGGAGACGCCGGAAACCGGGGCAGGGCTTCTGCACTCGCCGGGTTAGCCGGCTTCAACATGTTTTCAGTGCTCGACCGGCTGCAGAACGACCCGACTCCGGTAGACTCGTCAGCCGTAATTTTTTCGACAGCGCGGTTGATAACAAGTCTCGAAATGCTGAACATGGCTGTAGAAGACATGAACAAGCTCATGGAGCCCGCCAAAGAAGATCTTTTATTCAGATCTCTTCTGACAACCCTGTCGGCGGCCAAAACTTTGCTGCAAAAATATGACACCAACCTTAACCAGAAGCTTGACACGCCAGACCAGATAGACTTCGACACCAACGATGAGAAAATGGCGACCTGGCAACAGATTTATCAGAGATTGACAGCGGAAACTTCTGTCTGGTCACTGGAAAAAGCTTTTCTGGAGCTAACTCAGGCCCTTGACGGGCGTGGAACAGAGTGGATAATGCTTTCGCCAATAAATGGCGTTAACCGCAGCGGCACCTACACCCCGGCAAATCGCAGCACAATAACAGCTGTGGGCAATTTCGCCAGTCTGCTCAAAACCGCTGATGCCTGGTTTGAAAACTCTGAAACGGAATTTAAAAAACAGCTGATGGCATTGGATGGAAACAACTGATGAATCCTAAAACTTCACGACGTAATTCCTGCGGCCGCACTGCCGCCGAAAAATGCGGCCGGGCAAAACTGACCGGCATGATCAGCGCCGGAGTGCGTATTGGGCTGACCTGCGGCCTTTTTATTACCAGCATTTTTTCAGGTCAGGCAGCGGCCTACGATCGACCTCTTACTTACGAAACCAGTCGTTCTCTGGGCATGGGTGGAGTCTCTGTTGCCATTGCCGACGACCAGCAGGCGTTGTTCTGCAACCCGGCAGGCCTGGGCCTGCGCACCACCAGTGCCTATTCAGTTTTGAGCGCAACGGCTCAACGCAGTGAAGATTACGATGCCGTCAACGACCACATCGACTCGCTGAGCGATTCAGACACTCCTGGCGCCAGAGCCGGCAATTATCGCAATCTCATGCAGATAATGGGTAAGTCTGGCCATCAGTCATGGTCGAGCATGGCCTATTATCTCGGCGGAACCGGTTTTGGAATCGCTGCCATGCACCGTGAAAGCGAAGATTTCTCGGTTGAAAATCCGGCCAGTCCTCTTGTCAGATCGAGAGTCGACAAAGATACGGTTTTGGCCGGCTCTTTTGCCCGCAGCCAAAAAGAAACCCAGATTCTTTTCAAAGACAGGGCAACGGGCTGGTGGGGCGGCACAATGAAATTTGTCAGCCGAAAAACAGCTGATCATACCTTTTATGCACGTGACTTTGCGGCCCTTTCGCCACAGGCTCTCAAAGACACAGATCGCACCGGAGTGGCCGTAGACTTTGATCTTGGTGCTCTGTGGCAGCTCAACAACCCATGGCAGACTACAATTGGCCTTTTTGCCGGCAATCTGCTCAATTCCGACTTCTCTGAAGAAGCTGGAAAACTGAAACGCCAGTTTGCGGCAGGCGTCGCAATAAAGCCCCTGACGGGCCCACCGGAGCGCAACGAAAAGCTGCTGCTCGCCGCTGATTACTGGGAAACCGGCGAAGACAAATCGGGCCTGAGCAATTTGCGACTTGGCATGCAGTTGCGCCTGTCACGTCATCTGCAGCTGCTTGCAGGCTTGCGGGGCGGCTACCCCACTGGCGGGCTTGCTTTCACCTGGCATGATCTCAAAATTCAGGCCGCCAACTACGCCGAAGAGCTCGGGCAGAGACCGGGCGAACGCGAAGATCGCCGCACCGCTGTTTCAGCCCTTCTTGAATTTTAAAAAATAAAATTTGCGTTTGCCCTGCAATTTGAATTCTGTAGTTGCGTAAAAACCTCGGTTGGTATAATCTTGCTTCTCTATGAGCGAACCCTTTATAGATACCGACGAACGGCTAGATACCATTCCGGGTACAACGCTGAGCCTTATCCAGAAAATCGACGGCACCGCTTTTGCAATCGATACTCTGCTGCTGGCCAACTTTGTCAAGTTCAGACCAGACATGACAACTGCCGCTGACCTTGGCTCTGGCAGCGGAATTCTCGCATACCTTATCAAATACCGCAACCCGACTCTGGGGATAACGGGCTTTGAATTGCAAGAAGAGTTCGTCGACCTCGCCAACCGCAATCTCAAATTGAACAAACAATTCTCGGGCTTGAGCTTCGAGCAGATGGACGTTCGCGATATCCCGTCACGAATTTTGCCTGAGTCATACGATCTGGTCGTTTCCAATCCGCCATATTTTCAGAAAGGCAGCGGCAGACTGCCGACCCGACCCGGCAGAGCAATGGCCCGACACGAACTGAACGGTACCATACGAGACTTTGTCGAAGCGGCAGCATATATGCTGCCGTACACCGGTCGTTTCTGCCTGATCATTCCAACTGGCAGATTCTATGAAATATCCGACTATCTGAAAGCAGCCAGTTTCGGGCTCAAGCGCCTGCAGTTCGTCATCCCCAAAGAGGGCGAAAAGTCACATCTGACACTGATCGAAGCCGAACGTTTTTATAACGGCCGCCACGAGCCAATGCCCAACATTATCATCCATATGGCCGACAACAGCTTCGGGCCTGAGCTGAAACAACTTTTCAGCGTCGGTCTGAAACCATATCAACCCTGAATCCCCTCGAATTAAAGTATCAGCCCGACATTGAATTCATCAACGTCGATGCCGGGCTGCCGTTCAGTTTTTGCCTCGACATTTCCGTTTCAAAAAATGGCGAGCGGCGTTTGACATTTTTTCGCCACAAAAAGAAAACAGGCAGACCAGGTCTCCCCGGCTGCCTGTCATTTTGAGCAAAAACGCTCTATTAGTCTCCAGAAGGAAGATCGTAGAGAATGTCATCCCAGGGATGGCGGTAAAGATCGGCTTTCTGGCGCGACTGATCCATGTAATGACCAATCATGCCTATGGTGCGGCCAAGCAGAAACAGGCCGTTGAGACCACCGCTGTCAACAACGGTTTGAATTCTTTCTTCATCCCAGCCAAGCCCATACATCATATCAACCGAAAGCACGCCGATAGCACCATCGACATTGAGAATCAGAGTATCTTTCTTAGCCGTAGTCAACTGCTCTACTTCGAGAGCATAATCGAGAAGCCTGGTGCGCGGAAAATGCTTACGGGCATACTGCTTCAGCAATTCAACGCGCATGTCCGGGTTTTTCAGACTCTTGATGCGATGACCGATACCCTGAATTTTGATGTTTTTCTTTTTCAGGTCGGCAATAAACCCGTCAGGAGTCTGACCGGCATCCTGGGCGGCTTTGAACATCAGAGCGGCGCCAGCAACAGCGCCACCAAAGCGCGGACCTATGGTAAGAATACCCGAGGCAACAGCGCTCATAAGGTCGCGACCGGCACGGGCAGTTACAATGGTGTTATGAGCGCCCGAAACAGCCGGGCCATGGTCGGCACAAAGCTTGAGCACGATTTCCATAAATTCGGCAGCCCATTTTGGCAGACGTTCTTTAAACCAGAGCAAACCAATGGTTTCACCAACAGAGTAGTTTTCACCAATGACTTTGCTGATCTTATGGCCGGCATAAAGCAACTCGTCTTTTGAATCGTCGGAAATGGTGCAGGTAAAGCTGGTCGGTTTACGAACCATGTTGCGCCCGACTGCCTCGGCGTAGTCCATCGGAATTACCGGAGGTTCGACTTCCGGAGCCGGGGTAATGACACCACTGGCAACCAGCTTGTCGAAAGTCGTTTTGATAGCCTTGTCATAGTCGTCAAACGACTCAGGAACAATGACACCAGCTTCTTTGAGAGCGGCATTTTTGGCCTCAGCGGTTTCGCGGCTGGCGTCAGCTTTGGCACCGGCATGGCCAAACTGAATACCTTTGGGCATGTATTTGATCGAAGTACCGGTAACCCACATCACCAGGGGCTTGGTAATCTTTTTAGTTTTGACGGCTTCGACAATTTTCCATTCTTCTTCGCCACCGACTTCGCCAAGACAGACAAGCATCTTGATGGCCGGGTTGGCTTCGAAACGCAGCAGGTGCTCTAGAAGGGTAGAACCGGCGTAGGCATCTCCACCAATGGCGATGCCTTCATAAAGACCATCGGTATTGAGGGCGATGATGTTATAGGCTTCGTTCGACATACCACCTGATTTACTGACAAACCCAACTGAACCGGGGCGATGCAGCTTTGAATCGATGATACTTTCTATTGTTCCACCTGTGTTGGCGACTTTGAAAGCGCCGGCAGCAATGCCGCCGACAGTGGCCGGGCCGATGATCACTTTACCACGCTCAAGGGCGACGGCACGCAGGTGGCGGGCCTGCCGCTCAGGCATGCCTTCGGCAATAACCACGACAGTACGCAGCCCAGCTTCGTCGAGACCTTCCATGGTTGTATCAAAAGCGCTTCTGAAAGATGCGAAGTTGATCATCACATCTATTTCAGGGTGTTTCTGCATGGCAGTTTTGACATTGGGATAAATCGGAATAAAAATCTCTTTTTTGCCCCAAAATACTTTTTGCGAACCGGTTTTACCAGGGTCCACAAGAGCAGCTACCGATGGGGTGGTTCTGCGACAGCAATAGTCAAAATCGAGCATGCGCTGGACAGCTTTTGTCTGCATGCCGTAAATCAGCGAAACGGTATTTTTATCGAAAAGCAGATAGTCTGGTCTACTCATGGCAGTTCCTTTCCTTACCGGGCTTTGAGGGCGTCAGAAACAACGCGGGTCATGTGATACTCCGGTCCATGCACTTCAATCGGCACACCGAGCTTATTGGCGGCAGCCTTGAGATTGGCAAGACCCTCCTGGTAATTAGGACCACCACGGCGTACAAATATGCGGGCATTCACCTTTTTGAGTCGATCACCATACTCATTTAGAGCCTTGATGATACCGGTAAAGGTTTTTGCCACATCGGTAAAGTTGGCGATACCACCGCCAAGAATGAGCGTTTTGGGGCGTCCCTGCGCGTCAGGCTTGCGTGTCATCAGGTCGAGAACAACCTTGGCATATTCGTAGGTAAGATTAGTACTCGGATTACCAGAATATTCGCCATAAAAAGCCAGTTCTTTGGCAAAACCAAGGTCACATACGGTATCGGCATAAATGACAGACGCGCCACCGCCGGCAACCATGTTCCAGATTATACCGTCAGGATTCAGAAGAGTAAGCTTGAGCGAAGCGCCAGAGAGGGCGTCAAGTTCGCGAATTTTAAGTTCTTCTGGGCTGAGATTCTGACCGAAAGCGGCCGGAAACTCGATATCATCGCCCCAGAGTTTGTTGCAGCAGAATTCAGCCGTATCGTCGAGCTTGGCAACCATGTCGAGAGGTACAATGCGATTGCCGGCGATCGCAAACGGGTTGATTTCGAGATAAGCGAAGTGCAGGGCAGCAAAGTATTTATAAAGACCGCGCAGAAAACCTGCCACCAGTTTTTTATTTTTGCCGAGAACATCCGGAAGAGTTTTTTCTACATCCACGGCGTCAATACCGCCAAGAATCGGCACCTGGATGGTGACTACCTTTTCCCAGTTTTCTTCGACATTGATGCCACCCTCGAGCGAAAAATAAATTACATCACCTTCGGCAGTTGATTTGACAGCCGCATAATATTCAACTTCGTGTGGTACACAAGGCTCGATGAGAAAATGCGTCAAAGTGCCATCGATACTATTAACAACCTGTTTTTTGCCCAGGCGCTCTTCGACCCAGCTTCTGGTTTCGGCAAAATTTTTGTTCACCAGCACCAGACCATGTTTGCCGCGTTTGCCAAACAACTGGTCAGGCTTGGCAACCAGTTTTTCAGTTTCCAGCCAGGGATTGTCTTTTTTCAGCTGGTTCCAGTCGGTATTGCTGTCGACAAGCACAATGCGACCGTCATAACCGACGCTCTCTTCGCAAAAGGAGTCAAGATGTCGTGCAAGCATTCTTTTGCCGTGATACTCACGGATTCCTCGTTGAGCCATTTTCGTTCTCTCTCCTGAAAAAAATTAAACAGGCTTATTCTGCTCTATATGGGTATAGCCTCATACTAAATTTCATGTCAAGAAAACTTTTATGAACGCAAAGCGAACCAGACCACAATAATCTCAATGTCAGATTATGCTGAATTCTGTAGAAAAGCGACACAAATGACGCAGGCAACCAAAAATTGCGACGTTGCTGCGACAGAGAACAAAATTAAACAAAGGGAAACTGTAACGCCATATCCTGCTGAGAAAAAGGGTTTGCCAGAGTCTTTACGTTCTGGCATGATGCTTGCTCATTATCACTTTGAATAATAATCATTTAATTTGAGGTGTTCTGATGGATATCAACAAAATGACACTTAAATCTCAGGAAGCACTGCAGCTTGCCCAGAACATCGCCATTCAGCATGGCCACCAGGAAATATCGAGTGAACACATGCTGTCGGCACTTCTGGCCAATGAAGCTGATCTGATACCACGCCTGCTGAACAATATCAATATCCCGCTGTCAACAATACGCGATCGTTCTCAGCAGGCTATCAGTCGGCTGCCGCGTGTTTCCGGGCCAGGCATGAGCCCCGACAAGTTTTATCTGAGCCGCGAACTTTCACAGCTTCTCGTTAAAGCCGAAGAAGAAATGAAGGCTCTGAAAGATGAGTACATGTCAGTCGAGCATTTGGTTTTGGCAATGATTGCCAGCGGCCCTTCGACTGTAGTGGGGCGAATCTTTGCAGATCTCAGCCTGAGCCGCGATCAATTTTTACAGGCGCTGACAGCGGTGCGCGGCAATCAGCGCATCACTTCTGCCAACCCCGAACAGACATATGAAGCCCTGGAAAAATACGGACGCGACCTTGTAGCCATGGCCCGTTCAGGCAAACTCGACCCTGTTATCGGCCGTGATGCTGAAATAAGACGAGTAGTCAGAATTTTGAGCCGCAAAACTAAAAACAACCCGGTTCTGATCGGCGAACCCGGGGTCGGCAAAACCGCCATTGCTGAGGGACTGGCACAAAGAATTCTGCAGGGCGACGTTCCCGAAAGCCTTCGCGACAAAACCATATTTGCCCTCGATCTCGGCGCCCTGATTGCCGGGGCAAAATTCAGAGGTGAATTTGAAGAGCGCCTAAAAGCGGTTCTTGCCGAAATAAAAAGCAGCAACGGCCAGATAATCATGTTTATCGACGAATTACACACTATCGTCGGAGCCGGCAAAGCCGAAGGCTCGATGGATGCAGGCAACATGCTCAAACCTCTGCTCGCACGTGGCGAACTCCACTGCATCGGCGCCACCACTCTCGACGAATACCGCAAATACATCGAAAAGGATGCCGCCCTGGAACGCCGTTTCCAGCCTGTTCTCGTCGAACAGCCCGATGTATCTGATACCATCTCGATTCTGCGCGGCCTTAAAGAGCGCTTCGAAGTGTTTCATGGGGTCAAAATACAGGACAGATCGCTTGTTGCCGCCGCAACTCTGTCACACCGCTACATTTCCGACCGTTTCCTGCCAGACAAAGCCATAGACCTGGTAGATGAAGCCTGTGCCATGATTCGAACAGACATCGAATCGATGCCCGCCGAACTCGACGAAGTCACCCGTCGCATCATGCAGCTCGAGATCGAAGAAGCGGCCCTGGTAAAAGAAAAAGATGAAGCAAGTCTTGCACGCCTCGAAAACCTGCGCAAAGAACTGGCCAATCTTAAAAATCGTGGCGACGCCATGAAAGCGCAATGGGAAAGCGAACGAGGAGTTATCAGGCGCGTGCAGTCTCAGCGCGAGCTCATCGAAAAACTCAACCAGGAAATCAGCGAAGCCGAAAGAGCCTATGACCTTAACAAAGCAGCCGAGCTGAAACACGGCAGAATGCCCGAAGCCCTGAAACACCTGAAGAGTCTCGAAGATGAGCTCAAACAAAAACAGAATACAGGCAAACTCGTGCGCGAAGAAGTGACTGAAGAAGAAATCGCCGACATCGTCAGCCGCTGGACAGGCATACCTGTCACCCGTCTCATGGAAGGAGAAAAAGAAAAACTGCTGCACCTTGATGAACACCTGCACCAACGGGTTATCGGTCAGCACGAAGCGGTCAATCTGGTCACCGATGCGGTAATTCGTTCACGGGCAGGCATCAAAGACCCGAACCGCCCGATCGGCTCATTTATCTTCCTTGGCCCAACCGGAGTCGGCAAGACAGAATTAGCTAAAACCCTTGCTCAGGCTCTGTTCGACACCGAAGAAAACATGGTGCGCATCGACATGAGCGAATATATGGAAAAGCACTCCGTTTCGCGTCTGATAGGAGCTCCTCCTGGCTATATCGGCCATGATGACGGCGGCCAGCTGACCGAGGCCGTGCGCCGCAAGCCATATTCAGTTGTGCTTTTTGACGAAATCGAAAAAGCGCATTCCGAAGTTTTCAACGTGCTGCTGCAGATACTCGATGACGGTCGACTCACTGATTCACGCGGCCGCACCGTTGATTTTCGCAATGTCGTGGTGATAATGACCAGCAACCTTGGCGCTCAGACTCTGATCAACGAAATTGGCGATACTGGCGAGATTTCTGAAACAACACGTGAACACGTGATGGGCGAAGTTAAACGTTTCTTCAAACCTGAGTTTTTTAACCGGGTTGACGACATAGTGCTATTTGCGCCGCTCAAACGTGACGAACTCGACAAAATAATCGACCTGCAGCTTGCTTCGATTCAGAAACGTCTCACAGAACGCCGTATTAACCTGAGAGTTACCATCGAAGCACGGGAATGGCTTATCGAAAGAGGCTACAGCCCGGTATACGGAGCCAGACCTCTGAAAAGACTGTTGCAAAAAGAACTGGAAACTTTACTGGCCCGTGCTATAATCAGCGGCAGAATCGCAGATGGAGTTTCTGTCGACATCAGCCTTAGTAACGACAGGCTGGCATTGTCCGAAGCTTAAAAACAGGCGGGGGCATGACTTCAGAGGTCGTGTTCCCGCTGTTCAATCAGGTCAGGAGGTCTTTGATCATGAATCTATTTCTGGCAACCTGGAAAAGAAAGATTGCTTCGACTTTTCTTCTCACAGTGCTGCTCGTCATCGGCGGGCTGACCATCGATCCATCCTACCTGAACAACCCCATCGGCGAAGGCGCACTTGGAGTCGTCGCCGCCGAGGGCTATAACATGCCGGCAACCACAGAGCTGTCGTTTGTTGCAGATGGTGTCGACCCGGTTCAGATCGATATGAAGTCTGAAGAGGGTGACTTTTCAGGCGAAATTGAAGTCATCAATCCTGATGGCAAACTTGTCCTCAACCAGAAATTCGCCCTGCGCAGATACCCCGCTACCTTGCTCCCTAACCCGGCAAAATGGCAGACCTTCATGTCACGTCAGACAGGGCGGGGCACTTATCTGTTGCGCATGACCCAGAAAACCCCCGGCAAAGCAAAAATATTCCTCTATCAGGGGCCATTCGTCATGCGCATGTTGATTTTGCCGCTCATAGCCGCTTTTATCATGCTGGTAGTGCATTTCACCTTTTCGCCAAAATCAGCGGCGGCAAAAACAGAAGAGTGAATATTAATCGGCCTGTGATAGCAACCGGCGGGCATAGCGTAAAATTATTTCGGAATGTAGACGCCAAGGAGTTTGCCAGTCCAGGTTGAGGCTGTACCGTAGTTCATGTTCGGGCCGTCGTTAATGAAACGGCCTTCGCCGGCTTTGATGACGATGTCGCCGGCGGTGGGGTGTGCGGTACCATAACTGCCTGCGGCAACGACGATAACGGCACCCTTCGGGATTCTCGGGTCGTGCGGATTGGTAATCGGAGGATTGAAGGCGGTGTCAAGTCGCTGCAGACCGGCTTCGTTGAGATTTGCGCTGCTTCTGTTCATGAATTCTGAAAAATGTCTGGCTTCGTCACTGCCCATTCCCGGCAGATCGCCCCAGGATTTGAGGTTGCCATAGCCTGAACTGGTAAGATAACCCCATACTGCATTGAAACAATCGCCGTTAGAGCCACCCCGGTGGTTACGCATGGCGTAATCGACAACGCTGTTCATCTGCTTCTGCCCCTTTTCAGAAATAGCTGGAGCGGCGCTGTTTGTCTGAGTCTGAGTCTGCGTTGCTGTAGAAGTCGAAGTTGTAGTGGTTGTCTGATTTGAAGTTTCGGTCGTCGTAGAAGTCTGAGTATTTGTGTCAGCTGAAGTAGAAGTTGTGTTTGCCTGGTCAGAAACTTCTTCTTCATCAGTGGGATTGATTACGATAACTGATGCGTCATTCTCTTTTTTATCAGTTTCTTGGGCAGTGTTGGTGGTATTTTGCGTGGCCGTATTGTCAGCGGTATCTTTATTGGTGCCACTCACAGCGTTACTGACCGTATCAATGACTTCTTTTATAGCGGGAATTGCTTTCTGAACGCCTTCGGCAACTTTTGAAATGATGTCGATGATCTGGCTCGCATCACAACCGGTCATGAAAATCGCGCCCAAGAGCAGCATTATTACAGAGAACTTTTTCAGTATTTTCATACTTCCCTCTTGAATGTTCCTTCGAAATGTACTCTTTTTTATTTTATAAACGAACGAGAATCCGTATTGGTAACAACAATTAATTTTGTAACCTTTTAAACCTTGAGACGCTGTTCGGCAGCCACCAGATCGTCAATATTACGGCTGACACCAATAACGAACATAAACTCGCGTTCTTCATTGAAAAAGAATTCGCTGACAACCTCTGTCCAGACAAAACTGCCATTTTTGTGGATCTGTCTTAGACGAACCTTGCCCGCCGGCAGTCTGGTCAGACCCTTGTCGATCATTTCAAGCCCTAGAGAAAATGTCTGTTGTGCGGTCTGCCGGTCTGACTCATATATTGAATCAAGGGCCGGCATATTCATAACCTCTTCGGGGGTGTAACCCCTTTGCTGTATTACCGAAGGACTGACGTAGACGAAACGCCCGGTTTTGTCGATCACCCAGTAGACATCCTGGGTAGTTTCGAGAATTTTCTTTAAAAGATCCATGCTGCCGGCCAGGGCAGCGAGCGGGTTGTTATTCATTTGCCTTCCCACATTCTGAATTAGTCTCGACAGTAATTCTAACTGCTCACCATCAAGATAATCAAGAAATAACCGCCTGCACTGTTCAATCATCGAGTTTTCAGAGGCATCGAAGCAGCTGTCAAAATACTCCTGGACAGATGTTGTGAATTGAAAAAACATCATCTTCGCCTCTTCATCAAGTTTGCTGCACTCCGAAAAATAACATCGCTATTTTTCGGGGTACCCTTCACACCTGTGGCTCACATGAGTATAATGTTTATGTTAAGCTAATTGTGGAGGCCGAATTATGAAACGACTGTTTGCGTTGCTACTGATGCTGACGATGCTGTTCTTGTCGAACACCAGCCCGGTATCGGCAGATGCCAGATCTGACTACGAAAGTTATGTAGCTGCTTACAATGCTTATCGTAATGCAGTGAATGAAGGCAAGCCGGTTGACGAAGTAATGAAACTTCTCAGCTCTTATCAGGCTGCCAAAGCAGCCTATGAAGGTTCTCTCAACCGCCCCGCCGACAACACCGAGATTTTGCAGGCTGCTGCAAACCCAGATAACGAAGCCATTTCTGAAGCTGCGGTATATGTTGCTACCGGCGATGCCCAGAAATCACCGGCAGCGGCTCAAAAGCAGTTACCAACAGGCCTGCAGCGCATCCTGGAACAGCTGTGGTCCGAAAAAGGCCGTAAAAACCCTGATCAGGCAATGAAGCTTCTGGCTAATTACATAGAATCGAGCGCCTCCACCAAATACGCCGATGTAGCACGCTACGAACTCGCCAAAGCCTACGAATTGCTCAAAGACGATGCAAAAAGTGCAGCCGCTCTTCTCGCACAGGTTGGCCGCAGCGATCCCAATTCAAAACTCGCCCATCTGGCCAGAGAGCGCATCAATTATCTGAACGCCGGCCAGAAATACACTCAATGGAAAAACGCCCTCAATTCGTCTTACGGGGTATCACAGACCAGCTACGAAAAATATCGCAATACCTCATGGCTCGCTTTTCCGGTAAAAGTTACCAGATGGTTCGGCTATGCCGGCAAAATGACCGATTTTAACAAAAATCAGAGAGACTTCGAAAAGTTTCAGGTCTGGTATGAAGAAGCCGGCTCAAGATTCGCACCGCCCGTAGAAATAACTTTCGACAAATTCAAGGTCGCTCATGGCACCAGCAGCGAAACCAGCGAAGTAAGTCTGCATTACAGCAATTCCAAAGCCTGGTATTCTCGCTGGAAATCTCTCGAAGAAGCGCGCAAATCTATAGATGTTCAGTATTTCATCATGGAAAAGGACATCTTCGGCTATTCACTGCTTGGCACGCTCCTCAAAAAAGCCCAGCAGGGTGTTAAAATCAGATTGTTGCTCGATGCCCGCGGCACCAAACAGCTCACCCGCAAACTCCTCGGCCAGGATTTCCTCCAGGAGTTGACCGAATTCCCCAACGTTGAAGTGAAGGTGTTCAACCCCGTACACACCAATCTGTTGAGCGTATTCAGAGACCCCCGCAAACTGATCGCTTCGAATCACGATAAAATCATCGTGATCGACGAAGAGATCGCTATCATCGGCGGCCGTAACGTTTCCATGGACTACTTCCTGGAACCAGAAGACCACCCGGGTGCTTACCGTGATTCAGATGTGATTGTCAACAGCCACGAAGTCGCCGGCCAGCTCGCCTACGCCTTCGATGAAGAATTCGCCAAGCTGAAAACTTATAACATCACCAAAGAGCTCTGGGGCAACGTCGACGTCATGAGCGATACTCTCAACGCCGCCTATGACGCCATGAAAAGCCACATGCTCAACGAACGCTTTGCAGCCCCGCGTGGCGCCAACAAAAAATATCTGGCAGCGGCTGACAAATTCAACAAAGAGCTTTCCGGTTACAAAAACCTGCGTGCTTTCAATGGTTTCGACCCGTTTGCAAACTCGGTCGAAGCCCCGGCCAAGATCATCGACAAACATTCCCTCGGCGGGCCAAGAGACGATATCACCGACCAGATGATCAGATACATTGACGGTTGCAAACGCGAGATTATGCTGCAGAACCCCTACGTCGTCCTTACCGAACGCATGTTCAACGCTCTCAAACGCGCCGGGCAGAGAGGCGTTCCGATAGTTCTGCACACCAACAGCCCCGCCTCGACCGACAGTCTGGCAACCCAGGCCATGTTCTACGCCGACTGGAAACGCATCTTCAAAGAAATACCCGGCATCAGAATATATGTTTACAAAGGCTCAAACAAACTGCACGCCAAAAACTGGGTGTTCGACAAAAAAATTGGCGTTGTAGGCACCTACAACCTCGACTATCTGAGCGAACAGGTTAACTCAGAGGTCGTGGTCGCTATCAAATCAGAAGAATTTTCCAAGCAGCTGCGCAGCGAGATCCTCAGCGACGTCTCTGTCTCGGAACAATACCAGTTCGACGTCAATGACAGAGGTGAAGTCGAATCGGTATTCGGGCCCGATGATCTGCAGGGCAAAAACTTCTGGTTGCTCAAAACCCTGTCTAAATTCACAATTTTCCGAAAGCTTATTTAAGCTCGCTGGAACAATAAAAAAGGCTGCCAATATGGCAGCCTTTTTTATTGCAGTAGAATCCATCTGCCGGCGATAGCCACTGGGCACCCTGCCAGCAAATCTTTATCAGTATCAGCTTTCTTTGCCGATATCGCTGCGATACTTTATTCTATCAAGCTCGAGGCGGGAAATATCGCTATAGCACTTGCTGCGTGCTTCGGCGAGGGTTTCGCCCACAGCGGTAACGCTTATCAAACGACCGCTTTTGAATTTATAATCGTCAGAATCTTCAGAACGACGACAGTTCGAAAAAAAGACCATCGATTCGGCAACGCGGTCAACACCCCTGACAATCGGGTCACCGGCTTCATTATCAGGATAACCCTGGCGGGCGATTACGACCGAAATAGCTGAATGCCTGCCAAAAGCCACTTCAGAGCCGACCGAAGTCAGACAACCCATAGAGCAGTCTTTGAGAAGATTTGCCAGATCGCCGCGAAACCGCGTCAAAATGCTCTGTGTCTCGGGGTCGCCTAACCGGGCATTGAATTCAAGCACTTTTGGCCCTTCCGGGGTCAGCATCAGCTGAATAGACAGAAACCCACGATAAAGCAGATTATCTGATTTCATGCCATCGACAACCGGCTGCACGATCGTTTCAATGATCTGCCTGTCGAGCTCAGGAGTAAGATCGGGGGATGGGCTCACAGCACCCATACCGCCGGTAGTCGGCCCCGTTTCGCCGTCATCTGCACGCTTATAATCGCGGCACGAGCTGAACGAAACCCACTGCTGCCCATCAGTCAGAATGGTATAAGAGCATTCGATCCCGGAAATTTTTTCTTGAAGAATCAAGGGCGGGTTATGCAGATTCAAAAACTTTATCGCTGCATGTTTTGCCTGTTCAGGTGTTTCACAGACGGCCACGCCGGTGCCATGCGAAAATCCATCACATTTAACGACCAGCAGAGATGGATTATCTGCGAAAGCCTGTTCTGCTTCGGACGCGTTAACGACAATACGCGTCAAAGGGGATGGAATATGATGCCGAGCCATGAATTTGGCGGCAAAAGCTTTGCTGGTTTCTATTCTACCGGCATCGGCGGCAGGACCGATCACCGGAATACCTGCCAGTGCCAGAGCATCTACGGTGCCTTCCTCAACAAATTTTGAGGAACCGACAACAGCAAGGGCGACCTTGTCTTTACAAAGCCTTACCAGTTCAGCGTTATCTCTAAAAGGAACTCTTTTGCAGATAGCTATTGAAGACATGCCGATGTTACCCGGGCAGGCAATGATTTTATGCACAGATGGAGATTTGGCGAGAGCATGAACAATAGAATGCTCCCTGGCACCAGAACCCAAAACAAGAATATCCACGGGCACCTCAACAGATTAAATACCTTGGCGCGACATGTTACTATGCCAAAACGGCAGCGTCAAGACCAGGGCTTCTAAAAGAAAAGAACGGCAGCAGACGTGCCGTTCTTGTGAAAATATCTGTCTGAAAATTATTCGGTTTTAAGAGCTTTTTTCAGGCTGGTATATTCATCTGAATACTGCTTGAGCTGCTCAAAAACCTTTTTGGCGCCAGCCTGGTCGTTGGCTTCAACCATACGATTATACTGCAGATAAGTATCATAATAGAGTTTTTCAACTTCTACAAGCCGTTCTGGAGAGTTGTCGCCGACCGAAAACTGCGCTGTCCCGACAGTAGAATCACCGGCAACCACAGGGCCAGTCCCTCTTCCTGAGCCACCAAGAGAACCAATGGCATTACCGAACCCGCCAAAACTGCTGGCAGGTGAACCGGTCGGCATATTTACGACCTTTGAACCCTTGCCGAACAAAGAAACTTTGCCACCCTTGGCAAAAGCAGTTACCCACTTAGCCACCTTACTGCCGAGCATACCGCCGACAACGCCACCTATTATTGGCCCGATAACCGGAATGGGGGCACCAAGAGCCATACCGATAGTTGAACCGATCGAAGACCCTATCAGATCGGCTTTGTCTATCTGCTGAAAGGCTTTGGCAACTGAAAACTCGCCATTCTTCAGGCCGCTGATCAGATTCGAGCCCATCTGACCTGATGCGGAAGCGAACATGACTGGTATTACAGAACCAACCAGGGCCCCAACCGGGCCTGGAATAAAACTTTTGACGATAGAGGCGGTAAACTGGCCACCGGCGGCACCCAGAGCTGAACCAACCACATTACCGGCAAATTCGAGAGTGGCAACTGATTTTACAGCCTGAGAGAAAGAAGGTTTGTTACCGTGGATTGCGTCGATAGCCAGATTTGTGCCCACAGCCACAGCAGTGGTAACGGCAAGATTCGAAAACGAGAAACTGCTCTTGAGAGAGTTTTTGGCGCTCTGAGTGCCATCGGCAATGCCTTTGGCCATTTTGCCGGAAAAAGTATCGGCGTATTGCACGTCAGCAGAGGCACTCAACATTATTTTGCTTTCGCCCTTGCTGTTATCGACGACTTTCCCGTTTTCAAAAGACTTGCTCTTGTCGATCAGGCCAACCTTCTGCCCTACGGCAAAAATTTTGGCACGCACTGCGGTTACAACCTTCTGAAGGCTGGCTTTAACCAGAGCGATGATTGCCTTGAGCTTGTCGGCAGAAGCAGAAAATTTGCCGGATGTTTCAATTTTGGCAGCCTGAGCCCCAAGCTGCTCGATGCCGTAAGCGAGTTGCTGGTCATAAGAAAGATTGACCGGTGAAGCGCCGGCGGCAATGTTGGCCTTGGCCTGCTCGCCCGAAGTTTTTAAGGTAGTCCCGAGAACAGATTTGGCGTTCGCCAGAATGGCCTTGATGCGCTGGGCGATGCTCATGGTTTCCATGCCGGTGGGAGCTATTTTGTTATAAAGGGGAGTGGAAATCTTTTCGAGGCTGCTGAGAGTGCTCTGAGCGGTTCTCAGGTTGCTCTGAAGGTTGTTGAGCTCAGGTATGACGTTATTGAGAATGGAAACGTCGACTGGCTGACCCGCAGCCACAGGAATGTTGACCTGAGCAGTCTGCGCGTAGGCACCAAAAGTCGACAGAACAAACATAACAACCGTCAGGAGCGAGATTTTTTTCAGCAGTTGGCGATTCATATAGATCATATCTTCCTCCACTCCGCTAAGGGAGAATAACTTTCGCAGGGTTCGGTACAATTATGTCGTTAATTATAAGAACCATACGGCAAGGTGTCAATCAAACGAGCGGCAAAACGCCAACAATTACTTTGCACAACGCATTCTCTGTTGTATCATCAGACATATGAAAAAAGCCTACCTGCTAACTTCCATCGTTTTGGTATTTCTTGCCGGAAGCGCTCTATCCGGGCAAAGCTGGCGAAAATGGGAATTTGTCAACCCCGCAGATTTTCAAGTCACCATTGTTGCAGATACCCCCGAGATTATTGCCGGTCAGACAGCAACTTTCACCATAAGTATCCGAAATCGCACCGACAAAACGGTCAATATTCCCTACAAAACCGGCCAGCAATGGGATCTCGCCATTCATCACGACAGAACACAGATCTATCGCTGGTCACAGGGGCTCACCTGGGAGGATGCTCCGCATTCGATTCCGTTGAAATCTGGAGAAACACGCTCAGAAAAGCTTTCGTGGACTTCAACAGGCAGAAACGGCCTGCCTTTACCACAGGGCGTTTACAAAGCTCAGGGCATGGCAATGACAATGCCGCGCCACCTGGTTTCCAATGATTGCGCCGTAAGGCTTCTGCCCAGCGAAATCAAGAAACCAGAAATAATAGAGGCCAGGTTGAACCAGGTGTTCAAAATAGAACTGCCGCGTTACTCAGACAACCGTGAACTTATCTGGAAAATAGACTATGTCTATAACGACAACAGAATCGACATTCACCGGGTTGAAAAAACCGAAAATAAAACTCTGATCTTTTTTCACCCCAAGAGAGTCGGACACGTCACTTTCCATCTTTTCGCCTTTCACGACACACAGGACGTCACCGTTTCTCTCGAACGCCGCACTTTCAGAATCGAAGTTAAATAAACATCTGGGCCGGAGGAAGCCATGAACAACATTCAGGGAACCAAACCAACCGTTGAAAGTTTAATGCTGCAGAAAGGCCTGATCACAGAAGATCAGCTGGACAAAGCCCGGATCATTCAAGCCCAGACACTCGAGCGCCTCGAAAACATCATTGTCAGACTTGGCTTTCTTTCTGAAAAGCAGGTTCTCGATCTGTGGGCCGAATTTCTTGGCATATCTGTCGTAGACCTGACCAACATCAAGGTCGATGCTAAAATTCTATCGCTCGTGCCCGAATACCAGGCGAAACAATACAAAATGATCCCCTACAGGCGCGAAGGCAACAAGCTGACCGTGGTCATGGCCGACCCGTTCGACATAATGGCCACCGACATGATCGCCTTTCTCACCCAATGCAAACTTGAAGTACTCATCGCCCCTAAAAATCAAATAGAACTTGCCATTAGACAGCTTTACAGCTGGGAAGGCTTTTCGGTTGGCGGCGAAGAAAGCAAATCAGAAGTTACGGAATCTACCGATTCAGGTATCGAGATTGTGCGCAAAACCTCTGAACAGGGAGCTGTCGTCCAATTTCTCAACGCCATTTTCAAACAGGCTATTCTCAAACGTGCCTCCGACATTCACGTTGAACCCAGAGAAGACATACTCCTGGTAAGGTTTCGCGTAGATGGCATGCTGCACGATGCGATGACCGGGCCACGCAGCCTGCTGGCTCCGCTGATCAGCCGCATCAAAATTCTTTCACATCTCGACATTGCCGAACGCCGCCTGCCACAGGATGGTCGTCTGAAAGTCAAAATGCAGGATAAAGAAGTGGACTTCCGCGTCAGCACCGTGCCAAGTCTGCTGGGCGAAAAAGCTGTACTGCGCATTCTTCAGCGTGAATCCAAGTTCGATCTCGACAACATAGGCTTTTTCCCTGAAGATCTGAGTCGGTTAAAATCAGCTCTAGACGAGCCATACGGGCTGATATTGGTAACAGGCCCAACCGGGGCTGGTAAAACCACCACCCTTTTCGGGATGCTGAAATATTTCAACAGTTCGGAAATCAACATTTTCACGATCGAGAATCCCGTTGAATACAGAATTCCTGGCATCACCCAGGTTCAGATAAACGATAAAATCGGGCTGGATTTCGCCAGCGGGCTGCGCACTGCCCTGCGCCAGGACCCCGACATCATTCTCGTCGGCGAAATCCGCGATCTCGAAACGGCAGAAATAGCTTTTCGCGCTTCACTCACCGGCCACAAGGTTCTTTCGACTCTGCATACCAACAATGCCCCCGCGAGCATCAACCGTCTGATCAACATGGGGGTGCCGGCTTATCTTGTCACAGCCGCAGTCAGAGTGGTGGTCGCTCAGAAGCTTCTGCATCGCATATGCCCGCACTGCAAAACCGAATACAAGCCCTCACAAAATGTCATCCAGCGCCTCAATATCAGTGCCGGCAAGCTTCTGAGCAGTCGGTTCTACAAAGGCACCGGCTGTCGGGAATGCAATCAGACCGGCACTTTTGGGCGTTCAGCCGTTTATGAAACCATGATCATAACACCGTCTCTCAAAGACGTGATCATGGAAGGCGGTACCGAAATGGCAATCAAACGTGTCGCAAGACTCGAAGGAATGCGCACCCTTCGCGAAATGGCACTTGAACTGGCGTTACAGGGCCAATCCACTCTTGAAGAAGTAATATACGTCACCCCCTCCGACGAAGAAGAAAAGCGCATCCCCCTGGCCGGGCTCACTGCTGGCGGCATTGGAGGAGGCAGCTACATTCTGCCCGTTCAGATGCAACCAATGTCGGCAGCCATGCAGCCTGACGGCATGGCGCAGCTGTCGACACAGCAACAAATCCCGGCTAAACCACGCCCTTCTATAGACCTTAACGACCCGGTCACCAAAACGATTATCAACAGCCTTCAGAAAGAATATCTCTTTTTCAGCGACGAAAAGCTGGCAGACCGCCTGCACCTGCCCGTCATCCAGGTTCGTGAACTGATGCAGATGCAGCATCTGGAGCGCAACAAAGACGGCTTTGCCCGCCACTTCGGCAATCAACTGGAAGAATTGAGCGAGAGTGATATTACCGACATCATCGGCATTATCAATGACAAACAGGGCGAACTGCCACCCTTCATTTTCGAAGAAGAAGCAAATGCCGAAATCTGGGCACGCCAGGCAGTCAAGCATTCCCTCGAAAGAGTTAAAACCAGACTGCAAAAGCCAGAAGATCTGCCAGAGCTCTTTAACGAGCAGTTCATCAACGCTTCAGGGTTAGACCAAGCCTATCTATGGGCTGATCGAAGTCGATTCAAGCTTGTGAATCTAGCCCTGCCCGGCAAATTCAAGCCGTGGCAGTTCGGCGAAACCGGCTTGTGGCTCGAAGGACAAAATATCGTTACCTGTGCCAGAGAAGCATTGGAATGGCTGATGACCGAAAAGCTCGGCTGCAGCAGAGGTGACCTGCCTCTCATGCTCAACCGCCAGATTTTTAAAGAAAACGGTCTTGCAGCACTACTCGAACGCTTCGAAGATTCCTGCTTCAAAATGGTCGATCAGGTATTTCCCAACGTATTCAAGCCATGGCAGTTTACAGAAGAAGAACAGCTTTTGTGGTTTCAGGAAGACCGTTTCGAAATTGCCGGGCGAGCAACCCGCTGGCTGATCGAGGAGCGCCTCGGCATACCCGGCGAAGATATTCCCAAGCGTATTTCGATTCGTGAGTTTCACATGAATGGCCTGTCAAAACTGCTCGATCTCTTCAACCAAAATCTTTCGCAGGTAATTGAAAATGCCTACCCCGGCAAATTCAAACCATGGCAGTTCAACGAACAGGCAGAAATCTGGAAGTCTTCAGAAGCCCTCGAAACAGCGAAACAGGCAACTGACTGGCTTATCAGCGACCGACTGCACCTGAGCCAGGATAAAGCTGCACAACACCTCACTCGCCGCCACTTTTTAAACAACGGGCTTGGCTTCATGCTGGGAACGCTTTTCAATCATTCTCATTTTCTGGCGCTTGAAAATGCCATACCAGAACTGAAAAGCCACGAAGCTTTTCAGAAGGCTCTGTTCACCTACTCCCAGGAGATTCGGGAAATTTCAGCAAAATGGGAAGCAATTGCCGAAAAAATAGCGATAAATCATTTTGGCAAAGCAAGATTCAAAGTTACCCTGCCCAACCTGAAAATTGCTCCAATCGTCCCTGAAAACGAACGCATCTATATCAATGCCGCCAATCAGATCGAGTATGTGCCTCAGATAGTCATTCCAAGACTTAATGCCTATTCTGACTTCAGCGATTTCTCGAACTGGGTACCTTATTGCGACCGCCTCACCTACTGGATCCTCGGCGACGACCGCAGCGCCGGCTACGTAGAACCATCCCACCCCAAGGTCAAGCTTGTATTCGTAGATTCACTCTTATCAGGGCTAAGATCGCGAGGTCTGCTCGACGTGGTCGAAAAAGTGCAGCAGCTGATCAATGCACACAACCGTCTGCTCGATCACCGCATACCGACAGATATCAATCAATGAAAACAGCTTCAATAACCCAGACCGGTTCGATTCGCGAGCAAAACCAGGATTATCTTCTGATAGACTCGCAGATCAATTTTGCCATCATTGCCGACGGCAGTGGTCCGGCCGGAGCAACTGCCGCCGAGACCCTCGCCAGATCTATCTGGGAAAGAATTCGTGAAATCGCCCCAGTAACTGCCGGTGACGAAAATGAAACCAGGCTGACAGAAGCCATTGCGATTGCCAGAAACAACTGCGAAACCGGTGGTTTTGCAAACAACAACGTTTCGACTGCAGTGCTATGGATTAATCGCGGCATTGTCGCCGTCGCTGCCGACGGACGCTGCGCATTTTCTGCCAGTGCCAGCGACTGGCAGCTGCAGACCACACAAGTCCTCACCCTGCCGGTACAGCCAGGCCAATCTATTTTACTATGTTCAGAAGGCATAGCTTTTTCGCCGGCAAAGCTGTCTCCAGACTTTTCACCATTGCGGGTGGCTGAAGAGCAGCAGTCGGAAGAAACCCTTTCTGCAAGGCTAAAAGCTTTTGTCGGCTCTGTCGCCAACGAGTATGACGGCGACGACCGCAGTGCCATTCTCGTATACCTTGAAAAGGCCGACATTACAGCAGGCGAACCACACGAACTCGAACTGTTCGAACATATCAACAAAGAATATAGTTTTCCGTTGTGGGCACCAGTGGCTGTCGCTGCCGGAGCGGCCGCCTCGGGTCTCTACGCTCTTCTGAAAATCAGAAAGCACCTGCCAAAACTCAATTTCTACCGCCATAGCTGACTAGAAGCTTTGCCTGTCAGTAGTGGCAAAGGTTTCCCGGTGGCTGCAGTCGGGTTAAACAATTTTGCCCGTTATTCCGATATGTACTGTAGACCAGAAAACAGGAGCGACAAGATGAATACTACCAAAACACAGTTCAGTATCGGCATCGACGGCAGCCACAGCGCCGTTGAAACCCTCAAAGTTTCTTCTCTTACAGGTTTTAACGTTCGCCATAACGACCAGGCCAGCTTGCTGAGAGGCCGCTGATTCGATGGAAATCTCTACAAAGCCGCCGAGCGGCATGCGCGACTTTTTGCCGCAGGATTTCGTTAAAAGACGCCACGTAATCAATACAATTCAACAAACCTACGAAAAGTACGGCTTTGTTCCTGTCGAAACCCCATCGATCGAGAACCTGAGCACCCTGCTGGGGAAGTATGGTGACGAAGGCGACCAGCTGCTGTTCAGAATTCTGCACCGGCGCGACAAACTTGCCCGAGCTCTCGAAAAAGACCAGGTCGAAGAAAAAGATCTTGCCGACCTTGGGCTGCGTTATGACCTTACAGTACCCCTGGCACGCCTGGTTGCCAATAATCCTGAACTGCCGAAATATTTCAAACGCTATCAGATTCAGCCTGTCTGGCGGGCCGACCGACCCGGCAAAGGCAGATTTCGCGAATTTTTGCAGTGCGATGTCGATATAACCGGCACCAAATCGTTGCTGGCAGAAGCGGAAGTCTGTTCTGCAGTAGCAGAAGTGTTACTCAACCTTGGTTTCAGTAATTTTGAAATACACATAAATCATCGTCAGCTACTCAAATGCCTGATCAAAGCGGCCGGTATCAACCTTGAAAACGAGAGCAACACTCTGGTTGCAGTTGACAAACTCGATAAAATCGGCATAGATGGTGTCACAAAAGAGCTTTTACAGCGCGGCATCGATTCGCAGCAGACTCAGAATCTGCTCGCGCTAATTCAGCGCCCCTGCGGGCTCGACGAAAACGGTGAGATAGATCGCCTGCGTGCCGGACTGATCGGCGACGAAGCTGCCCAGTCAGCTTTGAATGAACTCGAAAGCCTGTGCAAACTTCTCAAAAACACCAAAGCCGCGGGCAGATTCAATATCGACGCTTCGCTGGCCCGTGGCCTCGGCTATTACACTGGCCCGATTTTCGAGATTCGCTCACCGGACTTCAGCGGCAGTCTGGGTGGCGGTGGCCGTTACGATGGTCTCATCGGCATGTTCAAGGGCAGCGAAATTCCGGCTGTTGGCTTTTCGATCGGTTTTGAGCGGCTGGTATTGATTCTCGAAGAAAAAGGTCTTTTTTCGAAGCTTTCGTGTGGTTCTGACGTCATGCTCTGCCACTTTGCTGATGTCAGCGACGATAAAGTTCTTGAAGCAGCAAACTGCATGCGAGAAACCGGCGTCAAAGTAGAAGTTTTCCCCGAAACGCCCAAACTCGGCAAACAGATAGCCTATGCCGAAACTGCCGGGGCGGCCTTTGTCGCGATTCTGGGTGCCACTGAAGCAGCCAGCGGCTCTGTTTCTCTTAAAAATCTGGTCACAGGCGAGCAACAGACCCTGCCCTGGAAAGAAGCAGCTGAACATATTCTAAAATAATTTTTTGCATCGAGAGGGCCAGAAGCTGTTTAAAGAGACTTCTGGCCTTTTTTATTTTTTAACTCATTACCCGCTAAACTTTCGGGAGCAAACTTCCGATAGGTATTGAAGAAAATAAAACAGGAGGCAGCAAATGAACGTAGGAAACTACAGTCAGTCGACCATCAACCTTTTTAACAGTCAGCAGAATGCCAGAGCCCGCGAAACCAGTCTGAATCTTGAAGACGAAGACAAAAGAAACCGCAATACGGCGTTCAAACGCGACGACTTTCTCAGCCAATTCTGGAACATGACCGATTCGATGCCCCGCCAGAACCAGATTTCATTTGCAGCCTCAGTAGTGGCCAACCGCATCATGAAGCAGGGCATCACCGAAGAAAACAAATCATTTCTGCAAAATATCAGCAACCGTTTTTCACCCGAAGAAATAGGAACGCTGAAAGGCGAAATTCTCAACCATCCCATGGTTAAAAATCAGAAAAGCAGTGATGTAGAAGCTTTTCTGCAGAATTTCGATCAGTTTATCGCCAGTCAGAAAGGTAACGATCTCGAACCGACCCGCAAACAGCAGGTCAGCCCCAGGTTAAAAAATCCTGATGAGATATTCTTTCAGACGACACTCAAGCACGACGCGACATCGCGCCCGACCATCGACTTATATCGGGCAGCAGCAGCTGTCTGATACTCCCTCTAATACGTCTTTGCTCTGTATCGCCGGCTCTGCCGGCGATTTTTTTTATCTGAGCAGAGAAAGAATTCCGCTGGCGCTGCTGTTGGCCTGAGCAACCATGGCCTGAGCAGATTCACGCATCACCTGATTTCTGGTAAATTCGATCATTTCACTGGCAATATCAGCATCTCTGATTCTCGACTCTGAAGCACTGGCGTTGGTGTGCATACTGCGCAGGTTGGTTATGGCGTATTCAAGACGATTCTGATAAGCTCCCAGCTTCGAGCGTTCTGACGAAACCCTGTCGATAGCGATATTCAATCGCCCCATAGCACGCTCAGCCCCTTCTATCGTTGTCATATCGAGATTATCCACATTAAGAGCTCGGGCGGTCATGTCAGAAAAAGCGACCTTCATCACTTCCATCTGGTTAGCACCAATGTGATATTGATTATCGTTTTTCATCACGTGCATTCTGAAGTTGGTGTCGCCAATGCCGCTTCTGGCACCCTGAGTGATACCAAAACTACGCAAAAAGCTCTCGCCGGCAGAAACAACCGAACCCATGGCTACAGAAGCAACGGCTTTAACGCTTACAATACTTGAATAGACAACCGACTCGCTGACATTCTCGCGACCAATGCGTGTCGAAGTAAATACCATGGCGCCATCTATCTGATCGACGCGCACTGCAACTCCGGCTGCCTGCAGATTTCCGTTGAATCTGGCCTGCAGTTCTTCGAAGCTTATCATATCAGCAACCGTCACTACACCGGGTTCGCCGGTCATTGCCCCGGCAATTTCAAGAATTGTCGAGTTTCTGCCATCGCCGACTTCGATGGTGGCAATATCATTGAGAGCAAGATCTTCTCTGAATTTACTAAAGCCCCAGACAGCTTTGTCATTATTCTTGCCACTTTCGGTCGAACCACTGTAAATACCGTTTCTGAAACCGAGAACATTGGCAGCATACGAATCTGAAACTGTAAAGGCATTGCCGAGTGAACTCGAAACCGAGGCCGGGCGTTGATAAGAGAGTTTTATTTCACCATCAGAAACACTGGCAACGAAACCTTTAAGGCCAGCGGTGCCATTTGCCGTCGACAACTGCATATTGAAGCTGCGGGAAATGCCGTCAAGAGTACTGTAACCGCTCGCAACCACCAGATTTATCGTCTGACCGCCAGCTTCCAGCGTGAAACTTTCGGTCGCAGAAAAATACAAACCCTCCTCGAGCCCTCTTGAGCCTGCTACCTGCGCAGCCTGCGAATCGAACTGAATATCGATGCCGGTCAGCAGACCAACAGCGCGATCACAGTCGATCTGGGTAGTGCGAAGATTGCCTTCACGATCAGTCAGATTGACTTCGACCAGATTATCACGGGCAGCTCTGACTGTAGAAACAGCGAGAGCCTCGACCAGCTCCTGCGGACCAGAGAAGCTCACGCGGCCTTTTTCCCCGATATAACCGGAGTTGAATTCGAGATAGCCGCCCAGACCAGAAAACTTTGTCTGCGCGGTAACCACTGCAACAGCCACCGAATTGTCGATGCCCAGCCCGTCTTTGCCATCAGTCATCCCGCGCTGTATCAGCTGCGCAAGGTCATCCAACGAAGTATAGGCGTCAATATTGACTTCAGCAGTGCGTGAGTTTCCGTGCAGAGTCAACTTCAACGGTTCATCGAGAATAAACACACCGTTTTCGTCATAGAACTGGGCAACGCTGATCAGCATGGTTTCGCTCTTCGCCAGCTCGTCCCGACCATGAAGAGTGAAAATCTGGGTGCGCTGCAACTGGGCCGAACCGCCCTGAAGCAGGGCAAGACTGACCTGGTAATCGCCACCGTCAGCAGCAGATCCAGTCACCAGGCCACAGGCAAAGCCTGAGCTGGTGCTGATTTTGGCATTCTGGCTGCCGTCTAGCAGTTTTTTTGTATTGAACTCAGTATTGTGGGCTATGCGATTGATATCGTCACGCAGCTGATTGACTTCTTTTTGAATTTCGAGCCGATCGTTGCTGGTGAGAGTATCGTTCGCAGACTGAACAGCCAGCTCGCGCATGCGATGCAGAATGCTGTGAACCTCGTTGAGAGCACCTTCTGCGGACTGAATCATCGAGATTCCGTCCTGGGCATTCATCGTGGCTCTTGCCAGGCCACGCACCTGCCTGCGAAGTTTTTCGCTTATGGTCAGACCGGCGGCGTCATCAGCCGCCCGATTGATTCGCAAACCTGAACTCAGTTTTTCAACTGACTTTTCAAACCGACCGGAAACCCTCAGCAATTCGCCGTAAGCTGCAGTTGCCGGGATATTATGATTTACTCTAAGTGACATATTGATTCCTCCTTGAATCATTATTTTCGCGCTTCCATGCGCGAGTGGTTCACAAGCAATTCAGGATTCAGTTGTCAGTTATTAACCCGGTAACGCACCTCCAGAGAATAAAAAGAAAAACTACGCCTTCTCTAAACGGCACAAAGTGCATTTTTTTTAACCATATGAAAAAGGCCCCGAAACCGCCGAATAAACGGCAGTCCGGGGCTCTGTAAGAAACAGGAGAGGATTTAATCAGCCAAGAAGCTGAAGAACACTCTGCGGAACCATATTAGCCTGTACCAGCATCGCTGTACCAGATTGAGAGACAATCTGATTGCGGGTGAATTCGATCATTTCTGAAGCGATATCAGCATCTCTGATTCGTGATTCAGCAGCAACGAGGTTGCTGTGAGTGTTGCGCAGATTGTTGATAGCGAATTCGAGACGATTCTGGAACGAGCCAAGTTTAGATCTTTCAGCAGATACGGTATCGATAGCCTTATTGATTTTGCCAAGAGCTTTCTGAGCCCCGGCAACACTGGTCAGATCAAGATTCGATACTCCAAGGGCATCGGCAGACATATTCGCCATCGAAATGCCCATACTCTGCCCCTGATCGCCACCAATCTGGAACTGAGGTGAATTGTCGACGACATGCATTTTGAAGTTGGCGTCGCCCGAACCTTTGACCGTACCTTCTTTGAGACCAAACACGCTCTGCATGTAGACAGAATACGTCGAGCTTATTGTCAGTGAAACCATGCTCGAAAGGGCTGCTGTGCTGTCATTGTGCTGCGTTCCGACTCGCAGAGAAGTAAAGGCCATGGCACCACCGTGCTGGTCAATTCTGACAGCCACACTTGCCGCTTTCAGAAGGTCGTTCACCGATACTTTAAAGAGAGTGAACGCTTTCATGTCAGCCACCTGCTCATCGCCAACGCCTAAAGTCTGCATAACCGTAATCAACTCTTCGTTGATACCGTCACTGACCGTCACAGTCATTGAAGTACCTGCTGCCAGTGAATATTTGGCACTGTCAACGAACATACTGAAGCCCCACTCGATCTTGCCGGCATTTTTCGAGCCATCGACAAAGCCGCTATATGAACCGTTAACAAAGCCAAGAGTCGAATTACTGGCATTGGCGACCACAATAGAGGTGTTCAGAGTTGAAGATGCCGAAGCCGGTTTTTCATACGACAGGCGTATTTCGCCTTCGGCGACAGAAGCTTTGAGACCGAGAAGAACCGGGTCAGTACCAATTTGAGTTTCAACCTGGTCGTTGATGCTTCTGGCCAAACCATCCATAGTCCAGTAACCGGCAGCGATAGTCAGACTGACCGTGCCTGTTCCGATCGAAACATCGAAGGTTTCAGCAGCCGAAATATGCAGGCCTGATTCAAGGCCAGATGAGCCGGCAATCTGAGCCGCCTGTGAAGTAAACTTCACGTCCATCCCGTTCAACAGTCCAGATACAGAATCAGATTCAGTTCTGATAATCCTGACGTTGCCGAAACCATCACGGGTAGTAACTGCCACACGATTGTTCTGGGCCTCACGAGCTACTGAAAGTCCAAGAGCATCCATAACCTTCTGGTCACCAGAGAACGAGATAGAACCGTTTTCGCCAACGAAGCCCGAAGTTATCTCCATATAGCCACCGAGACCGGAAACCTGCGTCTGCACAGTCACGATAGCGGCCACTCTCGAATTCTGAATCTGCAGACCGCTCTTGCTGGTGATGGCATTCTGAAGATTTGAAGCCAGTTCGTCAAACGTCATCTGCCCGTCGAGCATTACATCTACAGTTTTACCATTACCGTTGATACTGATTTTTTGTGGAGTAGCCAAAGCGAACACACCGTTTGTATCGTAGAACTGCGCAATGCTTTGCAGTTGGGTTCCACCTTCAGCAAGCTTGCCGTTACCGTCTTTCACGGTGAGCAGCTGCGAAGTCTGCATCTCAGAAATACCACCATGCAGCATGTCGATCTGAACATTGAAGTCGCCAGACATACCGTTCAGACCACCGTTAATCAGCCCCTTTACGGAGCTCGAACTTGCGCTCACCAGAGCGGTCTGGCTGCCATCCAGTAATTTTTTGGTATTGAATTCAGTATTACTGGAAATACGGTTCAGATCTTCCTTGAGCTGAACAACTTCCTTCTGAATCTCAAGACGATCATTGCTGGTCAGCGTATCGTTCGACGCCTGAATTGCCAGTTCGCGCATGCGCTGCAGAATGCTGTGTGATTCTCCCAGTGCACCTTCGGCGGTTTGCAGCATCGAAATGCCATCCTGGGCATTCAGCACTGCGCGGCTCAAACCGCGAATCTGACGGCGCATCTTTTCGCTGATTGCCAATCCAGCTGCGTCATCAGCGGCTGAGTTGATGCGAAGGCCAGAACTCAGCTTCTGAATCGACTTTTCAAGCCGCAAAGAGGTTTGGGCTACGGAGTTATGAGTTGCAACAGAGAGAACATTCTGGTTTATACGTAATGACATAGTAGATTCCTCCTTGAACCTTTGCCAGGCGCACGTCCGTTGCGCCATGCCATCAACATAACTGACGAACCTTAAACACAAGGTTGTCGCGAAACCGCAGCTGATACTGCGGCAGACAAAACTCTTTCCTGGCAGAACAACGGGTCGCGGCAGCCTACCCATCTGCGACGAAAGAGATCAATAAAGTAAAAACCTCAAACCACAGCCGAAACCATGATAAACCTGCACAAACAGCTTTAGATCACCATAATTCCAGCATCGCCGGCAATGCACCTCTCACCCGCAAACGGGTTGAGCATCTTCGTGGTGACAAAAATACCGAGACATTCTGGAGTTGGCTCACTCCAGATTTCGCCAGCACTGGCGCAAACGACTGCAGCAAAACCGGGCCAGATTAGGCCGACCTGGCCACTCAATCGTTTTGCCATCAGCACCACGCAAATAGTCAGCATAACGAAACGAAACCGCGCTGATCGTTCAACAGACAGCAAACATAAAAGCATTTTCGCTAAGACCGACATGCAGTGTTCCCGGCCAGACCCGCCGGCAGCTTCTGCCGGCTGCAGCCA
>JAKQQP010000415.1 GCA_029564115.1 Candidatus Rifleibacteriota bacterium | reverse complement strand
GCCAATCGTGCAGGTGATGTGCATTTCGATGTCGTCGACCGCAACCCGATGGTGGCTGATGCCCCTGAGAATCTGGCTGGCAAATTCTTCGACCTTCTGCTGGTCGCTGCCAGGAACCAGAAAAGCCATTTCATCAGACGGAAGCCGGTAAAGGGTGCTTCTCTCTGGAACAAGCTTTTCGAGATACCTGGCAACTCCGTAGAGTACCTTGTCGCCGATCTCAAAACCGTAAGTAGAATTGATGTGGTCGAAATTATCGATGTTAACCAGCACCAGAGAACAGCTGTCGCCTTTTTCCAGTTCAAAATACAGGCGGGTTTTATTTGGCAGACCGGTAATTTCATCGGTTCCAAGAAGCTTGTCGAGCTCGATTGTTCTCTCTGAAAGGAGTTTTTCAATCTCAAGCTGATAGTTTTCCTGAAACTTCTGGTTATTTATGGCGCGGGCTGCTTTGGCAATAGCCTTGAGAAACTTTTCCCGTTCCATTGGTTTCAAAATAAAGCCTTCTACGCCAATTTCAATGGCCTCGGCATAGTTTTCCGGGCTGCTGTAACCAGAAAAGATAAGAATATGCTGCTGGTCATTGAGCTGCTTGATCTCTCTGGCCATCTGCAGACCTGTCATGTGCGGCGTCTGAATGTCAGTTAACACCAGATCGATCTGCTTATGGCTGTTTTTATAGAATTCAAGACCCTCATGACCGTCATTGGCGACATGAATTTCTTTGAAAAGCTGAGTCAGCAGATGCATAGTCGGAATGCGCACAAATTCACTGTCTTCGACGTATAGTATGCTGAGTTTTTTTGTCAGGGCCTGTATTTCGTTCAATGTTTCCATTCAGATGCTCCGTGGGTGGCGCCCGGGTCTGATAAACAATCTGCTGCACCGGGCCTATTCAATTTTGGATTTGTAAAAAAGTGTATCTGGTGTATTGAACAGTGCCCCGCCGTCAGCCTGAAGCTGAAAAACTAAGAGTTTCGATCAGCAGTTGCCTGAATTTGCGGCCTTCTTCAGAAGATTTGCCATCCAGGTTCAGGGTATCCTGCAGGATCAGCAGCAAAGAACCGCCCTGCACCCTGAAAGAATATATTTCCTGGGTTATCGAACTGTCGCCGATGGTTGTGGTCAGCTTTGACCCCTTTGTTTCATTACCTTTGAGAG
>JAKQQP010000408.1 GCA_029564115.1 Candidatus Rifleibacteriota bacterium | reverse complement strand
ATTTTGCCTGCAGCAGCGAAGCTTCAACGACAATCGCGCGGCGTCTGAATTTTGCGAGGCGTTCGCAGCTGGCGAGAAAGCGTTCCCGGTTTGGTGGCATGACGCTGCCAACGAGATCTGCGAGAGTTTTGCGTTCAATCGCGATTTCGTCGGGCCATTCAGCCAGAGAATAATCGCCGGTTTTCAGTTTTTTTCGCTTTGTGTCGGCAAACCAGTTGTCAAAACGGGCAAAGCTGTAGGCATGGCCTTCGGGTTCACGCGAATCGATCAGCACTACCGGCCTCGGAATCGGAACCGTATGGCGATCATGAATGACACGCACCGGGTTAGCCGGCGGGGAACATGGTCGCCGGTGCTGGTGCTTCTGCTCGAGTGCTTCAGCAAGAGTTTTTTTCAGGTCGGCCAGACAACTGAGATGCAATGACCTTACTTCGCTGATATGCTCATACAGATACTCAAAGACGTATCGCAGCGAATAATGTTTGCTGTAAACGAAATCTCTGGCCCAAAGCAGTGCTTCTTCGAATTGTTCCTGGCTTAGAGCCTTCTTTACATCAGCAACCAATGCCTGCCAGGCTTCGATATCTTCGTTTTTCTGCAGAATATGACCGGCAGTGAGCATCATGACCGACCTCATCGCATCGAACCTTTTGTATCTCAGATTGCCAAGAATATGCCCAAGCCGAAGGCAGGCAAGCGGGTGTCTCTGAACTGCTGCCAGTTCATACCATTTGATTGCGGTGTTCAGAACCCGACCGCGTTCGAGAAACTGTTCGAAATACTTTTCGCCCATACTGAACTGGTAATCTCGATCTTCCTTGCTAATCGCGGGTTTTTTCGGCATTTGCTGATCCTTTCACCGTTTTATTGCGCCCAAGAATGTAGTTGGCATCTTTCTGTGCCTGCGAATCTGCTGTTCCGGATCATAAATACATTGATGCCATTATACGGCCGCCCGGTCAGCATATTTCTCGGAAAACCGCCTACCCATGGCTTTTTCCATGGTATTTCGCCTCTCTCCAGGCCGGCAATTATTTTTTCAGTTATCTGTTTGTTTACATCCGCAAGCAAAGCTGAAACCTGCCATTTTTAACAGAGTTTATAACTGCCCGGTATCAGCTGATATCAGGCAGTCATAAGCATGTTTAATGCATGTCTGATTGCACCGCATCAGTATCGCGTCAGGTAAGTTTTAAACGATTAAATCAAGAATTTGCCGGACGAGTCATTTTATATCTGATCCTGATTATCTGCCAGGCCGCTATGGCGAAGCTCGACCATGCCGCCATAGCGCAGAACCGCGCTTACGGTTTTACGCTATCAGACGATTTGCAGAAGCAGGCTTATGAAAATGGCTTTTGAACCAATATCTGAGCGGCTATATCAGTAAAGGTCAGCAGCTGGTGCTGCCACCTCCGCTGAGGCTTGAAAACTTGTAAATGTATTTGCGGTTCGGCCGGCTGTTTGATTTGGGACCAGTGAGCACCCATATTTCGTCACCCTGCACCTGAACTCCAAAAACATGTTAAATAGCCATACCCTCTTTCGAAGCCATAGATTCCTCCTGATTAGATATTTGAATCAAATTTTCCGAACATTACTGATCACTCTACACAAAGAGTTTTTTGAATGCCTTAACGAGCAGCTTTTCACGCGCTTCAAAGAATTGCCGGAAGTTCCCCAGGCTTAGATCCACGTCTGGGATATAATGGCGCTCCATATAGGCCAATCGGCTGGCTTTATCAGGGTATTTTTCCTCAAGCCATGTTTTGAAGTCTTTTCCGGATTTTTCCTGGTTTGGCGTGCCTTCAAGAAGCTGAATATTGCCGAGACAGTTGAATTTTTCGAGATAAAACTCGATATCACTGCCGGCAATCCCCGCTTTTTCCAGACGACTTTTCGTAAAAACATGCTTTGGAAAAATATGATCCTGATGAAACTTGTTCCTGAAGTCTAGAGAGGGGTAAATTGACGCGAGAACCGAAAATACGTATGGCTGCCCGTACTGATAATAAAGCAGGTTTTCAATCTCATCATTGTCGAAGGCCATAGACTTTGTTGTGCCCTTAAGTTTAGCTGCAATTTCTTCGACCGGAAACTGGCGATCACAGGTTTTGATGGCCTCACGAATGGGTCTTAATACATTGTCTGGTTGCCCGCTGAATAGCCGCTTTAAAAGAACAATGATGAGCCATCTGAAAATAGCCTTTCTTTCATCTTCAAATCGGCTTGATTCTGTAAAGTTCTCCGGGCAACCGATTTTTTTCAGATAATAGGCAATGGGTATGATCGCGTTGTTTGATGTGAGAGTGTCTCTGCTGTAACCCAGTTTCGAAAGTAAAAGAAACGCGGCTCTGATCGCGTTGGTTATCTCTTCCCATTGCCGCTCGATCTGCATCATGTTTGCATGGTTGAAATTATCTACCTTGAAGGCAATTTCCTTGAAGTCACCAAGAACCAGGCAGTTTTTAAGAACAAAATCCTTGTCGATGTTGAAACCATCGCCAATAGCATTGATTTCATCGACAAATTTGGTAATTTCTTCCCGGGCAATCTTTTCTTTCCATTGGGCAGTGGCAATCGAAAGCAGCAGATCCGAGTAGTTAAGCTGAGTTCCGCCACTGTTAACGCGTATAAAGATGTTCAAGACCTTGTCGAGGCTCTCATCTTTTTCAAGAAAGAAGTTAATGGCTTTGTTCTTATGAACGACCTCATACAGCTTATACAAAGTGCGGCTGGCAAAACGCTGGGTTTCTTTGCTCTGTTCGCTGAGAACGTCTTTGTCGAGCAGATAGTCGTTAATCTCTGACCCTTCTTTCAGCTTAAGAATTTCGCCGACAACAAACCAGAAATGATTCTGGTCAGATCTCTCATATTCTTCTTTCGTCAGAAAGCGGAAATCGTATTCCATATCTTCGTTTTCGGCCCGGGCAAGCAGGTTCAGACAGAGCTTTCGTTTGGGAAAAGACGTGCTCTGTTTCCAGTGCTTGCGAGGCAGTTTGTAGGCATACGTGCCTTTGAGCCCGATGTATAGCGCCGTGAGTCTCTGCTGACCGTCAAGAACTGCTACCAGATCAGACTCTGTGTCAACTTCGGCTTTGGGATTATGACGATTGTCGCGCTCATGAAAATCTTTGACAAATTCATAAAACTGGTAGTTCTCGACTGCTTTTTTCTCAACTTCCCAGAACAGAAAAGAGCTGATTGGGTAGTCGCGCATGAGCGAATCAAAAAGTCTTTCGATCTGGTCGGTGCTCCACACGAATTCGCGCTGAATAGCCGGTAATAGAAATTTTTTCTTGTGAATTTTTTCGACGGCTTCTTTAATGGTGACTGGTTCTACAAAAGACATGAAACCCCCCGTTTTCTGCCGGTGGCATCGATTTTTGCAAGATTGCCCCGGTTCATTCCTCTTGAGCATTTTTTTACAACTTCCAGTTACTTTATCACCAGGCTTGGTACTATTCAACTTCGGGCGGCCGCAAAATAACTTCATAATTTGCCTGGGGTGCGCTATAATACCGGCGGAAGAAGAAAAGATTCATGGTGAGGTGTGATTGAAAAGTGAAACACTGGATAATTCTGTTTACGCCCGAAACATACGAACTGGTCAAACAAAAGTCGATGATTGGCGTCAGAGCCAATGTCTGGAAGTCGTTTTCAGAAAAAATGCAGGTCGGCGACCGCTTTATTACCTATCTTTCAAAAAAGATGACCTTTGACGGCTATGGCACGATCGCCGGTGATGCCGTGTTTGAAGAAACCCGCATCTTTCATGAAGACAAGTGGTTTCCGTGCCGCCGGCCGGTTAAATTCGAAAAGGTTGGGCTCAATAAGCCTTCAGCCGGTCTTTTTAATGGCGTCGCGCCTTTCAACGAAGCTAACACTGGGCCGGGCAACTATCTGATGTGCAAGGGCGGCTTTGTCGAGGTCAGCCAGAAGGATTTCAACTGGCTCATGGCCGAAATCAGGGGCTGAGCTGCCAGAGCAGCCTGTCATAGCCCGCCGCAAAATGATTTTTTGCGGAGCTTTGCACTTTTCGCGCAAATATATTAAAATCGCTTCTGTAAATAAGATCAAGAGGCTACGATGTCAGGGGTTATCGCAGAAAAAGTTTTTCAGGCGGTAAATACGGTAGAATCGCTTTATTATAAACTGGTTCTCATCGTTGGTAAGCCATGTTCCGGAAAAACCGCGGTTCTCAACACTGCTGCCGCAGATTTCGCTGCAGACGTTATCAACACCAATCTTGAGCTGGCCCGTGCCCTGCTCGATCTTACCCCGAAACAGCGGGTTCTGCAATTACCCGAACTGTTCGCAAAACTGGTGGGCCGTTCTGATAAACCAGTTTTTCTCGATAATATCGAGCTTATTTTTGACCAGAATCTCAAGCAGGACCCGCTCAAGCTCCTGCTGCAGATCGCGCGCGCGCAAACCATGGTGGTGGCATGGCCTGGCGAAATCAGGGCCGGAAAATTGATCTATGCCGAAGCAAGCCATCATGAATACCGCAGCTACCCACTCGCCGATCTTGTGATCGTGCAGCTTGAACCCGGCAATGATACAAACTCAGGAGAGGCATATTCATAGCATGAAATACGGTGAACTTATCAATTTTGACCCGATCGAATCGGTTGTGCAGCTGCGTGACGCCAATAATCTGAGCCACGCCCAGAAACTTGTCAGCACTTACGTTATCTCTGAAGAGATGGCTGACCGTCTTATAAACCTGGTTATTCCGCAGATTCAGTTTAACAAGCCATTTGACACCAAAGGTATGCTGGTTGTCGGTAACTACGGTACCGGTAAATCACACCTGATGTCGGTAATATCAGCCATTGCCGAAGATAAAGCGCTGGCCGAACGAATTGGCCACCCCGAAGTCAAAAAGGCTGCGGCGCAGATCGCCGGGCGTTTCAAAGTGCTGCGCACCGTTATCGGCGCCTCTGAGATGTCTTTGCGTGATATGCTGGTGCAACTGCTCGAAGAATACCTCGCTTCGATCGGCGTGCAATACGCCTTTCCCGGCGCCGACAAAATCTCGAATCATATCAGAGCTTTCGAAGACATGATGAAGGCGTTTCATGAGGTTTACCCCGATCATGGTCTGCTTTTTGTCGTCGATGAACTTCTCGACTACCTGCGCGGCCGCACCGAGAAGGGTGAAGCCGTTATTCTCGACCTGAACTTTCTGCGCGAGATCGGCGAAATCTGCAAAGATCTGCGCTTTCGCTTCATAGCCGGTGTTCAGGAAGCGATATTCGAAAGCCACAGGTTTCAGCACGTTGCCGACAGCATTCGCCGGGTCAAAGACCGTTTTGAGCAGATTCTCATTGTAAAAAACGATGTCAAGTTCGTTGTCGCCGAACGACTGCTGAGAAAAAATTCAGAGCAGCAGGCCAGAATTCGCGACTATCTCAGCCCGTTTACCCGCTACTACGCCAATATGAACGAGCGTCTCGATGAATTTGTGCGCCTCTTTCCGGTGCATCCTGATTATATCGACACTTTCGAGCGGGTAACGGTCGTAGAAAAGCGCGAGATTCTGCAGACCCTGTCGAAGATGATCGCCTGTCTTCTCGAAAAAGATCTGCCTGACAGCGAACCGGGGCTGATCGCCTTCGACTCATACTGGAAAACCCTCACACAGAATGCTTCATTCAGAAGTATTCCTGATATCAGGGCCGTAATAGAATGCAGCCAGGTGCTTGAATCAAGAATCAATGCCGCCATTGGCCGCAGGCAGTATAAACCCATGGCTTTGCGCATTATTCACGGTCTGTCACTGCACCGGCTCACCACTGGCGATATTTATGCCGCCATGGGTGCGACTGCCGAAGAATTGCGCGACCGTCTCTGTCTGTTCGAGCCAATGCTTGCCGAAATTGCCGGCGATGAACCAGACAAAGACCTGCAGACCCATGTCGAAACGGTTCTGCGCGAAATTCACAAAACCGTCAGCGGTCAGTTTATTACCTGCAACCCTGATAACCAGCAGTATTTTCTCGATCTGAAGAAGTCTGACGACTATGACGCGCTGATCGAAAAACGCACCGAAACCATCAGCAGCAACCAGCTTGACCGTTTTTATTACGAAGTTCTCAAATCGGTCATGGAATGCCAGGATACAACCCATGTTACCGGTTACAAAATCTGGCAGCACGAACTGATCTGGCAGGAACACAAATCAGGCCGCACCGGTTACCTTTTTTTCGGCGCGCCCAACGACCGGTCGACCGCTGTGCCGCAGCGTGATTTCTACGTTTATTTCATTCAGCCGTTCAACCCGCCACGCTTCAAAGATGACAAGC
>JAKQQP010000379.1 GCA_029564115.1 Candidatus Rifleibacteriota bacterium | reverse complement strand
CCGGTAGTCAGAGGCGGGATCTTGTCGATTACATTGCCCCATGGAGCGTCGCGCAGCATGACGCTCCAGTAGTCTTCGACTATTTTACCGGTGGCAGGGTAATTCGTGGTCTCGATCGGGTCAATATAGCTTTTTATCTCTTCATTGATTTCACTGATTTTTGGTTTGGCAGCAGTAGACGGTTTGGTCGGCACTTTGGCAACTACCGGTCTGGGTTTGGCGGCATCTTTGAGGTCACCGGCAGATTTGCCGGGTGGCAGTGCACCAAGCTCTTTGAGAATGTCTTCAGGTGTGTTTTTCTGCGCGACGCGTTTTATTATTTCATCGAGATTGCTCTGGTTGTCGGCAGCATTTTTAAGTGACTGGTCGACAAGTTTGTCGATCTCGGCCTTTTTGGCCGGTTCGAACATTTCGGGTGGGAACTCGCCGAAAAAGACCGGGAAAACCACCCTGGTAAAGTCGAGCATGTTCGGAACATATCTCTGGCGCCAGTAAAAGAGATTACGTTTATCGCCAATGGTGGTGCGGATTTTGACGTTGAAGGTGTACTTGGCGGGCTCGTGGTCTTCGACTGCCATATCGTATGTGGTGCCAAAAAGTGTCTGACCGGTTTTAATAAACGGTTTGCCCTTGAAAAAACGGTTGACCCACTGTTTTTCACGAATCTGCCCGGTTACGTCGACGTTAACCGAATAGGCGACATTCAGGGCCTGCTGGTAGCTGTTGAGGTGCTGCAGCTGGTTGTGGTGCGATGACTGCAGCTGTACAAGGGTTATGATAAAAAACGAAATTGACAGCGTCGCCAGAAGAATCAGCGGAAACACGTAACCCGCGGTGTTTTTCTGCATTTCAATTCTCCTGCTTTGCGTCTTTTGGGAGCGTCCAGCCAAGGTATTTGCCCCCGGCCCAGGCAAGAAGCTGAGAAAGTGGCATTTCGTGGAGGCCGTCAAGCCCTGGTCCACCTGTGGTAATGATAATCGGATCTTTGTTTTTGAATTTGCCTGTGGCAATGAAGATGTGGCCGTGAGGATTCCCTGGAACTGGGCCGGTGTACATAATCGCGCCGGCCGGTGGTTTTTTGTCAGTTTTAATCTTGCCGGCCCGGTTGAAATTTTCGTAGCTGGTGATGGCCGAAAGTTCTTTGAGCTCATTCAGTCGGCGCCCGTAAGCAGTCGCCACAAATGCAAGACACCAGTTGTTCCAGGCCGAAACGTCGTCCCTGGTTTTCATGCCATTATTGGTGTTCAAACCTTCGCCAGTACCGCCGTTAAGCTGGTCGCGAGCCCATGTCAGAGCGCCGCTGCGCGTGCCGTCACCCATTGGCTTGCCGATTACATCGCTTCTGGGGTCAAGGGTGCCGGGGTCGACTTCTGGAAGTTTGGTTTTAAGAGTGGCGAGCGTCGCAAAAATTTTGTAGACCAGGTCGCAGGCGTAATAACGTTTTTTCAGCAGGTCACTCTGGGTGAATTTTTTTTCCTGGGCGGCAAGTCTTGCGAGAGTCTGGTCTTTATCTGAAAAGTATTTTTCAAGGTCGGCGAGAAATTCATAATACTCGCTTTTTATGGTTGTGTTGGCATCGCTGCTGCTGAAAGTGCCTTCGCCGAATTCTCTGGCCACAAACATCAGTCGGTGCATGTCGAGGCATCTCTGAATCAGGGCCCGTTGCTGACGATTGTCAGAATAGGCATTGAGCATGGCACGGTAACGACTTGCCGCTTCGTGTACACAGACGAGAAAAAGTTTTTTGATTTCATCCAGACCCATTGTGGCATTGACGATGTACTTCTCAAGACGCGAACGATTGCGCAGGTTCATCGATTCGATCGTTTTAATATCTTTGTTAATGGTCTCTATGTGTGGCTGCAGATAGACCATCACATCGAGAACGTCGCGAGCGATATTAAAATAATGCTCTGTACCTTCGAAAAATTTTGCAGAAGTGGGCGCGTGCGGTTCGCTGCCAATGGTTTCCGCTTTTTCCATGGCCGTTTTGAACTGGGCGGCTGACAGCATGCCGGCGCAGGTAAAGTAAATGCGGCCGGTGGCGAGAGAAACCTCGCGGGCGGCAGGAGAGCTTACTATTGCGCCGAGGTTTTTGTTTTTTTCTTCAAAAATGCGTTCAACCACTTTCTTTTCAAGCTTGTCTTCTGGAAAAGCAAAGGTGGTTATGATTTCTTTTTTGGGTGAAAAACCCGGAAAACGGCAGAGATAGTTAAAACTGCCCGGCCCGGTGTTGGCTTTCCATTTAAAGGCGGTATTGAGCGTAAAATGCCGGCTGCTTGATTCATCAGTCGTTATGTTCAGCATGAAATCCTTCTGAAACATATTGTATAGAAACGGAGTTGTTTCCTTGTTGATTTCGGGCTGTTTGAAAAAAGTGGTCTGTCCTTCTGTGACCATTGTCGAAAACTTGAAGGGTTTGCCGTTCTCGTCGGCCAGGCCCAGGGCCTCTATGCCGTATGGATTTATCTCGGTTTCCTGAAAGCAGGCTTCAACTACTTTTGCCGCCATTATCGAGGCAATGAAGTGCTCTGAGTAAAATTCGTTTTTCTTTTTCGATGACTGCATTGACTGAAGATAAATTACCGCAGCACCGGCAATCAGGAACATGCCGATCGTTAATTCAAGAAGAGTCAGACCGCTGCGCTTTTTCATAATACGTCTCCGGAATTCATAAGAGGACCTTCGGAAATGGTCTGAAAGACTTTTCCACCCTTCATGAAGGTGAAAGAGATCGTTACTGAATTCGAATTCGCCAGTTGAAAGCTGATATCTTTAACGTGCGAGCAGAGATGTCTGAGGTTTTTACTGTTATGTGAGCTCCCACCCGAATATGATTTTGCATCGGTTTTGTAGCAGTAAACATCATAGATGTCCTCACCCTCTTCTTTGGTCATCTGGGCATTTTTTAGCGGAAAGACCGAAACGACATTATTCTCAAAGTCTGAGAAGGCAAGTATCGTTGATTTTTCATTTAAAGAAGGAACAAGAAAACCACGCCCATTCCGCACTTCGCGCAGAACTTTGTTAACGCCTGTTACAACTGCAGTCTGCATTTGCAGGCCATCGAGCAGCAAGGTTTGAGAGCGATTGGCCTGAAAGTAAAAGCGAAAAACCAGAAAAGAAAAAAGTGACGCTATGCCTACCACTACGAGAACCTCGGCAAGAGTGAAGGCGTTACGTCTATTGCCAATGCAAGGACATTTAACGGTACAGTGCAAAAACTTTTTCATCTCTATAATCGATTATAACACTTTTTTAGTTTTGTTATGGGGCATACTCAGTATGGGGTTTTTCTTTACCATATCTATGGGACGATGACCCATTACCTGATCTTCTCTACACCCAGACAGACTGTTATCGATGAACTTCCTGACTGAACAGAAATGGTAGACAAATCTATCGCACCAGGGTGAACTTTGCCCTCCCTTGTATCATAACCTCAATGTTTTGTTGCTCTCTTGAAGAAGCAGATTTCCAGAACTATCTCACTAGAATACCGTGCAAAAATCAAAAAGTTTTATTTTTTTTTGCCTGCCATTGACAGTATTTTTTATGATAAACTTTTTTTATGCCTGTTAAGTCGGACAAAAGAACTTCGAACCTTTTTATTGCGGGTGGTTATTGCCTGGTGGCGATAATCATTCTGTTCAATTACCTTGGTCAGACAGATTCGAAAGATAAGACGCGAGTTACTCAGACCTCATCTGAAGCTGTCTCTCCCATTGATAGAGATTCCATTTCCAGGCAGCTCGAAGAAGAAAAGCGTCTGAATCTTGAAATGCGCGAAATTATCCGCCGCCTGCAGGGAGCCATCAAAGATCCTGCTGCTGTGGCCGCCATACCAGCCGGTCAGCAGTTGCCGGCGGAAAGCTCGATGGTAATTCCTGAACTGAAAGATGAGCTCATTGACGGAGCTTTTAAAAGGGCTTCCAATCCTTTTATCCCCGGAAAGAACCCTTTTGCCGCTCCCAGATCAGAAGTATCTACCACAGAGGACTCCGATTCGTTTTCGCAGTTTTCAAATATTCAATGCAACTCGAAAATGCCATTTGTCTTCGCGGCTTCCAGCTCAACTTCAGGTTATTTTTCCAACCACTGAAGCGTCTACCCGAAAAAAACTCCAAAAGTTCTTTTTTTTGTAGGTAAGAACTTGTCTGCAGATTGCCGATATTGTTCACAGAGAATTGAAAGAACTTAAGGAGCACACAAAAATGAGGCAAACTGTAAGATCCGCAGGACTACTTTCCCTGTTTCTGCTGAATCTAACCACTCTTCCGGCTGAACCACTCGTCAGGGGTTTCTTTATCGAGAAACTCCCGGAAAAGACCGCCGGTAAAGAACTTGCCCCTGGCAAAGGTCTTGTGCTTGCCCATGTTTTTAACTCGGGCAACAGCGCCATCAACTCTGGCAGCTACCAGGTTGGGGTCGAGATCGAAAATGCCGGCAAAAAGAAAACCTTTGTTTTGAATCCGAAAGAAACCATCACTGCTGGTGGTCTCAAAACTTTCCGCATGGCAGTTCCGGTCAGCAAGACCGACAAAACCAGCGGTCAGTTCAGGGTTTTCAGCAAGATCAATGGCAACATGATCTGGTCAGACAGGTATTCTTTCCTTCAGGGTGTGCTTACTGACGGAGATAATAAAATCACTACACTCTACACCGAGGCCCCCATGGATCCTTCGATGATTCAACCTCCACGTGAAGTGCCGTTTGAAAATGAGAAAACTGCCAGAAAGGCTGCAGAACTCGAAAAGGCTGCCATGAACATGAAACAGGGGAAAGCTGTTTCTGTTAAACAGTCCACTGTCACACCAGTTTCGGTTAAAACCGCATCTGTCTCTGCCGTGAAAGAAACCGCAAAAGCCCCGGTTGAAAAAGTGGTTGCGAAGGCTGAAAAGACCGAAAAGACCGAAAAGACCGAAAAAACACTGAAGGCAGTTAAGCCCGAAAAAACTGAAAAGCTCGAAAAAGCTGAAAAGGTTGCCAAAACCGAGAAAAAACCTGAAGTTAAGGAAACCAAAGTTGCGACTGCTCCGGTGGTTGAAGAAGCCCCGGTTGAACGGCCCAGAAATATCGATCTGTCTGAATTCAAGAAGCTCAGAACTATCGATGAGGAACTTATCATTTACGTAATAAAAGAGGGTGATTCGCTCAAATCGGTAGCCGAAAAATATTATGGCAGCGCTTCGAAAGAAAGAGCCATTGCTGATCTGAACTTTATCGAGAAGGCCTCTTCTGTTAAAGTCGGCGAAGAAATCATTGTAGACGTCAGACCCCTGAATAAATCAGGGAAATCAAACAGCTGAGGGAGATAAAGCCTGATGATGACCAATTCACTTACCAGAACCAGAGCCGAAAAAGCCCCCCTCATTAAGGTCGAGTCACGCAATGAGCTGAGCTTCACCTTTCAGATCAAGGGCAAAGCCTTCCAGCAGGGTTATCTTTTCCTGAACCCTCAGATGAAAGAGCTGTTTCCTTTCAATGAAGATCTTTGCTCGGTAACTTTTATCGATGACGACGAAGTAACCCATTCTGCCATCTATCACAAAATGCGCGGCTACATGGTTTGCCTGACTTTCAACGAATGGTGGGAAAAGAAAAAGGTAAACGAAGGTGACACCGTTGCCATTGAAATGATCGATCTTGCCAATCGCACCTATCGTCTCAAACTGATGAACGGTGCTGGCGTTAAAACACCAGTCGATGCCGGCGAAAAAGTCGAGCTGCGCATCGCCTCTCAGGCAAATGCCGCGATCTCATACAGTGACCACAATCTGGAAGTTCTGCGCCGCATCGTTAAGGGTGAATTCTCGCCTTTCCGCGAAACCAGCCTGATACAGCTTGGCGAAGAACTTGCCGCCGGCATCTGCTCAGAAGAGCTGCTGTCTCTTAAAACCTGCTTCGGCGTGAGCACCTATTTTCATCAGGTACAGACTGCCCGCATGGTCATGGATAAGCTCAACGGCCGCGCTCTTCTCGCTGACGAAGTCGGTCTCGGTAAAACCATCGAAGCCGGCCTGATTCTCAAAGAATATCTGCTGCGCGGCATGGCCAAGAAAGTTCTCATTCTTACCCCGGCATCGCTGATTACTCAGTGGCAGCAGGAACTCAAAACCAAGTTCGATCTTTCCTTCAAAAACCATCTCGAAATCAACGACTGGGAAGACAGCAACCTGGTCATCGCTTCGCTCGATACCGCCAAAAGCCAGAAGAACCAGAGCACCGTTCAGAAGATCAAATACGATCTGCTGATCGTTGACGAAGCCCATAAACTCAAGAATAAGAAGACCAAAAACTGGAAATTCGTGAACTCGATCAATACCAAGTATCTGCTGATGCTCACCGCTACGCCGATTCAGAACGATATGATCGAACTGTTCAACCTGATTTCGATTCTCAAGCCAGGTCACCTCTCGACCGTTCAGAAATTCAAAGATGAATTTCTTGCCGAACGCGACAAGCGCCTGCCGAAAAACTCGACCAGACTGCGCGAAATGCTTTCTGACATCATGATCAGACATCGCCGTGCCGACACCCTGATCAAGTTTCCGCAGCGCTTCGTTCATACCCATGCGGTCGATCTCAACCCCGATGAAGCCGAACTTTATCGCGAACTTACCGATTTTATCCGCAAAAGATATTTTACCCTGCCGACTCACAAGAATCCGCGCGGTATCAACCGCCTCACCCTGATTCTGCTGCAGAAACTTATGGGCAGCTCAACCCACGCTCTGGCCAAAGCTCTCGACAAGATGATTGCCAGCAACTTCTACAAGGATGACTTCGATCATTCTCTCAAACGCCTGCTCGATATGGCCCGCAATGTTAAACATTCGAAAAAGGGCCAGGTCATGATGGAAATCGTCAAAAGCCTGAATGAAAAGGTAATTATCTTCACACAGTTCCGTGGCACCCAGGATTATATCGTGAAGATGCTCGAAGACGAAGGTTATTCCGTAGCTGTTTTCAATGGTCAGATGTCACAGGTCGATAAAGACCGCTGCATCGAAGAATTCCGCCGCGACAAACAGATTCTCGTTTCGACCGAGTCGGGCGGTGAAGGCCGCAACCTTCAGTTCTGCAAGGTTCTGATAAACTTCGACCTGCCCTGGAATCCGATGAGAATCGAACAGCGCATAGGTCGTATTCACCGCCTTGGCCAGAACGATGACGTTCATATCATCAATCTCAGCGCCCGCGACACAATTGAGTCATACGTTCTTGAGCTTCTCGACAAGAAAATCAATCTCTTCAGACTGATAATCGGCGAACTCGAAATGATTCTCGGCAATATGCACTCCAAACGCACTCTTGAACAGATCATCATCGATATTGTCACGATGTCACCGAACCAGGATGCCATGAAGCGCAAGTTCAAGACTCTCGGCAACAAGCTCGAAAAAGCCCTGCAGACACACAACGATATTACCAGAGCCCAGGAGGAAATTTTCAATGGTGAATAAGATTCAGGAACTCGTATT
>JAKQQP010000519.1 GCA_029564115.1 Candidatus Rifleibacteriota bacterium | reverse complement strand
AGTTCTTCCACTGTCATCGTCTTAGCCTCTGTCTTATCAACGTTATGCTTTTTCATTCTGGGCATAAATACTCCATATATTCGGCCGAGTTCCGCTCACCTTGATCATACCATAGATGTTGTTTGCTTTGATATTCAATCTAATTGTAGAGCAGCCACAATAAATTGAAAATCATCATCTTCTTTAAAATTCTGCTCGGGTAACGTCACACATCAGGTGCACCAGCAAAACCTGTTCGCTGTTATCAGTCGGCGGTATATGACCCGTCTAACAGTCTGGGGGCAATTCTGTCTGCATCGAGTTCACTCGCAATGCCGACGTCTTCTCCGTGACCCCTTTCGATGAGCTCTTTCCCAGAAGAACATTTTTCCAGGAAACTCTGGAGGGAACTGGCCACCCCTTCAAAGGCCCACAATGCGGTCATTGCCTCGGGCGATCTCGAACCTTCAAGCTCGGCAATGATGGCGCCAGCGCCAATGAGATCTTCAAAAGCCGGGCGCAATGATGCATCAGTCTGCCAGCGCTCACCACAGGGAACGACGCCAATTCTTGTGCCATGAGCCTGTGCCGCTCTGGCAACTGCGCTAGCATTTCTCAGGCAGCCGGCATAGGTCGGTTTATCACCGGTTGCCAGCGAGACTGTCGAGCCGTTCGGGCTTGGCAGCACAATTCTTTCACCAGACCGCACCAGAGTCAGGGAAAGCGGCGAGAGCGAATAAGTGCCGGAACCGCGCGGCCCTGCCAGTATCGCGCCCATCTGCCGGGCAAATTCCAGACGCGAATCGTCTTTCCAGCGGTATGGAAACACGATTCCACCACGATTCACAGCCACGCTGACAGCGGTGGAAAATGACAGCACATCAACGACAATTATGGCATCACACAGCGGCGCCAGGATCTCAGCGCCATGCAGTCCCCACTCGCACCTGATATCGTATTCCCGCTGATCGAATGTCATTATTAAATTGCCTTTTCTTTTTTTTAGACTTTTTATTCTTGCGTGTCCATGGTTTCTCTAGAAGTTTCCGCGCAAATTTGGGGTGTTTTTTATATCTGTTCGATCTTTACCATATTCTTGCCGATTTTTGCTACTCTGACGCGGTCAAATGCAATTTAAAAAAGTCTGATGAAGTAGCCCTATGGCACCAGCGGCCCGTGTAAGCTACAGTTTATCGAGCCGGGCGAACCGGCAGCTGACGTTGAATAGTTGCCGGGAGGCAGTGGCAGACCCTCGGCATGCAGATATATGCCATAGATGAACCGCAGAAAAGAATTCTGTTCATAGCCATAACTGCCGGGGCAGCGAATGGCAACTTTGAGATGGCCTGAGTTGATCAATTTGCTTTCTATATAAGCAAAAGGAACGTTGTATTTAATGTGAGCATCCGGGTGATCCATGTTATATGCCTCGATCGCCCCTTCAATAAGACGTATATTGCCCTGGCAGTTGCGAAAACACATTTCCGAACTGGCTTTAAGCGACATGGGCGACCCAATTATTCTGATTATCGTAAACACTACCAGAATAATCAGCACAAACTTGAAGGGTTTTTGAAGAATGTTACTCATTGATCTGCTTTCGGTTGGCAGAGAGCCTGTCGACCCTGTTCGTCCATACGTAGCCGACAAACCCGGCAGGAATCTGGTTCATATCTTCTTCTGAATCGAAGCCTTCCGACCACTTCCCGTCGCCGTTTACAATAACGAGTCGGGTGTTGACCGACATCATTCGCTGCTGAAATTTTAAAGGCCATCCCCAGAGAAACTTTGCATATTTCAAAGGAATGAACACCTGCGAATTGCGCATTGCTTCCGGTATATACCCGGTCCAGCCGAAAAGAATGTATGGAATCAGACTGTCCTTCAAGGTCTGCATCGATAGAACACGAATACCGGGTATCTGCTGCTTCACGGCGGTGATGGCCTCATTATCGCCGTAGACTCCGAGCCTGTCTATCTGCTCTTTGTCGTAGCGGGCAAGAATGTCGGCCAGAATTTTTCCCAATTTGGCGCCCCCATCTTTGATGTGAATGAGAAAGCTTCCCCCCGGAAACGCCGCAAGCAGCTCTTCGGCACTGACTATAAGGCCTGCGCCCTTGCCACG
>JAKQQP010000372.1 GCA_029564115.1 Candidatus Rifleibacteriota bacterium | reverse complement strand
GAATACGCTGCTGGCGTTGCTGCTGGCTCTACCGGCGAAATTAGAATACAGATCATCGGCAAAACGTCGTTTAAAGTTTATAATAGCGGCTCTGATACGGCAAGCAAGCTGCATTATCGGGTGATCCCGCGATGAGAAAACCGCTTATAGTGCTGATGGTGTTGGTATGCGGCGTATTGCAGGCCCAGGAGTTATATCTTTCCGACGGAGCTATTAAGTTGGCCTATGATAGATACTTACCGACGCAATACTATTACGGCACTAGCGACCCTGCAAGCGGCGGCGTATGGCCTTTTGAGCTCGACGGCGCGTTAAATACTGACACATCTCCTATTTCTTATAAAATGCCGGTTCGCGGCGAAGGCGACTATCAAAGCAATGACATATGGTTTCATTTTGGGAAAGCCGGCGACAGCGGAAAAATAACGGGTGAAGATAAAAAATTCGGCAAGTATTCGGCAAAAATTAGCGGCCAAGAAGCAGCAATACAGCCAAACAACATTCCGATGTTCGATTATTTCCAGCTTGAGTTTTGGTTTAAGATAGCGAATCTTTCGACAACAAATTCAGGCCAGCTTTTCCGTTTCTATCGTGGCTATAAAAGTTATTATTTTATGACGCAGTTTGTCTTGGCTGATATTCCGGTGGCAAAAATCGCTACCATGACATTTGAAACCAGAATTGTCGGCCCGTCGGGCACAAAAATAGTTGAAACGGCGACCTATACAATATCGCTCGATGCATGGCATTTTTTCAGCTTAAGCAAACAGCCGATCGGCGTTGGGCAATCGTGGATATTCACAGGTGTAGATGGCGTGATTGATAGCCAGGTTATAGATTATCAATCCATTTCGTTTCTCGCTACCTCGAGCTTTAGCCTGGGAAGATTTGACGGTAGCACCCGGACCTATGACCTTTACGTCGATGAGCTTTCTTTTTTCAAAGACTACACACACTCTCTGACGGGCTATGTACAGACAGCAGACTCGACAAACATAAACGGCGGTAAAATCCTGATCGGAGGCGAATAATGAAAGCTAAACACAATCTTATAATTCTGTTCATAATTTTTGCTGCATGCGCTTGCATCAGCCTATATGGGCAATCGTATTCCGTGCCGTCGCCTATCTCAGCTTATGATGTAGCGGTCTGGACATATCGCGGCGCGTTTATCGCATCTGGCAGCGCTACGCCAACAGGCACCGCATCGGAAGGCGCTCTATATGCTGATGTAACGATAGCAACTCAGCCTACGCTCTTTCGCTATTCAGGCAGCGCATGGCAGCCAATTTCTGGCGGCACCCGCAAACATTCAGAGCTTGAAGAATTGGCGTTTGCGGACAGCGGCCATACCGGCTTTGCATCTGAAGCAGCGATACCAAACAACGCCAGCTTCACGCTTTCCGGCCTTTCGGAGAAAGATTTCGCAAACCTTACCGGCAAGCCGACAAATGCAAGCTATACTCTCTCTGGCCTTTCTGAGAAAGACTTTTCAAGCCTAACCGGCAAGCCTACAAACTCAAGCTATACTCTTTCCGGTCTTTCGGAGAAAGACTTCAGCAGCTTAGATAATACACCAACAACGCTATCGGGGTATGGCATTACTGATGCGGCGACTGATGCCAGCTTAACCGCAGACGTTGCATCCCTCGCTGATCACATCGCAGATAACTACGACCCGCATGGCGCAACAATGACCATTTCCGAAACGCTTACTGTGGGCGTAGGGTCGCCGACGGTAACGATAGACAACCCGTCAGAAGGCGTTGCCCGCGTTGCATCTTATGCGCAGCTTGTATCGGTATCAGCAGCACCGACATCAGCCCTTGCCTCTGACGTGATTACCTTCTGGGGCGATTCGGCAAGCGATACCCTGATGATCCACAACGGAAATTCATGGCAGAATCTGGGCGGCTCTTATGCGGAACTGCACGCGCACGACAACAGCACGGGGCAGAGCATTGCAACGGGCACAACCTACGCAAAAATAACGGCGCTGATTGGCGCAGGGCCATATAATGATGCGGCAATCAGCACGTCAACGCAGGAAATCACAATAAACCGCGCTGGCACTTATAGAGTGGCGCTTAATGTGAGTTTTTATTCTGATACCGACAACGTGATAGCTTATTTTGCAGCGTTTAAAGGCACTTCAGAGCTAGATAATATTCGCTTCGAACGCAAGATAGGCACGGGCGCAGACGTTGGCAGCTCTGCAGCTTCGGGCTATGTTACTTGCGCAGCGGGTGATAAAATTACTCTCAGGGCGCGGCATGATTATACCGCTGCGGTAACTCTAACTGTGACTTATGCAAATCTTAACGTCGAAAGAATCGGCAATTAACCAGGAGGTTTCGAATGTATAAATCATTTTTGTTTTCAGTTCTGCTTATCGCCGTATCAATAGCGGCATTTGCTCAGGTGCCATCACCAAGCACGCCACAAATATTGCTTGACGATGGTACCATCGTCGGCGCTACTCACCCGATGCCGGTTACATCATCTGCGACTATCGGCACGGCAACCGTCGACCCGAACACCCCGCCAACGACCAATCTGATGACGAGCGTATCAGTGACCAGTTCGGCGGCCAACGTGACAAGCATCGTGAATCGCAAATCAATCAGCGTGTTTAATACTTCAACGACTGACACCTGCTGGGCCAGCCTCGATGCTGGCACCGCAAGTGCAGCGGTCAACGCGTCAATCCCGATACCGCCACTTGGCTATATCACCACAGAGTTGGCATCGGCCAAGGTTTTAAGCCTGGTTGCCTCTGTCAGCTTGACAGCAGTTGTTTATCAGGATGGCTACTAATATGAAAAAACTACTAACAATCATTCTGTTTCTGTGTTCAGTAGCTAGTTTCGGCCAGATGCGCGGCGGTGCTCAGTATGACCCCGGAGCCGCCCGCAAGAATCTCAGCAATGTCGATGCCTCTGCAACGCCATCTATGACATCCATAACCCTGTCGGGCAAAGTCAGAGCAGCCTGGGCTGATATCCTCGGTGATATTTATGCCAGCGGCACCGTGAAAGTTGGTGCAGGCACCGCCGCTGCACCTGCCTATTCTTTCAGCACTGACCCTGATACCGGAATTTATTCGCCGGGTGCTGATGTTATCGGATTTGTCGCATCTGGCTCAGAACGCGCAAAAATAGATGTCTATGGCCTGAATGACCCCGAATTGAACACACGCATTGAATCAAATAATAATTTCAACCCAAAACGATGGGGTGTGAAGATTGATACCACGAATCCCGACCCGTATACCAGTGTTAGTTATGTATTCGATGCCGCCGGTATGGCCCCAGCTACATTCACATTTGGCGGTGTAGATG
>JAKQQP010000365.1 GCA_029564115.1 Candidatus Rifleibacteriota bacterium | reverse complement strand
ACCAATGGCAACTCTTTTGCTTTCGGTTATGGGAGCTTTTGCAGAGTTTGAGCGGTCGCTTCTGCGTGAGCGACAACGGGAAGGAATTGCCCTGGCAAAGCAACGCGGAGTCTACCGAGGAAGGAAAAGGGCTTTAGCTCCGTAAGCGCTCAATAAACCGCTTCTTATAATTTATTGCCAGCTATGGCATTTTGCCTGCGTCAATCTTCAACAAGGAGTTTTTTATGGCGCAGAAGAAATCAACAACGGAACAGATCAAAAACGCCCGCCGCTGGCATCGGCACCTGCAAATTTGGCGCGAGAGTGGCCAGACCCAGGTAGAATATTGCCGGGTAAACAACCTTGGGGTGAAAGCCTTTGGTTATTGGCTTCGCAAAGATCGTAAAATCAATAACCCGGCACCGCTGCAACTCATACCTGTTACGTTTAACACGCAGCCAGAGGCGAACCCAGTCGAAAAAAACTCTACCGGGTTGTATTTCAATTTTTCGGATCGGGCCCGGATCGAAATTTCCAGGGATTTCGACCGTGAAACCTTTTCTCAGATAATTTCGGTTCTGAGCAGCATATGATTTTTACCGGCAATATCAAAGTTTACATTGCTCTTGGCGACGTCGACATGCGCAAGGCCATCGACGGCCTGTCAGCCATGGTTAGCGGCGTTATGCGGCTCGACGTTTTCGCCGGGCACCTTTTCGCTTTCAGCAATCGCCGCCGCAGCATGATCAAAATTCTGTATTGGGATAAAAACGGGTTCTGTCTTTGGCAGAAGCGGCTTGAAAAAGGTCGTTTTCGCTGGCCTTCAAGCAGGGAAGAAGTTTTACAGGTCGGGCAACGCGAATTGGCCTGGTTGCTTGAAGGCCTTGAAATCAATCAGACATCTGCTCACAAACATCTTGCCATTTCGCACGCTTATTAGATGCAGGTTTTTGAGCCAAAAAACATCTGCAACCTGCAGGAAATGCTGTACTTTGAGCTACCAAGATGGTATAATAATTCACATGACACCGGCTCTTGATCAATATTTAAATGAAGACCCCGTCCTGAAACGGATGGTTGATCAGGAGCTTGAGGGAAAAGACCAGCAACTGGAAGAGAAAGACCAGCAGATTGCCCTTCTAACAGAGGAACTGCGTCATCTCAAAGCCTTTGTTTTCGGTCGCAAAACAGAGAAAACCCCGCAACCAGATAATGGCCTCCAACCTCTGCTGCCATTTCCGCAGGAAGATGCAGCTCCGCAGATTCTTGTGCATGAGCAGGAAAAAACCATTGAAATCAAAGCCCATTCAAGAAAGCGTGGTCGCAAGCCATTACCAGCTGATCTGCCTGTTAAGGAAGTCGTTGTTGATATTCCCGAGGCCGATAAAAACTGTTCATGTGGCTGCCAGAAGGCCAAAATCGGCGAAGAGACTGCAGACAAACTTGAATTTACACCTGCCAGAGCCCATATAACCAGAATCGTCAGACCCAAATACGCCTGCAGAAACTGTGAAGGCACAGAATCTGACGAACCGACCGTTTCTATAGCGCCGGTTCCTGAGCAGATCATTCCCAAAAGCTTCGCCACGGCAAGTCTTCTTGCTTATATCATCACCTCGAAATTCGTTGATGCACTTCCTTTTCACCGTCTCAGCGGCATGTTCAGCCGTCAGAAAATA
>JAKQQP010000361.1 GCA_029564115.1 Candidatus Rifleibacteriota bacterium | reverse complement strand
GGTTACCTCGAAAACTTCCCGTACCCTTACAATGAAATTCCCAAAGGCATGGATTCAATAATCGGGCAGACGCCAATGCTGGAGTTCTATGAAGGGGCTCTCTGGCATGCTCTTCCTGATGCTTTTAGTTCTTATCTGCTTGATTTCTATTTTATTCCCCGCAGTACTGAAGACTTTTTCCGCGGTCGCACGACTGTCGCCATGGGCGGGGTTTCTTATGACCGTTTTGAATTCAAATACATCAACAATGTCCAGGCTTACCGCAGTGGCGCTAAAAATCAGACGCTTGAACTGAATGGCATTCTGGTTCTGAACGATTCCGAGCCTCTTGGCCTGAGAAACCTCAGATTCAGAGGGCATGGGGTTATTTATTCAAGCCCGATGATGGGCGGCGGTAAGGTTGTCATTGCCGGTGATCTTCTTGGTGTAGACACCGACGAGAAAGCTATTCATTCTGCTATCGGTAATGATCTGCTCACAATTATAGCGCCGCAGATAGTCATCGATACTACGATGGCGCAGGGAAGCCGCTGTTTTGTAGAAGCTAACCTGATTTCTGTTTCCGAGCCGTTGCTGGTTAAGGGTGACAGGCCTGTGACGATCAAAGGTACGGTCGTCACTCCATTTCTGAACCTTGAGGAACATTTTGCCACCCCCGGCGAGAATATTATAGTTTATAATGCCTTGAATGGTATCTGGCGCAATATTATGCCGTCACTCATGGATAAACAATACGTTGCCAAAATTGTTACCGGCGGCGTCGGTAAATTTGACTGGAAATACGAACGCGAATGATCAAGCTGAAGAATAAGAACAAGGCCTTTTCTCTGGTTGAGATACTTATCGTCATCATGATGATCTCCGCCGGTATTCTGCCTATTTATTCGTTGATGCGATCTGGCCAGAAGAGGATCGTCAGAGCGGACACCCGCACCATGGCAACCCTTTTTGGCACCTCGGCTATCGAACTGGCGAGAACTCTCGGCTACGATAAAGCGCAGCGCCTGCACAAGGACGAAGAATATCTCGAATTGCAGAAGACTGCCGCTGAAAACGGGTTTGATATGATGTTCGAGCCGACACTGCAGCCGGTTACCCCGTTGCCTCAGGGTGCCAAACCGCTGTTTTTGTTGCGCATCAAAATCACTGTAGTTTCCAAGCACAAAACCGCCGAATCAGATGTGCCCGTGCTTACCTTCGTTTCGATACTGACTGATCCGAGATACAACTTTTATTGATTATGCTCATGAAAAAACGTAAAAACGGTATGACCATGGTTGAACTTATGTTCGCCGTAGGTCTGTTTATGCTGCTCTCCGTTTCGATGTATCAGATTATGCGTGCCGTCAGAATGACTTTCACTCACTCTCAGAACAAACTCGACATTCTGCAGACAACGAGAATCATCATGTCTGGCATCAGGAACGAGTTGCGCAATGCAAGCGACAAGCCGCAGGTTTTCAATGATCGTCTGAATATTCCACTGTCGCCGACTGAGACCGCCCAATACTACTTCAACAAAGAAACCCGCCGGTTATATCGCGGCAAAAAGGGCGGCATAAATGACCCTGACCCTTCTGTGGCAGATATGAGGCCTTTCTTGTTCAATGATGGCCAGATTCTCGCCTTCGACTATGATTCGAGCTATCGTGACTCAAACGCCTTTGTCGAGTCAGAACTTGCCTTGAACTCAAAGGTCTGGTTCAAGGTATCGATGAAAATTCTTTATACCGAAAAATTCGACAAGCTGACTGAAGCCGATAAGCAGAAGATTCTTGAAAATCCAGACGAAGACCCGCGGGTAAAGTCATTTTTTATGGTGATCACACCTCGCAAAATCAACTGGTTGTTGCAGGCTACCCAGTAGCTCGCGATATCGAGGAAAAAAAGATCGTTAAAAAAGCAGAGCCTCCGTCACCGGAGGCTCTGCTTTTTAAGCTTTTTCAGAGTTAATTACTGAGGTTCTTTACCCGTGAGCTTTTTATAGTTCTCGAAAGCGGCCTGATAGGCTTTATGGGCTTCATTGATTTTTTGGGCATTGCCTTCGCGGGTTGCGCTCAGATAGGTTTGATAGGCGGCACGATAATCGCCGTCAGCCCGGGCAATGTCTGCTGGGCTGGCGCTGATGCTTACAGCATTGTTAACGGGCTCGCTGCTGATCGTCGGCGCCTGGGCCGCGTTGTCATAAGATGTGGGGATTTCTGGGGCAAGGGCAACCCCCTGAACATTGGCGGCAGCCGGTTGTGAATCACCGGTCATGAAGAGAATACCGCCGGTGGCTGTGCGGTCTGCTTTATAAAGAAGGTTCATGGCAATCTTGCCGAGAAGCCCGCCGACCAGGGCGCCGGCAACGTACCCTACCGGCCCGAACGAGGCAAGGGCCATAACGCCGAGAGCCGCGCCACCAAGAGCCGCCATGTTACTGAGACTACCGGTTGCGTAGCTGGTAACTATGCCGCCGACTATCCACCCGGCAACCCCGCCGGCCAGCATGCCAAGGGGTGGCATAAAAGCTGCTCCGAGAGATGCGCCCGCCACGGCTCCGGCGATATTGCCGGCAATTTTGGCAAATGGTCTGACTGCATTGAGAACGCTGCCAAGGATGCCAGCCTGAGCGGTCATCGGCACAAGCAGGATAGCAAAGACAAACGAGGCGATCAGCAGCACGTTGAAGTTTCTGTTTTTTGCAAGTTTGTTGAACATAAAACAACCTCCCTCTCGATACTCATAAAAGTATAAGAAAAATAAAGCGCCCCCGCAATACGACGAAGATGTCGCTTTTCAGGGGCTTTTCGCTGCCGGCAAATACCGGCGCGGCAATCTGGCGGGTGTACGTTTCTTTGTCAGCGTCTTGGCTGAAAAATTACACCCTGTAGTGATTTCTCGCTGTCGGAATTGTCATATTCAAAAATGGCGAGATACTGGTTTTTGCGGCGCAATCGGTCTATTTCTTCATCTTTAAAGACCCAGGTGCCATTTTCGCTGTCTTCCCGGCCTACTATGCGGCCTTTGCCCAGAAGCGCGAATTCGGGCAATGCTACCAGATAAAGATTTGCACTTACTACCCAGTCTTCGGGGCGGTTGGCGTAGATTTCGGCCAGGATCGAGCCAGGTTCACGTTTGCTTGATTCGTCGGCATCCTGTTCTGACAGGTTACGACTGCGAACGGGCTTCTTCGCTCTTTTTACCTCACCTCGTTTGAAAGAAAGCTCGATGGCCCAGGGTTTAGAGCTGATACTTTTGATGAAGCTCTGCCCGGCGTGGTCGATCTTGCTGCTGGCAAAGTTTTTGTCTTCGTCCATTACATAGCGGGCGAGCAGGTAGCCGTTGCGTTCTTTTTGCAGCGGGGACAGGGAGCTGTTTCTGCTAAGTTTCAGCAGTTCTTCAAGAAGACTGTCGGAAGATTTCTGCCCGGAATACAGCATGGATTCTATCTCATACAGTTTAACCGCAATTCGGTTGCTGCTCGACATGATTCCGCGATTTGAAAGTTGGCTGAATATTTCAAGAGCCTGCTCAAAATGACCGTCGTAGAATTTCATTACCCCGGTGAAAAAATTGATGTCGCCCGGTAACTGCCTCGGAAAAAGATGAGAAGCGGTTGAATACTTTTCTTTTGAATACGGCCCCTTGAGCTTGTTGAGCAGAGCTGCCACTATTCTCGCTTCCATTTTAAACCTGTCTACACGTCTTTCCGTGGCCAATCTGTCGTATACGCCTTCAAGTATCCAGAGAGCTTCATCTACGAGCTGGTAATCCTGGGGGACAACGATTTTGAATCTTTCGAGAATTTCGGCGGCTTCTTCGTATTTCCCCATCATGGCGAGAACAAAACCTTTGGTGTGATGCCACGCGAAATCCTGGGCATCGCTGGCGCCTGCCGCTGGCGAAATGGCTGCGAACGAGAATTCTGAAAGCAATCCATAGGCATCGGCGAGCTGACCACCGAGTGCCAGAGCTTCGATCATTCGCAGGCGCACTTCCCTGGGAGTTTGATGTCTGGTGAACAGCCGAAAATCTGATTTGTAGTCGGGTGCGCTGCCCAGGCATCTTCTGAAGGCAAGTAAGGCCGTGTCAAGGCTTTCTTTCTTTTCCCGGCTCTGTTGAGTCAGCATTTTCTGGGTGTGGTAGAGACCCCTGACGAAATTTAGATCGGGCTGCAGTTCTTTGGTTTTAAAATTGGCATTGCAGCTGCGCAACCATTTGTTGGCGATTCTAAGGGTTTCTTTTATTTCTTTTGTATCGACGATAAAGAATGGCTCAGCTCGATTAGCGATGTATTGGCCTTTCATTAGGCTGGTCTGATACATTTTTCTGGCTTTGAGAGTGTGGGTCAGACAGAGATACATGCGTGACCGATCTATTACCTCGCTTTTTTTAGCGTCTTTTTCGGCGTTTTCAAGGATGCGGATGATTTCGTCGAGGTCACGCACTTCGTAGTTGCGCTCGTCTATGGTTTCAAGAGTTTCTTTGGCAGAAGACAGGTATTGTTCGGGAGTGATGGTTAACAGACCCTTCTGACCGGCAGAGCACCCCGAAAGATTCAGGGCGGTGGTCACTGTGGCAAGTATCGCCAGTAGCAGCATACCCAGGCGTTTGACAGATTGCAGTGGCATTTGTTCCCTCATTTGGCTAGAAATTTTTAAGTTTGATCGAGACACGGCCCTTGTTATAGCTCGTATCTCGCGCGCGATCGAAGAAGATGATGAAGTTTTGCTCTATCAGTTTGTCCACAAGTTCTTCGATTTTGCTGAACCTGTAGCGGTCATCGTCGAACTTGGGGCCGAGCTCGATGAACTTGTTATCTTCAATAAAAAACAGGTATTGTATGGTCGAAAAGATGCCTTCCGGGGCGTCACGGTTTTTGTCGAGATAAAGGTTGACCACATCGACTTTTGGAATACGTGTCGTGTCTTTGCCGAGTTCTTCGGCTTTGTGCTGCAGTTGTTGAAACAGCTCACGCGTGTCGCCCCAGTCTTTGGCCTGAATCATGGCGCAGTCGAGATCATATTCAAGATCGCCCGAACCTTTGCAGTGATACATGGTCGGGCGTTCTGCGTCGGGAGTAGCGTCGATCATACAGCCTTCTTTTGAAAGTGAGCTGATAGTCATGATCGGGTTATTCAGTTCGATGCTCAGGGCTTTGAGCTCGGTCGAAATTTCTTCGACTTTGAATTTTTCGTCCATGTAGTTGCGCGAAAGTGGCATTTTTTGTATGTAATCGACGAAGATCATGATGTCTTCGGTGTTGAAATCCTGCATAACGTTATAGGCATAAGATCTGATCCGGTCTACTGTGTCTTCTTTGGTGGCTTCTATAATATAAAAGTTATCCATGTATTCCTGCATTTTTGTCCAGCCGCCAACGAATTTGGCGTCTACAATCATGTCGGATCTGATTTTTTTACGTTGCAGGGTATCGGGGTTGAGGCGGCTTTCTTTGGCAAGCAGGCGATAAGTCAGATTCTTTTTTGTCTGCTCATAAGTAAAGAACAGCACCGGAATCTTGTTGATGGTCGCTACCCTGGTTGCCAGTTCGAGGGTGAAGGTTGTTTTACCCCGGCGTGGTGCCCCGGCGATGGCATACATAAAACCTTTGCGAAAGCCGGAAATTGCAGTGTTAAGATAATGCATCGGTTCGCATGAATAACCGATAATCTCGATTTCGCCGGTTTCTTCGCGGCGATCTATATCTTCGATGATTTCACGCATTTCTTCTTTTACCAGGTTGATGCGTTTGGTAGTGCGGGCTTTCTGAATGTTTCTGACATCCTGAATGACTTTGTTGGTAAACGTTTCGAGATTCAGGTTCTCGTTCTGTGCGGGGTTTTCGATGTAATGGTGAATGCTGCCGGCAACTTCCTTTAGTTTACGCTTCAGCGCCTGTTCCTTCATCAGTTCGAGATAATGAAGGGCCTGGTCCATTGCGGGTGCTGGCTGGGCAACAATTTTTTCTACGATGTTCTGCACGCTGGCGTCAAAAAGATTGAGCTGGCGAAGTTTGTTCTTGAGAACGATTTTATCGAGGCCCGAAAGCTCAGGGCTCTCTTCGCGCAGGTTGAGGATGCTCTGATAAATCGAACGGGTGAAGCGCGTTGAAAAAAGGCCAGAGATAAGCCCCTTGCCTTTTAATGCTTCAAGAACGAATGAATCTTTCATTATGCCGGCGAGAAGAGCTATTTCGAGGTCTTCGTCGCCAAAACCAGTTGTTTCAGACGAAAAAACCTCTTTATGCAGTTTTGTCTGTTCATCGGCAGCCTGTGAAGCAGCGGCATTGATAGTCGCAGAACTGGGCTGAGGTGGTCGCGGCATCGAGCCTGGAGCCGCGGGGGGCGGTATTCTGCCGGTTGTCTGCTGTGGTTGAGCCGTTGCCGGAATTCCCGGGGTTGGGCGTGGCGGCAGGACAGTTGCGGATGTTGGCGGCGGCGGCGGGGATGCTGGCCTTGCCGGTATCGAGGTGGCAGGCGCTTTGGGTGCCGGTGAAGGTGGCGCTTCTGGAGTGGCGTTGGTCGGCTTGAGCAGGTTGTTTAACGAAAAACTTCCGCCCGGGCTTGGCGTCCTCTGGGTTCTGGCGCAATTACTGCAGATGCTGCCTTCTTGTATCTCCGTGTTACATATAGCGCAATTGGTCACTTCTGCCTCCACTCGTTTCCGGCTCGAATAATTCAGCTTCATAAGATACCCGATGAATCGGAATTAATTCAAGTGCCAGATCAAGAACAGTGCAAATATCGGCGAGACTTTTTTATCGTTGCTGTTCTCGGTCAGATATGGGAATCATATTGATTATGTGTCAGTCGGATGGGCAATTAAAGTTCGCATTCGTCGTGGTTTGCGGTGCATATTCTTGACATACTCATGACAACACAGTATTATGCCGATACTCTGAAAAGATTAACCCAAGAAGGAGCCTATGAACAAATCCGCCTTCAGTCTTATAAAGTATTTGACGGTAATTTTTCTCGTTCTCGCGAGCGTTTCTGCAGGTGCTTACGAGAGCAATGTAGTGGTTGGCTTCAAAGTTGAAGGTAACAGGCTTATTGAAGAAAAGATAATTCTGCTGAACCTTGGCATGAAGGTTGGCGATACTCTTTCCCCACAGGCAGTCCAGGAAGACATAGCCAGAATAGGCGAAATGGGTTTCTTTTCTTATGTTGGCGCCGAAATTCGCCCATCTGAAAACGGTCGCGAAGTAGTGTTCAAGGTCGAAGAAAATGCGATCATCGGCGAAATCGATCTTAAGGGTGTCACTAAAGTTTCGACTGATCTTCTCAAGTCTGCTATGGAAAGCAAAATTGGATCTGTCTTCAACAGCAAGCTCCTGACTCAGGATATTCAGAACGTTAATGAGACTCTTGGCCGTGAAGGTTTCCTGTTTTCCAAGGTATCTGATGCTTACGTCCAGGATCAGGGCAGCAAAATCAATATAGAAATAACCGAAGGCGTACTTGCTGAAGTTCGCATCGAAGGTCTTAAAAAGACTAAAGAAAAGGTTGTGCGCCGCGAACTGTCAGTAAAACCAGGCGAAATCTATGACAACCGCAAGATCGTTCGTGATCTGCAGCGTCTTTACAATCTTGGCTTTTTTGAAGAAGTACGCCGCGATCATCTTCCTGGCAAGACTCCAGAAGAAGTCGTTCTGGTAATTCACGTTGTCGAACAGAAGACCGGCCGCGCCGGTGTGGGTGCCGGTTATTCTTCTCTCAACGGTCTGGTGGGCTTTGTTAATCTTTCTCAGAATAACTTTCAGGGCGAAGGCAAGCGTGTTTACATGAAAACCGAATTCGGCGGCATTCAGAACTATGAACTCGGTTATTTTGACCCCTGGCTCAATGATAAACCTCAGAGTTTCGGTATCGATCTGTATAACACCAAATACACCCGCAATCTTTACGCTGCCGGCGATACTCTTACCGAATATGACGAACGCCGCAAAGGTGCTGCGATCACTCTGGGCCGCCGCCTGCGCAAAGATGTAGACCTCTCCTTCCGCTTCAGAGATGAAGATGTCAAGCTTACTCCCACCGATGGTACTGCCACCGCTCCGGCCGGCATCATGAACGGCAGAGTGCAGACATTTGCCTCGATTCTCGATAAAGATACCCGCGACAACCGCTTCAGACCAACTACAGGGTTGCATGACACTTTTTGGGTAGAAACTACCGGCGGCTTTCTGAAAGGCGAAAATCAGTATACAAAATACATGCTTGCCTTGAGACGCTATATGCCGGTCAGCAAAAACCGCAAGACCACATTTGCCGTGCAGGCCGTTGCCGGTCAGACGACAATCGGTGAGGGCTTCGTTCCGATTTATGACATGTTTTCGGTGGGCGGCAGCAGTACTGTTCGCGGTTATGAAGAGCGTGAGTTTCTTGGCACCAAGGTTTTTTATGCCAATTTTGAATTGCGTCAGAATTTTGCGAAGAACTTTGATCTTGTAGGCTTTTTTGATGTGGGCAGTGCCTGGGGCACTGACTACGACCGCAAAAAACTTCCCTATGACCAGAAACAGGGCTATGGTGTTGGCATCAGACTGCAGACCCCGCTCGGACCGGTTGCTCTCGACTATGGTAAAGCAACTGACCGAGGTGATGGCAATACTTACATCAACTTTGGCTCATCGTTCTGATATTGAAAAATTAGTGTATAGCTCTTAAAAGAGTTCAAGTAACAAGGAGAACTTTCCAGATGAAGAAACAGCTTTTAAAACTTTGTCTCGCCGCTGGTCTTGTCGCCAGCCCTATGGTTGCCTGCGCCTATGAATTTGGTGTGGTTGACGCCGGCCAGATTTTTAACAAATATTCTGAAACTCAGAAGACCAAAAAGGTTCTCGAAGGTCAGAAGGAAAAATTGCAGAAAGACCTTGAAGCCCGCAAAGAAGCTGTAAAAAAGCTTGACGACGAATATGTGGGTATTGCCAAAAAAATGCAGGAGCTCAGAGACGGCAAAAAAGAAAAAGAAGCTCAGGCTCTGGAACCCAAGCTGGCCGAATTGCGCAAACAGCTTGCTCAAAAGAGCGGCGAACTGCAGAAATTTTTTGAAGATTCACAGAAGTCTCTCTATGAAATGGAAGAAAAAGAGATGGGCTCTTTGTCGAAAGCCCTCGATGAAAGAGTTGATCAGGTAATCAAACAGGTTGCCCAGAAAAACAATATTAAAGCTGTTTTCGAAAAACGCTTTTTTTACTGGGGCGATGAAGCTACTGTGAAAGATCTTACAGAAGAAGTTCTTCAGGCTCTTAATACCGGTAACAGCAGCAAGCCCGCTCCTGCCAAAAAAGCCGCTGGAAAATGATGACAGCAGCCGGGCGTCATGACTGACCCCGGCTTTTCAATTTATGAAAGATAAAACCGAAGTTCGCACTATAACCCTGCAGGAACTGGCAGCCATCACGGGCGGCCGTCTCTGCGGCGACGGTAATGTGTCTTTGACCGGTGTCGCTCCCATAGAGGCTGCAAAACCCGGTGAACTGACCTTTCTGTCGGGCGCGAAAAATTATGCAGCCCATCTTGAATCAGTAAAAACAACGCGGGCTGCTGCTCTGATTGCTCCAGAAGATGCTCCTGAGCTGCCCTTGCCCTCATTGCGCCTGAAAAACCCTTATATGGGTCTGGTAGCAGCCCTGAACTTTTTCTCCCCGGAAGCAATCCCGGGGTATCGCATTCATCCGATGGCTTTTGTCAGCGAAGATGCTATCGTTGCTGACGACGCGGTAATTGGTCCGATGGCTGTTATTGAAGCTGGCGCCAAAGTGGGTGCAAAAACCAGGGTTGGTGCTCAGGCATTTGTTGGGCGTAATGCCTGTGTGGGTGAGAATACCTTGATTCACCCGGGTGCCCGTATTCTTGCTGGCTGTGAAGTTGGCAGCAACTGTATCATACATGCCAATGCGGTTATTGGCAGCGATGGTTTTGGCTTTACTCTCGATGCCGGTGTGCATGTTAAAGTGCCTCAGGTCGGCAATGTTGTCGTTGAAGATAATGTCGAAATAGGTGCCTGCGTTACCATTGACCGGGCAACAATGGAAACCACAAGAGTCGGCGAGGGCAGTAAGATCGATAACATGGTTCACATCGCCCATAACGTTCAGATCGGTAAAAAGTGTATTATAGTCGCTCAAGTTGGTATTTCAGGCAGCACGATTCTTGAAGATTATGTAACCCTCGCTGGCCAGGTCGGAACAGTTGGGCACGTCAGAGTAGGGAAAGGCACGACTGTGGCGGCCCGCGGTGTTGTTACCAGCGATGTCGAGCCGGGCAGTTTCGTTTCCGGTTTCCCTCTGAAGCCCCATGCCGAGGAGCGAAAGATTCTTGCAGCGATGCGCAAATTGCCAGACCTTATCAAAAAGGTCAGAGATCTTGAAAAGAAACTTGAAACAAAGGAATAGAAAGATGCCGTTGAAGATTCTCAGGGCAACGCTTCTTGTCGCTCTGATTTTTATGAGCCTGCAACCAGCTGCAGCAGACACTGAAAGACGTGTCAGATACATGGGAACTTCAATCTTTACCATGCCGACTGGTTACACCAGATCTGCCGTGAGCTATATCAATGATTCAGGGCATTCAGCCATGCTGATAACCCAGGAATTCATGAACAGATTTTTCGAGCTCGCCTATCTGAAGCATCTGAATGGCGAAGAAAAGAGCAAAAATCCGATCGGCGTCAAAATCAAAATCATTGAAGAAGGCGAAATGCTGCCGACGATTGTGTGGGGCGCTTCTGACCTTAATACCCAGCTTGGGTCAAAAATATTTTATTTTGCCGCTTCAAAATCCATCGAGGCTTTTGGAGCACATCTGCACGGCGGGTTTTACAAAGATCCCGTCACTACCGAGCGCAAGTATTTTTATGGTATCGAAAAGATGGTTTTTCCATTGATAACCGTGGCGGCCGAGCGCAGTTACGACAAGGATACCTTCGGCGTCAAGCTCAGCCCCTACCCGGGCGTCAGCCTCGAGGTCGCACAGCGGGACGGCAAAGAAGAACTTTACAATATTATTTATTTCCGGTCTTTTTAATGGCAATGAGCGAAAACAGACTGCAACGCACAATCGCTGGCAGAACAAGCATGGAAGGCGTCGGTCTCCATACCGGTAAGCCTGTGAACATGGAACTGGTGCCTGCTGAAGCCGGTACCGGCATCGTTTTTATGCGCTCTGATCTGCCGGGTGAGCCGGCTATTTTTGCACGTCTTGAGAACGTTGTCGATACCAACCGTGGCACAATTTTGAGTTGTAACGGTGCTTCGGTTCACACTGTAGAGCATGTTCTGGCCGCTTTGCGGGGTCTGGGTATCGATAATGTGTGTGTCAGGCTTTCTAATGAAGAGCCTCCTGCCGGTGATGGCAGTTCGCGTTGTTTCGTCGAGATGATAGAGCGTGTCGGCATCGTTGAACAGTCTTTGCCTGCGGTTATCTGCGGGCTGAACGAGGTTTTTTTTCTTGAAGACAAAGAAAAAAGCATGGTTTATCTGCCCTCAGACCGTTTCGAAGTCACGTATCATCTTGCCTATAAGAACAATATCATCGCTCCACAAAAAATTCATGTTGTAATCGATGAGCAGATGTTTGCACGGCGGGTAGGCCAGGCTAGAACCTTTGGTTTTGAGCATGAGTTCGATATGCTCAAGGCAAATAACCTGGCCCGGGGCGGTAGTCTCGATAATGCTGTGGTAATAAATAATTCAGGTGAAGTCGTCAACCCTGAGGGTTTGCGCGAAGAATACGAGCTTATTTTGCATAAAATTTTAGACCTGGTTGGCGATTTTGCTCTGATTGGTCACCAGGTCAAAGGGCATATCATCGCCGAACGAACCGGGCATGGTTTCAATGTCAGGTTTGCCAGACTGCTTTCAGAAAAATTCAAACAGTCCCTAAATAGAAAGGATTCAAATATGATGTACATCGAAGAAATAAAGAGCATTCTGCCGCACCGCTACCCGTTTTTGCTTGTCGACAGAATTCTTTCCATTGTTCCGGGCGAGTCGATCGTCGGTATCAAGAATGTTACCGCCAACGAAGAATTTTTTAACGGTCATTTTCCTGGCAAGCCTGTAATGCCCGGCGTTTTGATGGTAGAAGCCATGGCCCAGGTTGCCGGCGTTCTTTTTCTTTCGCAGCCCGAGCATAAGGGCAAAACCCCGTTTTTCTGCGGTATCGATAAGGTAAGATTCCGCCGGCCAGTTGTTCCCGGAGATCGCCTTGAATTTCATATCAAAGTTCTCAAAGTTCGGGGCAGTACTGGTAAAGTCGAAGCTGAAGCCAGAGTTGATGGGGAACTGGTAACCGGCGGCGAATTGATGTTTCAGCTCGTTTAATCGAAGCAAGCTAAGGAGTAGGCCATGTCTGTTCACCCAACCGCGATAATCGCTCCAGGCGCAAAGTTACATCCTTCTGTTAAGGTGGGCCCCTTCGCTGTCATCGGCCCCGACGTCGAGATTGGCGAAAATACCGAAATCGGTGCCAGCTGTCATGTCTATGGGCATACTACTCTTGGCCGCGACAACGTTCTGCATCCTTCGGTCGTTATTGGCACCCCCCCACAAGACCTGAAATACAAAGGCGAAAAAACCTACGTTAAAATCGGCAATGGCAACCATTTTCGTGAGTTCGTCACCATTCACCTGGCTGAAGGCGAGGGAAACTCAACGATAATTGGCGATAACAACCTGCTGATGGCATACGTTCACATTGCCCACAACTGCAAAGTCGGCAACAATATCATCATGTCGAACTGCACGACGCTGGCCGGGCACGTTGAAGTCGGTGACCGAGCCGTGCTTGGTGGCTTTACCGGTATTCATCAGTTCTGCAAAATTGGCTGCATGGTCATGATCGGTGGTATGAGCAAGATCGTCAAAGATGTGCCGCCTTTTATCAAAATAGATGGGAATCCGGCCCGCGTAGTTGGCTTGAATTCAGTTGGTCTGAAGCGCAACAATGTTTCGCGTGAGTCCATTTCCAATATTCGTGAGTTGTATAAAGTCTTTTTCCGTTCTGAAATGAATGTTTCTCAGGTTCTGGAAAAATGGCCCGAACTGGTAAAAGCAGATGACCAGAATGTGAAGATGTTTTATGAATTTGTAAAACAGGCGAAACGAGGTGTTTACAAACGCACTCGTCGTGGTGGAGCTGCTGCCAGCGAAGACTGATTTTTTATAGAATTTTACAGGGCGACTGCCGTAAGGTGGTCGCCTTGTTTTTTTAGTATACTGTTAACGGCCGTTTTTATTTTATTGCAGGGGGAGGGCAGCCATGCTGAGAAGCTTTTTTGAGCATTTGCTGTCGGCTGTTCTGCCTTTTAGATGCCATGTCTGCGAAATTAATACCAGGTTTGGCATCGTGCTTTGTGAACCTTGCCGGCAGCGTCTGAGAAAAATTCTGCATCCTCCTGTTCGGGTTGACGACACGATATGCGATTTTCCTGTTTATACCTTGAGCAGCTATGACAGTTTTACCGCTGATATCATACGCATAATCAAATACAGGCCATCGTTCAAACTTTTGCAGATTCTCACAGATGAAGCTTCCGGTGTTTTATCGACATTCGCCGGGTCCGAAGATGTGCTGATTCCCGTTCCCATGCATGCCGGGCGTCTTGCCCAGCGAGGGTTCAACCAGGCGGATTACCTGGCCGAACGATTTGCCATGGCATCAGGTTGTCATTACAGCCCGGCTCTGCTGCGAACGCGAATGACCAGGCCTCAGGCCGACTGTGACGAACATGAAAGACTGACAAATCTCGAACAGGCTTTTGCTACTGGCCCCGGTTTGCTCAAAGATGCCTTCAAAAACCGTCGCATCATTCTCGTCGATGACGTCGCCACTACCGGCACTACTTTGAAAAGATGCGCCGAGGTATTACAGCCGCTTCGGCCAGCGAAGATCTGCGCGGTTACTGTTTCGCATTCTTTCAAACATTGCGGCGGTCAGTCTCGCGGCTGAATTTCAGGCGAAGACAATCTCAGGAAGTTGATTTGACTTTGATGAGAGAGCAGGTTAGAATATCGTATAATTTAGCTAAATGAACCTGCCTGTTCGTCCGATATTCAACCTTGGAGGCGTCCTCCGCTAACGAGAGACACATCAGGGGGAAGACGTTCAGGGAGTCAGGAGGAACCATGAAGGTTTCCAATGTAAATGTAACTAGAATCTATCAGGACCAGGTTAAGAAGTCGCAGACAGCGAAGTCAGACGGCGAATTCGGCAAACTCATGCAGAATTCTGCCGGCAAGACTGACAATGCCGTAAAGACTTTCCACCCGCCGAGCGGTATTAACCCGAACAACCCGGTGTTGTCAGGGGCTCCGGTTGCGCAGGCAGACCCGGTCGAAACCGTCAAGTTCGCAGCCGAAGTGGTTGCCAGCGAGCCTGACGTCAGAGCCGAAAAGGTTGACCGTATCAAAAAACTTTTCGATGCCGGGCAGTATAATGTTTCGGTTGAGAAGGTCGCTGAACGGCTCTATGCCTCAGGTGCGGTCACCGCTTCCTGGGAAGGCTGACCGGAGTTGAACCCAAGAGTTGAAGAGCTGAAAGAGATACTTGGCGAGGAGCTGAGTATCTACCGCAAACTGCTGCAGTTTGCCGGTGACAAGCGCAAGTTGCTGCTCGAGAAGTTTTCGACTGACCTGCAGATTATTGTAACCCAGGAAGAATCACTGGTTCAAAGACTTGTTGAGCTTGAACCTCTGCGTCGAACCTGTGTCGCAGAGATTGCAGGCAGTGCCGATGCCAATCTCGATACCGCCGTCGAAAAAATCCCGGAGTCAGAGGGTAAATCTGACATCTGGATGATCGGCAGTCAGCTACGGGATGCCGTTAATGAGATCAGAAGCATTAACGAAGAGAACCAGCGATTGATTGAACAGGCTCTCGAACTTACGCAGTATTCGGTCAAACTTATTACCAGGGCGCCGGCAGACGTAACTTACGGCCCAGCCGGGAAGAAACCCGGGCAACGGGTTGAGCCTGCACTGATCGACAGAAAGGCCTGATCAAAGCTTAAAGAGCTTCTCACAGGCTGCTTTTACACGAAGCAGCCTGTGAGAAGTTTTTTTGTACTAAGGTCAACGTTCCAATAAGCCGATAAAGATTATAGGGAAAAATATAAATCCCGGGTGGCGACATAAAAGCCACGTATAATAAGGAGGCCGGCAATGGCTGGAACGTTTTTTGGCCTGCAGATTGGCAAAAGTGGCATTTATACACAGCGAAAGGCTATGGAAGTTACTTCGCACAATATTGCCAATGCCAACACCCCCGGTTATTCACGGCAAAGTGCTGTTATTGCGGCTAATAACCCGTATATGCTCACCAGTCTGCATACCCCCGTTGCAACTCCGCAGGTTGGTACCGGGGCGCTGGTAACACAGATTCAGCAGTTTCGCGACGAATTTATCGATGCCAAAATAACCAAAGAAACTTCCACTCTCGAATGGAAAACCGCTGCCGACGACTTGATGAAGCAGATCGAGTCGATTATCAACGAGCCGGGCACAGCGACTGTTCGCGACGAACTCGATAAATACTGGGCTGCCTGGCAGGATCTCGCCAATGATCCTTCAAACAGTGCTCTTAGAGGAAATCTGGTTGAGCAGACCGAGACTCTTGTGGGCATGTTCAAAGAAATAGACGATCAGCTCAGGCGTCTGCAGGGTTCTTCTACGTGGTGCTCACAGGGCAGTATCGAAAATCAGGTTCAGGACACAGTCAAGGAAATAAACGGCCTGGCAAAGACCATTGCTGACTTGAATGAGCAGATCAGTCGTTCCGAGTCCGGCGGCAATATTGCCAACGATTTGCGTGATCAGCGCCAGAAAGCAGTTGAAGATCTTTCGGCTTTGATAAAAATTGATAGTTTTTACAGTCAGAAGGGTGAGTTGACGATCAATACCGGGGCTCACACCCTGGTGCAGCACAATATTTCTCGGGATCTGTATGTCAGCGTCAAGGGCAAAGACACGCCGACAACAGTGAGTGGCAGTGTTGGTTACCCCGAAGCTTCAGACAATACCGATGTTGCCTCAGCCGTATTTACCCACACAGCTGAGCAGCGCAATATAACCGTAACGGTCTCACAGGTGGCGCAGGCCCATTCCCAGTATTCATTTCTGACTTATCACCCATTGTCGGGCCCCCTGTCTGATTTTGGTATTACCAGCGGTAGTTTCAGCGTCAATGGCCGTGAATTTTTCGTCGATGCCGAAAAAACGACGATGCGCGATCTTGCCGGCATGCTCGATACTGCGAATCTGAATCTCGATGCCAGAATAAACGAATCAGGGCAGCTGGTGCTTGATGCTGCGCAGACTGGCACAGAATACGCGATTAAAACTGCGGATGGCACGAGTAACCTTTTTACCGTTCTGAATCTTCAGACGAACAAAGAAGCTAAAGATGCCATATTCAGTTTTGGCGACCAGGAATTCGTTTCTTCGAAAAATGAGGTTTCGGGGGCTATTGAAGGTGTCACTCTTTTTATTCGTGAACATGGCGTTGCCAACCTCGATCTAAGACCGGTGGTGACGGGTGGTAAGCTCAAAGGGCTTCTCGAAGTGCGTGATGGCAGTCTGCAGAAGGCAATCGATGACCTGAACAAGCTCGCTTACACCGTTGCAGTCGAAACGAACCAGATACATCGTAATGGTTACGGGCTCGATGGCGTTACTGGCCGAAATTTTTTCAAGCCACTCGAATATTTTAACTCAGACAACCCTTATAAAGACGCGATCAAGAATCTCGCTCTCGAAGACCATATAAAAACAAATCTCAATACCATTGCCGCTTCTGGTGGCACGATTGAAAACCCTTCAGATCGTTTGCGAACGTTCAACGGCACCGGTGACGGTTCCAATGCCATAATGATCGCTCAGCTCAAGCATAAAGGCCTTTTCAACGAGGGCAAATCTTCATTCAACGATTTTTATAACGAACTGGTGACTGAGGTTGCTTCGAAAAGCAAAAAGTATGAGAGCGAAAAATCTTACAGCAGCAGCCTGATGACACAACTCGACGCCAAAAGGGCAGAGCTTTCAGGAGTTTCACTCGACGAAGAACTGGCTAATCTGATTCGCTATCAGCATGCCTATAATGCGGCTGCAAGAGTGATAACGACCATAGATCAGATGCTCGACAAGATTATCAATGGCATGATCTGAGCCACGGATGAGAATAGATGAGAATAGAGATGAGTGGCCACGGATGAACGCAGATGAACACGGATTATAAAAAGAATTGATAAGGCTGTTAAGGCTCGATACAAAATAAACGGGCTTAAAACAAGGAGACAGGCAATATGCGGATAACGAATCAATGGATAGTGAATTCGTTTGTTAACCAGGTTAATCGCAATAATTCAGCTCTCAGTGATATGCAGATCAGGGTAAGCTCAGGCAAAAAGTATATCAGGGCCTCAGAGAGCCCTGTAGACAATGCTCTTGCCATGCAGAACAAAGTCGAGGTCAATGAGAATACCCAGTTCATTCGCAATATCGATCACGCCAAAGACTGGTACAACAATACCGATTCGGCTCTGACGACAATTGAAAGCACCATGCAGAGAATTCGTGATCTGGCGGTGCAGGGCGCTAACGATACCCTTGTGCAAGAAGATCGCGACGCCATTGCCATGGAAATCGATGAGCTGATGCTCCATCTTATCGACGTTGGCAATACTCAGGTTGCCGGAGAATACATTTTTGCCGGCCATAATGTCACCAGTAAGCCTTTTTCAACACTTCCCGGCAATACGCCTGGTTACAATAACAGCATCGTTACCCACTCTCTGGGGGAAGTAAGGGACGGAGTCAATGTTCCAACTCTTCTCGACGTTATGTATAGCGGTAATGACAAGCGCATGAATACGCAGATAGAGCGTGGCACGATCATAGAGAAAAGCATCAGCGGCCTCGAAATGTTTTTTGGCAGCCAACCGGTTACACCAACTCCGGGTTTTACCTATACGCTTCCGCCTCTGGAAAAAAGCCTGCAGCTGGCGGCGCTCAATTCCGGGCGTGGCGTGCAGCCAGGTCTGATAGTTGTTACCGACCATGCCGGCGTCGAGCATAAAATCGATCTTTCGACAGCTCGTCGTATCGATGACGTAATTGGCATCATTAACAGTACTGGCTCGTTTGAGGCCGATATTGAAGAAGTGCCTTCAGATACAGCGGCTTCATTAGGGATTAATCGCAACGCCGGTTTTTCGAATCTGCTTGTTGGGCTTTCTGACCCGAAAATGCTCTCGGAGTTCACGAATCTGTCAGATCTGAACAACGGTCTTGGTCTTACAGACGGTTATTTGAACATCAATACCCGCGATGGCAGAAATCATCGCGTCGATGTTTCGGGTTCTACCACCGTCGCTGATGTTATTGCAAAAATTAACGCGGTAGAGGGTGGAGCTATTCTCTCTGCCAAGTATGACATGATTCATAAGCGCCTTGAAGTAACGGATATGAGCGGTGGCAGCGGGCAATTTTCGATCGCTTCGACACGAACTCAGTTGTATATAAAAGATCTGGCACCTCACGTCGCCTCTGACCTTGGATTACTGAGAAATGTCGGCTCTGCTGACACTATTTTGTCGACTTATGACCCTGATATAGATTCGGAAGCCTCGCCGCTTTCTCTCGCCAATGGCGGTAAGGGTATTGAAAAAGGTTATATCACTATCACTGGTCGCGATGGCGTGATGACCAGCCCGCCGGTAGATCTGACCAACGTTGCCACTCCGGCAGATGTCATCAATGCTATCAATGCCGCTACCGGTGGCAGGCAGACAGCCAGTTTCGATACCAGCGGCAATCGTATTCTCATTACCGACAATACTGCAGGCACATTTGATTTTAAAGTCGAAGAATATCAGGGTAACGGCGCTCTCGCTGTTCGTGAAATAGCTACAGTGACCAAAAATCTTGGCCTTCTGAAGAGCACTCAGGGCAATACCGTAGTGGGCAATTCACTGGTGAGCAGCAGTCTGCCTCTCAATGAATCCAGTCTGCTGTCAGATCTCGTTCCGCCTCCTGAACTCGGATTTCTTGTCATCAGAGGGGCCGACAAGGAAGCTGTCGAAGTCGATCTTACCGCAGCGTCAACGATTCAGGATGTAATCAGTGGAATCAATGCTACCGGAAAATTTGAGGCTGTCTGGGATTCAGATGAGAAGCGTTTTGTTGTCAGCGATCCCGGCGCTATTGGTGGGAATTTCGGTCTGACTATCGAAGAAAAAACTAACACTGGTCGTGATCTCGGTTTTGTTGAGGGAACCAGCAACCATGTTCCCGGTATTCTGACGGGTGCTCCCATCAAGGTCGCTTCACTGCCCACTATGGTCGGTTCAGTCGATCTAAACCCCAGGGTTACCCCGGAAACGGAACTTTCGGCTCTTAATTCGACGAGACCCTATAACTCTGGTGTGAACCTTGGCTATATAAGAATTACCGACAAGGCCGGGCGATTTGCAGCCATCGATTTGCGCGGTGCCAAAACGGTCGATGACGTTCTTTCGAAAATTAACGATCCGGCAAATGGAATATACGTAGAAGCTCGAATAAATGCTGATGGCAATGGTATCGAGATCGTCGATAAAAATCATGGAGCAACCGGAAAACTCGAAGTGATAGATATCGACAGCACTTCTGCTTTTGACCTGGGGATCTCTGGAAGAACGGTCGATCATGTTCTGGTCGGCAAAGATGTCGATCCCGCCCTTACAATGAATACTGCCATAACTGCTTTGCGAGATGGTTCCATTCCGATGGGCAAGGTATATGTTCAGAGTGGCAGTTATTCGGGAGAAATAGATCTCACTGGCGCCAGAACCGTTGGTGATGTTATCAACAAACTTTCCAACTCTGATACAAATTTCAATCTCCAGGCCTGGATTTCTGATGATGGCAAGAGATTGAATCTGACCAATACGGCTGGCGAGCCATACATAAAGGTCAGAGATGTAACTGGTCAATCTTCTGGGACAGCTTCCGGTCTTGGTCTCGGTAATACACCGTCAGTTTTTACCACTCTTATCGATCTGCGCGACAACCTGTTGCGCAACGATTCCAAGGCTATTTCCGAAGTCAGTATCGCCAAGATCGATGAAGATCTGCAGCGAGTGTTGAATCTACATGCTGAAGTAGGCAGCAAAAGCAACAGAGCTACTGCTTCGCGAGAAAAACAGGAAAATATTACTTTAAACCTAAAGAAAATGCTCTCATCTGTCGAAGATATAGATATGGCTGAAGCCATTATCAGGATGACCGAACTTGAAACTGCCTATCAGGCAGCTCTCCAGACTGGTGCAAAAATACTGCAGACATCACTGTTGGATTTTCTCAGATAAGTGAAGGAACGAAGCAAGGTATGAAGATTTCCACTTCGAGATTTGGAAAAATTGAGATTTGCAAAGATGAGATTATCACCTTTGAGGAAGGCCTGCTTGGATTCGGCGATTACCACCAGTTTGTAGTGTTGAATACCGAGGATGGTAGTCCGTTTCGCTGGTTACAGTGCGTTGATGATGGAAATCTCGCATTCGTAATTATTGAGCCGTTGAGCTTCATGTTTGAATATGACATTGAAATTTCTGATTCAGACCAGGAATTCGTAGGTCTTACAAGAGCTGAAGACGTGGTCATCTACGTGATTGTGTCGATCCCGGCCAATCCGAGCGATATGACTGCCAACCTGCAGGGGCCGCTGGTTATCAATGCCGCTAATCGCAAAGGCCGGCAGATAATATCTGGTAACAGCAGGCATGCGGTCAAGGTTCGCATTCTCGATGAGATGGAGCGGCGTGCCGCAAAAATGAAGGAAGTGAGCGACTCTCTCAACCCCGAAAACAAGGAGGGTGAGAGCTGATGCTTGTTTTAACGCGAAAAATAAACGAAAAAATCATTATCGGCGATGATGTGGAGATTGTTCTTGTAGATATCGGCAAAGATCAGGTGAAAATTGGTATCAATGCCCCCAGATCGGTAAAAGTTCATCGCTGGGAAGTCTACGAAGAAATACAGAGAGAAAACCAGGAAGCCGCTAAAATCACGTCTCTTGATCCGCTCAAGAGTCTTCCGGTGGATATTCTCAAAAAATTTGGAAAAAAAGATAATAAAGCGAAAAATAGATAAATCGCGAGCAATGTGGAGAATAAGGAATTTAATTGGCTAAAATCGCCGGATACGAGGTTAATGTTCGTTGACCTGAAATTCCGATGATTAATGTAGATGGGGAAAAAAGAAGCTTCGAAGCTAAAACGGATTGAACCCCAAAAGTCATGGAGGCAAACCTATGGCCCTGCGTATTAACACAAATGTTACTGCTCTGAATGCTCACAGCAACCTGGTGAAAAATGATTCAAGGTTGTCGAGTTCTATCGAGCGCCTTTCATCAGGGTTGAGAATCAACCGTGCGTCTGATGACGCGGCAGGTCTGACAATTTCTGAGAAGCTTCGCACCCAGGTGCGTGGTATCAACCGGGCGATCATGAACGTCCAGGATGGTATCAGTCTCATTCAGACTGCTGAAGGTGCTTTGAACGAAATTCACAGTATGCTTCAGCGCATGCGTGAGCTGGCCCTTCAGTCAGGGAACGACACTCTCACCACTACTGACCGTCTTGAAATTCAGAAAGAAATTGCACAGCTCAAAGAGGATATCAACCGCATTTCTTACGGAACTGAATTCAACACCCGCAAGCTGCTCGACGGTTCAGGCACTGCAGCTATTTCCACCAGCGACCCCAAAAATCTCGATGGCGTCGTCGTTGGTGAAATTTTGACATTCTCAGACTTTTCAATCGTTGTCTGGCCGAAATCCGAGCATATTCCGGGAGTCGGCTATAAAACTTATTCTGGCACTCCAGAACATCGGCGCTCTGCAATTCTGATGAAGACTGATGGAACCATTGCTTCTGCATCGACAACTCTGGCTTCTGTCGCCAATCTGTATGACAACAACGGCCATTTCATCCTTGATATTCCTCAGACTCTTTATCTGCAGGGCGACAACAGTCAGGGCGAAATCGTTGTCAGCAAAGATCTTACGGTTGCACAGCTGACTGAACGCATTCAGACTTCAATGGGGCTCGATCAGATCGGCAAAGGTCTCAATTTTGAAGGTTCTACCGCCACGTTTATGACTTCTGGTGAAAACAATGGTCAGATTCAGGTCGTTTCTGGCCGCAATGGTGAACTTGGCCGGGTAAATTTCACTGGCGAAGAGGCTCTGGTTAAGGCTCTTGGTTTTCAGGCAGTAATTCCTGCCGAAGATCCGGTCTATTCTGTTGCGGTCACCAATCTTGCCCTGCCGTTTGGCGAAAGAATCACCACCACCACGCAGATCGCCGGTCATCGCGCTATGGGTCTGATCAAGGGTGTTGATCTCATGTTTGAACCGCCGATGAATGCTTTTGCTAAAACCAGCCCTGCGGTTCTTGGTATTTCTATTCCGGCAGCTATCACATTCAATATTGACGACTCTGTTTCGGCGACCGATACCGTTGCCATTCAGATCGATGCGGGCATGTACAGCATGGAACAGGTTGCTTCAATCATGAATGAGCAGCTGAGTCTCAATAACAGCCTGGTTCGCGCCAGGGTTAACGATGCTTACGCTATTGAATTTTCGACGATCAATACTGGTTCGGCTGCCTTTGTTTCTATTACCGATGCAACCACAAACCCGCTGGGTATAGCCAATGGCCGCTACAGTGGAACCGGTGGTAACCCCGGTACTGCAGTCGGTTATGACTTGATCACCTCGTTCAACTTCCGAGATACCTCTGCTGATCCGGGCGGCGCCAATAATACCATGGTTTTCTCGATCACCGATGGTCACACTGCTGCTCACGACACTGTAATCACTCTGGATAAAGACTATTCAGTAGGTGGTGTCAATTCGATAGTCGAAGCGATCAATATGCAGATCGTAGCTAATGGTCTGATGGTCGTGGCAGAGAACCGCAATGGCGTTCTCGCTTTCAGGTCGCTGGAAACAGGTGTGGATTCAAATTTCCATATTTTTGACTCGGGCACTGGTGGTCAGAGCATTTCTACTGGTCTGAAAGTTCATCAGCAGACCACCTCGACTGGTTTCGACGGCAATCCGGCAGTGCAGAACTTCGCCTATGATCAGGCTTCAAGCAAGTTTGGCTACGTCATAATGGAAGACCTGGTCAACAGTCCGGCAACTTCCGATGAACTGCACTTTTTCGTTGCCGATCTCGACGGTAACGGTATGGAAGTTAACTTCCCGGAAGGCACTTATAACAACTCTTTCCGCAGTATTCACGATATGGCCAACGAGATCAACAGTATAGCCAGTGTGCAGGGTGTTAAGGTCAGAGCCGAAATCATTACCAGCAATCAGACTATCAAGATTTTCTCGACCATACCCGGCAAAGAAGGCAAAGTTGTCTTTGCGGAGCTTGGTGCCCCTGATTCACGCAATACTCTCAAGTCTGTTTTCAATATTGATCCGGTCGCTTACCAGAACGGTACTGGCAACTACGCCTATACAATGCATGTCAAAGACACTGCCATTCAGTTTCAGATCGGGCCGAACGCCGGCCATACGGCAAAGGCTCACATTATCAGAACAGACTGCAAGTCTCTGGGCATCGAAGACCTTGATATGACAACGGTTAAAGCGGCTGAAATCTCTCTTGGCCTTATCGATAAAGCTTTGCAGAGAATTTCTTCAGAACGTGCCAGACTTGGTGCAATCGAAAACCGCATGAACTTCACCAATAACAGCTTGCGCGTGGCCCTGCAGAATACAACTGCGGCCGAATCGCGTATCAGAGACGTAGATATGGCGGCAGAAGTCATCGAAATGACCCAGTCGCAGATTCTGCAGCAGGCAAGCAACGCTATGGTCGGCCAGGCCAACGTTACAGCCCAGTCTGTTCTCGATTTGCTGCGCTGATTTGTTCACCACCTCTCTCTTTCCTTAAGCATAGGTTTGCATGGAGCCGCCCTTCGGGCGGCTTTTTTTTTATCTTTTGTGGGCGGTGTGGTTGCGATAAGTTGCTTGAACGGGTTGCGAAACTTTTAGAAATTTATCGAAACTTTTATTGCAGACTGATTTGTCAGTATCTGTGTTTTTTGCATCTTTGCTTGTCTGCAGCGAAGTCTGCAGCGAATCTGCTTTTTTAATGTGAGTTGGCACGTTGATTGCTTTGATTGTTATTAAATTAACAATCATGGAGGTTTTACTTATGAGTATTGGCGTTGAGAAGCTGACTTCACAGAATTTTGCAACTTTTACTGGCGCTGGAACAGTTCTTGTCGATTTCTGGGCTCCCTGGTGTGGACCGTGTCAGATGCAGCTGCCTATCCTCGATGCAGTTGCCAAAAGAGTGGGGGAGAGCGTTAAGGTTGGTAAGCTGAATGTTGAAGACAGCCCGGATATCGCTTCCAAGTTTGGCATTTTCAGTATTCCAACTTTAATTGTTTTTCGTGACGGCAAGCCCGAAAAGGTGTTTCAGGGCGTTCAGAACGAAGAAACTCTCGTTAAAGCAGTGGCATAAGGAGAAATTCAATGAAAATACTCGTAGTTGGCGGCGTGGCCGGTGGGGCGAGCGCAGCAGCCAGAGCCAGGCGCCTTGATGAAAAGGCTGAGATAGTTCTTTTTGAACGTGGTGAGCACATCTCTTTTGCTAACTGTGGGCTTCCGTATCACATCGGCAATATAATAGAAGAGCGCGAAAAGCTTCTGGTGACTACGCCTGAAGTCATGAAAGAAAAATTCGCCATCGATGTGCGGGTTAAAAACGAAGTTCTTGGTATCGACCGAAATAAAAAGGTTGTTAAGGCGAAGAACCTGTTAACTGGCGAAGAATACGAAGAGTCTTACGACTATCTGGTTCTCAGCCCCGGCGCTTCAGCTGTTCGCCCACCGATTAACGGTATCGACCTGCCCGGCATTTTTACTCTTCGCAATCTTGAAGACACCGACCGGATCAAAGCTGCTATCAATGGGCGCAAGTCTGCAGTTGTAGTCGGCGGCGGTTATGTCGGCCTTGAAATGGCTGAATCGTTACGTCATGCCGGCATGGAAGTCGCACTGGTTGAGCTTGCAGATCAGGTAATGGGGCCGGCTGACCCTGAAATGGCTTCGATGTTGCATACCGAAATCAGGATGAGCGGCGTCGACCTGAAACTTGGGCAGTCGGTAACCAGTTTCGAAAAAGCCGATTCGCAGATAAGAGTGATTCTGAGTTCTGGCACAAAAATTCTTGCTGATGCAGTTATTATGGCTATTGGTGTGCGGCCCGAAAATTCTCTGGCAAAAGAAGCGGGACTGACTCTAGGCGTTACCGGTGGTATAAAAGTCGATCGCCACATGCAGACCAGCGATGCTTCCATTTACGCAGTTGGTGATGCTGTAGAAGTTACAGATTTTATGACTGGCAAGCCGGCTTTGATCCCGCTCGCCGGCCCGGCTAACCGTCAGGGGCGTATCGCGGTCGACAATATCTTTGGTCTTAACCGTGAATACAGAAATACGCAGGGTTCGGCCGTGTGCAAAGTTTTTGATCTGACCTTTGCCATGACTGGTTTGAGCGAGAAGCAGGCTGTAAAAAACTCTGTAAAATATGACAAAGTTTATGTTCACCCCGCAAATCATGCTTCGTATTACCCTGGAGCTACTGCCATCAGTTTGAAAATGCTCTTTGACCCCGATACTGGCAGAGTGCTCGGGGCGCAGGCCGTTGGTATGAACGGAGTAGAAAAGCGCATTGACGTGCTTGCTGTGGCCATTCGTGCCGGAATGACCGTATACGATCTTGAAGAACTTGAACTTTGCTACGCCCCGCCTTACGGCTCAGCCAAAGACCCGGTAAATTATGCCGGCTTTGTTGCTGCAAATATTTTACGTGGTCACAGCCAGCATTTTCATGTTGCTGAAATCGCGACCCTGAAGCCCGATCAAAAACTGCTCGATGTCAGAACTTTCGAAGAAGTTCTTGCCGGAGCTATTCCGGGCTCGTTGCATGTTCCGCTGCATGAAATAAGATCGAGACTCTCTGAGCTCGACCCCAAAAAAGAATATATGGTTTACTGTCAGGCTGGTCTGCGCGGTTATCTGGCGTATCGTATTCTTCTGCAGAATGGTTTCAGAGCCAGTAACCTCGATGGTGGTTATAAAACCTATTCGATGGTGCATCAGAACGCTTCGTATGACAAGGCAGACATGGTTGACGATGCCGGTGGTGAAGGCGAAAACCGAGAGTCGCAAAGCGAAGCGGCTGCGTTGAAAATTGTTAAGACCCTCGATGTCTGCGGCTTGCAGTGCCCGGGTCCGATTTCTCAGCTGCGAACTGCTATCGACAAAATCGAGAAGGGGGAAGCGGTCGAAATAGTTTCTACTGACGCTGGTTTTGCTGCAGATGTTCCGGCCTGGTGTCGCTCGACAGGCAATGAATGCGTTGGTGTCGAAAAGATTGCCGGCGGAAAATTCAAGGCGACGGTTAAAAAAGTTGGCAAACTTGCCTGTACGCCCTTGACGACCTGTCAGAAACAGATGACCAACGTTATTTTCAGTAACGATCTCGACAAAGCCATGGCTGCACTGATAATCGCCAATGGTGCTGCCGCCGCCGGTTATAAGACTACTTTATTCTTCACTTTTTGGGGCTTGAGTATTCTGCGGCGTGAGCCTGAAAAACCCTTGAATAAAGGCGTCATGGAAACCATGTTCGGTATGATGCTGCCCAAAAACGTCGATGGTCTGAAGCTGTCGAAAATGAATATGGGCGGCATGGGAACTGCGATGATGCACAGGGTTATGGAGAGTAAGCATGTTGCACCTCTCAGAGAGCTTCTCGAACAGGCGGTCGCTAACGGCGTCAAGCTGGTGGCATGTTCCATGAGCATGGATGTAATGGGTATAGACGCGAGCGAACTTATTGATGGTGTCGAAATCGCTGGTGTTGCCAAATACATCGAAGAATTGTCGAACAGCACTGCCGGTTTATTTATCTGATTACCGATTCGTGGCCACGGATGAACGCCGTGGCCACGAATAAACACAGATGAACATATGCCACGGATGAACACGTGCCACGGATGAACACGGATGAACACGGATGAGCACAGATAAATGCATGGTTTGAAGGGCTGAAACTTCGGGAAGTGAATCAGTTAGTGAGCTCTCGTATATTTGCGAGATTTTTTTTATAAAAAATAAAAAAAAGAAAATCAGCTAAGTTGATACTTAAATAAGAGAAAAATGAAGATATGAAGTAAAAAATAGATTATATCGCTATAAATCGGGCAGAAATATGTGTAGAGAAATGTCGATAGTCCTAGTAGAAAGGCAAAAATAGGCCTAAAATCTTCAGCCTAAAGGAGGGCGGTAAATCTAATAAAAAGAACGCAGAGAATATAGAGACCTGAAACTTAAGGAGTTCGGCACAAGGAAGTGCTGTAGACGAAAATTCAAGGAGGAATTTTATGTCGCTACGAATCAATCAGAACGTTCTTTCTATCAAAACCTACGCCAATCTTACTCAGACCAATGCGCGACTTGAAAAGTCTATTCAAAAGCTCAGCTCTGGCTTGAGAATCAACTCAGCGGCCGATGACGCAGCCGGCCTCGCAATCAGCGAAAAAATGCGGCGTCAGATCAGGGGCCTGAATCGGGCTGTTTTGAATGCCCAGGATGGTATATCTATGATTCAGACTGCCGAAGGTGCTCTTGGCGAAGCTCAGAGTCTTATTCAAAGAATGCGTGAACTCGCAATTCAGGCTTCAAACGATACTCTGACCAGCAACGACCGCCTTGAAATCCAGAAAGAAGTCAATCAGCTCCGCACTGAAATTGACAGAATTTCTCAGAATACCGAATTCAATACTAAAAAGCTTCTCAATGGCAGTCAGTCAGCTCTTGTAAGCTCCAACTCAAGATCCGTTCAGGGCATGGTGACCGGTAACGCGAGTGGCAGTGGTGACTACAATGTCAGTATTGCTCTTATCAGTGGTGGTATTTCTCAGATGCAGCGCAGCCAGGTTCTTACCGACAAGAATGGCCAGCTTGCTGATGGCAGCACCCGCCTTGAAGATATCGCCCAGTTTTATGACAGCAATGGCAACTTCTCATTGAGTTCTCCGCAGCAGTTGACCATAACTGGTAACTCAGAAGACGCTCAGGTGACCATCGACGCCAGAATGAGCCTCGACGAGCTGGCTGCAGCCCTGCAGCAGGCGCTTTCCAGTGGCAATGGTCTCGGAATGAGCAACTCCAGCGCTGGTGTGGTCAGCACTGCAATCTCTGGCATTGCTGGTATGGGTGGTTACATTCAGCTGGTGTCTGGTTCTGTAGGTGAACAGGGCGACTTTTCGGTCGCCGGCCCGCAGTCGATAATGGATGCTCTTGGCTTCGCCGTGACCAGAGAATCGGCTAATAATCTGGTTCAGCTCACTCTTACTGACGGCATGGGTAATGTAAATAATGTCAGAACCAGCAGTGACCGTGCTATCGGTCTTCTTGACGGTGTCGACCTTTATTTCAATCCTCAGGCAGCACAGATTGCCGGGGTTGGTGGTCTGCAGACCGGTCTGCGGTTGACTGCCGACCAGACTTTCACCATCTCCGCCGGTGGTTCTCAGGTCGACGTGACCGTTGCAGCCGGTGACTGGACAATGGAAGGTATCGCCAGAAGCATCAACGCTCAGATCGAGGCAGTGGGCGTCGAAGGTCTCAAAGCTTCTGTGGCCGACGGTGAAGTGCGACTCTCTTACGAACCTCCTACTTCAACCAATACTTCAACAATCAAAATTTCAGTTGCAGATGCTGAACAGCTCGGTATTCTCGATGGCACTTCCAGCGGTTTCGTTCAGGGCGATAAAGATCAGAGCAAGGTTATCAACGGTTTCAGTATTTATCATACTGCCGGTGGTACTGCTGTGACTTTCACAATCGGTGATGGTGAAGCTGCAGGCACGGCTATAAACGCCTATACAACCACAAATGACCGTGAAGCAGCTGATATGAGTGAAATTGGCAGCTTCGTGGCCAGTGTCAACACTCAGCTGGCGGCAGCAGATGTTCAGGTCAGACTCGATGCGGTTAACGGCTCTCTCGCATTTACCGCCACAAGAGTGGGCCAAGAAAATAAAAGCGACGGCAGCGCCGTTCAGAGCCGGGTAACTCTCGATGTTAACGATCAGGACGCTCTGGACATGTTCGGTCTGACAAATGGCACCGCGAAAGGCAGTGGTGATACCAACTTCAGACTTCACGTCGTCGATAATAAACCTCAGTTCCAGGTTGGTGCCGACCAGGGCCAGAATATGCAGATCTCGGTAGGTGATATGTCGGCCCGTGCTCTTGGCATCGACAAGCTTGACATGACCAGTGTTGACGGTGCTCAGTCAGCTCTTGCCAAATTGAATAAAGCCCTCGATACGGTTTCTTCAGAACGTTCAAAACTGGGTGCCTTCCAGAACCGTCTTGAACACCTGATCAGCAACCTGCGTAACACTTCAAGCAATCTGACTGCCGCTGAATCTCGCATCAGAGACGCTGATATCGCCAGCGAAATGATCGAATTCACCCGCAACCAGATCGTTTCTCAGTCTGGTACTGCAATGCTCGCTCAGGCCAATATGGTTCCTCAGAGCGTTCTCTCATTACTTGGTCAGTGATTGAGCAGGTTTTGATGTAGTCTGATTCAATTTGCTGCTGTTGAAAGCTTCGGCTTTCAACAGCAGTTTTTTTTACCCGGATAAGTCGAATTTTTACATAGACTATGCGGAGGTCTGTTAAAACTCATTGTTTATGAGGTTTTTGCGAGAAAATAAAAAAAAAGATAAAAATCGCTTGACCAAAATTCGTTTCTTTATACTTTATCGGGTTGTCGCAAGGATGCGGCAAAATTTTCAAACTGATTCACGGAGGAATCAATTATGTCATTACGTATTAATCAGAATGTTGTTGCGCTTTCAACTTACGGTAACGTAAACAAAACCGCCGGAAGACTCGAAAAATCAATCGAAAAACTTAGTTCCGGCATGAGAATCAACAGAGCGGCAGACGACGCAGCAGGCCTGGCAATCAGTGAAAAAATGCGTCGGCAGATTCGTGGCCTGAACCGGGCTGTTTTAAATGCCCAGGATGGTATATCGATGATTCAGACCGCTGAAGGCGCGATGACTGAATCACACAGCATATTGCATCGCATGCGTGAACTTGCTATTCAGGCTTCAAACGATACTCTGACCAGCAATGATCGCCTCGAGATACAGAAAGAAGTAGTTCAGTTGCGTGATGACCTCGATCGTATCGCGAGAAACACCGAGTTCAATACCAAAAAACTCCTCGACGGAAGTCAGACCGCTCTCGTCAGTGCCAGTTCAAGCTCGGCGGGCGGCATAGTCAGTGGCAATCCGGGTGGTATCGGCGGTGATTACAGTGTAAGTATAGGGCTTTTACATGCCGGTATCTCTGAAATGCAGAGATCGCAGATTTTCGTGCTCAAAGATTCTGCCGGTACTCTTGCTGATGGTGGTACACAATTGCAGAGTATCGCTCAGTTTTACAACTCGAATGGTGTGTTTGTTCTCGATACTCCGATCAATCTCTCACTGAACGGTAACACCAAAACTACTCTCGTGACTCTCGATGCTCAGATGACTCTTGATAATCTGGCAGCGGCTTTTCAAAATGCCATCAACAGCAACAGTGGTCTGGGTATCAAGAATAGTGGCGTGGCGATTGTAAACACGGCGCAAAGCAATATTGCTGGCCTTGGCGGCTATATCGAAATTGTTTCCGGCAGTGTTGGAGAAGCCGGCACCATTTCAATATCCGGTGACCAGGCAGTTATAGATGCTCTGGGCATGTCTGTGACCAGAGAATCTGCCAATAACAGGGTTGAGGTGACTTTGCGCGACAACTTCGGCAACGTCAAACAGGTGCGAACTGAGACAGATCGGGCTACCGGTTTGTTGAACGGTATAGACGTTACGTTTGACTCTCAGCCGGCTCAAATTGCCGGTACCTCAGGTCTAGAGGCCGGCTTGAAAATTTCAGCTGCAGGTGGTGAAAATTTCAATATCACTATTGGGGCTGGTAACGTTGCAATAAACATCGCCAGCGGTTACTGGACGATGGAAGGTCTCTCGAGAAGTATAAATTCTCAGATAGATACGGCAATCACCGGCGGTGCCAATGATTTGCTGGGTTTGAGTGCTTCGGTTGTCGAGAATGAAATAAGGCTTTCGTATGAAAAACCTTCGACTGCCTCCAATACGCTGAACACTGCGATCAATATTGCTGGTGCCACCAGATCTACTCTTGGTTTCCTGAACGGTATCTATCGAGGCTTCGTCGATGGCGCCAAAGAT
>JAKQQP010000359.1 GCA_029564115.1 Candidatus Rifleibacteriota bacterium | reverse complement strand
TGATCTGATTGTCGGCTATACCGGGGCGATCGTGACTCTTGGCAATATTGGCCCGGGTTTTGGTAAAATCGGCCCTATGGGTAGCTTTTACGAGCTTCACTGGCTTACCAAAGCCATATACACATTTCTGATGTGGGCCGGCCGCCTTGAAATCATGGCTCTGGCCGTTTTTCTGCGCCCCGAGACCTGGCGCGATTCAAAATGGTAAGGTCAGCTTTTTTCGATCCAGCCGCCGCCGAGCAGCTGGCCGTTTTTATAGATCGCCAGTCGCTGCCCGGGAGTCACTGAAGCAAGCGGTTTTGCCAGTTCGACCACGGCGGTATCGCCTTTGCGGATAACGGTTGCCGCATGCAATGGCTGGCGGTAGCGCGTCATAATCTCACATTCGAGGCTGTCGTGTTCAAAATCGAGCCAGTTCATAGAGTTGGCGGTGAACTTATCGGTCAGCAGCAGGTTGTGGTCAGTGCTGACTTTTACCCGGGCGCTCTTTGCGTCGATATCGACGACATACGCCGGTTTGCCGAGAGCAACGCCCAGACCCTTGCGCTGGCCGATGGTAAAAAACTGAACCCCTTCGTGGCGGCCAATAACCCGGTCGTTCTCGTCGATGATTTCGCCCGGTTGGGGCTTCTCATTGAAATAACGTGAAAGCGTCAGCGCAAAAGTTTCGCCCTTGTAACCAAAACAGGCATCCTGACTCTCTTTTTTGGCCGCATTCGGCAGGCCGAGCCGACCGGCCATGGCCCGCACTTCCGGTTTGGTCATTTCGCCGAGCGGCATGTAGCAGTGGTTCAGCTGGTCCTGGGTCAGGGCCGAAAGAAAATAGGTCTGGTCTTTTTCGGTGTCAGAGCCTTTGAATAACCTGGCTTTGCCCGGAATTTCTCGGTCGATCACCGCATAGTGCCCTGTGATGATGCCGTCAGCGCCCAGTTCGGCAGCAAAACGGCTCAAGACTGCGCCAAATTTGAGAAAATGGTTGCAGAGAACACATGGATTCGGGGTTCTGCCGCTTTTATATTCGTTCCAGGCGTATTTGAGAATCTGTTCGGCAAATTCTTCTCTTACTGCCACGAAGCGGTGAGGAATCCCGAGTTTTTCGGCAACCAGGCGTGCCTGAATATTGTCGTCGAGACCACAGCAGGATTTGGTTTTTTCTTTGCTGTCGTCGCAGGTTTTCATTTTAAGGGTTACGCCAATAACCTTGTAACCGCGTTCAAGAAAAAGGGCCGCGGCCACCGA
>JAKQQP010000350.1 GCA_029564115.1 Candidatus Rifleibacteriota bacterium | reverse complement strand
GGTTACGATGGTGATGTTCATGCCCTGTACTTTTTCCACTGAATCGTAAGAGATTTCAGGGAAAACCAGCTGTTCCTGGAGACCGAGGCTGTAGTTGCCGCGACCGTCGAAAGCCTTTGGAGAAAGACCACGGAAGTCTCTAATGCGGGGAACAACGATGGTGAAAAGTTTGTCCAGGAAATAGAAGGCTCTATCGCCGCGAAGAGTGACGCGACATCCGATGGGGACGCCGGCTCTCAGCTTGAAGTTGGAGATTGACTTCTTTGCCTTGGTAACTACCGGTTTTTGACCGGCGATGATCGTTAAATCTCTCGTAGCGGCTTCGAGAAGTTTAGCATTCTGGGTAGCAGCACCCACGCCCATGTTGATAACCACTTTGGTTACCTTCGGGACGCGCATTGGATTACCATACTTGGTATTCAATTTAGGTGCGATTTCCTTCAGATACTTTTCCTTCAGCCTTGGGAGAGACTTAGGCCCTGTCGCTTTTGCTGCAGGGGCTGCCTTTGCGGGGGCTGCCTTTTCGCCCTTTTCTGTCTTTGCCATGCCGAAACTCCTTATGATATCTTATTCCTGAACAAATTCAGGTTACTTACTTGCGGCCGAGAGGCTCGTTAGTAGTTGCACAGACGCGATTCTTCTCTTCACCCTGCTTGATGATTTTGGCGCGAGTGAGTTTGGAGCCGTCTGGAGTGAGAAGACCGATTTTGCTGATAGCAACTGGGCCTTCTTTTTCAATGATGCCACCCTTGCCAATATTTTTACTGGGTCGGGTGTGTCTCTTAACGTAGTTAACGCCTTCGACGATAGCAGTGCCCTTCTCTGCATTCACAGAGAGTACACGGCCTTTTTTCCCTTTGTCGTCACCGGCCAGAATAACTACCTGGTCGTCTTTTTTGATGTGGGGTTTTTCTACGCCACGTCTGACTTTGGTCTTCTTGTGCATTTTGCCGCTCCCTTACAATACTTCTGGTGCCAGTGAAACGATCTTCATGAACTGCTTTTCGCGAAGTTCTCTGGCCACGGGCCCGAAGATGCGGGTGCCGCGGGGATTGTTGTCGTTTCCGATGATTACTGCAGCGTTGTCGTCAAACTTAATGAAACTGCCATCTGCACGGCGGGTTTCTTTAGCTGTTCTGACGATTACGGCTTTAACCACTTCTTTTTTCTTAACGGTGCCATCGGGAATTGCGTCTTTTACAGAAGCAACGATGACATCGCCAACCCGGCCGAAAGATCTGCCACTGCAGCCAGCTACGCGAATGCAGAGAAGCTTTTTGGCGCCGGAGTTGTCAGCAACTTTTAATACGGTTTCCTGTCTGATCATCGCTGTACTCCTTATTCCTGGACAATGGCGCTGGTCTTGACGATTTCACGCACAATCCATTTTTTGGTCTTGCTTATCGGCCTGCACTCTTCGATGCGAACAGTATCACCGACCTTGCATTTTTCTTCAGGGTCATGAACCAGGAATCTGGTATGACGCTTGATATACTTTTTGTAGCGAGGGTGCTGAACGATGCCTTCGATTTCGACCTTGATGGTCTTTTCGGTGCTGTCAGCTACAACTTTAGCAACACGGCTACGTCGTAAGGTTTTTTCGTTTTCCATTGTTTACTCCTGCTTAAAAAGGAAGCCGGCCTGCGGTCAGTTCGCGCTGCAGAACTCTGATGTTTTCAAGTTCACGCAGTTTCGCACGCTTGTTTTCCTTGATTGTGGCGATCTGAGAAGCTTCATTTAATCCCATTTCAGACAATTTGTCAAGAAACTTCTTTCTAATTGTACATTTGGGATCTTTGAGGCGCTTGGAAGCTGCTCGCAATTGAGCCTCATCCTTGCCGTCAGCATTTCTAAGCTTCTTAGAAATTTCGCCGCGAATATTTTTCAGCAGCTCAGCAACCTTTTTGTCGCAGTTGGTGCGAATTTCCTGGTTAACTTTGCGGGCTTTAACTGAGAGTCTGGCTTTGAGGCGGGCGATCTTCTCGGTAAGAGGAGTATTGCGGGTGTCAATCTTTTCCTCTTTGAGGAGAGCGTCATATTCAGCTTTGAGAAGCTGATGAATCCTGACTTTTTCCATTCTGGTCAGATAAGTCTTGACGCGCGCAATGTTGCGGCGAACCAGACTTATCCTGGACGGATTGGCAAGCTGTCCGGTGACAGCCTGAAATCTCAGGTTGAATAATTCTTCTTTGAAATGTTTATACTTTTCTTCGAGTTCCTGCTCGTTGAGTTCAGAAAAATCTTCTCGATTCTTCATTGGTCACCTTCCTGTTAGCTATTGTTCGAGACTACCTGGCAGCGAATCGGGAGCTTGTTAGCTGCCTGAGTCAGTGATTCGATTGCGATATTTTCGGGAACGCCTTCAAGTTCAAACAGAATCTTGCCGGGCTTGATTACTGCTACCCAGAATTCCGGGGCGCCCTTACCCTTACCCATACGAGTTTCAAGAGGTTTCTTGGAAACAGGTTTGTCGGGGAATATGCGAATCCACATTTTACCAGCACGCTTGACAGTGCGGGTGATAACTTTACGAGCTGCTTCGATCTGGGCGCTGGTGATCCAGTGCGGGTCAAGAGCCTGAAGACCGAAGGAACCGAAGGCCAGGTATTTGCCACCTTTAGCCAGACCGGTCATTCTGCCGCGATGCTGTTTTCTGAATTTGGTCCTTGCTGGAATCAACATTGACTGGTTCCTCCTTACTTCCTGGTGTTAGGGGTGTTCGGCATATTGACGGGAGTGCTGCCTTCACGGTTGTAAAGATGAGCTTTGCCAATCTTTTCGCCTTTGAAGATCCAGACTTTTACGCCAACACAACCGAATGTTGTGATTGCTGTATCGGTTGCATAATCGATATCAGCGCGAAGAGTGTGAAGAGGAACCCGACCTTCGCGAACCCATTCACGACGGGCAATTTCAGCACCGTTGAGACGACCTGAGCAAAGAATCTTGATGCCCTTGGCACCAGCACGCATGGCGCGGCTGATAACCTGCTTGGTAGCGCGGCGATGTGAAACGCGGCGTTCGAGCTGCATCGCGATGCTTTCAGCAATAAGCTTGGCATCGGTATCCGGCTGTTTGATTTCCTGGATGTTCAGGAATACTGACTTGCCGGTAAGATCTTCAAGTTCTTTTTTGAGAACTTCTACTCTGTCACCACCGCGACCAATGATCACACCAGGTTTAGCGGTATGAATGGTAATGCGCATTTTGTTGTTGGATTTGCGTTCGATTTCGATCTTGCTGATGCCTTCGCGGCGGAACTGCTTGAGATCGATGAAGTTGCGAACTTTTACATCTTCATGAACGAATTTGGCATAGTCACTGCGTTTTGCATACCACCTGGAATCCCAGGTTCTGGTAATACCAAGGCGAATGCCGATTGGATTAATCTTCTGACCCATTATTCTTTACCTCCCTGTGATTTGGTGGTCTTCTTGGCGGCGGGTTTCTTGGCAGTGGCAGCTTTTTCGGCCTTGGGGGCTGTTGATTTGGCAGCGGTCTTCGCCGGAGCTTTTTTAACAGTCTTCTTGGCAGCGGCATCCTGGGTCTTTTCGCTTACGGCGAACTTAGCCATCGAGAATCTTTCGCGCAGAACGATCTGAGCGTGTGAGGTTCTCTTTCTGATGCGGCAGGCTCTACCACGGGCGCGGGCCATGAATCTCTTCATGGTGGCACCACCGTCAATGGTGATCTTGGCGATATAGAGATCG
>JAKQQP010000346.1 GCA_029564115.1 Candidatus Rifleibacteriota bacterium | reverse complement strand
CGATGCAGCCTTGGCCGCGTCATGTCGGCGCTCACTGGCTCGCCGGTGAGCCTGTCGAAGCTGCCGCCTGGGTTGAGGGACAAGTCATGTGGCTCAGTTGGGATTTAGCTTTCGAACTGACTACCAATGAGCCGGCTTATGAAGACCATCCTATTCCCGGTGATTTAAATGTCGATAAGAAAGTCGATTTACTCGATTTTGCGATTTTTGCCGTACCGCCGACTGAAATCATGCCGGCTGACGAAATTGACGAAACGGCGATAATCGGCTGGCTAAAGAAGCAGCTTGGCAAAACAGCCACGATCATCGATTACGGCTTCGGCCCCAACAACTGCATCTATTACCAGGAAAACGGCAAAGACAGGCAGCAGCAGACGGTCACAATCAAGGGCACTCTCAAAGTCTTAAACCGCGACGCTCTCGACAAAATCCGCCAGAAACCAATCGGCCGGGCAGTAGAACTCGGTTGCGGCCTTCTTTATCTGACGCCCTGAAAAAGTAAAACATCAGTCGGTTAAGGCAGTTGATTCTCCAAGCGGCAGCTTCGGCCTATCAGCCGGGTTGCTTTTTCTTCAGCGTTTCGCTTCGCTCACAAGCTTACGAAAAAGCAATCCCGTCTTCTCGCCTCGCAATTTTAGATCGGTGAAAATAAAAGCAAAACGCCAATTGGGATTAATTAAAACGATAAATAAATGTCGGTTTTAATTCAGAAAGGTGCGGCGGTCGATTTTTTTGAGCGAGCGCTGAATCTCTTCTTTTACTCTGAAATCGGGGTCATCGCGATGCAGAAGTAACAGTCTGACAGCCTCAGCGGTTGCGACATCACCAAGTTTTTTTGCTGCCTCAAGGCGTACCGAAGTGTCTTTTGAGCCGAGATCTTTTTCAAGCTTCGCCTCGATCGATTTGCCGAGACAGCCGGGCAACGCCAGCAGAGCCACACAAAACAGCAGCAGCATTAATCTTTTCATTTTTCCTCCCGCGTCACCAGTTAAAATTTCCTGTCAAAATCGGTATAACTGCGGATGCGCAGCTTCAGCCGGTCAATTCATTTCAGGGGCAGGCATCGAGCACCTGGCTGACAACTTCAGCGGCGCCAGTCTCGTTCTTCATGAACTGACCCATCTGATTGAGCAGACGGTGCAGTTCATCTTCAGGGGTGATGTTGCTCGAAGTATATACGAAAAAGGCGAGGTTCTTCGTTTCGGCAAAAACCTTG
>JAKQQP010000339.1 GCA_029564115.1 Candidatus Rifleibacteriota bacterium | reverse complement strand
ATCACCGTTCGCCATGGCTTTTTGAAACAGGCATTCTTCGAGAACGCGCGGGTAATCGAAGAGGGAGTTGGCCTTGAGGTAGTCGCTGAATTTGCGCAACAACCCGGCGAGTTCACTGGCTTTGCGGTCGTTGCCGAGAACCTCTGTGGTCAGGGCTTCGGGTTGGATGGCGGCGAGGCGCAGTTGCTGCACGCTCTGCCACATTGCCTGCATGAAGCCAGGCATCTCGCGTGAGGCGGCAAAATAACCGTCGGCGTCGACCATTTCCTGGAGAATGAGCAGCCCTTCGCCCGGTTTGAGCATTTTCATCTGCCGTTCGATCAGAAAAAAGCCGAGCCCACGGCTGATGCAGGCCGCCACCCCTTCAAAATGAAGGTTGATCAGCCCCTTTTCGTGTCTGAGCAGCTGGCGCTGCATGAACTTTGCGCTCGCCGGATCAGGGCACAGCAGCGTCTTTTCGCGTGTAACATCTTTTCTGACGATATCAAGAATTGCCTGAATCACGTATTTTACCCCTCTTGAGCCGGATGCCCGTTTTGATCATCTGCAGCCCACGTTTTCATGCGCTGTCTGCATGTCATGCGGGCATTTTACACCGCCGCCGCAACATTTTCAAATACTTCAAACGCCGGTTAATTATCCGACCGCCCATGAGTCTTTCCTCTGCCACATATGACTTTGAGAATCGACATTCATTACGTCATCCTTGCACAAGCAGGGTCTAAGACTTTATCGATGAGATTCCCGCCTACGCGGGAATGACGAAAAAACTACAGATTAAAATGTGACAGAGGGCTGGCGGCTTTTCATTGTCTTAACTATTATATTCCGGAAAATCCTCGTATTTTTTCATATTTTTTCAAACTTGACTTTAATAACGCTCACCGTTACTATTTAGATGTGATCAAATCATTTAAATGCAAAGAGACAGAAGGCATCTTCAACGGCACGGGTTCCCGCAGGTTTTCGGCGATTCTCCGGCCAGCCATGCGGAAGCTTGAAATTCTTAACGCAGCTGAGTTGCTGACTGATCTGCGAGTACCGCCCGGCAATATGCTCGAGCCATTGAAGGGCAATCGAATCGGGCAACACAGTATAAGAATAAATGACCAGTGGCGAATTTGTTTTGTCTGGAACGAAGGCAATGCTTTCGAGGTTGAAATAGTTGATTATCATTAATTCGAGGTTGATTAAATGACAAATAGAAAGGTAAAGCCGGTTCCTCCGGGCGAAATTCTGCTTGAAGAATTTTTAAAGCCGATGGGTATTTCGCAATACCGTCTGGCCATGGCGATTGGTGTTCCGGCACGGCGCATCAATGAGATTGTGCACGGTTTGCGCGGCATAACCGCTGATACGGGCCTGCGCTTATCTAGATTTTTCGGCTTGTCTGAAGGTTTCTGGGTAAATCTGCAGACCAGATACAACCTTGAAATTGAAAAAGAGCAGATTGCCGAGGCACTTGAAAAAATCAAACCATGGGCCAGAGCCGCCTGAAATAAAAAACGACAGCTTCAGGCAGATATCTGACAACTGGATTAACCCGGTGAGGGCAAAGGAGAGAGGGGCATGCTCGGAGCAATTGCGGGCGACATCATTGGTTCGGTTTATGAGCACAGGAATACGAAGCGCAAGGATTTCGAGCTGTTCAGCGCCCGCAGCTGCTTTACCGATGATTCGGTTCTGACGCTTGCGATTGCTGACTGCATACTCACGGGCGCAGACTGCCGCGCCAACCTGTTGAAGTTCTACCATGCCTACCCGGATGCCGGTTTTGGCGGGCGTTTTCATGTCTGGGCCAACAGCGAAGACCCTCAGCCCTACAACAGCTGGGGAAACGGCGCCGCGATGCGCATCAGCCCGGCCGGGTTCGCCTGCAACGATCTCGACACGGTGCTGGCCCGGGCGCGTGAATTCACCATGGTCACCCACAACCACCCCGACGGAATCAAAGGTGCACAGGCGACGGCAGCGGCAGTCTTTCTGGCGCGCACCGGTTCGTCGAAAGAAGATATCCGGAATTACATCGAACGCACTTTTGCCTACGACCTCAGCCGTCACATTGACGAAATAAGGCCGGACTACCGGTTTGATGTTTCCTGTCAGGGCAGTGTGCCCCAGGCGATCCGCGCCTTCATTGACTCGACCGGCTACGAAGATGCCATCAGGTGCGCCATCTCACTCGGCGGCGACTCAGACACGATCGCCTGCATAACCGGTGGCATCGCCCAGGCTTTTTACGGCCCGATTCCAGAATTCATCGCCCGCCAGGTTTACAACATTCTCGACAACAACCTCAAAACCATCGCTGCAACCTTCATGCAAAAATACTGCCCCTGATCAGGCGCCCCCTGCCGCTTGAAATTTCAATGCAGGAATTGCAGAAAACAAGTTACCCGGCGGGATTTTTGTTTTTTTTGCTTTTCCGGCTGATTTATATGTCGGGTTTTTTATGTTATTAATTGATTTTTTCTGACATATAGTTATCAGGCTGTAAATGGGCGGTGAACCCAACCTCTTCATGGGTGCGGTTGCCGAAAATTATGTCGCCCAGACGCTTGCCGGCAAGGGTTATCCGCTCTATCAATGGTGCAGCGAGCATACGGCCGAACTCGATTTCGTTCTGCAAAAGGGTAACGCGATTATCGGAATCGAGGTAAAGAAAGCACAGCAGATCAAGTCAAAAAGCCTGAATATTTTCATTCAAAAATACCAGCCTGCCTGAGCAATTAACCCGCCCAGTTTTCGAGCTTGAGTTGCGGAACGCGCCTGAATTCTCTTTCGTTGTTTGAAACAAGAACAAGGCCTCTGGCAAGTGCCTGTGCGGCAATCTGCAGATCGTAAGCGCCGATTGGCGTGCCCTTTTCTTCGAGAAATGCCCTTATTTTTCCGTATTCGGCCGCATCCAGGGAAGTGAAATCAATGATGGCAAATGGCGCGAGAAATTCAATAAGAGCAGTGCGTGTGGCAGTCTTCCGGCTGCTTTTCTGCAGTCCATATTCAAGCTCTGCAACTGTAACGGAAGAAATGGCAATCTCGTCAACCAGTCTTTGCCGCACCTTTTCGACAACGCTTTTTGAGCGCATGTTGATTGCATAGATGCAGATATTGGTGTCGAGCAGATAGAGC
>JAKQQP010000327.1 GCA_029564115.1 Candidatus Rifleibacteriota bacterium | reverse complement strand
TTCGACCGCAATAGTGTATGTCAGCTTGTTAAGGTCGTCGATAGCAGTCTGCAGAGCGCCGTCTCTTACCTGAAGCAGCCCCTTGAGCTTACCGCTGGTCACTACCGGCCTCAGATCAAGATTGGCCACACCGGTGTCGCGGATCAGCAGTGTAACGCCATCGAGCGCCCCGGCAACATCGTTCTTTGAAGAAACGAATTCCTGATCGCCGAAGCTGAAGCGAGCATCGCGGGCTGCCTTATCGGTCTGCAGATTCAGAACGGTAAAGAGATTGCTGGTGCCATCAGAGGTTTTAATTGCATAATCAGTACCCGTCTGGCTTGAATTGAGAACCAGCTGGCCCGATTCATTAATCGAAGCTTTAATATTGAGGTTGGCAGAATCGAGCATCTTAGACAAATCGCGCATCGTCGTCTTTTCCGCATCGAGAAAGAATTCGCGACCGTTGACGTTGAAGCTGCCGCTGGTTATGCCAAAGTTAGACAGAGGCCCGGTCAGGGGGTGAAAGGTCAGAAAGGAATACTGTGAATGGGCCTGAGCAACCGACGAAACCGTAAGCGTGATATTGCGCTGGTCAACTGTATGAGTGATAACGGCAGAAGCGACATCGGTGTTGTCGGAAAATTCAGGATAGCCATTGCTGCCAGCGACAGTACTGAAAGATTCACCATCTTTAACACTGATATTGAGTTCTCTGAAAATATTGTGTTGCACCAGAGTGTGAGCTCCGCAGTTGACGGTCAGTTCACCCTTCTGGTTATAGAAGGCATCGACATTTACCAGGCCGGCGAGATCTTCAAGGGCTTTCTGACGCTGATCGCGCAGGTCATTTGCCACATTGCCGGAGGTTTCAGAGCGCCCGATCTGCTCATTCAGGTTGGCAATGGTCGTGGCAATACTGTTGATTTCTTTGACGGTGTCCTGAATCTGATTTTCAATACTGCCCTGCGAGCACCAGGTCGGCGAGCCCTGCAGCCGCCGCAGCTGATTGTCTATATCAGAAAAAATGCCAACCAGCGATTCAGTCTGTTCAACCAGATTGCGGCGCAGTGAACTGTTGGAGGCGTCGTTGGCAAGATCCTGCCAGGCAGCCCAGTATTTATCGAGCTCATCACGAATGGTGGCAGTGCCGGGCTCGTTGACAATGGCCTCGATCTGCTTCATGAGGTCGTCAGCAGCAGTTTTCCATTCGAGGGTTGAAGTTTCTTTGGTTATCTTGGCGTCGATGAACTCATCACGGAACTGCTGAATCAGAGTAACT
>JAKQQP010000320.1 GCA_029564115.1 Candidatus Rifleibacteriota bacterium | reverse complement strand
GGTTACTGCGGCACAATGTATAGAATCAAGCCTGACCGTCGAAAGGGCCGCCACAGAAAAAAATGCCATCTCTCAGATTCAACAGCGGCTGATGCGGCAGGGCGTTCAGATCTGGCCAAACCCGGCAAAAAGGCCGGAGATCACCAGACACCACGCATATGAAGGCTTGTGCTTCATGCGCCAGCGTGGCCTGGCCTCGGGCGGCTATCGCAACAACTACGGCCTCGATGAAAAAATCAGCAGCAAAGCCTTTGCTAATCGCCTGGTCGGGATTCTGCCTAACCTGAAAAACGACGAGCGCGCCAGAATTTATAAGCTTTTCGACGACGCCGAAACCATAAGTTCAGCCAGAGCAGAGAAAATCCTTGCGATTATTGAAAAGGACTTCATGCAAACAGCCAAGGCTGCAGATCGGGTTGCGCACGACAAGGTGAGGCTTGAGGGCAAAAATGGCGAAGGCGGCCTTACAACAACCAGAGCCAACACAATTGCAGCTAAAGACAGCTATCTGACCAAAGGCGAAGCCTACATGCTTCTGATGCGCTGGTTCAACAGCAATTCTCGGTGAATTGTTAAATATTGATCAGTAGACACTTGTTTTCAACTGGTTATCTTTGTGAAGTGGCAGCTTCGGCCCATCAGTCGGGTTGCTTTTTTGCTGACAGGAGGTCAGCGATACTTTGCAGCATCAGGATGGATGCTGCCGGGTGCTCCAGCAGGCAATGTTTTTATCAAGTTTTCGCTCAGCAGAACCGCTCTATCCTGCGCGGTTCTGCATAAGCACATCCTGTGCAAAACAAGCTTCCGAAAAGGCCATGGCGCGCACATTCCTGTTGCGCCATGCCATAACCGCCATCCTGGCGGAACAATCCCGTTTGGCACACGAGATGCTTATGCGCGGCCGCCACAGGATTGGCGCGGCCGTGCCTTCTCGCCTCACAAATTTATATAGAAACCTATGTTTTGTCCTAGAATTGCTGCTGGTTCTAGCGAAAGTTTGAACGGGGCGGGCGGGCGTGGTAGCATGCTGAAAAATTACGAAACGCAGAAAGGTTCTTTATGGAAGTAATCATCAAAAAAGACAGAGAATCTGCAGGCATACTCGCGGCAAAAATCATTGCCGGCCTTATCAATCGC
>JAKQQP010000312.1 GCA_029564115.1 Candidatus Rifleibacteriota bacterium | reverse complement strand
GCGATACTTCTCAGCCAGTTCCATGATTTTCTTTGCGTTGCTCATTCCAATCTCCAGTTTTCTATAGTGGTGCAGACCGAAGTAATATATCGACCGTCCGCGTCGCCAAATTATACCCGACAGTTAACTTTTTAACAATATCCAAGTCGCTTAATGATAATCGAAAAAACAAAATTTACTGACCGGGCATGTTCTTGATAAATAATTTGAGCCCGGGCCTGAACCGGGAGTATCATAGACAAACAGCGACAAATCGACGGGAGGAAACCGCATGCGCCACAAAAACGTTCACCGGCTTGTGCTGGCTGACCAGGTTCCTCGAATCGATTTCACCGGGAGGAAAAAAAATAAATGAACAGAACCGGAATGATTTTTTCGGCAATGAGAGCGCTTGCCATTGGCGGTATTCTCGCTGCAGGCATGGTGCATACACCTTTATTTGCGCAAAACATGCAGGCCCAGAACAGGCAAATGCGCCCTCAGGGCGGAAGTATGCAGATGGGCAAACTTTTTTCGCAGCAACAGGCCAGACTGCAGGAATTTCTTGCAGAAGAAGCGGCAGAAGGCAAGGAATTCATGAATTCAATGCAGGGAAAACCGAAATCTGAGCTGATTCAGGCCCTGAAAGAATTCAAAACCCGCCAGTATGATAAGAATTCTGCATTTCGCCAGCAGATGCATGAAGAACGGATCGCAGCCTTCGAAAAGGCCATGGCAGAAAGACCCGGAGCACGACCCGAAATGAAGGAACACGCCCTGGCCAGGTTCACGAAATCTTACGAAGAATTCAAAGCCTTTTTTGCCGGCAAACACCAGGAAAACATGGACTTTCTCGATAAAGTCGGCGCTGACTCAAGTCTTGAGGGGCAGGCACTGAACGAAAAACTGCAGGCTTTTTTCCAGGCCCAGAAAGAATCGGCAAAAGCTTTCATGGACCAGAAAAAAGGCCAGCGTCAGAATCAGGGCCAGCCTTAAGGGCATAAACAATAAAGGCATTCAGGCACAAAAAGCCCACCTGCCAAAACTCAGCCCGCAGCCGGAAAACGCCTGACCCTGAGTTTCAGATGTTCTTCGAGGGCGTCGAAATCGCGGTCGTTATGAATCAATGCCATATTATTTCTGATGCAAAAGGTTGCAATAAGCATATCCATGGTTTTGCGAATAGTGATTCCCTTTTTTCGCAGCTTACGGTAATTCGATGCCGCCTCGATGGCAACTTCCCTGCCAACCATGTCGCGATATTCAAGACAGGTAAG
>JAKQQP010000311.1 GCA_029564115.1 Candidatus Rifleibacteriota bacterium | reverse complement strand
GCGATACTTCTCAGCCAGTTCCATGATTTTCTTTGCGTTGCTCATTCCAATCTCCAGTTTTCTATAGTGGTGCAGACCGAAGTAATATATCGACCGTCCGCGTCGCCAAATTATACCCGACAGTTAACTTTTTAACAATATGCCAGATGCTTTTCTTGCCCAGCCGTTTCCCATGAGCGAATGAATTTTTTCTAAAATCATTGTTTGCCAGATACTTTTCAGTAAATTTTCATACGATCATTGTAATTTTTGTAAAAATCAATATACTTTATTTGGATATGTTAATTTTTTACTTCGTACGTAGGAAAAATGAATAACTCAAGTTCACAGGCAGCGAAAAAATTAGGTGCGGCAATCAAGGACTGCCGCAAAAAGCTCGGTCTGACCCAGACACAGCTGGCCGACCTGGCGGGTGTCAGTCTGAACTACGTTTCGCAGCTCGAAAACGGCAAGCCAAAAACACAGCTCGACAAGCTGCTTGCCGTAATCGATGTTCTCGGCCTCGAGTTGGCCCTTACCCCCGGAAGTTCAGGTTTCCGAACTTCAGAGAATACGGTTGAAGAATGAAAGACGCCCGTTCGATCAGCGAATTAAACATCTTTCGAGATGGTCAGCGAGCCGGAATCCTGCGCAGAACGCCTGCCGGCTGCGAGTTTACTTTCTCTGAAGATTTCCTGCAGCAGCAGAATTTTGCAGGGCTTTGTTTTTGCATGCAGAAAAGCCAGACCTGCCTGATTAACCCGGGCGTCAATCTTTTTCCGTTTTTTGCTGGCCTGCTGCCCGAAGGGCTGCGCCTGAAATCACTGTTACGCAATCTGAAAACCTCTGAAGACGACCTGTTCAGCATGTTCGCGAGCATCGGCGATCAGGTAATCGGTGATGTGTATGCCGGCATCGAACGCTCTGTCGACGAAACACAGATTCCAAAGCTCAGAGAAATAAATTTCTACGAATATTTTCAGAAAGTGTTATCCGGCAGCGCAATTATGCGCGACGAGGCGATTGCAGGCGCCCAGGAAAAGCTCTCGGCATCGATGATCAGTTTCCCTGTCAACATTGCGAAAGAGAATTGCCGGTATATTCTCAAGCTGAACCCGCCCGACAAACCGAATCTGGTTGAGAATGAACACTTCTGCATGGAACTGGCACGAAAATGCGGAATAGAAACGGCCAGAACCAGTCTGGTAAGAGACCGCGACGGCAATAACGGCCTGCTTGTCACGCGATTTGACCGCGTCTGGAACGAAAAATCCGGCAGATTTCTGATGCATCATCAGGAAGACGCCTGCCAGATGCTTGATCGCTACCCGGCTGACAAGTATCGAGTCGCGTTCAATGATATAGTCAGGGGCATCATGAGGCATGTAGCGGCGGCAAAAGTTGCCATACTAAGGCTGATTGAGGTTTATGCGTTTTCGTATCTGGTTGGCAACGGCGATCTGCATGCCAAGAATCTCAGTCTGCTCGTCAAATCCGGAAGCAGAATGGCTGAGGTCTCGCCGGCCTACGATCTGCTCTGCACCTATATTTATGGCGACCACAAAATGGCACTGAAACTCGATGGACGTGACGACAACCTCAAAAGACACACTTTTGTCGATTTTGCCGGGCGGTTCGGGGTTTCTGAGGCGGCGATCAGCAAAATGCTCGACCGGCTGACAGCAAGGTTCTGCCGTTATTCAGCCGTTCTGCAGCATATCCCCATGACCGAAAAACAAAGAACCCAGCTCGAAAAAGTCACAAAAAAACGCCTGCAGGACCTCAGCCCGCAGCCGGAAAACGCCTGACTCTGAGTTTCAGGTGTTCCTCGAGGGCGTCGAAATCGCGGTCGTTATGAATCAATGCCATATCATTTCTGATGCAAAAGGTTGCAATAAGCATATCCATGGTTTTGCGAATAGTGATTCCCTTTTTTCGCAGCTTACGGTAATTCGATGCCGCCTCGATGGCAACTTCCCTGCCAACCATGTCGCGATATTCAAGACAGGTAAG
>JAKQQP010000294.1 GCA_029564115.1 Candidatus Rifleibacteriota bacterium | reverse complement strand
GGGAAGAAGTCCGAGAATCACTAGAAAAATTTGCCTAAGACTTTGTCGTTTTGTGTGCAAAAACAAATAAGAGATTGTTTAAATTGCCGTTGGCAAAAGAAAACCTTTCGAATCCCTTTGGGTGCGCTTTTGTTTTTAGGGAAAATTCTGTGTCAGCATGCTTTGAGACAAGTTTTAAGCTCTTCTGGCGACAGGCCGGTTATTTTAACGATGAATTCATCGTTCATTCCTTCACTTTTAAGAGCTCTGGCAATTTCTTTGGCTTTTTCAGTTCTGCCTTCAGCTTTGCCCTCAATCTTGCCCTCAATCTTGCCCTCGGCCTTGCCTTCAGCCTTGCCTTCGGCGCGGCCTTCTTGTAAGTAAGCGTTGCGCAGAAGTATCTCGTCGATTCTGGCGCGCTCGCGGTCCTCCATGCGGATGCGCATGGCTTCGTCAGCGTGCAGTTTTGTGTGTTCAGTAAGTGCCATGGCCATTTCCTCCTCGTCTGGAAACACTTTGGTCAGGTCTATCTTCATTCTAGCATAGGCCTTGGAAAACTTCATCAGATGCAGCCACTTTTCGAACGGACTCTGCAGCTCGTGCGGTTTTTTACGATTGAACCTCGTCAGGTCAATGTAGTGTAGCGACATTGTCGGTGGCAGAGTCAGAGAATTGTCTTCGTTTCGGAAGTCAAAGATTTCCTGAACCCGGCCCGATTCTTTAAACAGATTGAAGCCAAGAATCGAAATACTTATAGCCGGCGTCAGTTTACTGAATTCTTCGCCCTTTTTTGCCTGAGCCGCATACAGGCCAGCCACATAAAAGGCGGTGCGCTGAATGTAGCCTTTGCGCTGCCAGACCTGCGCTTCGATTTCATACCAGTTATTTTTTTCGTCTTTTACCTTAATGTCGACGACGCTTTTTCTGCTGTCGGTGAAACGTGCCGGGTTAAACGGGTTGAGATAATGAATCTCGACGATACGGTCTGAGCCTTCAAGATGCAGAAGCGCATTCAGCAGACTGCGAAGAATTTTTTCGTGCCCGGGCTGGTTGAATATCCACTGAAATGCAAGATCGTTGAGCATTGAATAGGTTTTCATGGGTTGCTCCCTGATTTAAATTCAGAAGCAGATAATCTTGTGCGCTGCTTCTACAGATAAATCAAATGAAAAACAGAAAAGGGAAAAAAAATTGCAGGTCTTTAATAATTTTTCAATTTCTGAAAAGTTGTACCGGGGAGACGGGAATATCGACTGCGGTTTTCAGTTTTATGGGGCTATTTTCTGGCACTTTTGAGCATTTGCATTGTGATAAAATGTTTTTTTTGTCATAATTTTGTGATGGCAAATAGTGTTTGCTGGCAGGAGAGGATGAGTTATGCAGATTTATCCTGAAATAAAATTCGGGCAGGACGAGGCCAACGAGAGACTGGTCATCGATTTCGGGGCAAACCGGTCTTTTCTGGGCTTTTTGCCGTTGCTGCTTTTGCTTCCGGGGGGATATTGTTTTCTGATGTCGATGTTCAACGAAGGC
>JAKQQP010000288.1 GCA_029564115.1 Candidatus Rifleibacteriota bacterium | reverse complement strand
AGGCCAGTACCCTGTTCTTTGCTTTTGGTAGTAAAAAAGGGCTCGAAAACATTCTTTCTGGTCTCGGCATCCATGCCGCAGCCATTGTCGCTCACGGCCATCATTACAAACGTTCCCGGCAACAGACCATGGCTGTTTCTATCGTCGTCAGCAGCGATGTTTAGAGCCTGGGTTTCGATGGTCACTTTTCCGGTGTCACTTATGGCATCACGGGCATTGATGCACAGGTTGGCCAGAACCTGCTCGAATTGAGTAGTGTCGATTTTGATGGGGGGAAGATGTTCGGTGGGGTGCCATGACAGTTCGATGTTTTCGCCGATCAGGTGACGAAGCATCTTGAGTATACTCTCGACAGCTGTATTGACATCGATAATTACAGGGCTGATCGTCTGTTTGCGGGCAAAAGCGAGCAGTTGTTTCGTTATTTCTGTGGAACGTCTGGCGGCGGCAAGTATCTCGTTAAGTTCGCTTTTCAGAGGGTTTGAGGGCTGAATCTTGCTTAATGCTATCTCAACGTTGCCGATTATAACGCTGAGCATATTGTTGTAATCGTGGGCGACGCCTCCAGCCAGGCGACCGATTGACTCGAGTTTCTGCGATTGAAAATACTGTTCTTCAAGCTTGAGATAACTGGTCACATCGTGTTGAATTCCGACGAAATTGGTAATTTTGCCATTTTCACCGAAAACGGGCGATATCGTTGTGTCGACCGTGTAATGCTCGCCTTTTTTGTTTTTGTTTATCAGACGCCCCTGAAAGATTTTTCCCGCATTGATTGTGTTCCACATGTTTTTGTAAAACTCTTCGGGCAGCAGTCTTGCACGGAACATATCGGGATTTTTGCCCAGAACCTCATCTTTCGTATAACCGGTTATCTTTTCGAAAGCCGGGTTGACATACTCGATATGACCCTGTTCGTCGGTGATCAGGATTATTTCCCCGGCCTGCTCTATGGCCGAAAGCAGCCGAATCTGCTGCAATTCTGCCTGTTTTTTTTCAGTTATGTCATGAACGATATTGTGCAGCAGTTTTTGCCCTTTAACTTCGATAATACTGCTGAAAACCTCGACGTCACGAATTGAGCCGTCAGCCCGGCGATGTTTCATTTCTAGATTGCTCTTTTGGGAAGCCGCAATTTTTTCCAGAACCTTGTTGGTTTCATCAACCGGCAAAGTATTGATATCGGTCATTTTCATTTTTAACAGCTGTTCTTGAGACCAGCCATAATAGTCTGTAGCCGCCTTGTTGGCGTCAACAATGCACTTGTCTGCCGGGTTGACAATTATCTTGACCGCCGAATGGCGATGAAAAAGGTCTTTGAACATTATTTCGCTTTCCTGAACAGATTTCAGGGTGTTACTGAGATTTTCCGTGGTTACCTGCAGGTCAACCAGGGTTTTTGCCGTTATTATCTGATCTGAGAGAAGTTTCCCGGCAAGAATGGTGGCCAGCGGGTAAAGCAGCAATACCGGCATGGCAATTTTGAAAAAAACTTCAGAACCGGCACCACCAGGCAGAGTGAACATAAAAGCCAGCATCACCACGTGAACGGCAACTCCGAAAAGGTAAAGAAACAGCGATCTTGGCGGAGTTAAGTGGGGTTTGACGCGATAATGCACGATAACTCCGATTAACAGAGAGGAAACGATTACAATGCTGCCAGTAACAGCGCCGCTTCCACCAAAACTGATTCTGCAGAGAATTGGTAATATAGCCGCAATCGTGCCCGAAACGATGCCAAAAAAAAGACCACACAGGCTGACCATGATTGAACGCCCGTCGAAAATCAGGCCCGGAGCAAGGTTGAATGGCTTCAGCATGCCGAGTACCGCAGCCGCGCCAAACAAAACACCCTGAAGAATCTGACCCGGCTGCGAATGACGGTTCCAGCGCTTTTCGATAAAATCAGATACTATGGTCAGTGCAATCAGCAAGGTCAGGTTCAAGATCAGGTCAAGGTAAATCATTTATCTATCCTCGAAACCGGCATATCACGCTCTGCCTGGCCGAAACTCCCAGTTTAACTTCAATTTTTTCAATTCCAATTTTACCGCAAAACAACGCCGCCCGGCAAAAAAAATCTAGATTCCTCCGAACAGGGCTTTGCTCGCTGTTTCCTTCAGGCCGCGCAGATCGACTTTGCCGGTGCCGAGAACCGGTATTTTATCGACTTTCACAAAGTTGTCTTTTTTCGGAATAAACAGATTCGGCAGGCCCATGCCAGCCATCTTTTCGAGCAGGGCGGCAATTTTTTCGTCGTCGATCGTGTGAATGACGGCGAGCGACTCGCCCTTGCGTTCATCGGGCACGGCAGTGACGGCAAATACCCTGATGTCAGAACCGAATGCCTCGTGCAGAGCGTCTTCGACCTTGCCGTGCGGCACCATTTCGCCGCCGATCTTCGAGAACCGCGACAGACGGTCGGTAATCTTGATGAAACCGCTTTCATCCATGATCGCGATGTCGCCGGTCGTATACCAACCGTCTTTGAGCACCTTTTCGCTGAGGTCGGGTCTGCCGATATAACCTTGCATAATGTTCGGGCCTTTTACAAGCAGCATTCCGGGGTTGCCGGGCGGCAGCAGCACGCCGGTCTCAGGGTCGACGACCCGCACCGAAACGCCCGGCACCGGGTGCCCGACAAAGCCGCGTCTCGAGCCGAACTGATAAATGCCCTGTCCACGGTAATCGAGGGTGCTGACGGTTATGGCTGGCGCACATTCGGTGGCGCCGTAACCTTCGATCGGCTTGATGCCAAACTTTTCTTCGAAGGCGACCGCCAGCTTTTCTGTCAGCTTTTCGGCGCCGGTAAAGACGATGCGCAGGCTGCCAAACTGGCCTGGCGAGCAGCGCCGCATATAAATCTGCAGAAACGTCGGGGTCGCAATCAGAAAAGTGACCGCCTCATTCTCGACTACCTCACCGATGCGCCCGGCGTCGAGCGGGTTCGGGTGAAAAACGACGCCCATACCGAAACGAATCGCATACCACAGCGACATGTAGCCAAAAGAGTGAAACAGCGGCAGAATGCCCAGAAGTTTGTCGGAATCATTGACCGTGATTGCCTGACCAACTGCCTCGACGTTGGCGGCGACGTTGTAATGCGAGAGCATGACGCCTTTCGGTTCGCCGGTGCTGCCGCTCGAAAAGATGATGGTCGCTGTTTCTTCAACCCCTGGCCGGGAAACAGCGCCGCAAAGCTTCTCGATCAGAGATATCGGCAGGCAGAGCGCGGCGAAAGCTGCCAGTATCTTTGTGAAAAAGCCAATTGTCGGCAGCAGGTCTTCGAGATAGATGATTTTGGCATCTTCAGGCAGTTCAATTGTCGCTTTTTCGATGAAAATGCGGCTGGTGATGATACTTTTGATGCCAGCCTGATTCAGTGCCGAGGTCATGCCGGCTTTGCCGGCGGTGAAGTTCAGGTTGACCGAAACTTTGCCAGCCATGGCGGTCGCAATGTTGGCGAGGGCACCGCCCATCGTCGGCGGCATCAGAATTCCGACGTTTTTCTCATTACTCCAGAGCGGCCCGAGGGCACGGGCGATGGCAATCGAACTGATCAGGGCAGGCAGGCGGCGCAGCGATTTTCCTGATGAATCGGCAAAAGCTTTGCGCCAGGGGCAGGTGCGCATGCGTCTGATAAAGTAATGATGCAGCGGCCGCGCTTCGGAACGGCGGTAATCCCAGGCGCGGGTCGCGAGTTCCTGCACTGCGATGCGCACGTCGTGCGCGGGTGTGTCTGCCGGCATCGGTTCGCCGAAAGTGACGGTGATAGGGTAGGGGAAAGTTTCGGGGAGTTTCGTTAGAAAACGGCCGCCGGAACGGCTGTAGATGCTGCCCCAGACGCGGTCGAGGTGTACCGGAATTATCGGCGCTTTGCGACCGCGCACGATTTTTTCGAGCCCGCGCCGGAACGGCAGCATCAGCCCGGTGCGGGTGATCTGGCCTTCGGCAAAAATACAGACCAGGTCGCCCTGATCGAGAAAACTGCCGGCATCACGCAAAGCCTTAAGGATCATTTTCAGGCCGCCGGTGGCCGAGACGGGTATCGCGTGCATTGCTTTCATCAGCCAGTGCAGCATCGGGTGGTGATAATAGATTTCGTCGACGAGAAAGCGCACCTGGCGGTCGGTGCTCGCCATGACGAGAAAACTGTCGATGAACGAAACATGGTTGGGAACCAGCAGGGCACCGCCTTCGAGTGGTATTTTTTCGCCGTTGACCACGGTGAGGCGGTAGAAAAAGTGGGTGATGATGACGAAAATGAGCCTGATGAGAAAGTCTGGCAGCAGATAAATGGCCCAGAGCATGCCGCCGGTGGTGATGACCGAGGCGAAAATAAGTATGCCCAGGGGGCTGAGGCCGGCAAATGCCAGGCCGGTGGCCCCAAGTGAGCCGGCAACGATTGCGGCAAAAATGAAGACGTTGGCGAGGGCGATGACGCCGCCGCGTCGCTCTGCCGGTGAGCGCCACTGCAGAATCGCGTTCAGGGGCACGACGATCAGGCCGCTGGCAATACCGAGAGCTGTCATGAATGCCAGAGTCAGATGGTAGCCCGGTGCAATCAGGCCGAATAGCAGGGTGAAAAAGCCGATGCCGATAGCCCCGAGCGGAATCAGGCCATATTCGACGAGGCGCCCCGAAAGCCGCCCGGCCCAGACGCTGCCAAGCCCGACGCCGATGCCATAAAAAGCCAGAGGCAGGCCACTGAGTGTGTCAGAAACTGGTTGGCCGCGAGTCAAGGTTTTGGTGTAGACGAGAATATCCTGGCCGAGCAGGCTGGCGACTGCCCAGAACAGGCCTGAGCCGAGAACCGCGAGCCAGATGACCCGGTCGTTGAGAATCGCCTGCAGCGACCCCTTGATGGTATCGACAAAGCCCCCTTCGCTGCGTGCGGCAGGGGTTTGTGGTATGCCGGTTGAGGCAAAAAAGCCGATAGCGGCGAAGACCGCGAGACACATGCCGCTGAGCCACACGCTTGACCCCGCCAGATCGAGAAGAAATCCGCCGGCGGCAGTGCCGGCAATGATCGCGATGAATGTCCACATTTCGAGGGCGGCGTTGCCTTTTGAAAGCCGGTCATGCGGCAGCAGTTCAGGCAGAATACCGTATTTTGCCGGGCTGAAAATCGCGGTCTGAACGCCCATCAGGCCGAGAACCACGAGTGGCGGCACGAATTCGGGGTAAATCAGACTCAGTGTGGCCAGAGCCATGAGCAGCATTTCAAGCCCCTTCACCCAGACGATGACGCTGCGTTTGCTCAGGCGGTCGGCAATCATGCCCGCCGGCAACGAAAAAATGACGATTGGCAGAGTGAATACCACAAAGGTTATTGTGGTCTGCAGCTGCGAAAGGTTTTCGAACTGTTCGCTGCCAGGTTGCAGGCCGGCGGTGGCTGACCTGATCGCGAGAAAGGCGACGATCATTTTCCAGGCATTGTCGTTGAAAGCACCGAAAAAGTTGGCGGTTATCAGCCGGGCGATCGAGTTCGCCCCTTTATTTTCGCTCATCAGGTTTCTCTCCGTTAAAATTCAGTTGGCTTCAGCTATCTACATGATATTTTAAGTCAGCCGCATACAGCAGCAGAGCTCGTGGGTAAACTCAAATGCCTGAATCAACCTCTGCTTTTCGAAGTTTGACAAAAAGCTCTGCCATAAAATACTCCAGGTTAATATTGGCGTTGCTCCGATTCGAAGATTTACTTCAATCGAAGCTGGTCGGGCTTTCTTTGACGACACGCAACGCCGGTGCTGGCGGAAAAACTTCGTCCAGCTTGACTTCGAGCCCCTCTACGATCGTTACATTGATTTTGTCGGTGTCGCCGTAGATTTCGGGTTTGCCGAACTTTTTGTCGGCGCCCAGAAGGTAGACAGTGACAATTCGGTTTGCCGGGTCGACAATCCAGAATTCTCTGACCCCGTGTCGCTCGTATAGAGCCCGCTTTTGAATGCAGTCACGTGCTGCGGTCGATGGTGACAGTATTTCGATAATCAAGTCGGGGGCGCCGCGGCAGCCGCGGTCGTCGAGCTTCTTTTCGTCGCAGACCACGAGAAGGTCAGGCTGAACCACCGTGTCGACTTCGTTGTCGGCTTCGTTGCCGCGTGGCAGGCGAACGTCGAAGGGCGCCGAATAAACCTGGCATGGCCGATTCCGAAAAAAAGAAACGAATTGAAAGCCAAGTTCACGAGATATTTCAGCATGTTGCCTCGACGGGCCGGTCATGTTATAGGGCACGCCGTCGATTATTTCCCAGCGCTCGTTTTCTTTAAAGTTGCAATAATCGCCGTAGGTGCAATACTCGAGTTCTGGCAGACGCTCAGCCATTTCGTTCTCCTGCTTACAAACTTTAAGAGCCCCTGGTCCTCAGTCACATTTGAATGTGTGTTTAAAAACAGTCATTGCGAGGAGTGTAGCGACGAAGCAATCTCACAGGCAGAAGGATTGCTTCGCTTCGCTCGCAATGACAAATACAACCCATATTCAATCGTTACAGAAGATTAGTGTATCATAATTTTCGTTTTTAGACCTGCTCATGTGCAAAAACAATCGCACATCAAAAATCTCCGAGGTCTTTCGGTGTGGGTAATAGCTTCACCCATGCGATAAGGCCGGTTCAAACTTTTTTTTATTCTTAATTCGATAGATTGTGAAATCTCTATCTATAGTTGCGATTTTAGTGATATTTAACTCTTCGGCCAGATAAACGAGACAAGCATCTGCAAAATCCATGGGAAGATCTTTGTATTTGATAGTAAGATCTCTAAGTCGATTAAATGCAGGAACTTCTATGTTACGGACTTCTACAGCACCCTTGCTGATCCAATCCAGAAAATCAATTTGTGCATTACGGTTAAAATCAAGTAAATGAAGCGTTTCGGTGATTGAAGCCAGGGTCGTGACAAGAGGAAGCTTGTTTTCTCTAACAAAGTTCACCGCTTTTTTATGATGTTTGTCATCAGCATCAAATAAAGCAATCAGCGGGCCTGAATCAACCAGAATTTTTTGCATTTCTTTTGTCCTGGAGCTTTTGCTTCAAAATTGCTTTGCGGTTTTCTGACAGGTTGGACTTGCCGCTGGAATATTTACCAAAAAGAGATTTGCCGGCAGCCCAGGCATTGTTTTGTTCTAATTGCTTAAGATAAACCCTCAGGCTTTTTCTGACAATTTCAGATTTAGGGATACCCAACATTTCAGCAATGTTATTCAGCTTTTCTTCCATGTCAGGGCTTAATCTTAGAGTTAACATTATTCACCCCCCCTGTATTACATATTGTAATACAAATGATTCGCATTTGCAAGTTGCTCTTTGAAAGCCCATATTGTAGTTCGAGAACAGTTTGACCCTGAAAATGTCATAGTTCGTTTGCGTTTGGTTCTGAGAGCGGATTATTTCTTGTTTACCGCTTCGCGCAGAGCTTTGATGTTTCAATCCCCGATTTGGTGGGGAGGCCGGTAAAACGAAAAATGGATTGAAAATGAAAAAATCGTTGCTGATCGTTTCAATCCCCGATTTGGTGGGGAGGCCGGTAAAACGCTGGCAAGGCAAATTTTAAAGGCGCTATACCGCCTTGTTTCAATCCCCGATTTGGTGGGGAGGCCGGTAGAACATGAACAAGACTACATGGAAACAACACGGGCATAACAGTTTCAATCCCCGATTTGGTGGGGAGGCCGGTAGAACAAATGAAGATTAAATGCCATGTTATTTCTGTTTCTCGCCTTTCAATCCCCGATTTGGTGGGGAGGCCGGTAGAACCAACTGGTTTTAAACGTGCTTTACTTATTCCTACTACTTTCAATCCCCGATTTGGTGGGGAGGCCGGTAGAACATGCCAGAGGCTCGCTGGCAGCTTGCTAAGGCTCTTTCTTTCAATCCCCGATTTGGTGGGGAGGCCGGTAGAACCTGTTAATCATTCTGATTGTTCTGTTCAGATAATCCGGCTTTCAATCCCCGATTTGGTGGGGAGGCCGGTAGAACACCGGTGTACAACATGCTGAAAGTTTGCTTTCAGCGTCTTTCAATCCCCGATTTGGTGGGGAGGCCGGTAGAACGTATA
>JAKQQP010000275.1 GCA_029564115.1 Candidatus Rifleibacteriota bacterium | reverse complement strand
GCGTGCCGACGGCGGCCCGGTTTTTTACCGGGGTGTCAGGGTCGGGCTGCATGGCCGTGATTTTCGCATTTTCAAGTTCAGAAGCATGGTTCTAGATGCCGAAAAACTGGGTGCTTCATCGACCTCAGACGATGACCAGCGCATCACCCCCATCGGCAAAATTCTGCGACGTTACAAGCTCGACGAACTGCCGCAGCTTTTCAACGTTCTGACCGGTGACATGAGCTTTGTCGGCCCCCGCCCCGAGGTTCGCAAATTCGTCGATATGTATACCGACGAAGAAAAGGTGCTGTTGTCTCTCAGGCCGGGTATAACGGACTGGGCATCACTATGGAATTCAAATGAAGGTGAACTGCTGGCCGGCAGCACCGACCCGGACAAAGATTATTTTGAAAAGATAAGACCGCATAAAATCAAACTGCAGTTAAAATACTATGCAGAACGTTCATTCCGGGTTGATATCGAACTGATCGTTCGCACGGTTCTTAAGATAGCAGGGCTTTCTTTTGGCTCTCAAGTGAGTGAGGAGTAAAATGGAATCTTTTGAAAAACTCGAAAAAATTGCACTGAAAATTCGCAATCATTGCCTGGATATGACCAGAATAGGCAATTGCTCACACCTTGGGTCTTCTTTTTCATGCGTAGAAATCCTTACCAGCCTTTATTTTACCGATTTTCTCAACCTGTTTCCAGATAAGCCTGATTTTCCTGGGCGTGACAGGGTGATCATAAGTAAAGGTCATGCCGCCGCGGTGGTCTACTCAATTCTGGCCGAGAAGGGTTTTTTTCCGGTTGATGAACTCAACACTTTCTATCAGAATGGTACCCGTCTGGCCGGGCATGTGTCTCACTTTGTTCCGGGCATCGAAGCTTCTACCGGTTCACTTGGACATGGCCTTTCAATTTCGGCCGGTCTTGCCTATTCCGCTCTTTCAAACAACGTTTCCTACAAAGTCTGTTGTCTTTGCAGCGATGGTGAATGCAACGAAGGTTCAACCTGGGAAGCGGCTATGTTTGC
>JAKQQP010000224.1 GCA_029564115.1 Candidatus Rifleibacteriota bacterium | reverse complement strand
TTCACGCACCAGACCGACACATTCGCGAATGTTTTCGTAGGTGACCGTTTCGTAATGATTGTTGGTCAGGTCATTGGTGAAAATGAAGACCAGACGCCCGATATCGAGGTCGAGATTGATGAAATCATAGAGCTCGATGCGCTTCTCGAAGTAAGATTTTTTGATCAGCATCTTGAAGCTGGCGAGGCGTTTGAGGCAGTCGACGAGATTATGGGTGTTCTGAATATAACTGGCGGTGCAGATTTCGATGAAGGTCTGCATTTCTTTTTTGAGAAAACAGCGCTCAAAAAGGCTGAGGTTCTTTTCGAGGTTGCCCTTGACCACGGTAATATCGCCCTTTTCGTAATCCCAGAGGTAGGAAAGCTTTTCGTTCATCTCCTCTGCCAGTTCGATGAACTTCGCGTCTTCTTTCTTCGCGTCAAAACGCCCGACCAGAGCCATGTAGCCAGCCTGCGTCATCGGTTCGGGGTTGCTGTTTTTTACCAGTTCGAGATAGGGCTTGAGATATTTGCTGAGAATGCGTGGCGAGAGCTTGCGGTGCACTTCTTTGCGCAGATCGCCGGCAAATGACATCATCGGGTCGCTGCCGTTGCGGCCCTCTTCGAAATATTCGGCGGCACTGCGGATGTCACCGATCAGGTCGCCACCGCCGCTTCTGATCGGCAGTTTCTTCAGCACCTCGCGGCAGTAGTAAATGTATTCGTTGGTGGGACTCTGCATGGTGTTGAGTGTGCGCAGGGTTTCGGCAAAAAGCCGCTGGTAGATCGTCTCGATGTTTTCTTTGATATCGCGGTTGTCGGTGATCTTCTCTTCTTTGTCGAGCAGTCTGATATTTACCAGCACTGCAATCAGCATGTCTATCTTCTTCTCGATATCGGGTTCCTGTCTTGATTCTATGATTTTCCCGATGATTTTGTCCCAGGTGTTGAGCGGAACCATGCCATGTTCAGCTGCAGAAATGCCAGAAACGTTTTCAACCATTCTTTCCCTCCCTGTCCTGTCTATAATTATTGAATAACATGTTTTGCAGAAAGTGTCTATTAACAACTGTTAACGACAAATTTTTC
>JAKQQP010000223.1 GCA_029564115.1 Candidatus Rifleibacteriota bacterium | reverse complement strand
TTCACGCACCAGACCGACACATTCGCGAATGTTTTCGTAGGTGACCGTTTCGTAATGATTGTTGGTCAGGTCATTGGTGAAAATGAAGACCAGACGCCCGATATCGAGGTCGAGATTGATGAAATCATAGAGCTCGATGCGTTTCTCAAAATAAGATTTTTTTATCAACATCTTGAAGCTGGCGAGGCGTTTGAGGCAGTCGACGAGATTGTGGGTGTTCTGAATATAACTGGCGGTGCAGATTTCGATGAAGGTCTGCATTCTTTTTTGAGAAAACAGCGCTCAAAAAGGCTGAGGTTCTTTTCGAGATTGCCCTTAACCACGGTAATATCGCCCTTTTCGTAATCCCAGAGGTAGGAAAGCTTGTCGTTCATCTCTTCTGCCAGTTCGATGAACTTCGCGTCTTCTTTCTTCGCGTCAAAGCGCCCGACCAGAGCCATGTAACCAGCCTGCGTCATCGGTTCGGGGTTGTTGTTTTTCACCAGTTCGATATAAGGCTTGAGATACTTGCTGAGAATGCGTGGCGAAAGTTTGCGGTGCACTTCTTTGCGCAGATCGCCGGCAAATGACATCATCGGATCGCTGCCGTTGCGCCCTTCTTCAAAATACTCGGCAGCACTGCGGATGTCGCCGATCAGATCGCCGCCGCCACTTCTGATGGGCAGCTTTTTCAGCACCTCGCGGCAGTAATAAATGTATTCGTTGGTGGGGCCCTGCATTGTGTTGAGCGTGCGCAGGGTTTCGGCAAAAAGTCGCTGGTAGATCGTCTCGATGTTTTCTTTGATATCGCGGTTGTCGGTGATCTTCTCTTCTTTGTCGAGCAGTCTGATGTTTACCAGCACTGCGATCAGCATGTCTATTTTCTTTTCGATATCGGGTTCCTGTCTTGATTCTATGATCTTCCCGATGATTTTGTCCCAGGTGTTGAGCGGAACCATGCCATGTTCAGCTGCAGAAATGCCAGAAGCGTTTTCAACCATTCTTTCCCTCCCTGTCCTGTCTATAATTATTGAATAACATGTTTTGCAGAAAGTGTCTATTAACAACTGTTAACGACAAATTTTTCCAGGTAGTTGTATTAAAAAGCCCGAAGGCTTACAATAATTCTAGAAACAAACAAAAAAACGGCAGTCAGGGTCTTTTTTCATTCGCAAACAGGGGAACACCTCGTAAAAAGGCCGCCAGACTGTGGTTGGTTGCGAAACATAGTTGTATGCGGGGCGAGGGAAAATCATGGAAAATAGAACAGATGACGATTCGGGTAATCAGTGCGCGCTTGACTCCGAAGAATATCTGAAAGCAGTTCTCGAAATTTCGCTCGACGGTTTTTGGGCAATGAACCTCGACGGAAAAATCCTTACGGTAAATGATGCCTATTGCCGCATGACCGGTTATTCTCGCGAAGAATTGCTGGAAAAATCAGCCTGGGATCTCGACGCTGATGAAGATCAGCAGACGGTCCTGGCAAATATGGCCAAAGTGCGTCAGGCCGGGTATGCAAGATTTGAAAAGCGGCACCGGGCAAAGAACGGTAATATTATTGATTTCGAGATTGCGGTTGCTTTTTTGAAAGCTTTTGGCGGCCAGTTGATCTGCTTCTGCCGCGATATCAGTGAACGCAAAAAATACGAAGCCAGAATGTGCAAAAACGAAGCTTCACTGAAGATGTCGCAGCATCAGAGCCATACCGGCAGCTGGGAACTCAATCACCAGACGAAACAGCTTGCCTGGTCTGATGAGGTTTTTCGTATTTTCGAACTGGACCCGGCCATATTTGGAGCGAGCTATGAATACTTTCTTTCGATTATTCACCCTGAAGACCGGGAAAAGGTTAACGAAGTTTTTCTGAAATCACTGCATGAAAAGACCTTCTATCACGTCGAACATCGCCTGCTGATGCCAGACGGGCGCATTAAATATGTGTTCGAATTTTGTGAGACCAGTTTTTCTGAAAGTGGTGAGCCACTCGTCTCGAACGGAACGGTTCAGGATGTGACTACCCTCAAGCAGACAATTATTGCGTTGCGCGAGAGCGAGGCCAAACTGCGGGCAATCAGTGACAATCTGCCCGATGGCATGGTTTATCAGATCGACGCCGGAATCGACGGCAAAAGCCGCAAATTTACCTTCGTCAGCGCCGGAGTTGTTAAACTGCACGGCGTTTCAAGAGAAGAGGCCTTCAGAAACCCCGAATCGATTTATTCCCAGATACATCCCGACGACAGACAGATGCTGGCCGCCAGAGAGAAAGAATGTGCTGCCAATCTTTCTGATTTTAACTGTGAGGCAAGATTCGTTCTGCCAGACGGCAGGCAGCGCTGGGCTCTTTTTTCATCGCAGCTGCGGCG
>JAKQQP010000197.1 GCA_029564115.1 Candidatus Rifleibacteriota bacterium | reverse complement strand
TCTCTGAATGCGCTTTCGCGGGCAGTCAATTTCACACGGTAGGGGTTGATCCAGGCATGAATATCCATGTTTCGGCGATGACATTCATCTACCATGTAAGCCAGGGGATCCCAGCCGGGATTTCGGCCCACTCTGCCTGTTATGAATTCACTCCAAGGCTCAAGCGAAGAATTATACCAGGCATCGGCCTGAGGGCGAATCTGAAAAATGACCGTATTGATTCCGGCCTCATGCAAAAGGTCGAGCAAACGGCTGAAATATTGCTTCATTCCACGTTCACTCATAGCAGCATACTTGGTTTGGGCAACCGTATGCAGCCAGGCTCCTCTGAACTCACGCTTGGGAGGCAAGTTCTCTGCCTGTCTCCGGCTAAAAAAAACCTCGGGCTCAGGCAGAGGAGTTTGCGGACTTTGACGATTTTGCGTTGCGGCCTGCTGTAGAATCAGACATAACGCGAAACATATCAGAAGTCGCCTGGCCATGGTTTTAATTTTTTGTTTCTCTCAAAGCCGCCACATCAAAGCATTTTCCCTCATCTGCCAGCTCCGTGTTAGGAAAAATGGCCTGGGCCTGCTGCAATAGAATTTCCTCGTTGGTATAACGGGCAGAATAATGACCGATGATCAATTTCCCCACTCCGGCTTTCTGAGCTATCCGGGCTGCCTGTGAAGCTGTGGAGTGCAAAGTGGCCTCGGCCAGTTCTTCCAAATCGTCTCCAAACGTAGCTTCATGGTACAAAAGGTTTACACCCTCGATGTATTTTATTATGTTTTCGTCGTAGGCAGTGTCGGAGCAGAAGGCGTAAGACAAAGCTGCTTTAGGAGGCCGGGTCAGACGATCGTTGGCGATCAGCCTGCCTTCGGAATCTACAAAGTCGGCTCCTTCTTTTATGGCAGGAATCTCTTTGAGCGGGATCTCGTAAAAATCGATCATCTCTTTGATCATATGCCGTTGGCGAGGTTTTTCCCTGAACAAAAAACCGGCAGACTTAACCCTGTGCCTCAAAGGGAAACAATACACTTCCAGGCTGCGGTCTTCGTAAACCAGAGAGTGAGTGTCGGGATAGAACGAAACAAATTCCACCCGAAAAGGCAGGTCCCTGCAAAAATAATCCATCTGGGGCTGCATCAGCTCTTTGAGTTCAGGCCTGGCATGTATGCGCAGCGGAGCATTTCTGCCCAACAAACCCATGGTCGAAATTATGCCCAATAGGCCAAAACAGTGATCTCCGTGTAAATGAGAAATAAAAATATCGCCTATACGATTGTAATTCAAACCGGTTTG
>JAKQQP010000178.1 GCA_029564115.1 Candidatus Rifleibacteriota bacterium | reverse complement strand
ATTCTAACACTTTAACCCTGTGGTTTCAATGCTTGCTGGCCCCCAACTGCGCATTTTTGACTAATGCAGCCAACAGGGTTACAATAAGGGAAGAGAGATCAGAAAGCGGCTTCATTAATAAAACCGCAAAATCTATCACTGGCAGAAAATCTGAAACAGCCAGAGAGGGAGAGAGAAATGAAGGCACTGTTGCTTGTTGATCTGCAGAATGACTTTATGCCCGGCGGTGCCCTGCCCGTAGTAGATGGCGACAGCATCGTACCGCTGGCAAACTGGCTTGCATCAAAATTTGCGGTGGTGGCAGCAACTCAGGACTGGCACCCGCAGAATCACCAGAGCTTTGCCATGAATAATCCCGGCCGACTGGTCGGGGATGTCATTAACCTGAATGGCTGTCAGCAGGTCATGTGGCCGGCTCATTGTGTTCAGGGCAAACATGGAGCTGATTTTCACCCTGAGCTTAAGCATGACCAGCTGCACATGATATTTAAAAAGGGCGTCAACCCGGAAGTCGACTCTTACAGCGGTTTTTTCGACAATAACCGTCGCTACCCGACCGGTCTCGCTGAATGGTTAAAGAAAAAGAATATCAGCCAGCTTTATATCTGCGGCCTGGCTACCGATTACTGCGTAAAATACACGGCTCTCGACGCCATCTCGCTCGGGTTTAAAACCTGGCTGATCGAAGACGCATGTCGTGGTGTCGATCTACAGGCCGGCGACAGCGCCCGCGCCATTGAAGAAATGCGCAATGCCGGGGTCAGCATCATTTCAAGTCGCGAACTGCAGGTATCGCTGGCCTGAAGCCTACATACCCCATTTTTTCAGGTCGATGCCCGAAAGATCGAGATTGGCAACATTGTTGGTGTTGTTCTTGAATTCCTGCAGCTGCTTGACGATCTGCTGACCCGAGTTGAACAGTTCAGACTTGGCGTTATACATTTCTTTAACGGTGCCACTTTTAAAACCGCTGCCACCGAGCGCCTTGATCTTGTTCCAGTTGAGGTCGCCCTTATTTTTCATTGCTGCCAGGGCTTCGCGCACATTCCGGGCGCGATCTTTTTTTGAATCAGACATTTTTCCAAGCCAGTTGCGCTTAAACATGGCATCAGCGCTCAACCCAAGAATATCGTTGTCGAGCTTGCCCATCGAAGACTGAATGTCGTTGAGGCCGCGCATCAACTCGTCACGAACTTTCAAAATCTCGCCCACCGTCATTTTGGTTATGTCGGCACCAGCGGCAGACCACTCACCGGTAAAATCCTGAACGAGTTTTTTGGCATCGGCCTTTACGCCAGCCATTATACTGCCCTGAGTCGCAAAAAACTTGTTGACATCACCGACGTCGCGCCAGTATTTATCGAGCTCTTCTGAGCTGTCTTCGCGCATTACCACGAGTTTTTCCTGGGAAAATTCTGGTTCTTCGGCTTCTGACAGGCCGTCAAAGCCGGCCTTTATTTTAAGACTCACAACCAGTCTGCCCGCAGCATCAGGAACGGTAGAAACGTCGAATGCTTCGACATTGCGGCAGACCATCCACTGTTTACCGTCGAAACGCCTGATCAGGTCTGGCTTAACAAAAAGGTAGCTGAGAGGCACGTCTTCATCTTCTTTTTTGCCAGGTTTTCGCACCTTTATCTGAATGACATCGTCACTGACCTGTTTAAATGTGCCCTTGCGTGCCTGACTCAAGTCGTTTTCCAGCAATTTCAGCACCTTGTTGGCTTCCTGTTTGACGTAGTCACGACTGAGAACAAGAGCCCGCTTGTTGGCTGAATCCTTCAACAGGAAATAAATCGGCACCGAAATAATGGTCAGGATGAAAAAGGCAACCATCAGCTCTATCAGAGTCATACCTTGTCGCTTCATAACAATGCTCCTCCCGGCTTCAGGGCCTGACGATCAGAAAAGACTTGTTGCGTACAACCTGCGGCCCGCCGGCCCGGCTGAACGAACACGAAATATCGGTCTGCACCATGGTTCGATCGAGCTTGCCTTCTTTTGTAAGAAAGCTCCAGCTGCCAACAACGGCAAAATCCTTGTGCTTCTGCTGAATCTTGAGAACTTCGTTAAGACTGATCGGGTAAAAACCGTCAGAAAGCTGAAATGGCCCGGCGAACTCCTTGTCGGCACCCTCAGCCTCAGCCCTCTCATAAAACTTCTTGAAAGGCATCGCCATCAGCTCGCTTTTGACGCTCTCAAGAATTCTTTCGGCCATCTGAATCTTTTCGGTTTCGATTGCGGTGGTGGCATCGCCCGATGACATCTGCGTCAGTGGCACAAGTGCCAGAATGAGAATAGCTAAGGCAATGGTTATCTCAACAAGGGTCAACCCCTTGCGATACCGACTAATTCTGTTTATCGAAAGATTGAGCATTTTGCAGATCCTATTGTGGCTTTTCAAACTTAAACGCGGCGGTCTGAGCACTGAAGGTAACATAATAGCGCGTCGGGTCCCATTTGGCTACGGGTCTGATCATCGACATCAGCGAACTTCGGCAGTGATTCGACTCATAATAAACATGCAGATTCCCCTGGCATTCTTTGCGATTAAAGCGGTTAACCACCAGGTTTCCATGAACGGTGAGAGTGGCACCAATCGGGTTCATCAAGCCCTTGTCACCAAACAGACAGGCATAAACCTTGCGGTCACCGTAGTGATTGACGATTGCGCCGTTACGTGCCACCAGCGAAAAAAGCGTGGCATTGCCGTTCGCATCGAAATCTTCGCGGGTTACATTACCCTTGAGATGAATGTTAGCGGCAGCAACGATGATGCCGCGACCCATAACATGCAGATCACTATCAATCCAGAGATTATCGTTGACGAAAGTTATACCGTCGCAGATGAAGGTCTTTTTGCCGTTGTATTCGATGCAGCGGTTGTCGAGATCACGGTTGAATTCGAGCGAAGATGGGTAGAAGTAGCTGGCCTTCTTCAGATACTGAGTCGGGGAATAAATGTTCGCCGGCAGGTTGCCCGGATCGTTGGGGTTCCAGGCTGATTTGCCCTCGTCATCATTTTTGTATGGCGGGAAACCACAGAAACCGTAAGGCTCTTTTTCGGCCTTGGCCCAGAACCAGGGCACTGGAATCTCAAGACCGAGAAAGCCGATAATCGGAATCGGCGGAATCAGGATCTTGACCAGCAGCAGACGGATGTGGGTATAGACCTTTTTAAGATAGCCCTCGACCCGCAGCGAAAAAGGAAACTCAAGATGAAAGTTTCCAAAAAGCATGGTTCTGGCGAATCTTGGCGGAATGGGCAACCAGTAACCGCCACTTCCCCCGGGTTCGCCGCCGCCGAAGTAGCCCCAGTCAAAGGGCTCGCCCTTATCCCAGAAATTGTAGTAAACGCTCTTGATACCTGGAATTACATTATGTTCCTTGTCGCTCGAACCGGAAGGATGCGCACCGCTGCAGGCGGACTTGGAGTCATCCTTGTGTGGCAGCAGCAATGCCACAATTTCCATTTTTTTGAGGTTTGCCGGGTCAAGCGAAAGTTCAGGGAACATTGTGATTTTAAGCAGCATTTCTTTGGTGCCGTTGATGCGCACCAGCCCAGGCAACTGCACTTTTCGAAACAGGTCTTTGATGTCAAATTTGAAAATATTCTGAATTGAATCCCAGATGGCCTGAAGCGAAGGCATGTTGTGAATGACGATATCGCCGGTTCCCTCGTTCCATTTTATCTGATCGTCACCCTGCCATTTATCGGTGTTTTCGAGGGCTTTTTCATAGAGAAGCTTTGAATTGGCCACAAAAAAGGTATAGTCAGAAGCGATTGGCTGCACGTCAGCAACCCTGAATTCACGATGCACCACCAGCTTCTTTTTGATCGTGGTGCCTGAGGGATAATTCGGTGAGTATTCGACTTCGGTGATGACCTCAAAAAAGCCCTGTTTTTCTACGGTTACATCCCATGAGACATTGCCGGCAAAGGCGCGCAGAAATGGCGGCAGACAGTTCTGAATTGCATCTTCGATACGCTTGTTGATCTTGTCGAAGTCAATATTGAACTGAAAAGCGCCACCAAAAACCTTTTTGGCGAGAGCCTGGGGCGTAAGCTGAATCTTCTCCTGAATCTTGGCAAAAACCTTATCAAGGAGCGGCTGCAACAGGTAACCGATCGGCACCGGCGCGCCCTGGACCATGATTGTCCAGTTCTGGACGTTTGGGGCCTTGAGCAGAGGTTTATTTGGCAAAAATTTTATCAGATCTATATTCGGCATCTGCGGCGGACCGCCATCAGAATCGCCGGTAGGGTCTTTGCCAATCCCTGAAACGACATCAGCAGCCCCGATCTTCAGCTTGTCATATATTGAACCGAGGAAACCGGTCACTTTACGCAGTGGTACTTCGACGCCGCCAACGACGTAATCCGGGTTGTCGGCAAGAATGCCGAAGGCTTTTTTGATACGGGCGGTGCATGTTACACGGACCCGGCCGCCAAGCGCGTCAAACATGCCTTTTAAAGGGGCAAGCGGCGCTTTCGGGTCTGGCGAAATCGTGTCGTAGATATAAACTATGCCCTGCTCGTAGAGGGGCTTGAAAATTTTGTTATTGAACAAATCAAGCTGAACGTCAATACCGTTTTCTTTGGCGCCATTGAAACTGACCGGGTCAACATAGGCGCCAGCAATCGGTGCCGGCAGGCGAAAATACATGAACCAGCTTTTAAGAAGCTCGTCTGGTTTTGAAAACAGCTTCCAAAAAGCGTTATAATCATTCATGCTGTCTTTGACAATCTTAAAAGTCATGTTGGCGGCAGACTCGGCACATTCTTCGGCCCGCTTTTCGTGACTCGAAAAGACTGTGTTCCATCGGCCAGAAACGGTCATGCGCGAAATGGTAATGCCGACCAGCACCAAAACGCCAAGCACGCCCAGTGCCATCAGGTATGCCGACCCGCGTTTTTTCAGTTTATTAAAAAACAAATCAGATTCTCCGTTTCTGTCAGCTCACGCTCGCCTGCTTCAGTTTCAACTGACTGTCACTGCGACTCAAAATACTTACGAAAATTCTCATCCATATGTTTCAAAGCTTCGATACTGGATCGCGCCGACTCTTCGCTCTCACCGTCAGCACGCAGCTTTTCCATGATTGCATCAGGGCTGGTGCCGGCAGACAGTGATTGACTAAGCTCGAGCATTTTGCCGAAAGTCTTGCCGAAATCGGCAAAAGCAGCAATATTTTCATTGCCGGGCATGTTCTTCATTTCTTTTAACAGACGGTCCTGCCATTTGACCCAGGCGAGGCGGTCCTGTTTCTTTTCAGAAATTTCGACAAGACGCTGCAGCGCGGTCATCTTACCGAACGAGTTGAGGTTCTGGTCATTGGCGGCCTGTTCGTAATAAGCCTCCGCCTCTGAAATGTTGCCGGCATCCCAGGCCCGGGTGGCGCTGTGAAAATTTGAATTCAGATTGGCAGCCGCGACCATTCGCTCTTCTTCTGAGGCATTCTGGTTGTTTGCCAGCTCGGTCATGTACTGCCGGAAATCTTTTTCGTAGTTCTCGGCGAAACTGCTTCTCTCAGAGGCCCCGGTGGAAATTGCCGCCGCATAGGCTTTGCCAGAAAGCAACTCGCGGGCCCCGGTTTTCAGGGTACCCTGCCAGTCATCGCTGCCAACCTGGGTCTTCTTATCAGAGCTTGGTATTTCGCTGCTGATAAAACTCACTTTGCTGGTAGTTTCGGTTTTATTGCTACGCTGCAGCGTCGATGCCGGCTCAGAACCCCACAGATACCAGAGAATCGGCGTCAGCAGAACAGCACCGGTCAGATAGATCCATTTAAATTCAAAAAGATGCAGAAACAGCTTCTCAACAGGAGTATCTTCGGGTGCAACCTCGTTGATTTCGAGATCGTCATCGCCCAGCACCGAATTAAAAGCGTAATCGGCGCGATCCGGGGCTTTTTCTTCCTGGTCGGCTTTGAAGGCTTCCCAGCATTCCTGTTCGATTTCTTCTGATTTTCGCTGAAAAACATTTTCGGCCGAAATCAGCGATGCACGCCAGATTTCTTCAAAACCGTGCTTGAGCTCACCATTCTTGTTATGAGTGAAGGCAAACAGGCGGAACATGCCCTCGCGGGTCGGGTTGGCAGCAACCATATAACCGG
>JAKQQP010000177.1 GCA_029564115.1 Candidatus Rifleibacteriota bacterium | reverse complement strand
GCAAACCTGCTAATATAAGCCTACCACGCTCGGGTGGTGAAATTGGCAGACACGTAAGATTCAGGTTCTTATGCCCGCAAGGGTGTGGGGGTTCAAGTCCCCCCTCGAGCATGACGAAAGCCCGCTTAAACAGCGGGCTTTTTCGTTTGTGCCGAGTTTGAATCTTTTGTTGGCGGTCACATTTTATAGACCAGGCTGGTTAAAAAGTTGCTGTCCTGCTTTTCTTTGCCGGCGACCAGAGGAGTTTTTCGGTAATTGATAACGTATTTTATTTCAAGATCTATTTCAGAGTTTACGGCGCACAGGCCGCCGATCATGGAGTCAAGCTGGTAGCGGTCCTGGTAGTCTGATCTGGGGGTGCCAAGTTCGATGCTCGAAATAAACCGCAGGTTTTCGTTCATTGTGCGGTTGCCGTTCAGGCCGAACTTAAGCCATTTCTCTGTGCTGCTCGTGTCGTCGGTGTAGTCTTCCCTGGTGAGGTCAATCCCCAGACTGCCTTTCAGGCTGGCTTTGTCGTCTTTGACAAAGTATCTGAAAAGCCCTATTCCCATATTCAGGCGCTGGTCGTAGCCGGCAAACCTGTCTTTCAGATAGCCGGAGTTGACATACGCTGAATCTCGCTCGTTTCTTATGAATTCACTTACCATGCTGATGCTTTGTTTGTCGGCATTGGTTTCGCCGTTGGCACGCCCGTGAGTTGCAGAACCTGAATAGCCAAATCTGAGCTTTTCGTTGCGCTGCTGGCTCAGATCAAAATTAAAATTGCTCTTTTGCTCGTCAGTGTTACCGGAAGTGCTTGTGTAACCCAGGGAGACGCGTCCGGCCAGAGGATCGGCGCCAAGAGTCAGTGGGAAAAAAGCTGCGATTGCGACTGCTGTTGCTAAGAGTGTCTTTCTCAAAATGTGGCTCCTGAAAAGTTTTGCTCTATTGCTATCGGCAGATTGAGCCTGATAATCGATAATTAAAGCAAAATCAATGCCAGATTTGACTTTTTGGCGGGGCTGACATAGAATAACTTTGTTCGAAAATGGCTTATAAAGTCGAGTTTGCTTTGCCGCACCGCTGCAAAAAAATACGAAAAAAAATTAAGTTAAAAATTGTCTCAGAGCAACTGCTCCCCCCGAAAGATCACCTCTCTTTCGGGGGGAGTTTTCTTTACGGCGGTTTTGTCTTTTTTCGGCTGTTCGTGAAAATGAAAGGATATCACAAAATGAATGGCGATCAGGTTTCTGCAGCATTTCGCACTCTTATCGAAAAATGTTTGAAACAGGCCATGACTCAAAACGGTGCTGGTTCTGAGTCTGATTTTAGCCATGATTCGGTGTTGCAGTATCAAAATCTTGCAAAAGAAGAGCCAGAAATACGAACTGAAACGAATTTGCGCGTCATTCGCGATTTTCTTCGCAATTAGTCCGCTTACAGGCTTAACTTATATTGAAAACATGCAATGACGGGTGTTTTCTCCGGCAGTTTTATGTGTTATGCTTGCCGCAAAATTCATGACCATCATGGTCATGAGAAACCCCCTGAAAGAAAAGGAAAACAGGTTAATTAAAATGAAACCTTCCAAAGAAACTTCGGAAACCCCGCAAACTCCGAAAAAATACGATCTCGAAGCCGCTCACCGCAAAGCGGTAATGATAATGATCGGTATTTTTGTGGCAATTCTACTGCTGATGGTTTTTCTGCAGGATCACGTAGAATTCGCGTCGAGTGGCGGAATGTAGCCTCAGAGTTTCAGGTCGCCCACAACTCTGTTGAGTCTTTCCAGTCTTTGAGCCAGCAGCCGAGACAGAAAAAGGGCGTAGTGAGGCTTTTCTTTGATGCCTTCAACGAACTCTTTCTTTGATACTCTGATCAGCCTTGCTTCAGATATTGCCCGCACAGTGGCGCTGCGCCGGTTGTTCAGCAGAAACGACATTTCGCCCAGAAAAATGTCGTCGGGCCTGAGAACAGAGACAGGCTGGTCATTGACCAGAACTTCAAAAACACCGGCAGCGATGTAATAAAGAAAGTTGCTGGGTTCGCCTTCGTTGAAGACGATTTCCCCGGCCTTGAATTCGACTGTTTCAAGATCTTGGAACAGAGCGGGAGCCACGTTCATGACTCCGCTCTGATGGCTGAATTTGAAGCTGACTTCGTTGCCCTTCTCGTTATAAACCAGACTGCTGGTGAGTTCGCGTGCCAGAACTATACCCCGGCCATGCAGGCTCACCGTCATTTCATCGATATCCGGTAATTTGATCGATCGCCAGTCAAAACCTGAGCCTTCATCAGTGATTTTGAACTCCGAAGAAGTCGGCTTGATAGTATATTGTAGATATACCTTGCGGGCTGAAATTTCAGGGTTCTGGCACTTTTTTTCGATCAGAGTGCAGATATCGCTGTATTTTTCCAGCCAGGCAGACTTTTCTTCGTAGGGTATGGCGCAGTTGCCATGTTCTATGGCATTGATCAACAGCTCGACAAGAACGAAGTTGAGCTGGTCGCGCTGAACGGCATCGATACAGTTCATATTGAAGAGATAATTGCAGAGTAGATTCGTGAAGACACCAGCCTCGAGTGGGTTGTTGCTGAGCTCGAATGCAGAAGAAATGTCGGCGCCAAAGTCGTTGCCGATGACACGATGAAAAAGCATGTGACGGTTATGCGATATGATGCTGATAACCTGGGGTAGCTGCTTGTTCAACCGCGTTTTTTCGAGTATAGCGAGAAGATTGGTGCCGGCGATGACCCCGGATTCTCGTAATTGCAGCGCAGAGTCACAGATAACGATCAGACTGGTGCTTAAAAGCCACGAATCGCTTTTGATTGTCTCAATGAGCTTTTCGGCCTTGAATTCTGGTTGAGTAAAGTCGATGATAGCCAGTTCGGGCATCTCGATGCGCAAAAATTCTTCGGCTTCCTGTGTGCCGTGCAATTGCACTGCTTCACAATTTGTCGAGACCTTGCGCACAAGCTCCATGATCTGCTGGCACAGCTCGTTGTCAGAAGAAATTACGGGTATTATAATTTCCATCGAATTGAATGGTCGAAGTTACAGGCAGAGTTCGAGTATCTGACGAGCCACTTCAGGGGTAACATCGCCGTTTTCACCGAGTTTGATCATCTGATGCGACTTGAGCTGGCCAATGACTTTTTCGATACCGGTGGCATCGATTTTGTAGTCGGTAAGTCTGGTTTTTATACCCATTGCCTCGAAAAACTCGCGGGTTTTTTTGATGCCTTCGGCTACCTGGTAGTCTTCATTGCCTGATTTTACGCCCCACACTCTTTGGGCGAACTGCAGAAGCTTGGCATGCTTCACTTCTTTGCGCAGCGTAAGATTGCCGGGAAGAATTATTGCCAGCGTCACTGCGTGATCGAGGCCGTAAAGAGCTGTAAGCTCATGCCCGATCATATGGGTTGACCAGTCCTGGGGAACGCCTGCGCCAATGAGGCCGTTGAGTGCCATGGTGGCTGCCAGCATGATATTGGCTCTGACATCATAATTTTCAGGGTCTTGTAAAGCTTTTGGGCCTTCTTCAATAAGTGTGAGAAGCAGGCCTTCAGCAAAACGGTCCTGAACTTTGGCGTGGGCAGGAGCAGTCAGATACTGTTCGGCAATATGGACGAAGGCATCGACGACACCGTTGGCAATCTGGCTGTGCGGAAGGGTATAAGTCTTGAGAGGGTCGAGCACAGAAAACATCGGAAACACCAGCTTGCTGTTGAACGGCAGCTTCGCTTTCATCGAAACTCTGGTGATCACCGAACCGCTGTTCATCTCGGAGCCGGTGGCTGGCAGAGTAAGAACTGCAGCGAAAGGCAGGGCTTCTTTAACGCATGATCCATAAGTCTGCAGAATTTTCCAGGGGTCACCTTCAAAAAGAGCAGCGGCTGCGACAAACTTGGTGCCATCGATGACTGACCCTCCCCCAGCGGCCAGTAGAAAATCTATGCCATTTTTTTTAACTTCTTCAACACATTTCATGAGCGTTTCGAAGGTAGGATTAGGCTCGACACCAGAAAATTCATAAACTTCGCGCCCTTCGAGAGCGCTCATGATCTCTTCGTAGGTGCCATTGCGCTTTATACTGCCGCCGCCATAAATGAGCATTATCTTTTTGCCGGCGGGAACTTCTCTCTTGAGGGCGCCGATGGTGCCTTTACCGAAAATAATCTTGGTAGGGTTATGAAAAGTGAAATTCTGCATGTCTGAAATCTCCTCTTTATCGCTCGATTATTTGTGTCTTACAACTCACAATATCCGTGACTGCCGATGTTGTCAAACTCATATTTTGTTGCGGCGCGCCTCGGCTATGGCAGCTTTGGCTTCCTGGTAAAGATTTTTTCTTTCCTGGCTCAGAAGCATTTCGATGTCGGCATCAGCCAGATTTATGCGTCGCCCAACCGTTTTAAGCATTTCAACCTCTTCTTTGCTGAGCTTGCCGTCTGCCAGAGCAATTCTGGCGAGGTGCTTGAGCAGCAGGGCATTGGCCGGGTGAACGCTTGTATCGATCATATACGCAACCGGGTCACTCTTTGCCTGCATCTCTGTAACTACCTGCTGCAGCTTGTGTGCGGGAACATCGAGCTGCCTGGCAATATTGCCGATCATCGCGGTTTCTTTTTCGTCGATATGCCCGTCGGCAAGCATCATGGCTGTGGCCCAGCGAACGAGTTCGAGCCCGGAGGCTGTGTATTTTTGCTGCTGTGCCGGGAAAGATGCCGCTGGAGTCGCTGCGGTCACGCCCGGGGTCGCAGCTTTTTGCCGCAGCTTTTTCATTTTTTCGAGAATTGCCACTACCTGAGCGTCGTTGCGGGTAAGTACCGTTTCGAGAACCCAGTCGCTGTTGCCGTCATTCATAACGGTTCCACAATAACTGCATTCGTTTTCGATGCCGGTCTGTTCGGGCGCGCCGCACGACGGACATCGAGCACTTGCGAGTGATGAAGACACCTTCGTCTGCACGCCGTGTTTGCGGCCCAGAACGAAGACATGCTTGAAATTGATAGGCTGAGGCGCTGTTCTGATAGTCTTGTTAGGCATCTGCGTCGAAGGCAGGCCGCTCCAGATGACTTCGACATAAGCATGATCGTTTGGTTCGAGCATGTCGATACCAAGCAAATCTATGGCACCGACGGCACAGGAAGTGTAGAAACGCCTGGCACCACTGTTGTCGGGTTTGTACCATTGCAGCTGTGCATCACAAAATTCATTTCTGGCAATTTTTCGCAAAGGCGAAACGTCGCCCTTGCGCTCTGCTTCTATTTTTCGCCAGAACATCACCGAAACGCGATCTTCGAGATGCTGCATATTGAAGCCTGGGTCAAGTTCAAGAAAATCACTCAGGCCGGGAATGTGCTGATCCGGTCTGGTTGACCATTCGCAGGCCTGGGTTATGCCGGCAAGCACCCAGTCATATTCGCCCGAACGCAACAATGCGTTACAAACGTCGCATTTGGCAAGGCGGCCTGATTTGATCGGGTTGCCGCAGTTCGGGCATTGTCCTTCGATCAATCCAGGCTTCTTCAGAGTTTTTACCCCTGGCTTTCTGATAAATGACCATATTTCAGCGAAGCTTTCGGGTTCTTTTGAGCCGTTGAGAAGCTTGCCGGTTTTTTCTTCCATTCGGTAATTGACGGCCCGGGCATCGATACGCAGATGAACCACGTCGAAATTTCGGTCAGATTGAAACTTGACCGGACACGAAGAGATTATTTCCATATCCTTCATGTAGTCGATGATGCCCTTTTCTTTCAGTTCATCGGTTTGAATGGTGAACTGCTCAAAAACACCGTCTGAGAGAAAGTTCTGTGCTGCGCTGATGTCGCGATCCGTCCAGGCTTTTTGTATGATTCTGAAGGCCTTTTCAGCACGCTTGCGAAAAAGACCTTCATCAAAGTCCGGGTCGCGCTTTTTCAGTTCGGTGAGGGCTACATAAGCCTGCCGCCGTGGCGCCAGTTTTTCCGCCTTCATTATGGTGTGGTCGATCCAGGCGTCGTTACCGGTGTTGTAGCCTTTGGCGACGATGATTATGACCACTATGGTCACAGGAATACCCACTGCAGGGTAATGAAAAATCAGCCTGATAAGCAGCATCACCAGTTCGCCCTCTATGCCGCCACCACCGCTGCTGCTTCTGCCTCCGCCCCCGCTGCTGCGGCTGCCACTAGAATAATTATGGCCGCCTCCAGCTCTGGCATCTGCTGTTTCAGTTATCAACAAAAAGAAACTGACTACCAGAATCAGCAATAGCGAAAAACAGGCAACTTCTCTGATTCTTCTCTGGTCAGGCATGAAAACTCCTCGCTGGCTGTAATAGCTCATTCTGCTGGCTGAAGGCCAGAAGACCGATTGTCTCCCGGTTGAAACAATGAACTTTTGTATGTTTTGTCACCCAAGTTTATTACAAACCGGCAAAGGTTTCCACTCCAAATAAGAAAGGCTGTTTCACGAATTCGTGAAACAGCCTGGTAAAGGTCTAAAGGCGATTAGAAAAGAACGTCTCCGCCGTAGCCACCGCCGTCAAAACCACCATCGCTGTTGCTGCCGTCCCAGCTGTCGCCTGAATCTGTAGAATCGGGGCTGGAAGTGTCGGAATCCGATGTGTCGGGGTCGGTGTAGGGGCCGCAGCCATCGTTGCTGTAATCATCAGGGTAGTAGGGGATGTCTGTTGCCATAGCTGAAATGCTGGCCGAAAAAACGAACAGAGCGCAAACGATTGTCAACAGGGCGCGTCTCATTGTCTGGTCCTCCACATTTTATTAAAATCAGCTGGTATTATAATACAAAAATGACGATCTGTAAATGATGTGTGTGAAAATTTGACAATGGCGGTTTGATTCTGATACGATAGCAGTTTATCAGAAATCATAGAAGAGGGAACAGGAATGTTTGCACGTCGCCCCTATTTTGTTGCGGTTCTTTTTGTACTGGTTTTGTTGAGCTTCAGACTTGTTACAGGTGCCGAACCGGTGCCTGGCGGAGCTGCGTCTGCCAGTCTGCAACTGGCGAAAATTGCTCCGGAATCCCACCCGGAGCGGCCGCGCATAGACATTTCATCTGGCAACCATCAGTCGATTCTTGCCGGAGGTACCGCCAAACCTGTTGAATTGAAGGTCATCGATGCTGATGCCAAACCAGTTGTCGGTGCGAATATACTTTTTATCGTGGCTTCGAAGCCATCTTCTGCTCGTGAATACGTGCTTTCTGAAAAGCGTGTGGTTACCAACCCGGTTGGCGTAGCCTTATTTAATGCCGGCAAAGTTGACGAGGCCGGTAATTATTCGATTCTGGCGATGCTTGAAGGTGATCAGTCTGTATACTCTTATATCAACTTCAATGTTAACGACGAATCCTGGATCATGTATCTCATTTTCGGTCTTTTTGGCGGTCTTGGGATGTTTCTGTTCGGCATGAATCTTGGCGCTGAAGGTTTGCAGAAGATAGCCGGCAAAAAAATGAAAGAAATTCTTGGCACTTTTACCAACAACCGCTATCTGGGTGTTCTCACGGGTATTTTAGTGACTGCTGTCACTCAGAGCAGCTCTGCTACCACCGTTATGCTTGTCGGCTTTGTCAATGCTTCATTGATGACTATCAGCCAGACTCTTTCTGTTATTTTCGGGGCCAATATCGGCACCACGATAACTGTGCAGTTGATCGCCTTTGAAATATCGCATTTTGCCCTGTTGATGATCGGCATCGGCTTTTTGCTCAAGTATTCAAAAAACAAAACGGTTGTCTATGCCGGCGATATCATTCTGGGGTTTGGTTTTATTTTCTACGGAATGAAGGTAATGAGCGTTGCAATGTCGCCGCTGCGAAGTTTTCCGGCCTTCAAAGAAATGCTGATCGCCATGAGTGATTACCCGATTACCGCCATTTTCGGGTCGATGCTGTTTACGGCATTGATTCAAAGCAGTGGCGCTACTATCGGCCTCATAGTCGTTTTTGCCAGCCAGAATCTCATAACTCTGCATGCTTCCATACCGCTGATTCTTGGCGCTCACACCGGCACCTGCATCACCGGCTGGATAGCCTCTATCGGCGCTTCGGCTGCCGCAAAAAAAAACGGCTTTGCTCAATATTCTTTACAATGTCATCGGAACGATAGTTTTCCTGCCTTTTCTCTATGAAAGCCTTAGTTTTGCCCGTTTTGTTCACTGGGCTACCGCGCCGTTTTCAGATTCTGTTGCCCGCGAAGTTGCGAATGCTCACATGTTTTCCGCGATTCTCAAAATGTTTGTCATGTTTCCTTTTTATGACCGCATAGTCTGGTGCACTCATCTGCTTATCGCCGAAGAGGCAACAGAAGAAACGGGTCGCTCGGTTCATACCAAATATCTTTCTGAAACACTCCTTAAATCACCAGAATTAGCACTGGGCAACGTTGCCCGCGAAATCTCGCGTATGGCTGGTCATGTCGAATTTATGATGGAAAAAGTGCCGGAAATGATCTCCTATGGCCGAGAAGAAACGATAGCCGAAGTGAACTTCCGCGAAGAAAAGGTAGATACGGCTCAGTATGAGATAACCCGTTATCTTTCGAGTCTCTCAGAAGAGTCTTTGACTGAAGCTCAGACTTCGACCATGATGAAATACATGGCGATTATCAATGACCTTGAGGGTCAGGGCGACCTGATTCACAAGATTATCGTACCATTTTCCCGCGCCAAGGCCCGCGAAGAAATTCGCTTTTCTGAAGAAGGCTTTCGTGAATTGCTTGGTATGTTCGATCGTGTTAACGAAAACTTCATGCTCATAATCAATGCCTTTGCCACCAACAACCTTGAACAGGCCGAACGCGTTCTTCGCTCCGAGCGCACTTTTGAAGTATTGATCAAACGCTTGCGTACCTCGCACATGCGTCGCGTTTTTCAGCACAAGGTTCAGTCCATTGAGACTTCAACCCTGCACATGGATCTCCTGCAGTGCTTTAAACGAATAAATCTGCATTCAATAGAGGTTGCCAGAGCCATTGGCGGGGAGTGGCTGACACAAAAAATGGCCAGCGAAGGCGATACTGAAAAGCAGATCAAAGCGGAGCAGGAAGCGGAAAAAACTCTGGCCGCCGTGGCTGCCAAAGTTTCTGCCAAAACTTCTGAAAACGACTCTGATGCTCTGCCGACGAATGATTCTGTTGCTTCTTCACCCTCAGATAAAGAGACCCCGAAGTCATGAACGAACGCAGATTCAACGGTTCGGTAGATAAACTCAGAAACCCTGAGCGCCTTGAGCGGCTTCAGCTGGAAAGAGTTTTAGCTTACTCTCTCGCAGGTGTCGCAGTGAAAGATGTTGTCGATGTCGGCACCGGCACCGGGCTGTTCGCCGAAGCCTTTCATCAGAAAGGGCTTGCTGTGAAGGCTGTAGATTGTAACCCCGAATTTTTGCAGCTGGCCAGAGAAATAATGCCAGAAGTGACTTTTCTTGAGGCTCCAGCCGAAAAACTGCCCTTTGCTGATCAAAGTTGTGACCTTGTTTTTATGGGGCATCTGCTGCATGAGACGGATGACGCCGAAGCTGCAGTTCGCGAAGCTTTCAGAGTCAGCAGGCAAAGACTGGCCATTCTTGAATGGCCTTATGTTGAGCAACAGTTCGGCCCGCCTCTCGAGCACCGCATGCCCCTGGAAGACATAGAACGCTGTGGTTTTGCGGCGGGCTTCAGATTTTGCGACGTAATCCGACTGAAGTTGATGCAACTGGTAATTTTTGATCGTTGATTTTTTTTTATATCAACGCTGATGCGGAATTAAAACCCGTTGTTGTTTGTTTTGCGCTTGGTTTCTTTGTTTTAGACTCTTTGCGCGGCAACGCCCATCCGTGTTATAAGATTCTCCGATAAAAAAATCAGGAGACCGTAGCAGATGAATTCGACTGACATCGTCAAGGCAATTGATATCCATGGCTTTCTAGACAGGCTAGAGAAAGACAGCTGCATCCAGAATTACTATCGGATCAACCACCTTTCGAGTCGTCAGATCGATAAACTGGCCGAACGAATGGCAGAATCGCTTATTTTAGAGCTGGAGTCAATGGGGCTGACCATAGATTCATGATGTTCAAGGCAGCGGACTTTGAAACCCGGTCGCTACCGGCCTGTCTGTTTGCTTGAAAAACAAAAAATTTTTTATAGCTGAAATGCTCATTCTGAGCCGATTTCTAAGAGGGTGGTCAAGGGTCGGTTTCGCAAAATGTGAATTTTAGTAGTTTACCCACTTGTGCAACTTTCGGCTTATATGTATAATCACCTTTGACCAAATTTTCCAGGAGGGTTTCCGTGAATAAATCAGAACTCGTAAAGGCAATCGCAAAAAAAGCAGACGTAACCAACGCTAATGCTCAGGCAGTACTTGAAGCATTCGTCGACGCCGTAAAGAACGGCCTGAAAAAAGGCGACAAAGTTCAGCTCATCGGCTTTGGTTCATTTGCTACCGTTAAGCGCGAAGCTCGCAAGGGTGTGAATCCCCAGACCAAAAAACCCATCAAGATCGCCGCTAAAAAGGTTGCCAAGTTCGTGCCCGGCAAAGAACTTAAAGATATGGTTAACGGCACCGTTGCCAAAAAGAAAAAATAATTATTTTTTCGAAAAAAAAGACCCGGTTCACCGGGTCTTTTTTTTTGCTGAATTCGGTTAAGGTTGTCCTTGACAATTTTTTCTCTTAGAATATATTTTCACCTTGTTATCTATTCCAGAGGTAAGTTGAGAGCACTTGCAGATATCAAGCTTTACACATACTGGCATGGTCAGGCACAATAATGAGGATTCGTGCCTGGTAATTCCGCCTTGGAGCCGGATCGCCATAGAAAAAGGCGTTTGCCTCCTCGCTGTGGCCGATGGTATGGGTGGGCAGAATGCTGGAGAAGTGGCGTCAGGCCTTGCTGTAAAAGCTCTTGCCGGCTGGTTTGCCGATAATTCTTTCGAAGACTTCTCTCCTCGTCTGCTCGAAGAAATGTTTGCGCACGCCAATTCCGTTGTCTGGTCACATTCCCAGGAAAACCCTGAAACAAAAGGTATGGGTACGACTCTGACTTTGATGCTGGTAAGAGATTCCAAAGCCATGGTCGGTCACATCGGGGATTCCAGACTTTATAGAATGCGTAATAAGCAACTTGAGCAGATGACCAGCGACCACTCCCTGGTCGGTGAACAGGTTCGCATGGGTAAGATCAGCCCTGAGGCTGCCAGGGTGCACCCGACCCGGCATATCTTGAGCCGGGTACTTGGTAGCAGGCAATTTGTTGTCCCCGATATCTTCGAGATAGACCTGCAGGTCGGTGATGCATTTTTGCTTTGCTCCGATGGTCTGAGCGGCATGGTTGAAGATTCTGGCATCAGAAGCATTTTCCTCGAGAAATCGACAGGAAATATCGCTAAAAGCATGGTTTCGGCAGCTAATAAAGCCGGTGGCAAAGATAATTCGACCGTGGTGGTTGCAGTTATGGATGAGTTGCCGGTTGCTTTCCCCGGGCGTTTTTCTTTCGCCAGGTTTGCCAAAATGATTTTAAGTTATGGAAACGCGGGTTTGATATAGAAAACTGTGGTAATTATTTGAAATTTAAAGTATAAATAGTTAGTGAAATCTGGAGGTCACTTTTAATGGACGGAACGATAATTTTAATCGGCATTGCAATCGTAGTATTGATCGGAATAATTGTTTTTGTGCTCAGTGGCAAAGACAAGCCGGCACAGCAACCCAGCAAAAAGACTCAGGTCGAAGAAGAAAAGAAGGACCTCACTCATAAACGTTTCAAACAGGTTCTTTCAGGTGATGATATGCAGAACAACATGAAAGCTGAAGAAGCTGAACTTCTCACCAAATATACCGCCGGAACCGGTGAAGGCATCAACGAAGTCGAAAAGCTTCTCGAAGGCGACCCGAACAACGTCGATCTTCTTGACTGGCTTGCATTCATGTATTACAGCAACAACAACATCGACAAGGCTATCGAGACATACAAACGCGCGCTTGCCATAAAACCTGATAATGAAAACCAGCATTACTACCTGGCCAACAGCTATTTTAAAAAGCAGATGATGGCGGAGGCCAAAAAAGCCTGGAACGAAGTTATCCGTATCAAGCCAAACTCTAAAATTGCCAAAAATGCCCAGGAGCGAATCGACTTCCTGACTTCACAGGGCAAATAATTCCCAGGCTGAAAGGTTGCTATGCCCGTCGTTAATCCTCCAGAATTAACGAATTATCACCTGTTAGACCTAATCGGTTGCGGTGGCATGGGGTCTGTGTACATCGGTTTTCAGCTCGAAACCGATAAGATGGTTGCCATCAAACTTCTTGACCCTGAAGTAGCAAAGGTGCCGGCTGTGCTGGCCCAATTCAAGCAGGAAGGCGATATCCTGCAGGAGCTTGACCACCCGAACATCGTTAAATTTGTCGCTCAAGGCTTCCAGGAAGAATTTCATTACCTGGTAATGGACTACGTCAAAGGGCTTTCTCTAGATAGCTTCCCTCTGGGTAACTCGATGACGACGATAGGGGTCAAGCAGACTCTTCCGAGCATGGAAGAATACCTGACCGTTTTTATCGGCTGCATGGACGCCCTTCACTATGTTCACAAAAAAGGGCTTGTTCACCGTGATATCAAACCGCATAACATAATTTTGCGCGGTAGTGAATACCAGCCCTGTCTCATCGATTTTGGCATCGCCAAATATACAAGTGTCGACGACGACCTGAATATGAGTGCCGATGGCATGTTTACGGTGGCTTATGCCAGCCCCGAGCAGTTGACCAACAAGCCGGTCGATCACCTCTCTGACCTTTTTTCATACGGGGTGGTCATGTATGAAAAACTGACCGGGCATCTCCCTTTTAAGGGTAAACGTGCCATGCAGGTATTTATCGAGCAGACAAAATGGAATTTTCCGCCACCGCGGCAGTTGAACCCAGCGATTCCCCAGAAGCTCGAACAGATAGTTCTCAAACTTCTTGCCAGAGACCCTTCGCAGCGCTACCCAACCGCTGAGATGGTGCAGGGCGAGCTCGAGCGCCTGCTGGAAGTTACCAGACAAGGGCGTTCCGGTCTTGGCATCAGCTCGATTGCCGGCGATATCAGAGGCGTTCAGATTGCTCGTCGTGGCTTCAAGAAGAGAACTCTTGCCGAAGAGCAGAATATGTTGAGGAAGCAACGCGCCGAGTTCGTCGAAACCCGGCAGAAGCTCAAGATCGAGACAGCTAAACTAAAACCCGATACCGAAAAGGTTGAAGGGCTGCAGATGTTGTGTCAGGCTCTGCAGGATGAATACGAACGTCTTGAAATGCAGACGAAAATGGCTCTTGGCTTCAAGAGTCAGCCTCTTGTCATCGATAAGTTCAATTCGATTTTCAAGCTCGAGACTATCGCCTTCGAAAAACGCGGCGTTTCCTTTACTATAAACATGATCGACCAGCGACTCGCCACAACTGAAGGCGCCGATATTATCGTTGGTAACGTGAATTTTACCGAGCGCGCCCGGCGCTCGTTTTCTATTAACCGCAAAGACTCTTTTCTCGCCTGGGATCACGCCAACTGGTTCTTTGGTGCCTACGAAGAAAAAGACTTTCCGATCTTTCTTATGATCGGCGACAAGAGCATGCCAAGGTGTCCGAACGGTTTCAGAGGGTTTTTCTGGCCGATGGAATTTTTGATCGCCGTGCAAAAACTTGGCTGGACGGGCGTTTCGATCATAGAAACGTTCAAGGGTGTTGATCGCGGCGGTAACGCAGTATTCTCAGAGCACAAAGAAATCATTCTATTTTCGCAGTCCCTTTTTGACCAGCTGGATAAAATTCTGGGCAAATCGCCTTTTTCTCCTTCGGCCTGAGGTTTTCATGCAACAGATAAAAGAAAAACTGGTCGCAGTGGGCCGGGCTTATAAAGGGCTTGCCGGAGCCAATAAAAGCTTCTCTTTTGCCGCTTCCGGCATGGATGGCTTTCGAAATTTGATCGAACAGCGCAACATGATTATGGAAGATCTCGATGTTCTCAGTGAAAGCCTGATCAGAGAGGTTGTTGAAGCTTTTCCGGCCCTCGAGCCGCAGCTTAAAAACCTTATCGAAACTTTGCTGGTTCTGGTCGACAATCCTGAATTTGCAGGTGAGTGCGAAACGATAAAGTCCTGCCTGAGCGAGCTTGTTGATTCTGACGCCGCTCTCGAAAAAGAAATAGAGAGCCTGCGCGATGATATGAAAGCTGAGATTGGCCGGATCCGTCAGGGCGCGCGTGGCTTGCGCGGCTACCGCCAGATAGAAACTTTTGGCAGCTGTTTTATCGACAAGATCAAGTAAGCAGCTATAAAAAAACTTTCGCGATTTTGCGCGAAAGTTTTTTGGTGGAATAACCTGTCTAAATAAAACCGGTCTGAAATGTCAGAACATCCCAGGAATATTCATGCCACCGGTGATCTGGCCCATTTCGTCCTGGACCATTTCTTTTGATTTGCTGAGACCGGTATTGACGGCTGAAAGAACCAGGTCCTGCAGCGTTTCGACGTCATCCGGATCAACGGCTTCCTTGTCTATCTCTATTTTTACCAGTTCCTGGGCACCGTTGAACACGACTTTGATGATGCCGCCGCCAACTGAAGCCTCAACGGTTTTGTCTTTAAGTTCGTCCTGAGCCTGCTGGATTTTTTCCTGCATTTTCTGAGCCTGACGCATCAGGCCCTGCATATTGAAACCGCCCTTCATATGTGGTCTCCTTGTTGGATTTTTTGTCAGGCATGATGATAACAGAATCAGCGCAAAACCGCAAACTTGCCGCGCCCTTTGCGCTTGCCCTCAATTTTGTCGTCGTCACGGCCTATTTCCATTCTGTAAAAATACACTCCGTTGGCAAGATGTTTGGGAAAACGCCAGCGAAAGTCGTTGCTGCCTTCCCGGCCGCGAATTATAAAGCCTTTGATCTTGTCGCCGGCCGTGTCAAATATTTCGAGGCGAACGTCAGTGGCAAAATTCAGGTTGAATCTGAAAGTTATCGCATCGCCTTTGGCCGGGTTCGGAAAAACGGCAATATTGCCAATGCTGCTTTCAGGAGCATATCTGATGGACAATCTGACATTGGGGTCTGTAAGAGACGTCACATGGATATTCTGCCCCGGCAATACCTTCAGGTTTCTTGCCTGCCCGTCGGAAGGCGAATTAACCAGTCTGACGAAGCCGCGAAAGAGATCAGAATGTGTCGAAATTTCGTTCAGGGCAATTTCGAAACCGGTTGTATCGGCATCAGAAGTGATTTTAACCATGGTTGTATCTTTGGTGAACCAGTTCTGGTCTTCGCCCTCGATTTCTATATATAAAACCGGGCTCGGCAATCTGTCACGGACTGGCTTCAGATAATGTCGATCTGAAAAAAATCTGAGTTCTTTGAGGTTTTGAGGTTCAGCAGCGGAAGAATGTCTGTAATAGAAAATTCGCCGTGATTCGGTAAGCTGTTCCGAACTTACTTCCAGCCACTCTCCAGGAAACATGGATACAGTATACTCAGGTACTGAACGGTTCTCGGTCACAGCCAGGCTGCATCTGAAAAGACCACTGTTTTCTGAAACCGGTTGTAACGGTAACATAAACGTCTGTGTAGCCATTGTTCCGCGTTTTAGACTCAGATCAAAAGGACGCCCTGCGATATTCATGGTGCCGGAGGCAGCCACCTCGATAAACAGCTGTCCAAAAGAGACCTCTTTGGTTGTGAGCAGCTGCGAAAAACCACTGTCGCTGAAAACGCTTATTCCCTGCCGCCGACCTGTCGAAAAGACATGCTGGTAATCAGGAAAAGGCTGCCCCAGGTAGTCGGTAATGCCGCTTAAAACAAGAGTGCAGCTGGCCTGCGCCGGTAGAGCCATGAGAGGAACCCAGCTCAATGTCGTTACATCGGTTGCAATGCCTGCTTGATCAGTGTTTACCGTGCCGCCGGCAAAATGAATCTGCAGTGCGCTATCACCGCTTTCATAAGCCATTTTTCGGTTGAAGTTCGCCGAAAAAAACGGTAGTTCCTCGATGTCGACACTGTCTGATGCCGGCAGAATACTCAAAAGAGCCGGCACAGTCGCAATATTGAAAGTGATCGCGGGCTGCGGGTTTGCTAAAAGCTTCGCTTGAACCGCTGTTTCCGTGAATGTTGAGAGGTCGGCAGAACCAGAAAACTGACCGGGAGAAACTTCGACCAGCTGAATGGTAAAGCTTGCCGAAGGAGTCGAAAAATCAAGAGAGCGGGTTTCTGCAGTGGCAAAAAACATGTCTGTGCAGCTTGCCAGCACCTGGACTGTGCCGCGGACCGCTTCGCCTGTCTGCGAGACCTTTTGGGCGTTGCGTGGTGGCAGCCCGGTAAAAATTTCAAAAGAAGCTTCTGTCGCGCTGCGAGTAGTTAAATAAGCTGTTTCAGGGAGCAGATAAAGCCCATTTGTATCACGCAGCCCGGTATTTATCGAGAAGGTATGGCGTGTTGAACTCGCGTAAGCCGGGTCCGGGGTAAGCGTAAGAGTGCGGGCAGAATTTTCAAGCCTGAAAGTGAACGGGATGTTCCAGCCGGCTGAAGCCTGTATTGCACAGCCATTGTTTACAGTCGAACTGTCTATGGCGTTGCTGAAAGTGAATGAAACTGGCTGGTCGAGGTAAAGAGCCGTAGAACCAGAAGCGGGGGAAATATTGACAAGGCCGGTGCGCAGTCTGGCAGTAATTTCGATGATAAAGTCAGGTCTGGCTTGCGAGATGACCCTTATCCTGGTTTCAGGGGGCAGGTTTATCGGCACAGCCAGACGATACACGCCAGAGGGCGGTGAAACTTCCGACAGAGATAACTCAAGACCATCGATGCTTCTATCGGTCGACTCTAGCCTGACTCTCGACGTCTCATAAGTCGAAAAGGAAGTATCGAGAGCCACAATTTCGAGATAAAGACTGTCGTCGTTTGCTACCGCAAAGGTTGCGGTGGCATAGGCATCGCTTTCGTAGTTTTTCAGACTGAGAATTTCACTGGGTGGCGGCGGCGGTGGCTGTGTCGTAAATCTGGTATGCAGCCGGGTGCCAAGAACATTGCCGGTGATGTCTCTGACGTTTTCAGACAGGCGCATTTCGAATTCCTTGAGCAGAGGCAGCGCGCCACCGATTGGCTCAAGCCTGACCTGGTAGCCGGTCAGACCTCTTTGAATTTTTACCGGCACGAACGATTGGTCATCTGTTTTGACAAGGCTGAAATTAGCGGCGGTAAGGTCAGCCGGGTCGACCTGGCGGTTAAAGTTCCAGGTTGGCCATACATCGGCCGGGATACCAATAGAACCACTGGCTGGAGAAAACGATGTCAGCATGAATGCCGGTATTATCTGCAGGCTTTCTGCCAGATCGGGTCTGTTTTCTGGGGCAATGATGAGGACTTTGTTCGCGCCTGCCGGCACGACGAACGACCCTGAAAATTCGCCCGGGGAAGTTTCGCTGAGCAGAAAAGTGGAGGTCGCTGTTCCCTCTGAGAATGTTACCGTAGCAGTTTCTGGTTTGCTCAGCCAGGCGTTGACGGCGTTGATTTTGACGTAAAGGGTTTGTCCTGTTTCAACCTCTGCTCCCGTAAAAATCTGGCTGGTGTAGGCAGAATCAGCGAAAATTCTCAGTTCATTCACAGCGGGCGTCAGGGTGCCATAGTTTGCCAGAATTTTGTCAAAATTGATGCCATCTGTGTCTCTTAAGGTGTTGGCAAGTTGCAGGTGGTAGGTTGTGGCGGGTTTGAGTTCTGCCTCTATTCTTATCATATCGGCCGCCGGCATGCTGAGAGTATAAGAAGCGAGCCCGGCTGAATCTGCGAGAATGACTGTGGTTTTATCAACCGTTTCTGCTGCGACGGCTTTGTTTGCCTCGATATTGAAGATTGTGTCGAGATACAGCTGGTTTGTGCCTGAAGCCGGCTGGATAGACAAATATCTCGGCAGTCTGAGGGTCTGCAGACTGGTTTTGATTGCAGGATTGCTCGCTGAGGTAAGGGTCAAGACAGCGTTTTCATCGCTGTAAGCGGTGGTAGAACCACGAAATTCGCCCGAATTGACGGTTGTTTCTATCAGAAAGAATCTGCTGGTTGCACCTGAAACACTGGTGCTGAGAATTACTTCGGTCGTGTCTATGGTTGTTGGGGATAAGTCCACAGCGTTGACAGCGACAAAAATGCTGCTTGCGGGCTTGATACCCGCCCCGTCTGCGAGCTGAGCCGAGAAACCACTGTCGGAAAACGCAGCTATGCCATTGATGGTCGCCGGGGCCACTGAGGTTGTTTGTGTGGTAAAGCTTATCGCAAAAGTTTGTTGCTGAGGGTTGCCGGCCAGATCGCTTATTCCGTCAACAGTAAAAGTGTAGACAGAGTTAACCTGCAGAATATCAGCCGGTCTAAACTCAATCGCCAACTGTTCTGCCAGATAAAATACGCTCCCAGGGATTTCTATACCATTTTTGAAGAGCTTGACCGTTGCGACGCCTATGGTGGCGGCGTCTAAAGATTCGTTCGACAGGGCTTTAATGGCGGTCGCCAGAGAGACTTCCGCTGCGCCTGAGGCCGGCTGAGAGGGGCTCAAAACCGGTATTGTCAGTTGCAGACTGTGGCTCGCTGCCGGACTGGTGAGCGAGGTAACCTTCATGACAAAACCGTCAGAGAGATTGTCATAAGCATAATGCCCGCGAAATACGCCGGAATTGCTCGCCGTTTCAAGAAGTGCGACCGTATGCCCCGTAGAGATGGATACGTAGGTCGAGTCAGTTGTATTCGAAGATCTGTCGATGCCGACGGCTTCGATGTAAAGGGTGCCGGTAGCATTGAAATCGCTCCCATGACCGTAAGCATTCAACGGCGACATGGCAGCATCAGGGAAAAGTTTGATCGTGTCGATAGTAAGTGGCTGTGTCTGTGAGGCCTGCGTGAAAAAGCTGAATGTGAATGGCCGGTAAAGCGGGTTGCCCTCTTCTGACTTCAGACCAGAGTCAGAATATAAGCCCTTGACAGTTATCTCGCTGTTATACGGCAGTGCTGTTGCAGGGGTGAGAGTCAGAGTTTTACTGTCGGGTGAGAGCAGACGTGCGGCCGCCAGTGCCACGGCGCCGGAGCTCAGTTCTATGGCGCCCGGGTTTCCGGTGTCTGTTAGAGCATCCGAAAAACTGAGATTTATCGAAGAGTCGACTCTGGTATTTGTCGTTCCTGCAGCGGCTTTTGTGCCGTCTATGGCTGTAACGGTTGTTTGTAGAGGCTGCAGCTCTGGAAAGGTTAACGACAGAGTTGCTGTAACCGCCGGTGCCTGTTTTGCCGCAAAGGCAAGTTCTCCGGCACTGACAGCTGGTTGTGGCGCGGGTATGCCATAAAGTGGTATAGACTGCATTGAAAAACTGCCAGTGTAGATACCACTTGAGTTTGAAGCCGTTTCATCTATGACAAAGTCGAAAGCTCCTCCCCACGACAAATTGAGGGTGATCGAGGCAATGTCTTTCGTCTGAGTAGCGCCATCGGTGCCATTCAATCTTATATAAACAGTTGTCGACGCCGGAATTTTTTCATATGCTCCCCATGGCGTAAACAGAAGTGGGTCTTTATACAGGCTGATGGCGCTTATTGCGGTTGGTGGTGTGTATCGCGGCTGAGTGGTGAAGCTGCTGCGAAATGGCTCTGGGATATTGACCAGGTTGTTGCCCGCGAGGTCGGTTACACCGCTGTTGACTTCTATTTCATACTCGCTTTCGGGGAGCATGCCGTTTTCTGATGAGTCGTCAGGGGCAATGGTGAGCCTGGCACCATTAACCACCAGGCTGTAACTTGCCGGGTTGCCGTTTCTGAAGAGCTTTACCGAATTTTTGTCGACCGATGCGGCGGCGATATTTTCGGAAAAGTCGATGAAAGGCTGGTGGTCGATGCCGATGCCAGTGGCTGAGTTGGCCGGGTAATACGAAACTATTGTCGGAGGCGTCACGTCCTGGGTTTTGAAGCTGAAGGCAAGATTTTGCCGCTGCGGGTTGCCGCTCAGGTCTTTTTGATTCATGACCGTTACCAGATAGGTTTTTTCTCCGACCAGCAATGAAGAGGGGACTATCGAAATTTCTCTGGTCAGATTGTTGTAGCTGGCTGTTGCATCAGTCTGAATGCCGTTCAAGCTTAGAATCACGTTGAGGTTATTGACCTGGTCTGCTTGCAGCGGTTCGTCGGCAGCGACTCTGACCGTGGTGTTAAGCGGCACTGCGACGGCTCCGGAGGCCGGGTTTGCCGGCGTCAGGCCTGGGTAAGTGATCTGCAGAGCGGCGCTGGCTGAGGGGGTGACGACAGACTGAACCTGCAGCGAAAACAGGTGGGGGAGACCGGCAAAACTGGTTGAGCCTCTGAAAACGCCAGTGTCGGAAGCTGTTTCAACGAGAATGGCTGTCTGGCCGGTAGAGATAGAAGCTGTGGTGCTGTCGCGGGCCAGCTCCTGACCATCTGTGCCCGTAAATTCTATATAGAGCGTGCCGGTCGCCGAAAAATCAGCGCCTGGCAAAATTTCTTCACCAAAGCCGGAGTCTTTGAACAGGCGGACATTGCTGATTGCAAGCGGGGCGGTTCTGGAAGCCTGAGTCCTGAAAATACTGGTGTAGGTTGCCGGAATGCTGACGAAAGGGTTGCCGGCGAGGTCTGTGACTGCATAACCGACGCCAATTTCGTAGTCGGTTTCGCTGCGCAGATAACCTTCGCTCGAGTCGTCAGGGTCGAGAGTGATCTGCGAGCCTGAGTTGCTGACGCTGAAGCTGGCAGTGGTGCCGCCTCGATTCAGGCCGATACTGGAAGTGTTCACCGTATTTGTCGCCAGAGCTTCAGAAAATTGAATCAAAGGTTTTCTGTCGATCAGCACGTTGGTTTCGCCGTCAGATGGTGAAACTGCCGTAATATAAGGAAACCCGACAGTCAGAGGCAAAAAAACGTCATTTTTTATTGTTTTGAGAGTGAATGTGTGATTTCCGCCAGCTGGTGTCGAAACTGTGTAGCTGCCGCGAAAAACGCCCGAGTCTGCAGAAGTTTCGGTGAGAACGACAGTATTCTGCAGAACATCGTTGAGAAGTATGTCTACTGTGGTGGTATCTATAGTGTTGAAAGCCGGATCAATCGCCTCGACGCTGATATAAAGAGTAGCGCTGGCATTTATTTCTTTGAGTGCGTTCAGTCGGGTTTCATTTGTGTATGCTGACGAGAGAAAGGCGGCTATGGTCGCTATCTCTTCGGCAACAACCTGGCTTGACGACAGTTGCGTGACAAAAGGTATCAATTTGTCTGCAAAAATCTGCGAACCGTTGAGGTCGACAACGTCGCTGGCGATTGAAATTCTATAAGTGGTGTCAAATTGCAGATTTGCAGTTGGTCTGAAGAAAAGTTCATTGCTGTTGTGCCCGTCATAGGCGATATTTACCTGAGTCCCGAGGGGAGTTAGAAGCCGCACTTTTTTGTCTGTTCCGATAATTTCGCTGAAACTCGCTGTCAGCATTGGTTTGTCAAAGTTGATGGTAAAGCGGTTGCTTGTATCTCCGATAACCCGATAACCACTGGTTAAAGATCTGAATCCGCCAACTGTGCCAGAATTAATCGTCCTGGCAGTAGAATTTTCCGGTTTTACTTCGGCAAGAACTACCTCGATGCCAACTTCGCTGTTTAACAGTGGCGGCCCTTCAATATTCAATACGCGATTCTGGGTTTCCCAGAAAGACTGGTCGGGGAAGGGTAGTTTACGATTGAAAAAGGCAAAGTCTTTAAAACCCGAAAGAATAACGAGTCCGGCATAAAAATCGCCATCTTTTTGATAGGCGAACTGGCAAGGAAACCCTGTCAGGCTGGTGGGCAAAATGCCGTTTTTGCTGGTATTGAGCGGGTGAATATGTTTTTGCCCGGTAGAAGTTGGAAGCACAACGCTGATGTCGAAATTGGTGCCGCCAAAAGCGCTTATGCCCTGCCCAAGAAAGGTTTGGCTGTTATCGACGGCTGTTCGCCCCGCCGAAAAACTGAATTTTGGGTTGGCAGCCGGGTTGAAAGTGCCGGTCTTGTAGTAGGCCTGGTTGCCGTCGAGCCAGAAAAGGTGTATTTTGCCGTCGCGGGGGTTCTGGGCAAGAGCTACAACTACAGGCGAGACAGTGCCCATGTCAGAAACGACAGTTTCGTTAAAACTGGGAAAATCGTTGTCGGCGCAGCTGAGAAAGCGTATTGTGCCAGCTGCGCCAGGTATGGCAATAACGATATGTTTTTCCGACCCGGCGGTAAAAACTGCTGCACATGGACCAAACTGAGTATCGATCGTATTTTCGGTTATGATTCCGTGGTCTGCCCAATCTATGGCATTTTGTGACGAAGAGGCGCGGAGTTTATCTGCTCCAATCCAGCAAAGAACCAGGCGTGAAGGTGTTATTGCCAGTGAGTGCGGTTTGGAAGAACTTCCGGCTGTATTGGCTTTGTTTCTCGAGGTTGGTGCGTTGCGAAATATGTCCTGGTCCGAAGCGTAGATGCTGGCAAAAATCTCTGTACTGCCGATTTTTGTGGTGGTGACGATGAACTGCTCCCTCAGACCAGAGATCGTATAGTCAGAGGGGAATTGACCTGCCTGGATGTTGTTGTCGTAAAAAGACCCGTCGCTGTATGAAGGTGACGGCAGCGCGTTGCTCCAGGCTGCTGCCGGGTGATTGGTATTCCAGGGTGCCAGCGCAAAGGGACTGGAAGCGGGAATGTATGTCTGTAGGCTCCCGGAGGCGTTAAAAAAGACGCGATCGGGAGAAATATACCTGCGGCTGTCGAGTTCGGCCAGCGAAAAGGTAAAAGAGGCCATGAAAATACCATCGACAGTCGCCGAAGCATTTATACGTTGAAACGCATGGAGAAATTGGGGGTAAAAAATCCCTAAGATAAAAATACAGATTAGGGAAAATTTCCTTAGCGATCCACCGTGAGTGAGACTCTTTCTGGTAGCGGACTGGTATGTTGATTGTGCCTCTACTACAGCTTTTTCACGGTTCTGAATTATTTTTATCGTGTACGGGTACAATATTTGCTTGCCTTATTAATAGCGCCGAATTATTTTTGACCTGACCACAAGAAGGAGATATCTTATGAACCGGAAATTGATACTGGCCTTAACAATAGGTTTATTTTTGCCTTTGCTGACTGGCTGTTTCTTTCTCTCTGGTTCATCGAACCCGGTTGGCGATACCTCCGTTGCCAATGCTCAGAAGTCGGCGCAGGCTCTGAACACGGTTAAACCCCAGGTGATGGCGGCTGCTTACGCATCTCCGGTAGATCGCAGATATACGTTCGCTAAATCCGCTCACAAGATCGGTTACCAGTTCAAAGAGGGTGTAAACAAAGGACCTGCTTCTCTGCGTCTTTTGCTTCAGACCTCTGAAGTATCTGACAGTATCTTTATAACCTTTGACAAGATGACCGTCAAGCCAGAAGTTGGGCCTAAAATAACTATCAATATGCCTCAGACCAGGGTGAACCTTCTCTCGGCTTCTACTCTCGCTGAAGTATTGGCAGAACAGGAGCTTCCCGCCGGCAGATACAACTTCATGGAGTTCTCCGTTGCTGATGCCGAAATAGAATATGAGAATAAATTGTATCCGGTTACCATTCCATCCAAAAAAATCAGATTCATCGGTAAATATGAACTGAAAGAGGGTTACAGCACCAGACTCACAGTAAAATTCATTGGTCGCATGCAAAAGTTTCTGAAGGGCAAAAAGCACTCTTTCATGATGACCCCTGTTGTTAAAATCGCTTCAGATCTGGTGTTGAACGTCAGCGACGAAGTCACTGCAGGCGAAGTGAAAGGCAGTATAGAAAATTTCATCGATGCTGCCAACAAGCTCTCTGGGGTTAATGTCTCGCTGATGCCCGCTGCCGGCCCCTCTTTGTCAGCATCGACAGATTCAAACGGTGCCTTCAGTTTTCCTGAGGTCCCAGCAGGAGTTTATACTCTCAGGGCTGCACACCCCGACTTTCTCGACTACGAATTTATGGTCGATGTCACTGCCGGCCAGGTTGCAGACCTGGTTGTTCAGATGAACCCGGCGGTAGTGAAGAGCACAGTAGGTAGCACCGGCTGGTTCTCGCAGATTTATCCTCTTGCTGACGCCAATGGTGAATTTTCCGAAGTTTCTCTCGAGACACCCGTAAATATCGATTTTATAAGTCTCGCCTTTGTTAAGGCCGAACTCGAATTCACTGCCGTTTATCACTCTATAGGTGGTTCAGCCCGCTGTCAGAACTATCTCGCTTCGACCCAGCAGGTGAGTGCCGATACGAATCTCGGCAGCTGGTGGGTTGGCAATACTGCCAATACCGGTAGTTTCCTCGGTGACTTCTTTGCCACTGCCGACCCCGGTACTTCTTACAAAGTCGATGTAACCGATATGATCAGAAGCAACCCGAGCAGCATTTATTTTATGGCCAGTCGCAACTTCGACATTGTCGACATCAAGATGAGCGGAATTCAACTCACGATATATTATCGTTGATTTGTTTTGTTCATAACATCCCAATTGCTTGTCCCCGGCTCCGTCCAGCCGGGGAATTTTTTTGCCGTGGGAACGCCCGCAGTGTCTGCTATGTTAAAGGGCTACGAGACGAGAAGCAAAAAGTGTCAGGCCGACGAGCGCCATCATGACTCCCATTACCCAGAATCTGATGACGACTTTTTCTTCTGGCCAGCCGCAGAGCTCAAAGTGGTGGTGAATAGGGCTCATTTTAAAAATGCGTTTGCCTTTGGTCAGTTTGAAATAGCTGACCTGAAGAATGACAGACAACGCTTCGATTACAAATATTCCGCCGACAATAGCCAGAAAAACTTCTGTTTTGCTGCAGAGAGCGATAGAGGCAAGGGCGCCACCTAGAGCGAGCGAGCCAGTGTCGCCCATGAATACCGCCGCCGGGTGAGCGTTATGCCATAGAAACCCGAAGCAGCCGCCGATTATGGCCGAACTCATTATCGCCAGTTCGCCAACACCGGCAATATAAGCGACTCCGAGATGACGGGCAAAAATCAGATGCCCGCAGACATAGGCGAAAACAAGAAACGGTGTGGCGGCAACGATCATGGTGCCGGCGGCCAGGCCATCGAGGCCGTCGGTCAGATTGACTGCATTCGTTGCCCCGACTATGACTGCAACGGCAAATGGTATATAAAGCCAGCCCAGATCGAGAGCTCCGAAGACCGGCATCTGGGTTGCAGAAGCGCTCATGTCGATTCCGCCTGCCGCAGAATTGGCCAGCTCAAAACGCAGACCCGGGTAGTATTTGATAGCCAGAGCCGCAGCCAGGCCGGTTAAGATCTGACCAGCAAGTTTCTGGCGAGGGGTCAGACCAAGAGAGCGGGCGCGGATGACCTTGGTGATATCGTCGAAAAAACCGATAAGCCCCATGGCCGAGGTGACCAGCAGTGAAATGACAACAAACGGGTTGATCTTGGCCCAGAGCAGGGTAGTGATCATCAGCGGAATAAGAATGATGATGCCGCCCATGGTCGGAACGCCTGATTTTTTGAGGTGTTCCTGAACCCCTTCGGCTCTGACGGTCTGGCCGATCTGCCGCGTTTTAAGATTGAAGATAACGCGGGGTGCGATGATCATCGCAAGTAGAAAAGAAGTGACGATGGAAAAAATTATTCTGATCGAGAGCGGCTCGAATATTGAGCTGAACACTTATAACCTCCCGGGGCCGTTTCAGTGAAGGTCTTTTCCAAGGTCAGGCCAGAGTTTCTGCACTATTTTTTCGAAGTGCATGCCTCTGCTGGCTTTGAAAAGCACCGTGGCGCCCTTTTGCAGTCGTTCTTTCAGTAATTCGGCAGCTGTGTCGCCAGAGCTTAGCGATATTACGCGTTCTTTCGGCATGCCGCTGCGCTCAGCTTCTTCAGCGATAAATGCCGCGTCATCGCCAATGCAGACGAGTAGGTCTATGGCTGCTCCTGCCGCTTGTCTGCCAAGCTGACGATGCATGCTTTCCGAGAGTTCTCCGAGTTCCCGCATGTCGCCAAGAACTGCAATGCGCGGCGAGTGGCAGATTGCCAGGTAGCGCACTGCTTCCTGCATCGAGCCGGGGTTGGCGTTGTAGCAGTCGAGCAATACGGTGACTCCATCCTTGTCGACCCTTTCCATGCGGGCGCCTACCGGGGAAAAAGTGCTGATGCGTCTGATTGCGGCATCCAGGTCACAGCCGAGCTGGTGGCAGAGAGTCAGGGCCGCCGCCGCATTGAAGGCGTTGTGGCGGCCGGCCAGCGCCAGCTTTACTGTTTTATGACCTGCCGGGGTTATGAAGTCGAATTCAACCGATTCTTCATGCATCTGCAGGTTTTGCAGCCGATAATCATTGCCGGGGTTTTCGCCAAAAGTTATGAGGTCGCTATTGGCGGCGGCTGTTTTAAATATCTGGTCAAATCCGGTATCGCCCGGAACTACCGCTTTTTTGCCTGCAGGGAGGTGTTCGAGAATCTCTGCTTTGGCTCGGGCGATATTCTCGAGACTGCCGAGAATACCAATGTGGGCTGGGCCTATGTTGCTGATCAGAGCTGCATCAGGGGTGGCGATATTGCAGAGATTGCGAATTTCGCCGCTGTGATTCATCCCCATTTCGAGAACAGCGTATTGACTGTCCTGGGGTATGGCGAGTAGGGTCAGTGGCAAACCTATATGGTTGTTGAGATTGCCGGAGGTAGCGCTGCAGCGGTGTTTCTCTGAAAGTATGTGATGCACCATCGAGCGTGTTGTGGTTTTCCCATTGCTGCCGGTTACGCCGATAACAAAAGCTGAAAGCTCGTTACGCCGGTTTTTGGCAATGCTCTGCAGAGCTTTTAAAGTGTCTTCGACCTGAATTATCGCCACTTTTTCAGTGGCGGGAAGCTCGGGCAGTGTTGAAACCACAACAGCGGCAGCCCCCGCTTCGATCGCCGCCGGCACGAATTTATGGCCATCATGGGTTTCGCCGATCAAAGCGACGTAGACGTTGCCTGGTTTGACAGCCCTGGAGTCGATGCAGATGTCTGTTAACCTGGGGTTGATGTCATTGAGCAGCCGGCCGTTACAACGCGCTGCCAGAAGTCTGGCATCGAATTCAGTTTTCATCTTCATTTTTCCTGAAAAAGCTGCGGGCTACTTCGCGGTCGTCAAACGGCATCGTGCGATCGGCGAAATATTGACCGGTTTCGTGTCCTTTGCCGGCGATAACGACAGTATCACCAGCCTCTGCCATTTTAAGAGCTTTGAAAATGGCGGAGCGTCTGTCAGGGTCGTGCAACACAGTCTTGCCGCTGACAAGTTCTTCGGTCATGCCTGTCATTATCTGGTTGATGATGGCTTCTGGTTCTTCTTTGCGGGGGTTGTCACTGGTGACAATGATAATGTCAGAGTTTTTTGCGGCTATCTGGCCCATGACCGGGCGCTTTTCCTGTGAACGGTTGCCACCGCAGCCGAATACTGTTATCAGGCGCTTTCTAGTGATCGGTCTCACCGTTTTCAGAACATTTTCGAGGGCGTCGGGGCTGTGAGCATAATCGACAATGACATTCACGCCGTGGTCGTTGGCAATTGACTCGAGGCGCCCGGGAACACTCTTAACGGCATGCAGGCCAGCGCAGATTGATTCCCAGTCAGCGCCGGCTGCTCTGGTCATGGCGGCTGCCATCAGGGCGTTGAATACGTTGTATTCACCGGGAAGATTGACGCTGCAGCGATGCTTTTCTGTGCCATTGCAGATCGAGAAATCGCTGCCAACACCGCTCATACGCAGTTCTTCACAATAGAATGAGGCGCTGTGATCATGAACTGAAACAGTCTGCACATTCATGCCGGCGGCCCGGCATTCATTTGCCATACGCCTGCCGTATTCGTTGTCTATGCCGATAATGCACTGTTTATCGCGGTGGGCGATTTCGGTGAAAAATCTTTTTTTGGCATTGAAATAATCGCTCATGTTAGGGTGAAACTCGGTATGTTCGAGAGACAGGTTGGTAAAACCGGCGACGGTAAAAGAGAGATCTTCGACTCGCCAGGTCTTCAGAGAGTGGGAGCTTACTTCGAGAATACCATGTTTGATGCCGTTTTTAAGAGCCTGGTCGAGCAGCGACTGCAGAACCTGAGATTCTGGCGTGGTGTTCGTTGCCGGAATCTTGTCGTATTCCATGTCATATTCAACGGTTCCGATTCTGAAAGAATGGCCGAAAGCTTTGCGCATAATCCCCTGGGCGAGGTAAGTGATGGTGGTTTTGCCCTTTGTGCCGGTGATACCGAGTAGAGACAATTTTGTCGAGGGATTGTCGTAAAATTTTGCAGAAACCTCAGAAAGAGCTTTGCGGGCGTTATCTACTTTTATTACCGGCACCTCGATATTTTTACGGGTGCCTTCAGTCATTATGGCTACAGCACCTCTTTCGAGGGCGTCAAATATAAAAGCACAACCATCTATGTGCTGGCCTGGCAGTGCTACAAAAAGGCTGCCCTTACAAACTTTGCGTGAATCAAAAGCGATACCGGTTATTTCTATGTCAAGAACTCCGGTGGTAGAAACTATATTGGAGGGCAGTATGTTGCGCAGTGTTTTCATCGTTTCAGCTCCGTCAAGGCTATATTTCAACATTCAGAATTCGTTTTTCATGAACAGAACTGTAGCTTTCGGGTGATACCGGAGTGGTCGGTCTTAGCGTCGGTATAACCCTTGTCTGCAGGCAATAAAACAAAATTCTGCAACGAATTTCCGGCATTGGATTCTACCAGTTTTTTGTGCTGCAGGAAACAGGTTATTCAATAAAATCCGGTGATAATTTGACGCGCAGAATCTTTGACGGCGGCAAAGGTCTGCCGGCTGGCGGCTGTTGAGCAATTACAACGCCGTTTCCTTCAAAAATGGCTTTCAGATCATGCTTATTGATAGCCTGAATGGCAGCTTTGAGCGATTTGCCTTTAAGATCGGGAACGAGTTCTCTGGAAGTAGCGGCTGAGCCGGAAGCGGTGTGACCCGTCTGGGTGCTGGTCAGCAGATTTGGCAGCTTGATTATTTCCTGGCCTGCGGCTACCTGATTGCGCTTCAATAACTGAGCTTCACGGGCTTCAGCTGTTATAAAGCGGTCGGGCGGGACTTTAAGGTGTTTTAATACACGGTTGGCAATGCGGGCAAATGACGGTGCCGTGATTTTGCCGCCGTAGAGGGTGCGCTCATCACCTTTTGGTTCATTTACGGCGACGAGAAGCACTATTTTGGGGTCCAGGGCCGGTGCCATTCCGATAAAGGAGACGACGACCTTGTCATTGAAATAACCGCCGCGCGGGTTGGCTTTTTGGGCTGTGCTCGTTTTGCCTCCTGAAGTGTAGTCGTCGAGCATGGCCATGCGGCCTGTACCATTTTCGACAACGCCCATCAACATGCGGCGAAGTGATCTGGCGATGTCGGGGGAAACGGCGCGACCAACTATTTCTGGCCCGAAGTCCTGTCTGATATCTTTGTCCGGGGAGCTTATTCTTCTTACCAGTCTTGGTTTGATCAGATTGCCACCGTTGGCGATGGCAGAGTAGGCTTGAACCAGCTGCAGGCTTGTAACGGTCATTTCCTGGCCAATGGCCAGAGAAGATGGCGAGAAACCTGACCATTTCGAAGGTGGCTTGAGAATACCGTTGCTTTCAGACAATACTTCGGCACCTGTCGGATCGCCAAAGCCGAATTTTTTATAGGTTCTATAAAGCATCGAAGGCTCGATCATTTGCGAAATCTGCATCATTGCGGCATTGCATGATTCAGCTATTGCCTTTTCGATATCGACGAGGCCGTGCGCTCCGTGGCAGCGGATGCGGCGCCCCGGCATTTCGCCGTAGCCTCTGCAATAGAAACGGGTGCTGCGGTCGAGTTTCGCGTTTTCGATAGCACTGGCAACAGCCAGTATTTTGATACAGGAGCCAGGCTCATAAAAGTCGGTGGCTGGCCTGTTTCTGCGGTGTTCAGGCTTTGCCTCGCCGAAATTGTTCAAGTCATAGTTGGGAAGGCAGCCCATGCCGAGTATTTCGCCGCTGTGCGGATCCATGACGATGGCGGTGGCATCGACCGGTTCATACTGTTTGACCAGGTTTGTCAGCTCTGATTCGATGGTGTGCTGAATGAAGGTATCGATGGTGAGGTTGATATTGCTGCCACCCATGGGTGGGGTTATGACGCGCATTCTAGCCGGCCCGCTTTCGCTAAGGCTTATGTCTTCCTGGACAGCAAGGCCGGGGTAGCCGCGCAGGGTTTTGTCGAAGAGGCGCTCCAGGCCTTCCAGGCCCTGCTGGTCAGCTCCGGTGAAGCCGATCAGGTTTGACGCCAGGGTTTTTTGCGGGTAAAAGCGGCGGTAGTGATTCTCAAGGTTGACGCCCGGGATGTTGAGTTTTTGTATTTTCATGGCCAGGGTCGGTTCGAGTTCTTTGTAAATCTGTATGTAGCCGCTGCGATCGCCGACTTTGCTGATAATTTCCTCTCGAGTCATCGGCAGAACTGTTGCCAGAGCGTTAGCGGCGTCGGTAAGAGACTTTACTTCTCTGGTGTAAAGGTAGACGGTGAAGGTGTCGACTGAAATGGCCAGTTCATCGCCGCGTCGGTCGAGGATGTTGCCGCGTTTCATATCGAGCACGCGTTTACTCACGTGGTTGCGGGTAGAGCGCTGCGACCACTGATTGTGCTGAAATATCTGCAGATGCATCAGGCGAAGCGAGAAAACTATGATCATGACCGCAGAAAGTGCCAGAAGTATTATGGCTCTGACGGTTCTCGGGTGCATACATCGACTTTTCATCGCTGCTTGTCCTTAAATTTTGCAGGCTGCCCGCAGTCTTGCAGAACGGGCGCGCGGGTTTTCGGCGATTTCGCTGTCTTCAGCAAAGATAGCTTTGCCGGTCAGAATTTTCAGCTGAGGTTTTTTGCCGCAGATACAGACAGGAAACTGTGGAGGGCATTCGCAGCCTTTCTGGTGTTTCTGCATGAAGTTTTTGACCAGCCTGTCTTCGAGTGAGTGAAACGAGATTATTGATAGATGACCGCCAGGGTTAAGGCAGCCAAGAACAATGCTCAAGAAGTTTTCGATTTCTTCGAGCTCTTTGTTGACGGCTATTCTTAGAGCTTGAAAAACCCGTGTGGCCGGGTGGATAAGACTTTTTCGTCTGTTTTGGGCCGGGATAGCCTCAACGACAATTTCTGCGAGTCTGGCAGTGGTTGTGAGCGGGTTGTCGCTTCTCTCTCTAACTATGGCATCGGCAATGCGTCTGCTGAATTTTTCTTCGCCATATTCAAAGAAAATCTTTGCCAGCTCTTCTTTGGTCAGGTTGTTGACCAGATCGGCAGCGGTGACTCCCTCGTCTTTGTTCATGCGCATGTCGAGAGGGCCGGGGCGGGTGAAGGAAAAGCCGCGTGCGGGGTTGTCGAGTTGCCAGGATGAGACTCCCAGGTCGAGCAAAACGCCGTCTACCCCCTTGATGCCGAATCTTTCAAGCAACAGGGGTAAATCGGAAGCGTTGGCATGGCATCTGGTGATTCTGGGGTCATCGATTCTACTGCATGAATACTCGAGTATCTCAGAGTCGCGGTCTATGCCAAACAGGCGCTCGAGTTGAGGGTATGCTTGCAATACCGCCCTGGAGTGGCCTCCCAGGCCAAAAGTGGCATCGATGAAAATCCTGCCATCGACGGGCAGTGCGTATTTGACCACGGCGTCGACCAGTACCGGCCGGTGAAATGGCGTTAAGTTATCAGATTCAGTCATGTTTTTCGTTCCAGTTGTCAGGCATTGTGATATAGATCAGACGGCTTGGGACCACCATGCCAAGTTCAGTTTTGGCGACTTTTTCGATTCTGGCGAGTGATTGCAGCTTGGAAATCTCGGCGCGGAGATCGGCGTTGCTGTTTTCGATGTTGCTTATGTCCTTTTCGATGTTTTTTATGCGCAGTTTGATTTCGACCATCTTGGTTGACTGCCAGATATAAACGGTGAGCATGGCGCCGAGGAGCAGGATGGCCGTAAGGTAGAGTCTGATGATCTGGCGACGGCGGGTGCTGATTTCCGGCGACAGGTTTTCGCGGGGGGTGGTTCTGATAAGCGGTTCGCCCGGCCCGGTCGGCAATAATATTTTGGCGTTATTCAATGTTACAGCCCGTATGAAGCTTGATAAATAAGATGAATTTCGTCATCGCGCCGGCGGTGATCGGCATGTATGAATATTCGGTCAGATGGAATGAGCAAAACAAAGCGTGCACCTGGCAGCAGGCTGAGCTGGCAATGTTTCTCGGCATGGCAATACAGACGAACTCCGCTGTTGTCCCGGGAGATGCAGCCCGAAGAGAGTTGCATGCGCGGCGGGAAATTTTATCTCCGGTTCAGAGTACCATGCTGTGTGTCAAATTCCAAGAGTGATTGAACACTTTTTTCAAGATTTTGCACCGCTTTACGCTGGTTGGCCGGCAGGCGCTGAATTTCGCCGAGAACCTGGTCGCGAGTTTCGGGTTTGTTTTTTAATTCATTTTTGATTTGTCTGATCAGGCGTGTTTCTACATTTGAAAGCAGATCGGCCCGTTCGATCACAACACGTTCTGAAGACGTTCTGGGGTTTGCACGTCTGGTCGCTGCCCTTGCAAGATTGCGCACCTCTGCGTCTGCAGTGGGCTGCATGAAGCTGGCGATATGTCGCATCATTTCGTTGCGCTGGCTGGCATTGTTTATGGCTTCAATTCCGAATGAAAACAGCATCAGCCGGTAACCATCGGCCACTTTTATGCCAGCAGCTCCAGAAGAGGTTATGCCGCGGGTGAGAGAACCCGGTTTGTGGTCGGGGCCGTTCATTTCGCGGTCATCAGCTTTGTCTCTGGCGCCTTCTTCATATTTGATGATAACTTCGGCACCTGACAGCGGGTCTATTTCGTCGGGCCATTTCTGGTTGTTGGCGCCATCGCCGCCAAAAATCTGAAAGCTGCGATTGCTGGCAAAACCATTGGCCCCTGAAACAACATGAACGTTAACGTCGTCCTGGACAAAGCTGGCTTTGCAGCGAGTGCGCAGAAAATCGCTTTCGCGCAGGCTGAAAGCCAGGTCTTGCCCGTTGAGAACCAGGCGACCACCCGTTTTGAGGAACTGGTCGAGCGAGTCGATTTCTTCTTCGCTGAGAGTCTGTTCGGGGGTGGAATCCTGGGCGGCAATGAATACCCAGCCATCGAGGTAACGCTTGAGGACTTCAGGGCGCAGAGCGCCGTCGAGCATGCGATCCCAGGTGTCGAATTTTACGCCGGCACCCTGCATCATCTGCTGAAGAACCGGGCTGGCCGGGGAAAAATTGTCGGTTATTACCAACAGCGCGTGCCCGGTCGAAGAAAAAGGCTCTTTGATAAAGAAATTTGCTTTAATTGTTGAAACAGGTAATTTTTCGCCGGCGAGACTGATGTTGAGAGAAATTTCAGAATGAACCGGGGCGTCTTCTTTTGTTTTGATGGTGAAGGCATGAACGTTTGCAGTTTTGCCCGGCCCAGGCAGTGTTTGCAGCTCGACGCTCTGTTTGGCGGTTTCGAGGAGACCGCTGTCTGTGACAAAACTCACTTTTGCTGCAGACAGTGGCTTTCGGCCAAGATTGCGAAGGGTGACCATGACTTTGACTTCTTCGCCGGCGGCAATGCGCCCGTCTTTGTTGTTGTCTTCGAGGATGACGTCTTCGAGTTTGAGGTAGGGCATGTTGGGGTTGGCTATTTCACTGAGAAAATTGAACCATTCGGTTTCTTTAGCGATGGCGTGCTCTTTGTATCTGGTTCTGTAGGTTTTGAAGCCCTGGCGGGTGGGGAAAAATATCGAAAGCCCGCGGGTTTCTTTGAACTTTTCGCCATTGGCAGAGATTTTGGCGACATAGCCACCGGATTTTTTTTCGCCGATAATCGTTTTGAGAAGCTGGGAGGCTGCGGCTCGAGTTTCGGCTTTAACGCTTGATTTTGTGACCAGGCTGAGAAAGTGCCCGAGATCGATATAATCGCCGTATGAGTATTTAAGGGCGGCGTCTCTGGCTGCTTCAAATTTGTCGATGTCGGTTATGTTGCGTTTTGCAGCGTTGCAGAAGCTGTCGAGGTCGCTGCGAAATGCTTCTGATTTGCTCATGTCGATAACAGAGAGAACTACCGCGGTGTTTCCCTGCGAACCGCTCATATATGATTTGTTATATACGTTCGTAATGACTTTGCCGAGTTCAAGAGGTTCGATGCCTGGCTTTTTGTGCATTTCGGCGGCTATGAGGTCATATGGCCAGCCTCTTTCGGGCTCCTGGTCTGGTGACCCGACCTGGCACAGAGCATAGGGAGCCGCTGTCCATGATACTTCGACCATCTGCATCAGGCAGGCGTCGAAGCCGAGCAGGTCTATGGGTTTGCCGAGTACATCTTTGATGAGGGCAAGCGTTTCGCCCAGCGTCGGTATGTTCATCGAAGATTTTGAAGTGTCGTCATATGAAATATTATAGGACATATTATCGATAATATTGGCCATGCCTGATGGCAGGCCGATTTCGCCTGCGTCAGCCTCCATTATGCTTGGCTGAATTTCTTTCCAGCCGGTGCCGTGATTCCAGAGGATGAGGGCGTAGCGTTTTGCCGGGTAGTTGGTGTGGGCCCAGGTGACGAAGTCAATCAGGGTTTCGGGGTCGGCCATATCTACGTTGCCGAGATCTTCGATTGCCGGTGAAGACATTTTTTTCGCATTTTTATCGCGAATGATATAAAATCGTCTGGCCCCGGACCATTTTAGTTCAGAATTGCTGGAAAAGTTGCCGTTGCGATCTATCTGGGCAAGAAAATTTATTTTATCGCTGGAGCCATATTTTTCGATTTCGTTGATATCTATGGCAGTGGCAGCTTCGAGGTTGTTATCAGCTGCCATGAAGATCATGAAGGTCCATTCTTTGAGGGCAGGTTCGGCCTCGGCGGCCATGACGGGGAAGGCTGCCGCAAACATAAAAAATATCGCTAAAGCAATTGGCGCTGTTATACTCTTATGATACACACTTTTCCTCCAATGGCCGGATAGACGCTTATTAATTATACGGTCGCGTACAAAATGTGTCAAATTTGTAAGGGCTTTTTTCTTGCGATTTCACATGATTTGACAGAGTAGATTGTTTATGCTATTTTATAGTTCCAACTTCCTGGAAGGGAGGACAATGAATGGCACGTGCGAAAACTATTAAAAAGGCTGGAGCAGTCAGCGAAGAGGTGGCCCCCAGCAAGAAAAAGGTAAGGCCTGTTTCCGGTGAAGCAAGAGAGTATTCAGTTACTGAAAGCTTTGCTAAGGGCGATATGGTTTACCACAAAGTCTGGGATGACACCGGTGAAGTCATTGAAACCGGGACAACCGACGATGGCATCAACAAAATGAAGGTTGCCTTCGAAAAGGTTGGAGTAAAAAACCTGAGAATGGGTTGAAATAATTTCCAGCTTAAAAAAAGACCCGGTTAAACCGGGTCTTTTTTTAAGCTGCTATTCTGGAGGAAGAGAGTTCTTGACAGGGGAAAGCAAATACAGACAAAACGGTTTTTGGCTTTTGAAGCCGTGTACCCGCCGCCTGATCGGCTTTTTGTCTCACCAGGACGCCAGACTGCGTGGAGAAGGTGCCAAAGCACTCGGTAAAATCGGCGACCCCGAAGCGGTTGAACCGCTCATTGCCTCTCTGCTGAAAGAAAAACAGGACGAGCAGATGCCCCTTGCTCTCGCTGAAATAGGTGAGCCTTCGGCACTCGCTCCATTGCTTGCGGCTTTTAAAGAAGCTGAACGGGAAGTGAGACCGAATATCGCCCTTGCTCTCGGCGCTTTTAACGATCGTCAGGCGGTTCTTGCTCTGATCGAGGCCCTTGGCGACCTGGATCCCAATGTAAGATTCAACAGCATAAGTTCCCTTGGGCGCCTCAAAGATGGCTCAGCCGTATCAAACCTGCTGGGTTGCCTTGGCGAGAGCAATGAATGGATTTTTCTGAACGTTGTCGATGCCCTTGCCAGACTAGGTTCGCATAAGGCAACAAACCCGCTTGTGGCATTTTATCTGAAAGAAAGAAACGAGCGCAAGCGGTCGGCTTTGATCACCGCGCTCGGCACTCTTGGCGACCTGACTGCCGTGCCTACTCTCACCAAAGCTTTGCGTGACACAGACGACCGTGTCAAGGCCAATGCCATCGAGAGCCTCGCCAGGCTTGGTCTGCCGGCAGATAAAGCTTTTACTTTGATTCAGCCTTTTTTGAAACATCCGAATAATCGTGTTCGTGGTAATGCCATGATTGCGGCTGCCAATCTGGGCAATACCGATCTGACGCCGGTGATGCGTTCGATGCTCGATGACCCTGACAAATGGATCAGAGCCACTCTTGGTTATGTTCTGTCGGTTGTCGAGCACCCTCAGGCACTCGAAATGATCGTTGAGTTGCTGAAAGACGAAGATGCCGATGTTCGTAAAAATGCTTCCCTGGCTCTGTCGAACCGCGCCAGGGAGGCGCAGGCAGAACTTTTGGTGCGTATGCTTGCAGACCCTGTTCCCTTTGTAAGATTGCAGGCAGTTATAACTCTTGGGCGTCTGAAAATTGTTTCTGCAGTGCCCTGGCTGATAAAAATGCTTAAAACTGACCGTAATTTCAAGATCAGGTCAGCCGTGATAACCAGTCTTGGCCATATCGGGGATCGCTCCGGGGTTGCAACTCTTCAAAATGCTCTTCGAGACCGTGATTCACGCGTGCGGGCCAATGCTGTCGAAAGCATTGAAGAAGTTCTGGGTGAGGCTGGAATCAACGTTCTAAGGCCGCTGCTGAAGGATTCTGACAATCGCACGCGCTCAAATGCCGCTAAGGCTCTTTTCAGGCTGGGCGATGTCGAGGTTCTCGAAGAACTCGAGACAATGCTGGGCAGTAAAGACGTAGCTACCCGCATTTCGGCGGCTTATACCCTGATGCAGATTGGCATTGCTCTGCGCGAAATAGAAGTTTCGCCGTTGCCGGGGCCACTGAAAACAAGTCTTGAACGGGTTAAAGTTCCGGCTGCCGCTATTCCGACCGCTGTTGGTAAACCTGCTGAGCCGGCCGAAGACAAATTGGCTTCGGCACAGCAGCTGGCGCCGGAAGTCAGCGACAAAACTTCTGACAACCGTGAAACTCTGCGAAACAGATTCCTTGAACTTTTTAAAGCCGGCAAACTCGTCGAATCTCTCGAGCAGGTGCGTTTGTTTCTCGACAAACACCCGCATGACCTGATGGCGGTGTTTTTTTCTGGTAATCTCAATCTGCAGTTGAGTCGCTTTGATTCGGCAACAGCTGATTTTAAAAAGGCGATCGAGCTGGATCCCTTTAATTTTCAGGCTCACAGTAATCTTGGAGCTGCTTTTTATCGCGCCGGCAATGTAGATGCTGCGATTGAACATTTTAAAACAGCTTTAAAATTGAAGCCTGATCTGAATACCGTCAGGTTCAACCTGGCCAGTCTTTTTCTCAAAACGGCCCGCTGGGAAGAAGCCATTCGCCACTTCGAGGAAGGCATGCGTCATCAGGCTCCCACGGCGAAGATTTTGATTAATCTGGCTTTTGCGCTGCAGAAAACCGGCAATTTCGAAAAATCGGCTGAAATTTATAAAAAAGCCATAGAACTTGATAAAAAAGACCCGGGAGCATACTACAATCTGGCGATCACCCTGGTGAAGATCAATCGGCGTAGTGAAGCACTGCAGCTGTTGCAGCGCTCTCTCAACGACGTGCCTGAAGGCACCCCGGGACTGCAGAATCTGCGTGATCTTCTCGAACGTCTGAAAGTTGCAAAATAATAAATAAAAAACAGCCCGGCACCCAAAAGGGGCCGGGCTGTTTTTTATAAGGTCAGGCGAGGTTCCAGCCGGTGCTGAAGGCTTTGAGATTTAATTCCTGCAATTTGGCCGGGAGCATGCGTTTGATCATTTCGGGCCAGATTTCTGGTTTGATTTGACCTATCTGTCTGGCAAGCACACCGAGAAGCACGACGTTGAGACATTTCTGGTTGCCGACTTCTCTGGCTTTGCCTATGCCATCGACTGCGATTGTCTGAACTGACATCTGGGCAAGAAGCTGGGTGATATTTTTCGGATACACTGATTTGCCGGCTGAGACAGACATGGGGAGAATGTTCTGGACATTAGTGATCACCAGACCGTTGGGTTTGAGGAATTCTGTCCAGCGCAGAGCTTCAAGTTCTTCGAAGGCAAGCAGTATGTCGCATTCGCCTTTTCTGATTATCGGTGAGCAGATGCGTTCGCCAAAGCGGACATGACTGACGACGCTGCCGCCCCGCTGTGCCATTCCGTGAATCTCTGATTTTTTAACATCAAAACCCGCTTCCATTGCGCATTCAGCCAGAAGATTGCTGGCAAGAAGAGTTCCTTGACCGCCAACTCCACATAAAAGTATATTCGTAGTCATTATTTTGCCTCCTCTTTTGCCTGAGTAATGGCTCCGGGGCGACACACTGCGGCGCAGAGCCCGCAATGCACACAAAGTGCCGGGTTGATCAGGGTTTTGCCATCATCCGGGTTTACTTCGATGGCGGGGCAGCCAAGTTTCCAGCACATGCCGCATTTTACGCATTTATCGCGGTTGATGCTGACGAGTCTGACCTGAGGTTTGTAGTCTTTGAGCAGGAAACAGGGGCGGCGGGTAATTATTACGGAAGGTTCAGGGTCTTGGAGTGCTTCTTTAAGAGTCGTTTCGAGCAGTTTGAGGTCGAACGGGTCTACGGTGTGGACATTGGTTATGCCACAGGCTTTGCACATTGCTTCAAAATTCAGAGATTTGGTGGTTTCGCCCTTGAGGGTTTTGCCGCTGGCCGGGTTTGGCTGGTGGCCGGTCATCGCAGTGATGGAGTTATCGAGAATCATGGTTACATGCCGGCCTTTATTATAAACTGTGTCGATAAGGCCGGTAATCCCTGAGTGCATAAAGGTAGATTCGCCGAGTACTGCCACCAGCTTGCCGTGAATTTTGTCTTTCATCGCTTTTTCGATGCCCAGAGCGCTGGTGACTGAGGCGCCCATGCAGACGATTGTATGCATGGCGTTGTGAGGAGCGAAAGCTCCGAGCGAATAACAGCCGATGTCGCCGGTTACCGTGCAGTCAAGCTTGCGTAAAGTGTAAAAAACACCGCGATGTGGGCAGCCGGGGCAGAGCACTGGTGGTCGCACCGGGATTTCCACATCAGCCGGGCGGGTCTTGACTGGCATTGGCCTGTTGACCAGTTCTGGCAGTGATTCGTGAATAATGTCCGGGTTCAATTCGCCGCAGACCGGCAAGCGATCTTTGCCGATACAGGCAATGCCGAGAGCTCTGACAGCTGTTTCGAGAAACGGGTCGTTTTCTTCGATAACGATGAGTTTTTCGACGCTGGCTGCGAACTTTTTGATCAATTCAACAGGGAATGGGTAAGTCAGCCCAAGCTTGAGAAAAGACGCGTCGGGAAATATTTCGCGAGCGTGGCAGTAGCTGATACCGGAAGAAATGATGCCTATTTTTTTGTCGCCTTCTTCAAGGCGATTGAAACTGCTTTTGCAGCCAAATTCGGCAATTTTTTTCTGGCGTTCTTCAACTTTGACGTGCAGACGGCGGGCATTGTGCGGCAAAACACAATATTTGCCCATATCTCTGACGAATTCACGCTCGGGTGCTGATTCGCGTTCGCCAAGGGCTACAATGCCCTCAGAATGAGAAATTCTGGTAGTCGTGCGGATCATGACCGGGGTATCGAATTCTTCTGAGAGTTTGATGGCGGCGATGGTCATATCTTTCGCTTCCTGGCTGTTCGAAGGCTCGAACATCGGAATTTTGGCCATCATTGCGTAATAACGGTTATCCTGCTCGTTTTGCGAGCTGTGCATGCCGGGATCGTCAGCCGAAACAATTACCAGGCCAGCGTTAACACCGGTATAAGCGACGGTAAAAAAGGGGTCCGCAGCCACGTTCAAGCCAACGTGCTTCTGAGCGCATAGTGATCTTGCGCCGCCGTAGCAGGCACCGATAACTGTTTCCATCGCGGTTTTTTCGTTGACTGCCCACTGGGCATCGATTTCGTCGTATGTGCCGCAGTATTCAAGAATCTCGGTAGAGGGGGTGCCAGGGTATGCTGAAGCGAATCTGACGCCGGCTTCCCAGGCCCCGCGGGCAATGGCGGCGTTTCCGGATAGAAACGCCCTGTTTCCTGTATGCTTCATTCCTTTCTCCTTCACTATCTGATTTTGCTGGCAAGGATTATATCATAATTTTCGTGTTTCACACTTCAATGATTTCGAATTGGTCAGGCAAATGCCGGCTTTGTTTTTTAAACTTGCGCAGTCGGCTGCAGCGGGATAAAATCAGGGAAAAATTCTGGAGTTGGTGTAATGAAAATATTGGTTACTGGTGCGGCTGGTTTTATCGGGTTTCATTTGAGCATTTACCTGTTGAAGCGCGGTGATGAGGTTATAGGTATCGATAACCTCAACAACTATTACGATGTCAGGCTCAAAGAAGATCGTTTGGCGATCTTGAACAATCATCAGAATTTCACTTTCGTTCGGGCTGATTTGAGCGATCGTGACGCCATCAACAGACTTTTTGCCGAACACAGTTTTTCCCGGGTCGTCAATCTTGCCGCTCAGGCCGGGGTTCGTTACAGTATCGAGAACCCGCACGCCTATATCGATGCCAATATTGTTGGCTTTATGAACATTCTCGAAGCCTGCCGGCACAACAGGGTCGAGCACCTGACTTACGCGTCGTCGAGTTCTGTATATGGCTCCAACACGGAGATGCCTTTTTCCGTGCATCATAATGTCGATCACCCGGTTTCACTGTATGCTGCCACCAAAAAAGCCAATGAGCTGATGGCCCACACCTATTCGCACCTTTACGGCCTGCCGACTACCGGTCTGCGGTTTTTTACCGTTTATGGGCCCTGGGGCCGGCCGGATATGGCGTTATTTCTGTTTACCCGGGCTATTCTCGAAGGTAAGCCGATCAAAGTCTTCAATAACGGCCTTATGCGCCGTGACTTTACCTATATAGACGATATCGTCGAGGGCATCGTTCGGGTTAGCGATCGTGTTGCCGGGCCGAACACTGAATGGAGCGGTGACAAACCTGATCCGGCTACCAGCAGAGCGCCTTATCGTATCTATAATATCGGCAATAACAAGCCTGTCGAACTGTTGCGTTTTATTGAAATTATCGAAAAGAAGGTTGGCAAGGCCGCCATAAAGGAAATGCTGCCGATGCAGCCCGGCGATGTGCCGGCTACCTACGCTGATGTTGATGATCTGATGCGCGATACTGGCTTCGCTCCGGCAACTCCTCTCGAAGTCGGCATCGGTAAATTTGTCGACTGGTATCGCGAATATTACAAAATCTGAATTCTTTGCGATCGAAAGCAGAGCAGCCAGCTGGCTGCTCTGCTTTTTTTATTGGCTGATGAAAAAAAAACAGGGAACAGCCCGAGAGGACTGTTCCCTGAGTTTAAGGTCTGTTATCAGACGTTTCTGCGACCGTGATAATGGGTGTGCAGCAGCTTGTGAGACATTTCGCCACAGGGTTTGCCCAGGAATTCAGCGTAAAGCTTCTGAATAGAGGGGTTCTGGTGCGATTTTCTTATTTTGCTGTTCTTGTCGTCGCGATAGATGGCTTCCATGCGTTTGGCAAGAATTTCCTGGCAGTTACCGGCTGAATAGGGCTGACCGCCACCGTTCAGACAACCGCCCGGGCAGGCCATAATCTCGATGATGTGGTATTTGGCTTCGCCTTTTCTGATTTTTTCGAGGAGCTTGCGGGCGTTGCCAAGGCCTGAAGAAATGGCAGCGTTGATTTCGAGATCGCCAACTTTGACTGTCGCTTCTTTGATGCCATCAAGGCCGCGAACAGCGGTGAAGTCGATAGACTGCAGATCCTGGCCGGTTACCCAGTCGGCTGCAGTGCGCAGAGCTGCTTCAAGAACGCCGCCCGATGAACCGAAGATAACACCGGCGCCGGTTGATTCGCCGAGCGGATCGTCATATTCTGATTCTTCGAGGTGATCGAAGGCGATACCGGCTTCTTTGATCATTGAAGCGAGTTCGCGGGTAGAAATTACGATATCGACATCGCGGGTGCCGCTGGCGTTGAATTCTTCGCGTGCCGATTCATATTTTTTGGCGAGACAGGGCATTACTGAAACTACGACCATGTCTTCTGCTTTTACGCCGATTTTGTTGGCATAATAAGTTTTGGCGATGGCGCCAAACATCTGCTGCGGTGACTTACAGGTCGAGGGGATGTGCATGAGATCCTGGAACTGATGTTCGAAGAATTTTACCCAGCCTGGGCAGCAGGAAGTGAGGATCGGCAGGTTCTTGCCTGATTTCAGGCGCTCGATGAATTCCGTCGTTTCTTCCATGATTGTGAGGTCGGCTGAGAAGTCGGTATCGAACACTTTTGCGAAGCCCATCATCCGCAGAGCGGTAACCATTTTGCCGGTGGTGATAGAGCCGGGTTCCATGCCGAAGGCTTCACCCAGGGCTACGCGAACGGCGGGAGCGGTCTGAACGACAACAGTTTTGCCGCTGTTGATGGCGTTCCAGCACTTGTAGGTATGGTCTACTTCAGTGAGAGCACCGGTCGGGCAGGCTGCCACGCACTGGCCACAGAAAGTACACTTGGTTTCTGAGAGCGGGCGCAGGTCAGCCGGGCCAACTACGGCGTCGAAACCGCGGCCAACACCAGAGAGTACGCCTACGGTCTGAACGACGTTGCATGCGGTTTCGCATCTGCGGCACATGATGCATTTATTGGGATCGCGCACGATAGATTCACTGGAAACGTCGATTTCGTGTTTCGACATTTCACCTTTGTATTTGATGCGGTGCAGACCCATTTTGGCGGCGAGATCCTGTAACTGGCAGTCGCCGCTTTTTTCGCAGGTCAGACAATCTTTGGGGTGATCTGACAGCAGCAGGTCGAGCATGGTGCGGCGGGCGTTGATTACGCGCAGGCTGGAGGTGATGACTTTCATGCCTTCAGTTGCCGGAGTACAGCATGAAGGAGCCAGGTTCGGGCGCCCGTCGATTTCTACGACACAGACGCGGCATGAGCCGGTTTTTGATTCAACTCCACAACCGCCGGTACTTTTGAGGTGGCAGAGGGTCGGAATATCGATGCCGAGTTTGTGAGCGGCATCGAGAACGGTCTGGCCTTCGTTAACCTGAACTGGAAGATTATTTATGGTGAGATTGATCATGTTATATGGTTCTCCTGGTTAGCTTACTTGCGGTCTACGGCGTGGAACTTACATACATCCTGGCAGACGCCGCACTTGATACATTTGCTCTGATCGATTGTGTGTTTCTGCTTAACTGCCCCTGAAATACAGCTTACCGGGCAGTTTCTGGCACAGAGAGTGCAGCCAACGCAGCTGTCATTGATTTCGTATTTCAGCAGTTTTTTGCATACACCGGCTTCGCAGCGCTTTTCGTCGATATGAGCTATGTATTCGTGTTCGAACTGGGCAAGAGTAGAGAGAACCGGGTTGGGTGAAGTCTGACCAAGTCCGCAGAGGGCTGTATCTTTGATCGAGACACTCAGGTCTTTGAGATTCTGAATGGTTTCGCGGGTGCCGCGGCCATCGCAGATTCTGTGCAGCATTTCGTAGAGGCGCTTGTTGCCGACGCGGCAGGGGGTGCATTTGCCGCATGATTCATCGAGGGTAAATTCCAGGAAGAATTTGGCAACGTTTACCATGCAGTCGTCTTCGTCCATGACGATCATACCACCGGAGCCCATCATCGAGCCGAGGCGCTTGAGCGATTCATAGTCGATTTCGGTGTCGAGCTGGTCGAATTTAATGCATCCGCCTGAAGGTCCACCGGTTTGCACGGCTTTGAATTTGCGGTCATTCATGATGCCGCCACCGACGTTAAAAATGATCTGGCGCAGAGTGGTGCCCATCGGAACTTCGACAAGACCGACTTTTTTAACTTTACCGGCGAGTGCGAAAACTTTGGTGCCGGGTGAGCCGGCAGTACCGATTTTCTTGAACCAGGCGGCGCCGTTTCTGATGATAGCGCAGACATTGGCAAAAGTTTCGACGTTGTTTACGACGGTCGGTTTTTTCCAGAGGCCTTCGATTGCCGGGAACGGCGGTTTTACGGTTGGTTCACCGCGTTTGCCTTCAACTGAGTGGATCAAAGCTGTTTCTTCGCCGCAGACAAAGGCGCCGGCGCCGTATTTGATCTGAATATCGAAACTGAATTTGCTGCCAAGAATGTTTTTGCCGAGCAGTCCCAGTTTTTTGGCCTGTTCGATGGCGATTTCCAGGCGTTTAACTGCCAGCGGATATTCGGCGCGAATATAGATGACGCCGGTATCAGCTCCGATGGCGAAACCGGTTATAGCCATCGCTTCGAGAACCGAATGCGGGTCGCCTTCAAGAACGGCGCGGTCCATGAATGCGCCCGGATCGCCCTCGTCAGCGTTGCAGAGAACGTATTTTTGATCGGCTTTCTGAGCTGCGGCAAATGCCCATTTTTTGCCGGTGGGGAAACCGCCGCCGCCGCGACCACGCAGACCTGATTCGATAACGGTATCGATAACCTGCTGTGAAGTCATTTCGTGAACGACTTTGCCGAGAGCCTGGTAGCCTTTGGCAGCTAGGTAATGATCGATTATTTCGGGGTTGATTTTACCGGTATTTTTAAGAACGATGCGGGCCTGAATTCTTTCCGGGGTCGCAGTTTCGTTGTCTTCCGGATAGAACCATGAGCGCTGAATAACCTGACAACTGGCAGCTTCAATGTTTTTGCTGGCTGTTTCGACAATGGCCGCTACCTGATCTGCTTTGACGTGGCCATAAATCACTGAATTGCCGTTGGCGTTGTTAATGACTTCTATTGTGGGTTCGCTGTGGCAGAGACCCATGCAGCCAACTTCGACGATTTCGATGTCGGCTTTGCGATTGGCTATTTCAGCCTTCAACAGATCGTTTATTGGCTTAGTGCCGGCTGCAATACCGCAGGTACCAAGAGAGACAAGAATTGTTGTGCCGGGTTTGCTGTTTTTGCTGAGGTTTTCTGCGTAAGATTTCAGTTTTTCGGGTGTGTCAATCATCTCAAATTCCTTTACTTGCAATCGCTAATGATTTCGGGAACCATCTTGGTTGTAACGTTGCCATAAACTCTATCGTTTACCATTACAACAGGAGCCATCGAGCAGGCACCCACGCATCTGAGGCCGGTCAAAGAAAACTTGCCGTCGATGCCGGTTTCGCCCAGCTTGATGCCGAGGTAGCGCTGAAATTCTTCAACCAGTTTGTCAGCGCCTTTAACGAAGCAGGCTGTACCGGTGCAGATATTGACCTTATATCTGCCAACCGGTTTATCAGTAAAATATGAATAAAAACTGATAACTCCGTAGACTTCGGCAAGGTGCAGACCCAGACGGTTGGCTACATGCATCTGGACAACGCTGGGCAGGTAGGTGAAGATTTCCTGTGCTTTGTGCAACGATTGAATCAGGAAACCGCGATTCTTTTCCCGGTCTTCGGTCAGGGGAAGGCTGGTCAGATAGGCATCCAGTTCCTCTGCCTTCTCGGGCGAAAGCTTAGCCAGTTCGGCTTTTGATGTGATTGGACAGGACATCTTGAATCTCCTTGGTTCCGCCAGTTTTTCTGGCAGTTTTTAGGCTTTCAGCAAGCAGACTGAAAACCTTTATATCGCTGAGGCAAGTCTATTGGATTGTGACAAAATTATCAAGCAAAAAGTACATTATTTCACAAAATAATGTACTCTTTCTGTTTTAAGCGTTTAAACATCGGGGTTTTATCAAAAAATTCCTACAACGGGTTTTATTTTAACTGCATAAATAACAAAGATGAATTAATTGCTGCATTATGTGCTCGTCAGGTTCTTTCGATGGCTTCATTCGTCGCGGGAAAAACAAGAAAAATACTGCAGTCCGTTCTATCGGCTGACAAAGGCGGCGGTGTTATTAATAACTGTGGTATAAAAAACGCTCCGACCGATAAATTGGGCTGCAGAACCGATAAGCTTGTTTAAATCTTACGGTTAACGATGGTCTCGAGAGAATTTAAAGGGTCAGGCCGAGAGGGTTTCACGGTAAAAACTTTCCCATATTTCACGTTCTTCGTTCATGACGTAGAGAGTGAAATGGTCGTTCAGCATTTTGACGCAAAAGTCGAGCAGCGCCTCTTCAGGTGTACCTGATTCGTTATCGTAATAAACAAAGAGTACCCCAAGAAGTCTTGACTTGTGAAGTAGCGGGTAGGCGATACAGTTGCCGTCAGGGTCGGTGTTTTCGGCAGTTATTTTATTGCAGGGATTTGCCTTGAGCAGTGCGAGAATTTCGAGTTCGGCATCGCTGATATTCAGTTGTCTGGAGCGATCTATTCTGCTGCAGATATCGATACTTTCATCATTGTTGATTCTTATGAGAACGGCGTCTTTTATGACAACTATGCGGCCGAGTTCGTTTAAAATCCTTGCGAAGGGAGTTTCTTCATCTTCAGGCCGGCTGAAAGTTATTGTCTTGATGCTTTCAAGCTGAGTTTTTAACTGGCCGATGCTGTTATACAGATTTTTGCTGGTTTCACGCGAATCCCGGTTGGTAATGGCATGTTTAATTGCTGAGGCGGAGTGTTTCAGGTAGTAGCTGAGCATATTGATTACCAGTTCGGGATTGTCTTCATAGCCGAATTTTTCTATCATCATTATGCCGAGCACTTTATTTTGATGTCTGACTGGAATATAAGCCACGAGTCTTTGCATATGCCCGTTGCTTATGGCCAGTGAAGCAGATTTGTCTGGTGTGATCTGGGCGTTGATAACAACCGGGCGCCCTTCCTGCAATGCCGGATCGAGTATCGCGGGGTTGTTTCTCGGAATATCGAGCAGACGGGGCGAAGCTTTGCGAATGTCGAGGATTTCGCCCTTGCGGTGCTCGTCGTCTTCTGTTTTAAAAATATGCAGACAGGTATTGTCAAGGTTGAAAAGATCACGCGTGCGTTTTTCGATAAGAGTGGTCAGGTGTTCTATTTCGCTGCATGAGTTCATAAGTTCAGCGACTTCATCGAGCAGCATCTGTTTGTAGTCAACTTCGGCTGACAACTGGTCGTTGGTTGACTTGAAGGTCGCCAGTTGTGAGATGAGGCTGTTTATCTGATTGCTTTTGTTCGTATTGTCATTTTTGGCATCCTGCAGTCTCTGAGAAAGAAGTTCTATTTCGGAGGCTTTTTCGGAGGCGGACGCTTTCATTTCTTCGAATGCCCTCAAATTTTCCCTGTTTTCAAGGCTGACTTGTTCCAGACCGCTTGTTTTTTCAGACAGTTCACTTGTCAGGCTTTCCACTTTGCCTTTTAGAAAAAGTTCTTCAGTGCGTTCCTCAAAAATAATCAGAATTTTTTGTTTTTCATCGCAGTCTCTGAAGCATGAGATTCTGGCATTGAAAATGTGTTCAGTCCCTTCCGGGGAGGAAATCTTGATTTTTTCGAGGATTCTTTTGCTGCCGCTGGTCAGAACTGCTTGCACAACATAGCTCATGCCGTATTGTTCGAGTTCCGGGAAGGCTGTGAAAATGTTTTTGCCAGCCAGATCGCAGGGAAAAAAGTTGTTGCGGTCGATTTTTACTTTTTCCACATTGCCTTCGACGTCTGTTATGACCCAGGCGTGTGAACCCTGTTCTGCAGCAAAGTTTGAAGCAATGGCTCTTGAATTGCTTTTGTAAAGCATATCATTGAGAAAGAATATGCGTTCCTTGAATACCGTTGTCAGCCTGTGCGCCAGAAATGCCGTAGCGAAAAGACCGGTGCCTACAACTGCAGAATTCGAGTAGAGCCACCCTGTGCACTGACTGAGATCGCCAAAAACTGGCGGATAGAATTTGATGTGGGGTATGAACTGGTATTTGACCAGCAGACCGGTAATCAGCCAGGCCGAAGTAGCAATGGCTGAATATGCTGCACCTGTTTGCAGACCCATTACAGCGCCGGCAATAGTTATCGGTATGACGCTCAGAAAAAAGAGCGGGCTTTCGGAAGACCCCGTATATCTCGTCAGCATCAGGATAATGATTAGATCGCTGATTACCTGGGTGTGCATGACATTATTGATTGAAAAGGGGTTGAAAGAAAGATCTTTTAGGGTTTCGAGAAGCATCAGATAAATAATCGCAGCGATTTTAGAAATTGTCAGCGGCAGGGCAAGTATGCCCTTGAGGCCGTTGCTGCGTATGTCTGAAAATAGTCGAGAGACAACCAGGATCATAAGCTTTTTCAAGGTGGCGATACCGTGGTTTATCGACATCTGGCGCGACAGCAAAGAAAAATGCAGGGTGAAGTAAACATTAAGAACTGCGAGGATACAGCAGAGAATATAGATGGGCTCGATCTGAAAACTCATGCCCAGTCCGCGGAGGCTGAAAAGGCTGAAACCGAAAAACAACGGAATACTTGCCCAGCGCAAAGTTATCAGGCCGCGGGCTATTTGCAGTTCTCTTATTCCTGAGCGGTTAGCAGACATATTTTCTCCCGAACATTGGCGATATCGTAGTTCAGGCCATATATCGGCATTTTCAGGAGAAAAATTAAGATAAAAACTGCTTTGGAAGCTTGAAGGATGGTTAAAAAAGATTTATGTCTCTGAGAGCCATGTTTTGCAATGCCAACAGAGAGAGAATTTCTGTTTTACCGCGGCTGGTAGAGATGGCAATAGCCCATCGACGCTTTAAAGCTTTGTTGTCGCTGGTCGAAAACAGCAGGAGCGCTGGCAGGTCAGAGGCTGTGACCATCTGCCATTCGTGCTCGTCTGTAACTGGTGGCCAGCCCTGCTGTAAAAGCCCCCGTAATTCGAATGGCGGCATATTGCCGTTTGCGGCGATACCGACTTTGAGCAGGCTGGCAAGTCTTTGCTCTATACCGTTTTCGAAAAGACCACCTGAAATTACCAGGCGCAACCTGGAGACGCAATCAACAACCTGCCCGGGTTTACAATGAAAGCTCAGTGAAAGCCTGTCGGGAACCCGGCGATCTATATTCATCGGGAAAGAAGTGTTGCGCTCGCTGTCGAGTATTTGTTCAATGAGGTCGATGATGTCTTTTTCGCCGGAAAACCCGAGAGAAATATCGACAGTATCGTTATTTTCGGAATAGCTGCTGGCGCAGAATCTCGGGTGAATATTTTTTGAAAAACTCAGTTTGTGGTTCCAGGGTTCGGGCTGGCTGACGCCGCTGTGTCTGGCTGTTGGAGCGACGAATCCGGGATTGTTCGCGAGATCTGTAAAGTTGCCGCTCCAGTGTTTTACCCATGCTGCGAAAAGGTTTTTCTTGGTGAGGTCGCGCTCGTCGTCGTTAATGATATTTTTAAGTCGATCAGAAAAAGCCTTCCAGGCTTCGTTGCGGTTCTTAGGAAAGCTCAAACGCGCAAATTGCCTGAGTTTATTATGAGCGTGAAAAAGCTTTTCTTCGGAGCCGCTTGTCAACAGCGCTACCTGAATTCCGCCATCACAATTGAATATTTCGTAACTGCAGCCTTCTATTTCATGCATTTCTTTGATGAATGCTTCACCGATAAATTTGGCCGAAAAAAACGTTTCTGCCGTGAACCGGTTCCATGAGAAGACTTCGTAGGCGGTTGCCGGTGTTTCAGGAATGACGGCAGGCAACTTTTGTTTACTGCGCCCTCTGTCATAAAGAGAAGAAAAAAGCCCTGTTTCAAGTTTCAGAAGGTCGTATGATTCAGACGAAAGCCCTGTGGCATAAACTGAGACAGGGTTTGCTTCGGTGGCGGCGAAAGAGCAATGACACTGACAGATGCTGTGCAGGTAATGGCTGAAGTCTTTGCTGCTGCTGATTGCCTGTATTTCTGGTATTCTGCCGGCGAGACCGGTGAGCATTGAACGGCAGATATCTGTTGCTGCCGCGCTGTCACCAGGGTAAAACAGCGCGAACTGCACGCCGTTCAAGTTTTGGCTTGCAGACCAGATGGCGCCGACCGAGTTGATTTTGCCGGCCAGATCGCCCGGCTTTTCCTGCATTGTTTCGATAAGCGCCTGGAACAGTTTTTCTGAGCGGTTAAGGCTGCCGGCGAATGGTGGAGAAAACGTGACAACCAGAGCGTTCATGTCGTCGTTTCGTGAGATGGCTTCTGCGCCCGTCGACTGAGCGGCAACGAAGGTTGGCAGCATCAACCCAAGTATGAATAACCCTCTTAAAATGTACATCATGACTTTCATAGTCGCATTATATCACACAAGATTTACGACCGCTCAAGCTTAATTTTGAAAATAAATGCAAAATATTTTTTTGCATGGCATCTGCTGCGACATGTGCTTGCAATTGCGAGCGGACGCGTATAAAATTCAGGTGGCTACCATATTGGATCTTATTGGAGCGGTTTATAGATGGTCCCCTGGGATGCAGAAATTGGATCAGCACTGATCGTCGCCGCGATTTTTCTGACCCTGGTCGGAACCGGCGAACTGTTGAGGGGTTTTAACGCCTGTTCGCAGGAAGCCACTCGAAAATTCGTGCACTTGACCGGCGGCATTGTTTCTTTGTGCTTCGCCTATGTTTTTAAATCGCACTGGACGGTCCTCGCCCTGTGCGTGGCTTTCGTCACTCTCATGGCCGGCACCCGCAAGATGGGTATGTTGCAGTCTGTTCACGGGATCAAGCGCAGGTCGAGTGGCGATATTCTGCACCCGGTGGCGATTTATTTGACTTTCGCCGCCACAAGTTATTTTGAGAAGCCTGATTTTTACCTGATTTCAATAATGGTACTCTCGGTGTCTGATGCCCTGGCCGCTATTATCGGTGTTTCATACGGCTTCAAGGTTTACAGCGTCGAAGAAGAGCACAAAAGTATCGAAGGCTCAGTGATTTTTCTGCTGTCTACCTTTTTGATCGTGCATCTGGGGCTGTTGCTTCTTACTTCCGTGGGCCGCATGGAAAGCGTTTTGTCAGCTCTGCTGATAGCCGTTCTGGTGACCTGCTTCGAGGCGATTTCTCTTGGCGGCGCGGATAACCTCATCATACCGTTCGGAACCCTGTTCATCATCATGAAAATAACCACCAAGCCAATACCCGAAATAATCGGGCAGCTCTGTTCGATCGGTATCATTTTTTCATTTACTTACCTGTTCGGCAACATCTCGGGGCGCCTCGGCACTTCTGGCATCATTGGTGTCGCCATCATGGGTTATGCTTCGTGGAGCCTGCTTGGGCCAGAATGGTATATACCGGTTTTTGTCTGCACTGTTCTGATCTCAATTTTCGATCTTTTTCTCGAAATGCCAGGCAGCCGCGACGAACTGTTGCGTGTTCGCCCGATTTTTTATATGTTCGCCATTTCGGCATGCTGGGTCATCGGTGCCAATATCAGTCTGCTGAACCGTATCATGCCCGTCGATCTCTTTTTTGTGCCTTATGTAGTCAGTTTTGCTGCCATACTCAGCATCAGATGGCGCTGGTCTCAACGTGAGGGCAACCTTGCCGCCGTCAGCCGCAGGCAGCTGATTCCGGGTTTTATCAGAGAGGGAAATTCTCTGGTGCGGGCTTTCTGTCTCAGCGTGGTTTTTCTACCGGCGAACCATCTTCTCGGCCTGAACCTGCAGCCTGTTTTTTCGGGGGTAACCTGCCTGGCCGGAATCATGGTCTCAGACTTCATTTATTGGGGTATAGGAAAACGCTATCACGGCAAATGGAGCCGGATAGCGTTTCTCAGACTTGGTATGGTTTCAGTTCTGCTGGCTTCTCTGATAGTTTTTCTTGGTAATCTCGCTTATTATCGGTAAGTTTTCAGTTTTTCCATTCCAGGTGCAGGCCGGTGTTGCGCAAATCAGGTATGCTGTTGAATTTTTCGAGCCAGGCAAGAGCGGCATCGCGCATAAAAATACCCGAATCTTCGGTTTTCTGGATGTCGGCAAACAATTTGTCGCCGGCAATGTTGCCGTTTGCCATAAAAGAAGTGGTCGAAACCCGGTAGCTGCCATCAGAAACAATCGGTTTGCCGGCAACGAGAACGTTTTCGGCTCTGCCGGTATTTTTGTTTAAAATACCTGTAACCCCCGAAATCTGGTAGCCGTCGGGGTCGCCAAAGTTGGCTGCTACGAAATCAAGCATTTTCTGGAGAGCCAGCCCGCTCATGGTAAAGGTAACCACCGTGTTGTCGTAAGGCAGAGCCTCGAAGATAGCTCCTCTGGTGATTGGACCAGCTTTTAAATCAGTGCGGATAGCCCCTGAATTGACGATGCAGACATCGGCTGCCGAGGTGTTTTGCATGCTCATAGCTGTGAACGCGCCCATCGGCAAAAGCTCTTTTTTGCGTTGCTCTTTGGGGAAAACCATGTCGGCAGCCGCTTCGCCGACTATCTTGTTCATGATGTCGTTGAGTTTTTGTTCATAGGCTGCGACCATGGATTTAAGATTTTGTGGCGCCAGGTGTTCGAATTCTGCAGAAACTTTGAGAAGCTGCCCTGACCAGTCTGTGATTTTTTTCTGGGTGTCTATCGTCAGATCGAGTCGCCCGAGAAAGTGGCCCCATTCACCGGTCTGAGCAACTATTGTGCCGTTAAGACCATTCTGCCAGCCCCCGGATTCTGGGAGGTTGCTCACAAGTATCGGCTGATGAAGTTCTACGTGGGTGTGACCACCCAGAATAACATCTATTTCAGAAATGCTGGCCGCCATCTGCTTGTCAAACTCAAGACCGGCATGCGACAGAACCACTATCAGATCGACGTAAGGCCTTATTCGCCGCGCAATGTCGCCTGTTGCTGTGGTCTGATCGACCTGATGCATGGGGGCGCGAATTTTGCGGTCGATGTCTTCCCAGGCCTCGTTGCCTATACTGCCTATGACCGCTATTTTCAGGCCATTGCGCTTGAATATGTAATATGGCTCAAAAACGCTGCGGTTACTGTCGCGGTAGAATACATTGCAGCAGAGAAGGCGCATTCCGGTGACTGACAACTGCGTCTGCAGGTTGGCCAGGTCGTTGTCGAGTTCGTGGTTGCCCAGAGTAGTTGCATCGTAGCCACATGCTCTGGCGGTTCTGTAACAGGCTTCGCCCATAAAGATGTTGTAGAGCGGGGTGCCCTGAAGAATGTCACCGGCATCGAGCAGCAGCGGTTCATGCCCTTCCTGGCGTATTTTTTCGATCAGGCCGGCTCGTCTGACTATGCCGCCGCTGTCGGGGCCATGTTGCTTGCTGTCGAAGGGAAGCATGTGCGAATGCGTGTCATTGGTGTGCAACAGAGTGATTCTGGTTGCAGCATCTGCAGAAACGACAAAAAACAGCAGCAGCGCCAGCAGCGCTGCTGAAAATTTAATTGTTCGCATGATTGTTTAAAGCTCCGCCAGAATTTTGCTGAGAAGCTTGTATACTTTGGGTAGAGATGGCAGATACATTTTTTCTTCAGGAGAATGGGGGTTTCTGATAGTCGGCCCCAGTGAAATCATCTGCATGCCAGGGTGCAGATTGCCGATCAGGCCGCATTCAAGCCCGGCATGAATGGCTTCGACACGTGGCTCTTCAGCGAAAAGATCTACATATATCTGCCGGCATTTTTTCAGTAACTCAGATTTGAAGTCGGGCCGCCATGATGGATAACCGTTGCCGCTGGTGGCACGGGCATTCGCAAGTCTGGCAACCGCTTCTATTCGGTAGGTAATGGCATCACGGCGACTCATTACCGAGCTGCGCTGGCTCGTCAGTATATAGAGTATGCCTTCATCTATCCAGACTTTGGCAAGGTTCGATGAAGTCTCGACCAGATGAGGCATCTCGCTCGATCTGGCGGCGACACCGTGCGGAATGGCAATGATGAGATCCATGACCCGCAGACTGACGTAGCTGAGCATTGCCCGGCGATCCGGGGTCTGATGCAGATGCTTGAGGCTGATTTTCAGGCCAGGGTCGGTGAGTGCAAATTCAGAGCTGATTATCTCATGATTGCTGCCGACAATTTCTGAGATCTTGTCTGCATCGCTGACCGGCACGAAAAAAGTCGCTTCAGCATCGCGCGGGATAGCATTGTGGGCTGTGCCACCAAGAATGCCGATCAGTCTGACATCGGTATGAGCCCTGATGTTGTGCAGAACCCTGGTGAGCACTCGAATGGCATTGGCACGCTCATCGATGATGTTTTCGCCCGAGTGCCCGCCCGTACACCCGCCGACGGTGAGGTGCATGGCAGTATAATCATTGGGAACTTCTTCATACTCAAGGTCGAGCTCAATATGCGTGTCTTTACCGCCAGCACAGCCAACGGTAAAAATGTTGTCATTTTCAGAATCGATATTGATGAGGTATTTGCCCTTGAGTGCCCCGGCTGCAAGACCTTTGGCGCCAGTCAGGCCGGTTTCTTCCTCAACGGTGAAAAGCAGTTCCACGGCAGGGTGTTTTATTGAAGCGTCGGTCATGAGTGACATGGCCATGGCGATCGCTATGCCATTGTCGGCACCAAGAGTTGTATGGTCGGCCTTGAGCCAGTCGCCGTCATGCACAAGTCTGATCGGATCATGGAAAAAATCGTGGTTGGAGGCGGGAGTTTTTTCGCAGACCATGTCCAGGTGCCCCTGAAGAACTATTCCCTGGCGGGTTTCCATGCCTTTGCTGGCCGGGACGCTTATGATCAGGTTTCCTACCTGATCTATGACACAACTGAATTTTTTTTCTTCGGCCCATTTACGCAGAAACTCTCTGATAGCGGCTTCATTGCCTGACTTCCTCGGAATGGCGCTGATGGCCGCAAAGTTGTCCAGGATTGATTGGGTCAGAGCGTCTGCCCCCGGGTTCTTTGCGGAACCTTTTTTTCCTTTGGTCGAATCCTTTCCCATTACTACTCTCCTTGCTTTTTCATTTAAAAAAACGATACTCCACAAACAAAAACTTTTCAACCGGGGGCGGAAATTTCGTGCGTGGACTCGTCATTCGTGGTAGTTTAACTTTCATCTCAGGAGTGGAAAATGGGAATAGAACAGAAACCGGTGATAGCCATTTCATTGCTCAGCGAGATTGCTCAGGCAATTTCGCACCTCAATCCTGATCGCGCCCTGCTTTTTTTGACCGAAAGCGCTGTTTCTGTGACCGAGTCAGCCGGAGCCCTGCTGCTGACACCTCATGAAAAAATCAATGTCATGGTACCCTTTGTCAAAAGCTTTCTTGATTCCTTTCCTGAGCCGAAGATCAGCGACGAATTTTTGCGTGATTGTTTCAAAATTTTCATCAGCTTGCGTGACAATCCTCAGTTGCCTGCTTCGTCAGAGTGTGAGATATCTCCGAATTACCCAATAAGGAACAGGTCTGCCTGGCCGATAATGCTCGCCGGTAAGCCGGTTGCCCTGCTGGTAATGTTCAAGCCGGCCGCCTGCGAAGATTTTTCCCAGGAGCAACGAAGTTTTCTCGAAATTTTGACACCCTTTATGGGCGCCCTGTTCGAAAATTTCAGGCTCGATAATGAGATGATTCATAAAAATTCGCGCCTGTCGGCGTTATACGAAATTTCTCAACAGGCCGAGTCTCTTATCGACTTTCGCAATATTTATGACGCCCTGGGCAAGGTTGCCCGCAGCTTCATCAATTTTGATGCCTACCTGCTTTACTTTCTTTCGGCTGACGGCAAAACCCTTGAAGTCAGAGCTGACGAAGCCGTACTCGGTCCTTTTCCAAGACTGATAAAGGTTGGTGAAGGGCCGGTCGGCCTGGCTGCCAAAGAGCTTAAACCATATCTGACATACTCTCAGGATTACAATTCCGTGCTGATTCTACCCATAGAGGTCTCCGGAAAATTGATCGGAGTTCTGGTAATCGCCAGCCGCAAAGCTTATGCCTACCGCGACGAAGACATTATCGGGCTGCAGATTATCGCTACTCAGATAGCTTCTATCGACCACATGTTCAAAGACCTTATAAATCTAAAAGGTTTTACAGAACGCATCCTGGAAAGCATGACTTCAGGCGTTCTCATTTTTGACCCGGCCGGGCGCATAACCTATGCAAATCCTGAAATCAAGCTGATAATGGCCAGACAGTTCCCGGAGGGCTGGAGCCCCTTTGAAGACAAAGACAGATTGCCGGGGCGACTGCACGATCTCATGGTCGATGCCCTGAAAACGAATATTACACTTGAAAACGAGAAAGTTCGAATAAAATCTGCCGGCATGATACGCATGCTCGAAGTGAACGCCTTCCCTTTCAGGAACGAGGGGGGGAGCATGCTTGGAACAGCTTTCTTTATAAAAGATGTCACTCAGATCAGCGCGCTCGAAGAGCAGTTGCGCCGTGCCGACAAACTCTCTGCCATCGGTGTTCTGGCTGCCGGGGTCGCCCACGAAATTCGCAACCCCCTGACCGGAATGAAAATGATCGTTCAGCTGCTTGCCGGTGAATTTTCGGCTGACGATAATCGTCGCGAACCACTCGGAATAATACAAAAAGAAATAGATCGTCTTGAATCGATTGTGGGCAACCTTCTTGATTTCGCCAAGCCCAGCAAGCCCAAGGCCATTGAAGTGGCGCCGGCCAGCGTTGTCGAGGCCTGTTTTCAGCTGGTGAAAAATCAGCTGAACAAACAGGGAGTGAGCTTTGAAATGCACGTTCTGAAAGACTGCCCCGGTATTATCGGTGACCCGGACCAGCTTAAACAGGTGTTTATAAATATCATGACCAATGCCATTCATGCATTGTCTCGCGGTGGCAGGCTTACGGTAAATGTCGACAGCCGCGACGACCAGGTGATGATCGCCTTCGAAGATACCGGGGTCGGTATTCCGGCAGAGCGTCTGCCCGATATTTTCAACCCTTTTATGACCACCAAAGAAGATGGCACCGGTCTCGGTCTTTCGATGGCGCAGCGTATTGTCGAAGAACACGGTGGTAGAATCGAAGTGCAGAGTTCTCAGGGCGAGGGTTCGACCTTTACGGTTTATCTGCCGAGAAAGAGCGGCTAAGATGTTGATAATCGGAATTTCCGGGCAGACTGGCGCAGGCAAATCAACCTTTGCCAATATGCTCTCGGCTCGAGGTCTTGGTGAAAATCTTGAAGTTGATGCAATCGGGCATGAGCTGTTGCACCGGCTCGAGGTGAAAAATGCTCTGGTTGCCGCTTTCGGCGTTGAAATTCTCGATGAATCCGGGCAAATCAGTCGAAAAGATCTTGGCCGCCGGGCATTCGTGAACGATGCCACCGTAAAGAAGCTGAATGCGATAATGCATCCTGCAATGAAGCTTATGGTTGCCGGGCATGTCGATTCAGCCAGGCGAGGCGGCAGCAAGTCGATAATTGTCAACGCTGCGTTGCTTTTTTCCATGCATCTCGATGCTCTCTGCAACAGGCTTATTTATGTGCAGGCCGACCCGGAAAACCGTCTGCAGCGTCTTGTGGACTACAGAAACTGGAGTGAGGAGAGTGCCAGGGAGCGGCTTTTTGCTCAGGATGCGCTGCCCGCCACCGAAGGAATTATTCTGGTGAACAATGATGGTGACGAGACCGATCTGGCACTTGTTGCCGACCGGATTGCCGCCAGTCTGCTGAAAGGAGACACCGTCGCGTGAAACAGGGTTTAAATGGTATCTCTGCCCCCGAATGCACCCACAGGTCAGAATGTGATTTCTGCAACAGAAGCCTTGAAAACCGTATCGGCGAATATGTCGGTTTTGGCGCTGTTCCGCATTGCTGCTTTGCTGAACTCATAAGAGAGACAGCCATTACGGGGCTTTGCGAAGGGCATGATGGGAAAGTTAATTTCTTCGCTTCTTTTGAAGCTTTTAATGAGATGAACCCTTCTCAAACAGGTCATTGTCACGGCTCGATCGCCTGGTTGAGCGAAATGTTCGTCAGGAGCGGGTCGATTGTGTTGCACGCCAAAGGCGGTCTGTCTGTGGAAATTTCTGCGCCCGAGACGGCAAAATTGTTGACGCAGGTGCGTAACTATCTCGAAGCCGGCGTCTCGTCTCACTTTGAAGAAATAGAAATTGCAGACGGTGAGCAGATGGTTTTTTCGACTCCAGAGCCAGAGCTTCCGGCTGAATTTATTGAATACCTGTCTGCGGTTTTTTCGCCTTTGCACGAAGTCTCAGCGGTTTATGTCTTCGATACGAGTCGCGCTGATGACAATGCAGCCTGTTTAACCATCGGTGTTGTGCCGGCTGATAAAATCGGTCGTTCAGAAGTCGATCGCCTCTCGATGCTTATTGTCGAAGGGGTTGAGCGCTTTCTAGAAGAGCATGACCAGCTGGATTTCATTCTTCTCGAAGATGAAGAGCTCGTCGAGATTGCCCGTTCAGTGAGCCCGCCGATCGAGCTGCAGCGCAATCGCTGACTTGAAAATAAGGGAGCTTTGCATGGGACATCATGAACACGAAAAAATGGCGGCAGCCAGCTTGAAGCTTGGGATCATGACTTTTTCGGACACTCGTTCAGAGGCAGAAGACCGGTCTGGCGGTATTTTAAAGGATATTATGAGCGGTGGCGGCCATAAGATCATGCATTATCGAGTGGTTCGTGAGGAGCCCGAACTGATGCGCAGTGCCTTGGCTGGCTGGTTGGCAGATCCGGAACTCGATGCCGTGATAACCAACGGCGGCACCGGCCTGACTGCCCGCGATGGTACGGTCGAAATTGCTCGCGGTTTTTTTACAAAAGAGCTCGAGGGTTTTGGTGAACTGTTCAGGTTGATTTCATACCAGCAGATAGGGGCAGCAGCAATGCTCAGTCGCGCAACTGCCGGGCTGGCCTGTGGTAAAATGCTGGTATGTCTGCCCGGAAGCAGCAAAGCGGTAAAACTGGCAGCTGAAAGACTTCTTTTGCCTCAGCTGCCCCACATGGTCTGGGAGACAAAGCGCCAGAACGGCTGACTTTCGGCCAATTGCTCAACCGAAGAGCTTTTTTATCGACCCAAGCAGGCCGCTTTTGGCTGCTGTTTCGATTTTTTCGCCGGTCAGGCCCGCGATCATATTGATCAGATCTGTTTTGTAGACAGTTTCCATGTCGGTGTCGAAAACGGTTTTCTGATCGTTGATCATTTCGGCAGCGCTTTTCCAGTCGTCGTGAAGCGAAAAGTCGAATTTGCGCTTCAGAGCCGTTTCGATATCGGCACGCGGTCGAGCGTAACTGCAGTCTTCGCGGCTGAGAATGAGTCTGATTTTTTCAGACGGGTATTTCAGGGTTTCGATGACCTTCAGGCAGACATGCATGCTCTTGATGTGGTTCATTTCAGGGGCCATCACCAGGCAGATCAGGTCAGAAATGTCGAGAGCGTTTATTGTCAGATCCTGGAAGAGCGAGTGGGTATCGATAATTATGTAATCAAAGACTTTCTGAGCAAGCTTAACTATCTTGCGCAGGTGAGTCGAGCTGACCATCTCTGACTGTTCGGGTTTCAGTGGCGCCGGAAGCAGGTGAAAACCGAGTTTGTGGTCGATCAGAAACTTTTTGAGATCTTCGGGACTGTTCGGGTCGGCTTCGACTATGTCAGCGATGGTTTTTCTGACTTTCAGGCCGAGCATGAAGGCCAGATCGCCGAACTGCAGGTCCAGGTCGATCAGCAGAACGGACTTTTGTGCCAGCTTTGCCAGCCCGGCAACGGTATTGGCCGCAATAACACTTTTGCCGGCACCGCCCTTGGGGGCAAAGAAAGTGATGACTCGCCCACATTTTTCTTCGGCTTTTGCCGGGGCGGCTTCACGGCGCAGGCGACGGCTAAGTGCCGTCATGATGCGCAGGGCGATGAATGAATTGAGGCGCAGAAGCATTTCGAAGTTGATTTTATCAATTTCGAGTACTTTACATTCGGTTGCAATTTTTATCGTGGCATTGCGGGTAACACCTTCTATCAGTGCCATTTCGCCGAAGAAGTTACTCTCGTCTGTGTGAACGATGCGATTGACGAGTTTGTCGGAACCGTTATCGTTTTTATAAACCTCAACGGTGCCTTCTTTGAGCAGGTAAAAGGCATCGCCCTGGTCGCCCTCCCTGAAGAGTATGCTTCCAGCGGTTAATGTGCGCTCTTTCACCACCTCGGAGATCTTTTTAAGATCACTTTCTTCAAGGCCCTGGAACAGCGGAATCTGCTTGAGTATCTCGATAATAACAACCACTCCCTCTCTGAGAGAAATCGATTCAGTTAAACAAGGCTAAATGTTAAATGTCGGAATCAGTTTTTTTCGCTTTCGACAGGCGATTGGGCCGGATCCTGGTTTTCTGCGATGCCCATCAGTTTGTTGTAGATCTTTTCGCCAACTTCGGGCTTCAGAATTTTTTCCCAGATGGTTTCTTTTTCTTTAAGTGAGATGAGCTTCACTTCTTTTTCGCTGATAGCGATGAAAGCAACCGGTTCGATCGTTGCACCGCCGCCTGAGCCGCCGCCAAAGCCAGCTGCATCGTTTTTACCCTGGCCACCGCCGGCACCGAAGCCGAACGAAACTCTGGTCACGGGTATAACAGTCCAGTTTTTGAAGGTAGTTGGCTCACCAATAACCGTCTTTGAGTTAATCGCGACTTTGAGTTCTGACAGAACAGTTTTAATCAATGCATCAATAGCCATTGGTGTTGGCACCTCCTGAATTTCGTCACCATCTTACCAGAAACCTCGGGCGAAAAAAACAAAATTTTCATGTCTGCTGCCGTTTAAGGCGGTACCATTTGAAGGCTGCCCATGCTTCTTTATACAAATCCTTTTCAAAAGCCAGGCCGAGCAGTGCCGCCATGAATTTCCAGGGTCTGATGATTGCCGTCACCTGACCTCTGGCGTAAACGCCTGGCTCATTGAAAGATGGCACCGGGATGAAGTTCAAGCCAAAGCGGTTGGCGAGCCCTGCTAAAATCGACATGCTGCCGTGAAACATGCCGGTTATGTAGGGCTCATGCAACGCGTAGCGCAGCTTCAATGTCGGCTCATGCAGTCTGAAACCTTGTTTTCCGCGTGCCCAGAATCTTTTCAATACTGGCGAAAGAATCTGCCACTTCTGCCCAAAAAGTTTGAGGTAGTTTTTAAGCTGGCGATAACGCCTGCTGAAGTCGCGTCTGAACTTTCTGGCCATGCTTCTCCAGTTATCGACCGGCTCTTTTTGACTTTCAGACGCTGTTTCTGTGGCTGTGGGTTTTGCCTTCGGTTTTTCATCGGTTTTGTACAGCGGTTCAAGGGGGACTGTGTCAACCGGTGCCGCTTGCGGCGGCTCAGCTGCAGGAGGAGTCATGGCAGCACCGTCAGGCTCGATATATGCTTCAGACGGTTTTGTTTGAACCGGTTTTATTTCGGCGGGCTGAACTTTATCAATAACCGGTTCTTCGGCTTTTGCCGGTGATGGTTCAGAGGATGGCTTGGATTCGAGCGGCGGTTTTGCCGGCGGAACAGTTTCTATCTGGACTTCATCCGTTTCTTTTTCGACAGAGACTGTCTCTGTGGCTGTTTTATCCTGCCGGGAAGCTGTCGCTGTTTCTTGATCGACAGTTGTGGCAGTGGTGGGCGCCGCTTCGTTTTTTTTGCCGGGAGTTTGCGGGACTTGCTGCTCTGGCTTTTCAGGAGAAAAGGTCGTCGAACTCCGCCTTGTTCGCTGCAGCAGCTTTTTCCAGAAAAATATTTTTATGGTGACGTCTTGAACGTTTGGGGTTGCGATAACCCCCAGATTGAGAATGCCAAAAAGATAGCTGCCCCATATTTCAGCACGCTGACCCAATATCGAGGCCCGCAATTTGACTCTGAATCTTACAGGGTGAAATATTGCTATTGCCATAACTACGGCTGCTGCCAGCGAAGAAATCAGCAGCAGCCACTTCAGCAGATCGGCGGCAATCGACAGGTATTCCATCATGGAGTTATAAATCTGGCTGACTCAGGGGCCATGCCAATAGAAAAGTCTGTTGTGGCTTGTAATACCTCACCGTCAAGTTCGAACGGTACGGGTCTGTCGGCCCGAACCACAAAGTTTTTGCCTTTGAGTATGCGCACACCTTCAGCCGGAAACCTGCCTTTGCCTTTTGCGAAGTTCAGAAGGCGCAGAAGGGTCTGCATGTTAAAATTCTCGACGAGAACCATGTCGAGAAGACCATCGTCGTAGCGGGCTGCCGGGGCAAAAAACAGGTCGCCGCCGTAGCGCCGCATATTGGCAATAATGGCGAAACGCCCGATAAATTCGTTGTCGGCTCCATCTACACTGACGCGCAGAAGGGGAGGGCGATAGTCTGCAAATCGCCTGATTGCGGTAAGGTGGTAAGCGTAACGACCGAAGTATTTTTTCAGGCGCGGTGACACTGAAGCTGCAACTTCTGCATCAAAACCGATACCGGCAACAAAAACGAATTTTCGCCTGTTGCAGAGGCCAAGATCTATTTTTTGAACGGCTCCGGTCAGCAGCAGTTTGGCTGCCTCGCGTGCAGAAGCGGGTATGCCCAGTTCTCTGGCAATGACATTGGCTGTGCCGCTTGGGATTATGCCCATAACTGCATCCCGGGCCAGGTTGTTCGCGATCGTATGAATCGTACCATCGCCACCACAGGCAGCGACAAGGTTCTTCGGGTCAGCCGAAAGGGTGGCAGCCGTTGTGCAGGCATTTGCGATGCTGTCGGTGAACAGTACCTCACATGGAACGAAGCGGCCAAGATGGCTGGCTGCTGCCTGCAGCGCCGGGCGATTCAAGGTTCGCGAGGCGGCGTTGGCGAGTATGAATATTTTTTCAGGGCTCATTGAACCTGGTGACGGCGTGACAATTTTCATGTTGGCTCAGCTGGTAAAAAGCTGCTTCCTCTGAATGGGAGAAAACCAGCAGGGTGTTTGGTTTTCCGGCACGGCGCAGAAGCAGTTTTCGTGCCGCAATTGTTTCAGCCGGAAAAAGATCGAAGGCTTCCCGGCGGTCGGTGACGAGATGGTGCGGGGTGGGGCAGATGTCGCCCGGGTAGATAACCCGAAAGTCGCTGTCAATTATTTTGACAACCTGGTGCGCCGCCGTATGCCCGCCGCTGACCTCAAGAAAAATACCCTCAGCCACTTCTATGTCTCCGTTGATCAGTTTCAATTGCCCGGCTTCCTGGAGAGGAAGAAAATCGTGCGCACAGTAACTGCTGCGCGAAATGTCGTCGGGGTGGGTTGCAGCCTGCCATTCTTCGTTTTGAATGAAAAACATGGCGTTGTAAAAGGGCGTTTCGATGCGGTCGTCGGTTACTTCCGTGGCTCCACCGCAGTGATCGTAGTGAAGATGCGAAAAAACTATATGAGTTATATCTTGCGGGGTAAGGCCAAAATCAGCAAGTCTCTGGCCGATTGGCCTTGAGGCTCCCAGGCCCATCAGATCTCGTTTTTTTGGTCTGATTTTGTTGCCAATGCCGGTATCTATAAGCATGTTGATATTGTTGCCGCGCACGAGAAGCTGGTTCAGACCCAGACGAACGCGGTTCTTTTCGTCTGGTGGCGCAAATGTTTCCCATTCACTTCTTGGGGTGCCCGCAAAGGCGATGCCGCCATCGACGAGCATGTGCCCTTCATGCAGAATATCGACCTTGTATTTGCCGGTAATCAAAATTGCCCCCTCCGAGGAATCGTTGTGCCGTAAGCATAAAAAGCATAATGCGCCGGCGGTTTATTCGCAAGAATTATTCGCCATCATCCTGAGAAGGTTTTCTGTCGCCAGATTCTTCGAATTTGAAGGTGACATCGAGTGGCCCGATTGCGTATGTGTCTTCAGAGACGGTGGCTATCAGAATAATTTTGCGGTTGAGTTCGCGTATTTCGTTGACAAGGTCATAAAATGAAATCATCGACTCTGAAGAGAGGTCTCCAAACCGGTCTGTGAGAAGATTGGGAACCATGCCATGGTTGACGACCTCATGGTTGAGCCTGTCCATGAAGCTTTTGAGATTGCGGGCTATGAGGCTGCGGCTCTCTTTGCCGTTGATCTCGATCGAGGCGATTTCCTGGTTACGGGTAAAAATCAGATTGTTAGGCAGTGCCAGAAACCTGACATTACCGAGTTCTTCACCGGTATTGATGTTCTCAGCGGCGATGGCGGCGACGACGAGGTCCTGGCTCGAACTGGCTATATGAGCAGCCATGACATTCAGCTGTTCCCTGTTTTCGGTGAAAAAATTGATTTCATCCTTCACCTTGACCCCTTTGCGGCGCACTTTGTCTGCGAGCTTGATGATCAGCGTTGTCAGTTCTTTCATCACTTCTTCAGGCCGGCGGCCGGTGTTGATGACGCAGACGGCCAGAGATTCATCCTTGCGGAACACCACGCTTTCGGTTTCTTTGATGCGCACCTGTGAGGTAAGGCGCTCGACGTCTTCAGACAGTTCTTTTTTTTCCTGTTCAAGGCGGTTACGTGAGTCTACCAGCCCGCGAACTTCTGCCTGAAGCTGGTCAATGTCGCGTCTGATCCTGTCCATCGAAAAAAGGGCAGTGCGCACGTCTTCAGAAAGAAAAGTCGCAACTCCCAGGGTCAGCATGGTGATCAGAATGCCGGTTGAAATGGCTACTACCAGCGCAGTGATGCGCGGTCTCAGCCCGAATACGGTCAGGCGTTTTTTGCCGACCATAGTGCCGAGCGCATCACCGAGATAGGCGATAACACCACTGATCAGAACCAGAACAAAAATATAGGTCATTGGTTGAACTTCTCAATCTGATCGAGCTGAAAACGATCACCGAGATAAAATTTGCGGGCGGTTTCATCCTGGGCGACATGCTGTGCCGAACCAGAAACGAGAATTTTACCAAGACTCAAAATGTAGGCGCGATCGACTATGGCCAGTGTTTCTCTGACATTGTGATCGGTGATCAGCAGCCCCAACCCCTTTTTTTGCAGCTCGAGAACGATACTTTGAATGTCCTGAACCGCGATCGGGTCTACTCCGGCAAAAGGTTCGTCGAGCAGAATGAAACTTGGCTCTGCTGCCAGCGCTCTGGCAATTTCGACGCGCCTTCTCTCACCGCCAGAAAGAGAGTAACCAAGACTGTCGGCAATTCTGCCGATGTCGAGATCTGTTAAGAGTTTATCGAGACGCTCTTTGCGCTCTTTTTCACTGATATCTATGCCTTCGAGTATCAGCCAGATATTTTCCTTGACTGTCAGTTTGCGAAAGACACTCGCTTCCTGGGGCAGATAGCCGACACCCATGCGGGCCCGCTGATACATGGCTTTGTGAGTGATGTCATGGTGGTTGAAACTCACTTTGCCCATATCTGGCTTAACCAGGCCTACTACCATATAGAAGGTCGTGGTTTTGCCGGCACCATTCGGGCCGAGAAGACCCACTATTTCGCCTTTACGTATGTTCAGAGAAACATTGTCGACGACTTTGCGCCCTTTGTAGGTTTTGCAGACTCCCTCGACAACGATTTCATCGGTCGGTGTGGTCGCAGAAGCAGAACTTGTGCTGTTTTCAGGTGTTTCATTGTTTTTGTTCATTTTGTCCGCCTGTCATTCATCGTCTTCTACGGCTTCAATAACGCCTTCATCGTCTTCCTGGTCGCCTTCTTCGGTGGTTTCGTCCATGGTTTCACCGCCTTCGGCAACTCTGGTATAGTCGCCCTCGGGAAGGTTGTCGGGCAGATCATCAGTTGCATCGTCATCGCTTTTTTTCGCTTTTTTCTTTTTTTCTTTTTTGGTATCGCGATCTTTGCCCTGGCCGCTGCCGGGGTAAACGGTGGCATGAACGTTGCCGACCGCTATGGTGCGCTCTTCATTCGGGTAGTAGATGATTTTATTGGCATAAAGTTCAGAAACCTGCTCGGCACTGGAGCCGGCATCTTTGGTCGTCTGGAATGCGTGAGCATGCCCGACGATGATCATGCGGTTTTCCTGATTGAGGTAGATGGCTTTGTCGCCGGTGGCCCGAAGCGTTTCAGTGATAATTTCGACGTTGTTGCGGGCGATTGCCTTGTCTTCATCAGAGAACATTTCCAGTGTTTCACAGGTGAGGTCTGAAATGGGTTCTTTTTCGTTTTCTTCAGCTTCTTCTTCGGTTTCTCCTTCGCGGTAGGGCACTTCGATGACTCTTACGTTGCCCTTGGCGACGAAACGCCTCTCTTTCTGAAATGCTTCGACTTCGTTACAGGTGAGAATGACTCTGGTTTTTTTGCTTTTCTGGTCACCAGAATCGCTCTGATTGGCTCGTTCGACTATTCTTACCAGCTTTGGGTTACCACGTGCCAGCACCCGGTCTTCTTTAACATAGGCTTCAAGGTAGTCTGATGAAAGCACTGAGCCTGGTTGTTCGACTCTGACGTTGTCGATGGCTTTGACAATCTCGAGGTCACGATCGTAGATACCCCGGTCGGCAGTCATGACGGTGTCTTTTTGTTCTGCTTTTATACCGCCCCTGGCGACGTAAATGTTCTTGAAAAAGGTCATCAGTTTGCTCGATATGACCATGTCGCCTGCCGTGACTGTGGTCATTGCGCAGGCCGCTGTCGAAATAAAAGAAAACAGGGCGATGGCGGTCAGCTGTTTGCAAAGTTTATTCATGGTTTGTCGTTCCCGATACTTGTATTTGGCTGTGCTGCTTCTGATGCAGCTGTGGCGGAAGCGGTCAAATTATGCAACGGAAGAAGAAGCTGCTCGATTGGGGGCGCCAACGGCACTCCGGCGATGCTGCTTTCGGGAGCTGCCGTAGTTGCTGAGGCCGTTTTGTCCCAGATTCTTATCATGACCTGCTGATTTATGGTGGCTTCTTTTGTCTGAGTATTGTAACTCATTCCGAGGCCGGTGATAACGGCGTCATCTTTCCAGATGGTGACCGGTTTCTGACTGTGCAGTTCTTTGCGACTCAGGTAGTATCGCATCTCTTCTGTTTTTATTCTTTCGTTGTCGGTGTTCCAGCCCCTGACATTGCCCCAGAATTTGGCTTCGAATGGGTTTTTCATCCCCTTGTCGGCGAGCAGGCGACCCGTCCAGGTTGCCGCTTCCTGTTTGTAAAAGACTGTTCTGATATTGGTTGCGTCAATGTTGTTCTGGTTGTCGTCCATTTCGCAGATGTCGGCATAAAGTCTGGCATGCTCAAAACCACCGTCCACATGACTGAAGTTTACATCGCGCAGAACCATGCGATGCTTGACATAGGCGGCTTTTACCCCTTCTTCTATCTTTTCATCCCAGAGGATTATTGCAATAAAAGTTGCCAGCAGTAGTCCCCAGAACCAGAAGCTCATCAGCAGATTCTTCATTTGCAGTCGGTCCTTCCGAGGGCGGCAAATTCGTAACGTTCATGAAACCAGCACCAGTGATCAGGCCTTCGTCTGAACGCCTCTTCATAGCGGCGCACATACTTTTGCACGCGCTCTCGCATGGTTTCGCCTTTTTCCCAGGTGATGGGGGCTTCGAAGCGCAGCAGCAGACTGCCGTCAGGCTGTCGTTCGGTAAAAGAGGGAATCAGTGGTGCGCCGCTGCGCACCGACAGTATCACGGGCGAACTGTAAAAAGAGGCATTACGACCGAAGAATTCGACCTGATAGCCCCACTCACGGGCGTTGAGGTCTGAGAGCATGCCGACGGTTTTCCCTTGTGCCAGCAGCTTTAACGACTCCGAGATGCTTTTTTCCATAATGACTTTGACACCGCGTTTTTCGCGAAAACTGTTCATGAATTCGGTCATCTGGTTGACGGCCTGTGGCCGGGCGAGAACATGCAGCGGCAGACCCATTTTGCACAGCTCATAACCCATGACTTCCCAGTTGCCGAAGTGGGCGGAAAGTATGATCATGCCCCGCCCTTTTTCTACTGCGGCTTTTAAATGCTCGCGGCCGGTTATTTTTATAAAATCCTTGCGGTGCGCGGTAAGTTTTTCATAAAAAAACACCTCGAGCAGAGTCAGAACCTGGTTTTCTGTGAGCTTTTTCAAAATCCGGGGTTTGTCTGCCACGAATTCGGCGGGCAGAAGTTCAGCAGCGCGACGCAGCTGCCGGGCAAAAAACAACGGAAAAACCTTGAGAAGCAGGCGTTTAAGTTTTGGCACGGACGAAGCCGGCAGTCTCATCATGGCATCGATAAGAGACCGCAGCAGGTGATACCTGACAGTGCGTTTCAGTTTTTTCAGCCGGTCACGCCACATCAGGATTCTATGTACTTTTTAATAAGTTCTTGCATAACGCCTTTGTGGGCTAAAATTATGTCTACGACTTCGCGAATGACCCCTTGACCGCCTTCGGCGTCGAGTATGTAGTCGGTGTAAGATCTTATCGAAGGGTGATGGTTGGCTGGTGCGAAAAACAGGCCGACTCTGGTGCCAACCGGCAGATCGTTGATGTCGTCACCGATGTAGGCAATTTCGTCTGCCTGCAGATTGCGGCGGGCCATTATTTCGGCAAGTATCACGCCTTTTCTGGCGATGTTCTGATGCAGTTCGTCGAATTTCAGTTCGGAGGCGCGCTTTTCGAGAGCTTCTGAACTGCGCCCGGTAATGCTGCCGGCAAGAAGCCCGGCCTCGTGCCAGAGTTTGATGCCGAGTCCGTCGACAGTCGAGAAAAACTTCATTTCGCTGCCATTACTGCCAAGAACTATGCGCCCGTCTGTAAGTACGCCGTCGCAGTCAAAAAGCAGCAGTTTAACTTTTTTACATGCTTCTATGAACGCCTGAGGCGATTTCAGGGAGGTATTCATGATGTGCCCTTTCAGTGTTAGCAGACAGCGTCTGCTGTCGGGTTGCGATAAAATAACACACAAAGACGACATACGCAAACCCCGACAATGATTTGCAACGTGATGAACTCGGATAGACTCGGCTAAGAAGAGGAGAGAGAGAGCCACGGATAAACGCAGATAGATTCGGATAAGAGGAGGAGAAAGAGAAGAAAGAGAAGAAAGAGCCACGGATGAACGCAGATAGACCCGGATAAGAAGAGGAAGAAAAAGAAAGAAAAAGAAAGAAAAAGAAAGAGAGCCACGGATGAACGCAGATAGATCCGGATAATAAGAAAAAGAAAAGAAAGAAAAGAAAGAGAGAAAGAGAGAAAGAGAGTCGTGGATGAACACGGATAGATTTGGGTGAACAAAAACGCCCGACGGTGCTGTCGGGCGCTTCATTTATGAAGGGGAGAACTTATTTTTCGAATTAGAAGGCGATTGTGCCGCCGAAGACGAAGTTCTGATTTCTTTTGTGCGCTATGGCTCCGGGGAGATTTTCGTAGTCGCCGTCTGAGATATAAGAGGCGTTGAGATACAGGGCATCCTGGTAATTGAATCTGAAGCCCAGACTGAAGCGGTCGCCGTTGAAGTCGTAGACGAAACGCAGATGATCGTTAACTGGCACCAGGCCGCCGATGATGAAGAAGAATGGGTCCGCTTCGCCGGTGGCTCGGCTGTAATCGTAGCTGTAGCCGCCATATCTGGCTCTTTTGAACTTATCGAAGCCGGTATTGTTGTTGTGGTATCTGAAGCGGTATTCTGACTGGCCGAAATTGCCGCCAACGCCGATCCAGGCCACTGGCACCCCGGCTGCCACCCAGGCTGAATGGTAGCCGCCGCTGGTGTTGAAGCTGCCACCAAGAGTTACATTGCCGGGCACCTGGTATTTGAAGTTAAAATACAGGGGTTCGTCGATATCGTAGCGGTCCTGGTTGGCAAAAGTCTTGTCGAAGCTGACTTCGAGACCGTTCTCTACGCCCCAGGCTGCGCTGATGGTAGAGTCGAAGTAGTCCTGGTCATCGTGACGAACGTCGTTGATGTTGTATAGTTCAAAAGTTTGAATGTGAACGCCTACAGCCGTTTTACCCGGTTCCAGCACGCCAGGTGAGGGAATGAGCGTGGCGCCGGTGCCGCCGTTCAACGCCAGTCCCTGTCTTGGCGTAAGGCGCTCGGTCAGCAGGGGGCGAAGTTCACCCGGGATGCGCGTATCGGCAGGAAGCAGATAGCGTTCGCCGTCTGGCTGCGGGTTTCTTCCGAGAGAGACCATCTGGTTTGGCTGACTGTTGACATAATACGCGTCGGCGTTCAGGCTTCGATAATTTTGAGAGGGTTCGACTGGAACCATCTCGGTAAATACCTGTTTCGGTGGCTGAGCCTTTCTTCGATCGCCTGAAAGAAACCCCTGAAACTGTGAAAGATCAAGGGCAAAGCCGCTGCTGGCAACAGAAAGCAGAATGGCCGTAGCAGTAGTTATAAATTGTTTGCGACTTTTCATGCTGGCACTATCGACAGATGAACAGTTTTTTTGAACGAAAAAAAATAAATTCTTTAGCCGCCGTTCACATGTAGCTTGCCCCGCCTGCTTGACACTTTTCTTGACTTTGCCGGAGGGCAAACCTATAATGAGCCTGATTGACCGAACTCTTGCCAAAAAACTGGTGTACATGACGCAATTTGCATTTGAGAACGTTTTACTTCAAAATGGCGCGGTTTCGCTGTCGAAGGCAGCGATTCTCTGCAGTATGATCGATAATGATCACGATGACGATCTTATCGATTATCTTGGCAGCCACGGAATCTGTGCTGTGATTACCAGAGCTGGTGGCAGCGGTGATAACCTCAAGAGCAAAATTCTTCGCAACACCTTTGGCGCCGCCGAAAACAGCGGTCTGATCACAGTTAACATGAAGAATCGGCACGTGGTTTCGCAGCTGGTTGACGAAGTGTTGCGGTCGATAGATGGCCCGATGATGAGTATTGCCGGCGGCGGTCTGAAAATAGGTCTGGCTGTGCGCGGCAGCGATATTGCCATTGGTGTTTTCGGCAGTATCGGTCTCCCCGGTCTGGAGGTCGATCACGAAATTTCGACCAGTCGCGTACTTTACCACTGCCTGGAGGACTGACGATGATTGGAGTTGTTGTAATAACCCACGGAACTCTCTCAGAACAGCTGCTCGCCACTGCTTCCCTGATCATGGGCGAATCGAAAGACGTTGTTGCCGTTTCGTTCACAGCCAGGGAATCACTCGACAACCTCAGGCAGAAAGCTAATGCCGCTATCGAGAATTACAGGACCGACGGTTGTCTGATTCTCACCGATATCATGGGCGGAAGTGCTACTAACGTTTGTGTCGAACTCATGAAAAAAGAAAAGGTCGAGATCATCACCGGCGCTAATCTGCCGATGCTCCTTGAAGCGATCAGCTACCGCGAAGGCAACGATCTCAAAGCTCTCGCCGCCAGAGTGCACGCGAGTGGTGTCAAAAGCATCATCAATCTCAAAGAGTTTTTCGAAAAAAGAGTTGCAAAAAAAGCATGACAAAAGTTGCTGCATTTTTAAGAATCGATGACAGGTTGATCCATGGGCAGGTTATCGTTGGCTGGCTCCCCGAAGTCAGACCAGATCGGCTGCTGGTGGTAAACGACAAAATAAGTGAAGATTTTATGCGCCAGGAACTCATGGCGTTGAGTGTTCCTCCCGAAGTCGAACTGCATTTTTTTGCGACTTCGGATATCGACATCGAGTTGGTCTCAGAGAATTCGTTCATTCTGGTTGCCTCTCCCTTCGATGCCTGGAAATGTCTGCAGAGTGGAATTGCTCCCCGACGCTTCAATGTCGGAGGCATGCATTCCCGTGATGACAAACAGGAAATATTCGAAGCGCTGCATGTCGATGAAGACGATCGTAAGTATTTCGAGTTAATTCTTGATTCAGGAATTAAACCGGTTTTTCAACCTACACCGCAGAATGAACCCATGCCACTGGTCGACATTCTGTAACAAAGCGAGGGCAGAGTATGGCTTCCATTAATTTTTCCAAAGTTGTAAAAACTTATGAAGGTGCGAAAGAATCGACAGTCAAAGGCATAGACCTGCATATCGAAGATAAAGAATTCGTTGTTCTGGTCGGCCCTTCCGGTTGCGGCAAAAGCACAAGTCTGCGCATGGTTGCCGGGCTTGAAGACATCACTTCAGGCGACATCAGAATCGGTGATGTGGTGGTCAATAATCTGCCCCCCAAAGATCGCGATATCGCCATGGTTTTTCAAAACTATGCGCTTTATCCGCATATGAACGTCAGAGAAAACCTTTCTTTTGGTCTCAAGCTGCGCAAAATACCAGAATCTGAAATAAGCAGCCGCGTTAATGAAGCAGCGCAGATTCTCGGTCTTACCGACTATCTCGATCGCTTGCCGAAACAGCTGTCAGGCGGGCAGCGGCAGCGCGTTGCCCTTGGCCGCGCCATAGTTCGCGAGCCCAAGGTTTTTCTTATGGACGAACCCCTTTCGAATCTCGATGCCAAACTACGTGTGCAGATGCGTGCCGAAATCAAAAAACTGCATCAGCGCCTGCGCACTACCTTCGTCTATGTAACGCACGACCAGGTCGAAGCCATGACCATGGCCGACCGTATCGTTCTGCTGCACGAAGGCATCATTCAGCAATACGATGTACCTGCTGTAATTTATGATCGCCCGGCCAATGTTTTCGTAGCCACCTTTATCGGCTCGCCGCCAATGAACATCGCCAAAGTCAAGCGCAGCGACAAGGGTATGGCTCTACAGCCCGGCAAAAACAGCGATCGCACCCATGACTGGCAGATCGCTCTGGGTGATCATTTTGCCGATGGCTTTGAAGACGATATGTTCATGGGTATCAGACCCGAACATATTCTCATCAACAACACCGATAAATCCATTCAGACACTCGAACTGCCCTGTAAAGTCGAATTGATCGAACCCATGGGAGCCGAAACCTATCTGTATCTTGAATGTAACGGCCACAGCCTGAATGCCAGGGTTGAACCTTCCGTTCAGGTCGAAGTCGGCCAGAGTGTGACGGCTCATATTCCGGTCAATCGCTTTCATCTCTTTAAACAGTCTGATACCACCAGAATAAAACGCAAAGCAGACTGAGTCTGCCTGCGGGCTCTAACTTCTGAACTGTAGCAAGAAGGAGGGTTTCCGCCCTCCTTCTCTGACATAAAAAGGCCTGAAGCCATTGATAAGTAAAAGCTCGACAAGCGATACCTCAGTAACCAGCGTCAGATCGATTTTACTCTGTCTGACGCTAGCCCTGCTGTTGCCGGGGTTACTGCTGACAGTCGGATGCTCAGGCAGCAGTGATGACGCTGGTGCCGCAGGCACTGTAACTGTCGAATTCTGGAATACCATGGAAGGTGCAGAAGCACGTGCCATGCCGGCCATTATCAAAGAGTTCTGTGCTGCCAACCCCGGAATCGAGATCAAGGAAGTCGCTGTAGATTTTTATAAGGCCCGGGAAAAATTCAAAGAGAGTATCAAGGCTGGTTCCGGGCCAGATATTCTGCGTGCCGATCGCTTCTGGCTGAATGATTTCGTCAGCAGTGACTGTATCGCTGAAATCTCTGCAAAAGAGGTTGCCGAAGAACTTGAAGATATGGTGCCGATTGCCCGTGGCGTTATCACCGTGAACGAAAAACTCTGGGCCATGCCCATCTCGGTTGATTGCCTGGCAATGTTTTATAATAAATCTCATCTTGCTGAAAAGGGCGTGAAAGTCCCTGAAAATTTCGATGAGTTCTCGGCTGCCGCCGCCACTTTGACCGACCCTAATCTTGGCAGATACGGCTTTTTTATTTACCCGAACGGCTGGTATTTTGAGCCGTTTTTCTTTGGCTTTGGCGGGCAGTATTTTTCTACAGATGGCTCGCTGGCAATAAATTCTGACTCGGCCCGCAAGGCAATGGAATTTCTTTTGCATCTCAAAGATGGCCTCAAGGCTGTTCCGCCCGTTAACCTGCGTTCTAACGTCTACCAGACAATGATGGGAAGTTTCGGTAACGGCCAGGTCAGTATGATCTTTTCAGGACCCTGGGCTATTCGTAATGTCATTGCTGGCTCAGCTTTTAAAGACAATAATGAGAATCTTGGTATCGCGCCGCTGCCGCAGGGGCCGCATGGCAGTTTTTCCCCGACCGGTTGTCAGACCCTGGTAATTGCACGCACCACAAAAAAGCGCAGTGCTGCCATCAAATTCATTCGCCACATGTTCAGCCCCGAGGTACAGAAGCGTCTGACTATGATAAACTTCGGGTTGCCGGCGCGAAGAACGGTTTTCGGTGCCCCTGAACTGAAAAAAGACCCTTATCTGCAGACATTCATCAGACAGTTGCAAACGAGCCGCAAAGTTATCAACAGCCCTTTGCGTGGCGAAATATACGCCCCGCTCGGCGAGAAGCTCAAGCAGGTTCTCAACGGTGACCTGTCGCCGCAATACGCTTTGAATGACCTGGTAAACGAGTGGAAAATCACTCACCGCTGATCGAATCATGGAGACCTCATGCCGGAACATCTAACAGCTTCGCTCCTGATTGCCCTGATCGGTGGTATCGTTGATCTCGATTCGACCGCGACCTGGCAGTTCATGATTTCGCAGCCAATAGTGGCTGCGCCGTTGACCGGCCTTTTTCTCGGCAGTCTTTTTGGTGAAGCCGCTGCTGGGCTCAAGCTGGGGCTGATGGTCGGCGTAATTCTTCAACTGCTCTGGATCGAACAACTGCCTCTGGGGATGAACGTTCCACCCGATGCCGCACTGGCTTCGGTTCTTTCAGTTGCCCTCGGTTTTATTTCCGGGCATTCTTACGAAACCTACTCAGAAAGGGAAGCCTGCTACACGGTTGCTTTGCTGCTGGCGGTGGCTCTTGGGCTTCTCGGGCGCAGTCTCGACATGTTCGTCAGGCGCCTGAATACGAGTATAGATGCATGGGTCAGTCAGAAGGTCGAAGACAACTCGTTATGGGCGGTGGCTTTCGGCCATACTCTGGGCGGGGTTTGCACTTTTACCAAAGCCTTTGTTTTTTGTTTTCTGGTGGTCTGGCTCGGGGTCGAGCCTCTCAAATATTTCACTCAGACCTTGAGCTTCAAGCATGGCAGCGGTTTTATCGTGGTTCAGGGATTGCTGCCCGCAATAGGCTTTTCGGTGCTGGCAAGCATGGTTCTAAAGAGCCGCGAAGAAATAAGATATTTTATCGGCGCTGTAATAGTTTTTACTCTGCTGCCGGCAAAAATATGGCTGGGGCTGGCGGCAGCGGCATTCGTCATGTATCGTAACCGCGCAACGGGGGCGAGAAAATGAGAACCCTGCCGCGCAGCATGTTGGTCAGAATTGCATTTCGCAGCTTTTTTCTGCAGTCATCCTGGAATTACCGCGGAATGATGAGTATGGGCTTTCTGTATGCCATCCGCCCCGGTATAGACCAGTTGCATGCACCCGGTCCGGCAAGAGAGGCCGCGTATCTGCGCCATCTTGAGTATTTCAATACCAATCCCTATTTTGCCTCGATTGTCATGGGTGTGACTCTGGCACTTGAAGAGCGGCTCAGTCGCGGCGAAATCGGTGAAGACGTAATTCACGACACCAAAGAAGGTTTGATGACCGCCTGCGCCGCCATTGGCGACGGCCTCTTCTGGGACAGCTGGCGCCCATTTGTCGCCACGGTGGCTTTGACTTTTGCTTTTGGCAATTATCTGTTGACGCCCCTGATTTTTCTGGCAATTTACAACCTGCCGCATCTCTACTTCAGGTTTGCCGGGATTTTCTGGGGTTATCGCGAGGGAACACACGTTATCAGGTCGCTGCGCCAGTTCCAGTTTCCGCAGATCAGGCAGAATCTGCGCTACGGAACCATGGTGCTGCTGGCCTACCTGATACCAAACCATGTTAACGTGCATACACCCTTTCTTCTGACCAATCTGCCCCTCGAATATTTTTATTTTGGTGAAAAGGTAGTTCAGGGATTTGGGGCACTTCTGCTGGTTACGCTTGGCACAGTTGCCTATCGCGCCAGAGTCGATGTGCTTCTCATTTCCTTTCTACTGATGGTTTGTGCCCTGGTGCTTTACCACTGGGGAATTCTGATCTAAGGACACAGCATGAAGAGAAAAGAAGTTGAAATCAGAAACAAGCTTGGGCTGCATGCGCGCCCGGCTTCACTCGTGGTGAAGCTTGCCGGCAAATTCGAATCTGAGATCCAGCTGATCAAGGAAGACACCGAGATCAATGCCAAGAGCATTCTCGGAGTTATGATGCTGGCGGCCGGTCCCGGCCAGAAGATTGTCGTCACTGCTGACGGCAGTGATGAAGTCGAAGCGGTAGACGCTATCGCTTCACTTATTGACAGCGGTTTCGGTGAGGAAATGGCCTGAAATGCCTGATAAAGCGCAGAAACAGTCGGTTTCCCTGCACGGAATAATTGGTTCCAAAGGCTCTTGCCTGGCAAGATGTTATGTTTTTCGCAAAAGAATTGAAGTCAAACGGACTCCGATCAGCGAAGAGCAGATTGCCGGCGAGCTGGAACGCCTTGAAGCCGCAGTGAAGCTGACCGCTGACGATATACTTGAATTTCGCCGTCGTGCCGAAGAAAGGCACGGCGAGAAATATGCTGCAATTTTCGATTCACACCTTCTTATGCTTGAAGACCCTCAATTCAAGCCGCAGATGATCGCTACTCTCAAAAAAGAGAAGGTGAATGTCGAAAGCATCGTCAGAAATACCGTCGATAAGCTGCACAGTATTTTCAATGCCATCGAAGACCCTTATCTGCGTGAGCGTGCTATCGACATCAAAGATGTCGGCGACCGTCTTCTCAGGCATCTGATGGGTCTTGAAGGCCCGGCTGCAGAAATCGGTGACGAACCCTATGTTCTTGTCGCCGAAGAGGTTACTCCCAGTGAAATACTCGATTTTGCCAGAGGGCAGCTGAAGGGCGTCTGCCTCGACACTGGCGGGGCGACTTCACATGTTGCGATTCTGGCCGGCGCTCTTGCCATTCCGTCGGTTTTTGGGTTGAGCAATCTGTCACTCGTGGCTCGTACCGGCGATACGGTTCTCATCGATACCCGTAAAGGGTGTCGGGTTCTTTTGAATCCGGCAGAAAATGAAGTTAAAAGCTGGAAGTCAGGCTTGAAAAAACAGACGAAGGTGATGCCTTTGTCTGATGTCACTGCTGATGGGTTTAAAGTAAATATTGGCGTCAATGTCGCCCGCACCGAAGAGCTGACATTGTTGAAAAAGCTCGATGTTAAACGAATTGGCCTGTTCAGAAGCGAATTCGTTTTTATGGAAAGCATGGACCTGCCGTCCGAAAAGTTTCAATACGATGTTTACAGCAGGGTAGTCAAGGCTGCGCCAGATATGACAGTGCTGCGCAGCATAGATATTGGTTCAGACAAGCCTTTGCGTTACGTGCCCCTGGCTCGCGAAGAAAACCCGGCCATGGGCTTCAGGTCGGTGCGCTTTTCACTGGCCAGACCCGACATTTTGCTTCCCCAGCTGCGCGCTATGGTTAAAGCCGCTCAGCATGGCAATGCCAGGATAATTTTTCCCATGGTTTCTGTGCCCGAAGAACTGAAAGCAATTGCCGAAATCTATCGACAGGTAGTCGATGAAGTGCAGCCAGCTGTCGTGCCTGAGTGGGGCATAATGCTGGAAGTTCCTTCTGCCGTTTTTATGCTCGATGAAATCAGCAGCTTCACTAAATACATCAGTCTTGGCACCAACGATCTGTTGCAGTTTTTTTATGCGATTGACCGTACCAATGAAAAGCTTGCCGGGCTTGCTGATCCGATGTGCCCGGCGTTTTTGCGTTTTCTCGATACCTGCGTCAGGGCCGCCCGACGCCTCGGAATCAAAGTTGGCGTCTGCGGCGAAATGGCCTCGGATCAGGCCGGTTTTCTGGCACTGCTCGGCATGGGCGTCGAAGAATTCAGCGTGCGACCTTCGGCTGTTGAGTCGATCAAAGCACTGGTGCCGACGATCAACCGTGCTGAGCTTATGATGCAGATAGAAAGCCGGCTGCCGCAAGGCACAGTTGCCGACTTCATCAGAGATATCTGCAAAACCGCCGATTAATCAGCCCGTTGCATCGCTGCGGCAAAAAAGCCTTTGAATAACGGGTGCGGTCGCATTGGCCGCGATTTGAACTCAGGGTGAAACTGACAGGCGATGAAGAACGGGTGATCTTTGAGTTCGACTATTTCGGCAACCTGCTCGTCAGGGCTGGTGCCGCTGAATATCAGACCTTTGCGGGCGATTCTGGCTTTGTATTCGCTGTTGACAGCGTAGCGATGGCGATGGCGCTCGTATACCAGCGTCGATTCATAGAGCGTGGCGGCCAGCGTTTTTTCGGTCAGACGGCAGGGCAGGGCCCCAAGGCGCATTTTGCTATCGACGCTGCCGGGTTGCTGGCTGCTGCCAAGCAGGGTGATCACCGGGCTGACGGCGTTGAACTCGGATGAACCGGCGTCTTTGATGCCGGCCACGTTTCTGGCGAACTCGATTACAGCACATTGCATACCCAGGCACAGGCCGAAGAAAGGTATTTTGTGTTCGCGACAATGACGGATCGCGCTTATTTTTCCCTCGATGCCGCGCTCGCCGAACCCGCCCGGAACGATAACTCCGTGGAGGCCTTTCAGCAGAGTGCCGGGCCCCTCATTTTCGACCTGCTCGGATGAAACCCATACCAGATCGAGAGCGGCGTCAAAGTGGGCGGCGGCGTGTTGCAGCGATTCAATGACGCTCAGATAAGCATCGGCCAGCTTCATGTATTTGCCGACGAGACCTATGCGTATTTTAGCGGCATGTGGGTTTTTAACCTTGCGGATAAGTTGCCTGATCTGCTCGAGATCTGGTTCGGCCGCCCCGATTCTGAAGCGCTTGAGCACGAGTTCTGAAAAGTTCTGGCGTTCCATCTCGATCGGAACCTCGTAAAGACAGTCGACGTCTTTGGCTTCGAGAACGTTTTCGGCATCGATATCGCAGAAAAGCGAAATCTTGGCACGCACTTCGCGGGTCAAAGAACGACCGGTGCGGCAAACGATCAGATCAGGCGCGAGCCCGATGGCACGCATTTCTTTGACTGAATGCTGCGTCGGTTTTGATTTCATCTCGCCGATTGCTTTCGAATACGGAATATAAGTGACATGAATATAGCAGACATTGTCGCGACCAACGTCGCTGCGCATCTGTCTGATGGCTTCGAGGTAGGGCAGGCTTTCGATGTCGCCAACGGTGCCGCCTACTTCAACGATGGTGACATCGGCATCATTGATGGTTGCCGCTCTGATAATGCTGTCTTTGATGCAGTTGGTAACATGGGGAATGACCTGCACTGTCGCACCGAGATAGTCGCCGCGCCTTTCTTTGGCGATGACAGTCGAATAAATCTGCCCGGTGGTGATGCTGTTGCTGCGACTCAGGTTGGTGTCGATAAAACGTTCGTAGTGGCCCAGATCGAGGTCGGTTTCGGCCCCGTCTTCGGTGACGAACACTTCGCCGTGCTGATGAGGGCTCATGGTTCCGGGGTCGACGTTCAGATAAGGGTCACACTTCATGATGGTGACGTTCAAACCACGGGCTTTGAGCAGCATGCCGAGCGACGCGGCTGTAATACCCTTTCCGAGTGAAGAAAGAACCCCTCCGGTGATAAATACGTAATGCGACATGCTCATTCTCCTGAACTTTTCGACAGATCGAGACTGCAATACTGGTCTAAACGGCGTTTCAAGCCGAATTGCCGCGTCTGATCAGTTCCGACCTCACCCGTTCGAGGTCGGCGTGGGTATCGACACCTATAGAATCGCGCACAGCAGGCACAACTCTGATTTTTATGCCGTGATACAGTGCTCGCAGCTGCTCGAGACTTTCTATTTTTTCAAGAGTGCAGGCAGGCAGTTCGAGCAGTTTTAACAGAGTGGCGCGTCGATAGCCGTAAACACCGATATGCTTGCGGGGGGCAAAGCCTTCGCGGCTGCGGGGAAAAGGAACGACGCTGCGTGAGAAGTAAAGCGCGTCTTCGTTGGCATCCGCCACCAGTTTAACGGCGTTGGGATTGTCTTCGTCTTCGGCTCGCAATGGGTACCATAGAGTCGCCATCTGCACATCGGGGTTGGCAAAAGAATCGGCGATGCGGCGCAGTCCTTCTCCGTCGATCAGCGGTTCATCGCCCTGAATGTTTACGTAAACATCGGCAGAGGTCAGCTTTGCCACTTCGCCGATGCGGCAGGTGCCGGATGGAAGCTCGGGGTCAGTCAGAAAAGCTTTAAAGCCGGCTTTTTCGACAGCTTCGACAATTCTGGCAGAATCGGTTGCCACCATCACCTCGTCGAAGGCGCCGCTTTGCATTGCCGAGCGTGCGGTCATGACCACCAGCGGTGTGCCGCCCAGGTCGGCGAGCATTTTTTCCGGCAGACGGGTCGAGGCCAGCCGCGCCGGAACTACTCCGATTACCGAATAGCTTCTTTTATTTGCCATTTGTCAGAATACCAGTAGTTGAATGCCCTTCGAGCAGCGGAATTACCTTGACTTGACCACCGTGATCGGTTACCCAGTCGGCGCCGACGATAGTGGCCGGGGTGTAATCTCCGCCCTTGACGAGAATTTTGGGAGTCAGGATTTTTATGAGGTTTTCGGGAGTGTCTTCTGCAAAACCGATCACGTAATCGACGCATTCTAGAGCACTCAAGACCATCGCCCGATCGGAAAAGCTGTGATATGGCCTGGTAAAGCCTTTCAGACGCCGAATCGAATCGTCGGTATTCAGGCCGACAATGAGAAGTTCACCGGCTTTGCGGGCTTCGTTGAGCACATACACGTGCCCGGGGTGAAGAATATCGAAACAGCCGTTGGTGAAAACGCTTCGATAATCTTTGATTGCCGCAGCCAGAACGGGTAATTCTGAATCCGTGATAATTTTGTTGGCTGGCAGAGCCGGAGCCATAGCTTTGCCCGAAAAAATTTCCTCTTCGATTGCCCGGCACATGCTGTGCAGAAGCAGGCCATGAATTTCCTGGATGCGCGGCGTTCGAGTCGATGGCGCTCTCAGCGTCAGGTTGGCAATTTGAGATAGTTTTGAGTCGCGACTGCCAGTCATGGCGATGGTGGTTATGTTCATTTCGCCGGCGGTTTTGAACGCTTCAACGATGTTTGGCGAATTGCCGCTGGTCGATATCCCGACCAGAACATCGCCGGCCCGGCCCAGCCCTTGAACCTGGCGTTTGAAAACCTGTTCATAGCCATAGTCATTGGCAATGGCTGTAAAAGTGGCTGAGGGGGTGCAAAGTGAGATGCAGGGGAGGGAGGCGCGGTCGTAACCGAATCGCCCAACCAGTTCGCCTGCCATGTGTTCGGCGTCAGAGGCTGAACCGCCATTGCCACAGACCAGAATGCGCTGACCGTTTGTGAGAGCAGCCACCATAATTTTTACCGCTTCGGCAAAGTCGTTGTCGAGGTCGTGGTTTGCCGCTGACCAGGCAGTCAATCTCAGTGCCCGCAGATCGTCGTTAAAATATTTTTTCATATCATTCCTTTGAACTGTTGAATCGGCTACGGTCATAATGCTCCAGCACTTGAGAACAGTTTGCCGCTGCGGTGCCGACTATGCCCACCACTACGCCGGCTGCAAGATTTGCCACTTCAGAAGCAATCTGCATGGAACAGCCCGACGCGAGCCCAAGGCTGAAGGTGCTGATCACTGTGTCGCCGGCCCCGGTTACATCGAAAACCTGTAGTGCTCTGGTCGGTATGGTTACCGGCTCCCGACCTTTTTCGAACAGGCTCATGCCATGTTCGCTGCGCGTAATGAGGATTGCGTCTGCACCAGTGCTCTTGAGCAGATCTACTCCGCCCTTCATTACATCGGCTTCACATTCGAAAACTCGACCCAGAGCCGCTTCGGCTTCTTTGGTGTTGGGGGTGATAATAGTCGGTTTTCGATAAATGGGAAAATTCTTGAGTTTGGGGTCGACGGCAATGAATTTGCCGAGCTTGCGGAACCTGCTGACCACCTCTTTGAACAGGTCTTCGACGATAACTCCCTTGGCGTAATCTGAGACGATAATGCCATCGAGTTCGTCTGACATGTCCATCAAAACCGAAAGAATGTCTTTTTGTCGCTGATAATCTATGATTTCAGTGTTTTCGCGGTCAACCCTGATCATCTGCTGGTTTTGCCCGAGAATTCTGGTTTTTACCGAAGTTCTGCGACCTGAATCGACTATCAGTCCGGCGGTTCCGATGTTTTCTTTTTGTAATTCTTCAGTGAGCCTTCTGCCAGCTCCGTCGTCGCCAATTATGCCGAAGATGTGGGCCTTTGCCCCGAGAGTGACGAGGTTCGAAGCCACATTGGCTGCGCCACCTGGTCGCCATGTTTCGGTTTTAACCTGAACTATCGGCACCGGTGCTTCAGGAGAAATTCTGTCTACTTTTCCCCAGCAGAATTCGTCGAGCATTACGTCACCCAAAACAGCCAGACTGCATCTGGAAAAACCTTCCAGAATTCTTTCCAGTTCGCTTCGTTGCATGTATAAAAAGCCTTTCTGTCAGCAGCAGATTAATGCCGAAGTCTATCACCAGGCCTCTAAATCAGTCAAGAAAGCTTTACCCTGAAACGACAGCTTAAGTTTTGCGTCTGGTGGCAAGATATGGTATAAAGTTCCAAATCCTTGAACAGTTTGCAGGAGAATTCAATGCAAAAGAATGTTTTTTTTCGTCAGCGCGCTCTTTTTTCGCTGCTGGCATGTGCTTTCGTAATGCTTATGGGAGCTGCCCTCTATTCTGATTCTTCAATAGTTGAATTCACTGCTGTCGGCAAAATTGAATCGGTTTATCGAGACCGCGTCAGCATGAAGATTCTGCAGGTAGTCGGCTCAGACACAGAAGAACTGCCACTCGGCATTGGCAGCTGGGTAAGTTACGATCTTCCCAGAGAATATCGCGACCGCGGCAATCGTCGTGATCGCAGCCGGATAAATTTTGGCGACGTTGTCGAGGCTCAGTTGATTGGTAACATCGCTACCGAGTATGAGCTCAAAACAGACGAAGACAAGAGTGAGACAGTCAGGAAACAGGTTCCCACTGTTCTGCTCTGGACCGCCCAGTCGGTAAAAAAAGTGAAAAAACCCAACGATTACCTTCCTGAAGAAGAACGCAAGGGTGGTCGCAAAAAAGAGCGCAGAAAAAAAGAAGAGAAACCTGCAGAGCCTGTAAAAGTCTGGACCCAGGAAGAAACGGTTCGCGGTCAGGTTTTACTGCATAAAGACAAGGTTTATATTAAAGAAGACCGCCTCGGAAAAAGAGACCGCGGCCTCGAAGTCATTTCTGAAAGCTGGTCCGAAAAACTCAAAGAAATGCCCGGCAGCATCGTTGTTCTGCATGGTAAAACCAACAGAACCAGCGTTTCGTCTGGCACCATGGAAATCAAGAACCTCATGCGGGTTTATCCGAAATAAGTTCAGGAGAAGATCATGAGAACCGGGAAACTGTTGTCTGTAGTCCTGTGTTTGTCATTGCTGGTCGCTTTAACCGGTTGTGGCGGCAAAAAAGAACCCGCAAAGCCTGCCCGTCTTGAAGTCGAGCATTTTACCCGAGTCAAAGGGCTTCCTGAAGAGGCGATAACCTCACTTGTGGCCTTTGCCAATAAAATATGGGCCGGGTCGCAAAAGGGACTTTTTGCCTTCGACGGCGTCAACTGGCAGATTCATCAGCGCAAGAACACCAACGTTCTCGGTTCTGATATTATCGAAGATCTCAAATCATATGACAATACTCTCTGGATAGCCACCGACAACGGTGCCTGCCGTTTCGACGGCAACAACTGGTCGTCTGTGTATACGGGCGGTCGCGCCAGGTCGGTTATTGGCAAGGGCGTAGAGATTGCAGTGGCTACCGCTTACGGCGTCGTTTATTCGAACGGTGGCGGCATGACCCCCATGGGTAAAGATGCCGGCCTGGTCATGGATGAAGTCACTCAGGTCATGTTCGATGGGCAGGGTCAGCTCTGGGTTGGTACCCGAGCCGGCATGAGCAAACTTGTTTCTGGTATTTTTCAGAATTATACCGGCCCGGCGAAGTCTGTGATGGGTTCGTCGCTGGTCGATGTGCCTGCAAGCCCGCCTGGTTGCCGTCTTCCGGGTAATAATATCAAGGTTATTATGCCATATAAAGATCTTCTGGCCATTGGTACAACAAGTGGCCTGACCCTGACTGACATGGAAACGGTCTGGAATAACTACACTTCGCGGCATCGTGACTGGGTGCAGCGCGGTGGCCAGATCGTCGAAGAAGTGGTGTCTGGAAACAGCGCTCTGCCCGGCAATGTCATCAGTTCTCTCGCAAAAAGCGATGATCAGGAGCTGCTGTTTGTCGGTACCGACAAGGGGCTTGCCATTCTGCACGGTAATGACTGGCTCGATACCAAAACACTGCTGCCTGATCTTCCTGGGGTGGCTATAACCGGCCTGGCGTGGCTGAACGGTGATCTCTGGGCTGCTACTGCCGAAGGGATTTATCAGGTAAAGAAGGCTTCGGGCCTTATACCTGAAAAAAAAGCTCCGTGATTTCATACTGCAAAAGATACCGACTGGGTCTGCTGCTTCTGCTTGGCCTGTCTGTCTGCCCCGAATTGCTCGAGGCACAGGTGGCTCAGGTTTCGCAGACACCGGCTGCGGAGGCAGGCCCCGGCCTGCCGGCCGATGTTAAATTTTTGCTGACAACTCTGGGTGGCGGCGGTATTGCCGGCTGGGCCGTTGGTTTTACTCTCAAAAAGTTCGCCAAGCTGCTGGCGCTGGTAATTGGTGTGGCTTTCATGTCACTGCAGCTTCTGGCGTTCAATCATTTCATCACCATCGACTGGGAAAGAATAAAAAAGGCGGTGCCGGACGAAAGTATCGAACAGTCTGCGACCAGCCTGATGTCGGTGATAACTTACAACCTTCCTTTTGCCGGTTCTTTTGCCGCCGGCTTCTGGCTGGGTTTTCGCAAAGGCTGAACTGTTGTCTGAAATTGCTGAAAAGCCCATAAAAGACTGGGCGCCAGAGGCACAGCGGGTGAAAGAGTGGTTTGCCGCCAACCGTCACCTTATGAGCGCCAATGGCGTGTGGTTTGCCGGCGGTGAGCCTGGTACAACTCCTGCCGGGCAGTTTTTGCCGTCTCAGGTCAGAGTTCTTATCGTCAGACTTTCTGAATACAGCGAGGTTGCCGCCGGCATAACCCACACGTATCTTTATCAGATGGCTGCTGCTATTCCGGGGTGTTTTGTCGATATGGCTTTTCTGCCGCCCGAGCGGGATGAAAAGCTTATGCTTGCCGGCAAGATACCTTTGCTGACCGGCACAAACACAAAAATGCCGGCAGCTGCCTTCGACATAATAGCCATAAGCAATTCTGTGGTGCAGGAGTTGCTCAATCTGCCGGCAATGCTGCATTTTTCCGGTATTCCTCTGTCGTGTGCCGCCCGAAGTAAGGCTGCCAGCCCCTTGCTTATTCTGGGGGGCAGTAATTCCTGTGTTCACTCGATTTTGCACGGGCCAACCCGCCAGGGCGCCGATCCAGGGTTGGTCGATGCAGTTTTGATGGGAGATGGCGAGAAATCTCTGGCTGCAATTATAGAAACTGTTAAAAACAGCGCTTGTCAGAACCGCTCCGAGCTTCTAAAAAAACTGCGCGATACTGTCGCCGGGTTTTATGATCCCTCTGCTTATACACAAAACTATGCGGCAGACGGCAGTCTCTGTTCTGTAACGGCTGCCGAAGGTGCACCGATGCCGGTCAAGAGTAACAAGGCTGCGTGTCGGCCCGGTTCCGAAACTTTTACCGGTGGGCCGCTTCTCTATGATGGTGCTGGCAGCTCGCATGTGGTTGTTTCGGCTGGTTGCCCGTCGTTTTGTTCGTTCTGCAAAGAATCATGGGAACAAAAGCCGTATCGTGAAAACAGCGCCGCTACTGTCATTGACTCGGCAAGGGCTTTGAAGGCGAACCTTGGTCTGCGTGAAATTTCATTGATGACCTTCAACGCCAACACCTGTTCTGACATATTTCTGCTGGTCGAGAAGCTTGGGGGGATGTTTGACAGAGTTGCAATCAAAAGCCAGCGTTTCGATGCGGTGGTCAATTCTCCTGAGCTTCTCGATCTGCAGTTTGAGGCTGGTAAGAGAACTTATACCTGTGCAATGGAAGGAATAAGCGAGCGTCTGCGAACCCTGCTGCAGAAAAATCTCGATGAAAAAACCATTTTATCTGGTATCGAACTGCTGTTGCAGCGCAATGTGCGCCAGATGAAAGTTTTTCTTATTGTTACCGGTTATGAGCAGCAGAACGATATGGATGAATTCAGAGCGTTTCTCGATCGACTCCGGGGGCGTTGCGAAGCTGCCAGCGGTCGCCCGCGTCTGACGTTTTCCTTTGCCACCCTTTTTCGGGCGCCGCAAACGCCGATGCAGTTCGCGCCCCCCCGTGAAAACGAGGATGCTCTTGCCGGGTTGCTGAAGAAACTTGCGGCAATCGTGACGACAGCCGGGTTTGAAGCAAGAATCAGCAGTGGTCCTGAAGACGCAATAGTGTCTGAATATATAGCTTTTGCCGATCGTCGTCACACACCTGTTCTGGTTGAAGCTTCCGTCGATGCCGGCTTGCGCTACCGCGGCGAAATTTCGCGGCGAGTGCTTGATTTCTGGCGCTCGGGTCTTAAAAAGCTTGATTTGAAGCCTTTGTGCGAGAGGCCGCGCGATCTGCAGACTGTATTTCCATGGGATGACGTTGATACCGGTGTGAGCAGACAATTTCTCTGGCACGTATGGCAGAACCTTCAGGCCGGCAAAGAAATTCGCGCCTGTATTGCCCAGCCGTGGGGCAATGCCGGCTGCTCCGGTTGTGGAGCCTGTTCTTCCTCTGATGAAATAGCTTTTTTAACCAGAATGGGGCCACCGGCAGATCCGACCGGCAAACTCAGGCTGTCAGCTAAAACGGTTAAGCGTCAGCATTGGTTGCTTTTTTCCATACCAGAAAAATGGGCTTTCTGCAGCCGCGAATTCATCAAAGCGGCCATGGCCAGACGTTTGTTGCTTGATCACCCTGAGCTGATCGACAGTTTCATCAGGGTCGAACTGCTTGAACCCGATTTTTTCAGTTGGGGGCAGGCTCTTGCCAGTGTCTGTTTCGGAGAAGATGTCTCTTTTAAGCTGAAGGCAGGCGTAACGACAGATGACGACATCGCTTTCATCAGATTTGTCGTTTCAGGCAAAAAAGCCGTCGAGACGGCTTTCCCGGTATTGCTGGAAACATCTGGAGCGGGTTGCCCGCCAGAATCATCACTGGCCCGCGATATCGACGCGATTTTGACTAAACATTCTCTGAAAAATCAGAAGCAGCGCCATAATGGCTGGCTTAACTGGCAGATCGCCGCCGGTCAGGCTCGTAAAGCCGGCATCGAAAAAATCAGCCTGAATGAGACCAATGGCGATTTGCGCCTCAATCTGATCAGGTGGCCTGAGCTGTTTATGCTGAACCGTCTTGCTTTCGGGCGCTCGTTCAAGGTTAGCCTGAACGGGTAAAATAACTTGATATCGCCCGCCTGAAAGGCTTATAATGCTTTGCAGCATAGTGATTTAAAATACAGGCTATGGCCAGAAGAAACGCAAGGAAGGATAGGTTATGAGAATCGCTGTTCACCCTTTGAATGAAAGCGAGCTGAAGCCGCTGATGCTTGATTCGAGCAAGCTGGGTTTCTGCAAGTATTTCACGGATCGCATGTTCACCATGGATTTTACCGAGGAAGACGGCTGGAGTAACCCTCAGATCAAGAAGCTTTCACCTTTTGCACTTGAACCGTCTACACTGGTTCTGCATTATGCCCAGGAAATCTTTGAAGGCTTAAAGGCTTTCAAAGGTAAAGACGGTGTAATCAGACTTTTTAGACCCGAAATGAATGCCAAGCGCTTCAATCGCTCAGCTGACCGCCTCTGCATGCCACACTTTCTCGAGAACGATTTTCTTGAAAGCGTGAATGCTATGGTTTCTCTTGAACAGAGATGGGTTCCCGACAGCAAGGGTGCTGCTCTTTACATTCGCCCGTTCATGTTCGCCACAGACAGTGCTCTTGGTGTTCGCGCTTCGTCGAATTATGTTTATTGTGTCATTCTCAGCCCGGTCGGCCCCTACTACCAGGAAGGCTTCAACCCCGTCAGCCTTTATGTTTCCGATGAATTCACCCGCGCTGCCAAAGGCGGTCTCGGGGAAGCGAAGACCGGAGCCAATTATGCCGCCAGCCTGCTTGCCGGCCGCAATGCCCGCAAAAAAGGCTGTGCCCAGGTTCTCTGGCTCGATGGCGCAGAGCATCGCTATATCGAAGAAGTCGGCGCCATGAATATCTTTTTCGTGTGCAATGAAAATACTCTGGTTACCCCCAAGCTGAATGGCAGCATTCTCGCCGGGGTTACCCGTGACAGCGTGCTTAAATTGGCTTCTACTCTTGGCCTTAAGGCTGAAGAACGCACAATTTCCATCGATGAAGTCATTGGCGGCATTACCACCGGTTCGATCACCGAAGTGTTCGGAACGGGCACTGCAGCCAGTATTTCGCCGGTCGGCAACCTGCAGTATCGTGGCTCTGATTACGTCGTCAATAACCGCAAGGTTGGCCCGATCGCCCAGCAGCTTTATGATACGCTTCTTGGCATTCAGTATGGCGAAATCGAAGACACCTTCGGCTGGACAGTTCCGCTGCAGAACCCTGAAGAAAAAGTTCTGACCGTGTGAATATCGTCGAAAAAACCGCTCTTAAGCACCCCGATGCCGGTTTCGTCATCGGGGTCGCTTTATCTGCAGCTGAAATCATCGAAAAAATTTACGCCGGCAGTTTCGCGACAGAATACAAAGCTGGCGAAGAACCGGTAACTATCGCTGACAGACTCGCAGACCGGCATATTGTCGACAGCCTGCATGCGAGATTCCCGCATGACCGCATTCTCAGTGAAGAACACGGGCTGTATGTTCCTGACAGCTGTAACAACCGTGTATGGTTCATCGATCCCATAGATGGCACCCGCGAATTTATCAGGCACACTGGTGAATTTGCCATTCAAATCGGTCTCGCCGTCGCCGGCCGCCTGCAATTAGGGCTTGTTTATCAACCGGTTGGCAAAAATCTTTATGTTGCCGCCGCCGGCGAAGGCTGCTGGTGGCATGCCCCCGGTCGTGCCTGGGAACGCCTGCATGTGAGCAAAGCAGCAATTGATCTCAGACTTGCTGTCAGTCGTTCACACCCATGCCCGATCGGAAGCCGGGTTCATTCTCTGCTTGGTGGCGCTTCACACTTTTCCTGTGGTGGAGTGGGGTTGAAGCTGATGGCTATGGCTCGTGGCTTTGCCGATTATTACATCAACAGCTCGAACCAAACCAAAGCCTGGGATATCGCCGCCCCGGAAATTCTTTTCGTTGAGGCCGGCGGCAGGGTCAGCGACCTGAGAGGTCAGCCTTTCGGTTATGATCCGACCGATTTTCGCCACCGGCATGGCCTTTTGGGGGCCTGTGATGAATCTTTGCAGCAAAAGGTCATCGCTCAGGTCAAGAACCTGAAATTTCAAGGTTAACAACAGACCGATCTTTTCCGATACAAACTTTGCAAATCTTTTTTCGGCAGGTGCAAAGTATGATCGATCTGAAAAGCTGGCTGTCTCAGAACCGTGCAATCAAGAATTATGATGACCCGGAAATAGACCCGGACATTCTGGTAAGCAGACACCGTCGGGCTGTTGCCAATGCCAAGTCAGTGCTGCGAGATCATTTGAAGCAGCAGTTTCAACAGGCTCTCAGCGGTTTTTACTCCGAAATTCCCGAAGAAAAAAAACTTAACAGCTGATTTCTGCTTTTCATCGTCGCTTTTCCAGTAGAATGAATGCACCGTGCAAAGGGCACCGAAAAAAGGTCGGAAGCTTTACTTTCATGAAAGAAAGAGGCTGATTTAAAATTTACAGCCGGCATCAGCAGGGGATTGTGAACTTGGTAACGAATTTGCATCAGCTGTTCATTACCTTTATAATTGCCCAACCTTCAGCCGACTAATTTTTTCAGAGGTAGTAATGAGTAATTCAGTAGCAGTGCCAACCATGACTCCCATTCTTGACGAAAACCACAATGGTGCAACAACCCTGACACAAGAAGCAACTGTGCAGAAGACTGTCTTGAAAGTGGTGCCCCCGCCACCGGCTGAACCGCCTACACTAGAAGCTTTGACCCGTATGTATGCCGAACAGCAACGTGAATGCTGGCTGTGCGATGGAATTTCCAAAAAGATCGCTAACGGCAAAGAGATTTCAGAAGACGATAACTGGCATTTTACCTCGTGCGTCCTGAGCTGGGAATACCTGCACCGCCATTCCTGAAATTTCGACCAAAACAATCGCCTTTACGGCTTCGTTCACCGATATGTATCAGCACGCAGTGTGTGACGTATGCCATCGCAGACGCATTAATATTATGTCACCGCGAGCATGTAATGTGTGTCATCGCGAGCGTAGCGAAGCGATCTCTCTTACTTAATTACCTCCAGAAGCGCTTCGCTCAAGCCTGCGGTATATTGTCGCCTGCCGGCCTTCTTCCCAACCACTGCTTCTGCTTTGCGGTCTTTTCTCCGGCCTGCTTTCTATCCACTATCCACTATCTACTATTCACTGTCCACTATTCACTAACCACTAACCACTATCCACTATTTTTTTATTTGCTATAATAAAATTTGCCTGATTTGCCGAATCAGTATGCGAGTATCAATTTTAGCCTTACAGGAGGGCATGGTTGAAACGTGTATTGTTGTTAGCCGGAATAATCACACTCGGCCTGACTGTTCAGGCGGATGCGGCAATTTATTCTTATCGCGACGAGCATGGTCGTTTGTTTTTAACTGACAGCCCGCCTAATCGTAATTACAAAATTGTCGTTACCAGCAAAAAGGAGCGTGAAGCCCCTGATTCGCCGGCTCCGACAAGTTTTGCCGCCAGTTCCATGGCACCGGCTCAGAAGTTTCTGTTGCCCAATGACGAAACATTCAGCAAATATATCAACGAGGCCGCTGAAACTCATGGAATCGACCCATACCTGATTAAATCGGTCATCAAGGCTGAATCTGATTTCGACCCGCAGGCCCTCTCTTCGAAAGGCGCTCAGGGGCTGATGCAGCTGATACCTTCCACTGCCCGCATGGTAGGGTGCAAAGATCCGTTCAACCCGCGCCAGAATATTCTTGGCGGTTCAAATTATCTGAAGATGATGCTGAAACGTTTTGACGGCAAGGTCGATCTGGCTCTGGCAGCTTATAATGCCGGCCCCGGCAATGTCGACAAGCACGGTGGCATACCTCCATTCCGTGAGACGCAAAACTATGTGCGCAAAGTTCGGCATTATTACAAACAATACGCTTCGAACACTGCTACCGCCGAAAAAGTTAGCGTAAGCAAGTCGCGTAAAGCCAGGGTCATGCCCGTTCTGCATTCTGACCTTTCGAAGCGCCTGACCGATGCCTATGAAAAATTCAGAAACTCTGATGTGAACGGCGCTCTCGATGCTTATCGCGATATTTTGAACATCTACCCGAGAAACACTCAGGCCCTCTATAATCTTGCCTGCCTGCTCGACATGGAACGCTGCTACGAAGAGGCTATAGATGTTTATCTGGCTGCCCTCAAACAGGATCCTTTCCTCGATAAGGCTATCTACAACCTTGCTGTCATTTATGAACGCCTGGGTATGCACACTGAAGCCATAGAAACCTGGAAAAATTATGTTCAGGTCGCTAAAGACGAAGAAAAGATAGTTATGGCAGAAAAGTTCATGAAAGAATTGCGCGAATACGCCGCCTTGAATTAAAAATCGAACAGCAGCAGGAAAGTTAAATGTCAGACACAGCTCCGAGATCGATGTTTGAAAGATTGCTGTATGTCGGCATTGCCACGTTTTTCCTCTGGCCTTTTGTGCAGCTCTGGTCGATCAAGGCGGTGCCACTGTTCGAGTCCGACAGCCATCTTCGCGCTTCCGTCGCCCTTGAGAATCTCATGGAAAAAGCTTTGAGCCGCCCGTTTGAACGCAGCTACAGCGGCGCTTTTGAACCCGTGAAAGGTTGCGAAGACATGGGGCTGCAGGGGCGTATAGAAGTTGTTTTACATCCTGAAATGACTTCGTGCGCGTTGGTGCGCGCTCAGGTGCGGTGGGGCGTTTTTCCGCTGGGCAAGAGTCTTTCTCTTGAATATCTGCGTGCGAGAACAAAACCATGAAAAGCTACAGCAGCCCCAAAAGTGGCCTCACCCTCTGGGAAGTATTGCTCTTCACAATTTTTCTGGCAGTTGCGGGGGGAGCGTCGGTTTTTTTCTTTTTTCTCAATTCTGGCGACATGAAGAAAGCCCAGCAAAAATACCAGTGGGAACAAAATATCAACGATATGCTCGATGAGGTCAGTAACGAAATTGCCAATGCCGTTCACTTTGAACACCCATTCAACGGCGATTCAAGAGAATGTTTCTTTCGCACTTCAGGCGATGACGGCGCTCTTCTGCCATCGGTCTTCGAAGAAGGCTTCGTTTTTTCTGATAATTCGCTTACTTATGTTTCGCGAACCGCTGCCGTCACTACCGGTCTGAAAAGACTCGGGCGTTTTACCAACCCCCTTGTCAGCGGTTGCCGCGAAGGTAAATTCGTCAGACTGGCGCCTGATCTGCTTGAAATCAGTTTCAAGGCTGACTCTCCCAATGGCGAAAATGTGGGAAGGGAGTTTTCCAGGTTGATTTACCTGAGAAATCAGTAAGCATACATGAGCAGAATTCCCGATGAAAAACAATCAATAATTCCTCTGCTGGTGATGGTCTTTTTTACCATCGTTCTTGTCGCAGCCCTGTTCGTCAGAGTTTATCGCGCTGATCGTGATCTCGGTCTGCTGCGTATTTCCGGGCGTCAGGCAAAACTTGCCGCAGAATCCGGCATCAATTACGCCGTCGAAAAAATGCGGGTGGTCATGAATGCTTCCGATCGGGCAGCCAACCCGGGGGCGCTCACAGCGGTATTTTTTGCCGATCAGCTTGAAACAGACAGTTGGATGCCAGTCGGGCAGAGATCGGACGCCTGGTTTCGCATTATTTCAGTGCGCCGTTTATTTTCTGAAGATATCGAAACGACTCCTCTGCTTGACGAAAGTCTGCAGTATCAGATTCTTTCAGAGGGGCGCTGCGGCAGGTTCAGATACACCACAGCCGCTGTAGTTCAGCTTTATGATCTGGTTAAAAATTTCGCTGTTTTTTCCAGCCTCGATGAGTATTATTATGGCACCCCGATCCAGCCATGGGTTGAGAGTGCCGGTTCGCTTGAAAACTTCGTGCAGGCAAATCGCCCCCTGTTCGACTCGGCAATGCTCAGCCGTCAGGGTATTTGTCATGATCCGCAGCTGCTCCACCGAATTTTTGTGCCGGGCGGCCCCAGTCCCTTCAAGCTGTCAGGCGATTCCGGCGCTCTCGCCGCCAACTATGGCAGCCGTTTTTCCCGCGATGGCAATTCGCCATGTGTTGGGCCTCTTTACTGCGAAAGCCCGGTTATAGTCGACTCGCATACTTTTGCCGGGCCAGTGCAGACGGCACTGTATTTCTATCGTCGTGGCACGGCCCAGCCGCGTATCGAAGTCGGCAATAACGCCGTCGCCATGAACTCAAGTCTGCGTATTCAGCAGGCCGTAGACAGTCTCGAAGGGAAAAACCCGCCGGATGTTTTTGTTGACCGTGACTCGCAGGGCTACGCTTCTTTCATTCCGCCGTGGCGACCAGATTTCGACTATTTGCGTGATCTTAGCAAAGCTCGTGGAATATACCTCGATGCCGATGGTAAAGGCTTTTTGAACGGTAAGCCCATCGATACCGATTATCACCCTGGTGAAGCTCATCTGTTTTCTGACAGTTACCGTGCCCCCAACTCGACCCGCTGGGAACAGGATCAGCTCGATGAAAAATTTGTGGTTCTCGCTACTGACATGCGTTATGGTGGCTTCAACAATATCAGTGCCGCCAATCTTCAGGGTGCCCGCCTGTTGTTTTCAGAGCGCTCGGTTTATTTGCGCGGTGATATCGGTTCTGATCTTGTGATCGTGACCCCAGGCCATATATTCATCACCGGCCCGACCAACGTCGACTCAAACCTTAATCTTCTGCTGATCGCCGCTGAAGGTACTGCTCTGTCCACTGTCGATCTCGAAAACTACGTCAAAGAGACCAATCCGGGCACTGATTTCATTCATGCAGCCAGAGAATGGCTGATCAGAGCGGTGATTTACAAACCGGGTGCCGGTGTGTATACTGCAGAATCAAGGCCTCAGCAGGGAACTCCAGTGAATTTTCGTCGCCTGTTTGCCGGTGCCAGCCTCAAAATAACCATTACTGGAGCCTGTATCGGAGGCAATCTGCAGCGCTGGCTCGACAACACCGAACCGGGTTCTCTTGAAGTAAAGCATGTTCCGGATGGCGCTGATCGTCTCAACGTCAGACCTTTGTCTGCCAGCGTTCTGCGTCTGCGAACCCGCCCGGAGCAGTGACAGGAAAACAAAATGTCTCTCTCAGAAAACCTGCAAAAAATTCAGAATAAAATCGAGACAGCCGCGATTTCGGCTCATCGCCACCCCGAAAATATACAGCTGGTTGCCGTTTCCAAGACGGTTGCCGGCGAGACTATCAGGGCGATGCACGCTCTTGGCCAGTTCGATTTCGGCGAAAACCGGCCGCAAGCGCTGCGCGATAAGGCCAGAGAACTCGCTGATCTCTCGATCAGATGGCATTACATCGGGCCTTTGCAGACTAACAAGATCAAATATGTCTACCCGGTTGCGGCGCTGGTGCATTCGATCGACCGGCGCGAACTGTTGCACGAATTCATCGCCTGGCACCAGAAAACCGGTCGTAAATGCCCACTGCTTCTGCAGGTGCATATCTCTCGCGAAGAGGCCAAACAGGGCTTTGCCTGCGATGAAATTCTCGAGGTGATCAGAGAATTTCGTGACAGTCCGCATCTCGATATGCGCGGTCTGATGGGCATGGCGCCACTCGATGCCGATGCGCAGACGACGCGTGCCTGCTTCCATGAACTGGCGTCTTTGCTGGCTGCCAGTCGCGACCTGGCTGGCCCGGCCTGGCAACCCCGCGAGCTGTCGATGGGCATGTCCGGCGATTTCCCGCTGGCAATCGCTGAGGGGGCGACGCTGATAAGAATCGGCACAGCTCTCTTTGCTGACGAGGTTTAACCATGTATCTTCTCATCGAACTTCTGCGCCTGGTGCAGTTGGTGGTTTTTATCAGGGTCATTCTCACCTGGATAATGCCGGGGAACCTGCCGCCGGCTATCAGGCCGATCACCAGTCGTATAGATCTGGTGCTGCGCCGTTTTCAGGTGCTGATACCAATGGGGCCTGGCTTTATCGATCTCGGGCCGATGCTCTTTCTGCTGTTGATTGAAGTGATAATGCGCGTGCTGATCGCTATCATGTATTCTGGTTACATGGGTGGCCCCGTTTTGATACGATACTGACGGCAGGTTAGCTGTCGTGCTGCAGACAGAGCGCCTCGAGTTGCTCGTGGTTCAGCGACAGCACTTCAGAGGCCGCTTTGCCGAGACTTTCGCCGCTTGCAAGCACCGCAAGAAGCTGCGATACCTGTTGCCAGCCCTGTTCCTGTACCAGACGCGCTACGGCTGCCAGCGAAGCCCGATAAAGTTTTGCCGCCTGCTGTCGGTCAGGGTTGCTTTTAAACTCGAGGTCGAGCTCGCTCAGAGAACTGAACTGCGATTGCTCATCAGAAACACTGAATCTTTCGAGGTTTTCGCTGCCATACTCAAAAAGCTGTGCCAGGCCTTCATTGAGCCAGACAGGGCAATTGCCCGATGACAGCAGAAAAATCACATGATGAACATATTCGTGCATTACCGCGCCGCGCAGGTTGGCGGGAAGAATGCCGCGCCCAGGCACCGGCAGACGGATTCTGCCGTCGTAAACGCCGCCGGCCCAGTCGGGTAGATCGTGAACCCGCCTGAAATCATCTGTCTGCATGATCAATACCTGAGATTTTACGGCAGGGTAAAAGTTGAGACGGTCGCCGACTTCGCGATAGGCGTCTTCGAGAAGTTCAAGAAGTTCATCGGCCCAGTCTGCAGAAAAATTCGCCGGGCAGGACAGGCTGAAATGCCGGCTGCTGTAACTCTGCAGCTCGCTTTCTATTTCTGCTTCGCGCTCGAGCTGCCGTATGGTTTTGCGGACATCGTCGCTGTCGGGGTCTAGCTCGAGACTGCGACGCAGGTGAAAAGAGCTTTCGTCGGCTTCGCCGTTGCGGTAGAGCAGTCTGCCAAGCATGCCGTGGATTCTGGCGTTGTCGGGTACCCGGTCGGCGAATTCCTGCAGCACCGTAATGGCCGCTTCGGGGTTTTCGGTTTTCTGGAAGGCAGCCGCAATCTTGCCGATGAGATCGGGGTCGTTGGGCCGCAATGTTATCAGCTCCCGCGCTTCTTTTTCGACGGCGGCGCCGTCTTTGATGGTGACCAGAGTCGAAAGCAGGTTGAGTCTTATCGAAACATCTTCGGGTTTTTGCGCTTTGGCTGCCTCGAACTGCCTGATGGCTTCCTTGAAATTTTTTTGCCCGGCCAGAGTGACCCCCAGGTTGTTGCGGGCGCAGGCCAGATTGGCCAGTGCTGTGTCATTGAACGGGTCGAGGCGGCAGGCTCGCTCGAAATCTCTGATGGCGCCTTCCTGGTCACCCTGCGAAACTTTGAACATCCCCTGACGGTTATAAAGCCAGGAGTCTTCCTGGTGACCGGCCTCGGAAGTTGCCGGCGTCAGCAGTGCAAAACAAAGCACGGCTATCGGGAAAAGTCTGCAAAAGTTGGCAGAACACATCTGTCAGGCCTTGAGATCGACTTTAAGACCTCTGGTGCCGTCTTTTATTTCGGGGTGTTTCTCTTCTTCGTCTTCGGGTTTCTGGTTGGGGCCCTGTTTGCCCTGGCGTCGACGCCTCTGTTTTTCGGCCTCTTCATCTTCTTTGCGAATTACGGCACCTTCGGGCGAATCTGTTTTTTGCACCGTTTCACTTTTTTTGCTGGCGGCATTTTTATTCTGGGCGACCTGCTCGGCAAGGCCGGCCTCCTGGGCTTTCTGGGCTTCGCGCAGGCGGCTGGCGTCTTCCGATACCAGCAGATTGGTTTTGATATCTATCGGTCTAACAGACATAAATCATACTCCTCTACTATAAATATCGACAAAACCAACCTTAAAATCAACCCGTGTCTGTCACACGGGCACAAAGAAGGCGCAGCCGCTTTTGTTTTCGGCTGCGCCGTCGAACTGCAACATCTTTGCGCCCTGATCAGACGCCCTTTACGAAGGCTTCGCCGTGATCGCAGAGTTTTTTGAGCGTTGCTTCGTCGTGTGCCTCGGCATAGAACCTGACTACGGGCTCGGTGCCAGAAAACCTGACAAGCACCCAGGCGTCGTTTTCGAGGATACACTTGGTGCCATCGACTCTGATTACCTGCTTAACCTTGAAGCCGGCCACTTCTTTGGGGTCGTTCTTCATGTTGGCGACAGCTTTGGTCTTTTCTTCTTCGGTCAGTCTGAAGTTGAGACGGCGGGTCAGGTAGGTGCCGACCTTCTGATACAGGTCTTCAAGAATTTTGGCGATCGGTTTGTGCTGCATGGCGACCATTTCGGCGACCAGCAGACAGGCAATGATACCGTCTTTTTCGGGAACATGGCCGCGAATGCTCATGCCGGCTGATTCTTCGCCGCCCATGACGATTTTGTCGTGGGCGATCAGATCGCCGATAAATTTAAAACCCACAGCGGTTTCGATCAGTTCCATGCCATGATAGCGGGCGACGGCATCGACGAGGTGGGTGGTGGCAACCGAACGGGCTGCTGCGCCGGGCCAGTCACGCGTATTCTTGAGATGATCGAGAACCATGCCCAGAATCTGGTTGGGTTCGTAAAATGCGCCTTTTGGCCCAAGCACGCCAAAGCGGTCGGCATCGCCGTCGGTGGCCAGACCCAGATCGAAGTGACCATGTTTCATGCGTTCGATCATATCGGGAATATGTGATTCTGACGGTTCAGGCGGCTGATTGCCGAAATAGGGGTCGAGATGGTCGTTCATCACCGTAACTTCGCAGCCGGCTTCTTTGAGAAGGCGGTCAAGATAGCCGCGAGCCGTGCCGTAAAGAGGGTTCACGAGAACTTTGAGCTTTGCTTCTTTGATGGCGGCAAAGTTGATTTTTTTGCGCAGATCGTCGAGATAGGTTTCCATCGGGTTGATGCGCTCGACAAGACCGGCTTTTTCGGCTTCAGCAAGCTTCATGCACTTGATATTGCCATTTTTCATCAGTTCGTTGGCGCGATTTTCGATGTCTTTGGTGGTTTCGGGCAGCGCCGGGCCACCCCATGACGGTGAAAACTTCAAACCCTGGTATTCGGGCGGGTTATGGCTGGCAGTGAAATTGATGCCGCCGGCCAGTTTTCGGCGGAGAATTTCGAAACTGATTACCGGGGTAGGGGTGTCGCGCACACAAAGAAGCGCTTTGATGCCGTTGGCTGCAAAAACTTCCGCTGATACTTCCATGAAACGGTTCGACATAAAACGGGCATCTGAGCCAATGACTACACCCTGAGTCGTGTTTATGCTTTTAAGATGATCAGCTATGGCCTGTGAGCAGATGCGAACGTTGGCAAAAGTGAATTCGTCAGCGATGATTGCCCGCCAGCCGGATGTCCCAAATTTGATTTCCATATTCCCTCCGTTGATTTAACTTTTTCTTCAGCTAGTCTAACTCCTGCACGCAACCCATGCAACAACTAAAAGCGCGAGGGAAAAGCAAACTGAGTCTGCCTGGCTGACGCTCGTGGCATACTACGGAAGAGAATCACGCAGAATCTGGCAGGCCAGTTCAGTCATGTCGCCGGTAAAAATCAGCGGCGGCGTGAGCCTGATAATATTTTGCCGCAGGTTGCCGGTGCCGGTTATCAGCCCCAGTTCGCTGGCGCGATGGTGCAGTTCGATGGCTGCTTCGACGCTTTCGATCTCGACTTCTATCATCATCCCCAGCCCGCGAATGTGCTTTACAAAACGGTGGTCACCGATAAAATGCTGTAAAAGGTTTTTAAAAACTTCGCCCAGCTGCTCTGAACGTCGCAACAGATCGAGCTGCTCTATCTGCAGCAGAGTGGCTACCGCCGCAGCACACGACGAGCAGGCTGTTGCGGTGATCGGGTCGACGAGACTGGCAAAATGGTCGGCATAAATGGCTACGCCTATCGGGTAACCGTTGGCGAGGCTCGGCCCGATGCAGACGATATCGGGGTGAATGTTCAGCAGCTGAAAACCGAACAGGCGGCTACCGGTTCGGCCTATTCCGCACTGGGTTTCGTTGGCGATCAGATCGATGCCGTTAGCCCGACAGAATTCTTCGAGCTTGCCGAAAAAGTTGCGGCAGGCCTCGACAGCTCCGCCGACCCCGATCGAGGGTTCGATAACGATAGCGGCAGTCTGGTCGGCAAGATCGGCAAAAAAAGCTTCAAGAGACGACAGACAGGCGCCTTTTATCGACTTGCCGAGTTCTGACAGACGCCTGTTACCCGTGACGTGCGGGTGACTGATGTTGTGGCTGGTCAATTCAAAGTTGGTGTCGATCGAGAACAGAGGGTTGAAATGCTCGTCATCAGTCGAGGAGACGACCATGAAAGAGTTTTGCACTCTGTCTTCAGAAATACCAATAACGAAAGGTTTTTGGCGAAAACTGCGAGAAAGGGCGCAGGCGGTTTTGAGAGCGGTTGTGCCCGACTGAAACAGTTGTACATGCTCAAGATAGCCGGGAAGTATTTTTTTGAATTCGTGCAGAAGTTGTTGGCCGGAGTTCTCAGGGGGGGTCAGGTAAGCAGCCTGGATAGCGGCTACGGCATGCCCCGCAACGATATTGCCGTTGGCGGCAAAGGCATCGAGATATTTTTTGTCACTCTCATCGAAAAGGTGGCAAAGATCAGCCCTGACAAAAGTCAGACGGCGCGAGCAAGGCAGAACCGACATCGGTCGCATGAGAAATTCCTGCATATTTCCTCTCCCTGGTCACTTGCTTTCAATCTAAACATATTGCTAACCGCCCATTCTGGCAACAAGTATTTGGGTAGTGGATAGTGGATAGTGGGTAGTGGAGAGTGGGGAGAAAGAGAGCAGGCCGGATCGCTTCGCTTTGCTCGCGATGACAAATTAACGTGCCCGCGATGACAAATTAATGTGTTCGCGATGACAAGTTCATGTCACTGCGAGCGGCAGCGAAGCAGTCTCAGTTACGGCAGGCCGGATCGCTTCGCTTTGCTCGCGATGACAAATTAACGTGCCCGCGATGACAAGTTCATGTCACTGCGAGCGGCAGCGAAGCAGTCTCAGTTATGGCAGGCCGGATCGCTTCGCTTTGCTCGCGATGACAAATTAATGTGCTCGCGATGACAAATTAACGTGCCCGCGCTGACAAGTTCATGTCACTGCGAGCGGCAGCGAAGCAGTCTCAGTTATGGCAGGCTAGATCGCTTCGCTTTGCTCGCGATGACAAATT